>JAHFED010000006.1:0-147770 GCA_023248635.1 Myxococcales bacterium
CCGCTTCGCGGCCGCCGCCTCCTCGCTGGAGGGCGTTCGGAGCCATTGCATTGGCTCCGTAGATCACCGCCGGACGACGACGTCGATCCCCCCGTTGCCTATGCGGATCGGCTCTCTAGGGCACCTGGACGCCCTCGAAGATGCGGCGGACGACGTCGTCGGCTTTGATGTCTTCGGCTTCGGCTTCGAAGGTCAGGGGCAAGCGGTGGCGCAGCACGTCAGGCCCGATGGCTTTGACGTCGTCGGGGATGACGAAGGCGCGGTGGTTCAAGAAGGCGTGGGCCCGCGCCGCCAGGTTGAGGGCGATGGTGGCCCGGGGGGAGGCGCCCGAGCGCAGCAGGGGCTTCAACGACGCCAGCTTGGCGCCCAGGGGTCCCTGCACCTTGTCGGGCTCGCGGGTCGCGAACACGAGGTCGACGATGTATTTTTTTACCTTCTCGTCGACGTAGAGGCGGCGCACGCAGTCGGCGGCGGCAGCGAGGTCATCGGGGGCGACGAGGTCGGCGGCGACGGCGTCTTTGGGATCGGCGGGGCCTTCGGTCATGCGGTCCATGATCAGCCGCTCTTCGGCCCGGGTCGGAAAGCCGACGACGACCTTCATCAAGAAGCGGTCGACCTGGGCCTCAGGCAAGGGATAGGTGCCCTCTTGCTCGACGGGATTCTGCGTGGCCATGACAAAGAAAGGGCGCGGAAGATCGAAGGTTTGTCGTCCAATGGTGACCCGGCGCTCTTGCATCGATTCGAGCAGAGCCGACTGCACCTTCGCCGGCGCCCGGTTGATTTCGTCGGCGAGCAGCAGGTTGGTGAACACCGGTCCCTTGCGGGGCAAGAACTCGCGCTTCTCGGGATCCCAGATCGAGGTGCCCGTCAAATCACCAGGCAACAAATCGGGGGTGAATTGCACGCGGTGATCTTGTAGGCGCAGCACCTTCGCCAACGTCGTCAACATCAGGGTCTTGGCCAGGCCGGGGACGCCCTCGAGCAGCACGTGGCCGCCGGTGAGCAGCCCGATCAACACGCGCTCGACCATCCCGCGCTGGCCGACGATGACCTTTTGCACCTCGAAGACGACGCGGTCGGCGAAGGCGGACTTCTCCTTCACCTCGATTGCGAGGGTCTCGATGTCGGCGGCGGCGCGGGCTCCGGTCTGGGGCCCGCTGTCGGTGGTTGTCTCGCTCATCGGGACGACGCGAGCACGCCATCTTTGACGACGAAGTCTTCGGCGACGGCGGGGGCCAGGGGTTTGAGCGCATCGACCGTGAGCTTGTGGTGGGCCATGACGCCAGCGGCCTGGCGCAACACGCGGGCGGACCTGGCGTCGTCGACGACCATCTCCCGCAGCGCGGCGGAAACAGCGGCTTTGTCGTTGTCGTTGGCGGCGGGGAAGAGCTTATCGAGGCCGTCGAGGGTGGCCATCTGCACGTCGTCGGCGTGGTCGTTGAGGTAGGGCTTGATGGCGGCGACGGCCTTTGGGGCCGTTTTGACTTTGTCCTCGCCGGGCGCTGCCCCTGCTCCGCGGGGTCCCCCCAGAGCGCCCGACTGCGGAGCTTCGGCGTCGACGAGGGTGTTGATCAGCTCGGCCTTGCCCTGGGTGGTGCGGTGATCGCTGGGCGGTCGAGCGTGCAGCGCCGTGATGAGGTCGTCGATCCACACCTCCGCCGAGGGCGACAGTTGGCGCAAGGCCTTGGCGGCGAAGGCGACGTGGTCGTCTTTGGCCAGGAAGATCTTGAGCGCGGCGCGCGCGGGATCGCCGTGGCTGGCCAATTCGTCGACGAGCCAGCGCTTTTCTTCCTCGTCCCAGTGCGGCGATTGCACCACCACCGTGAAGCGGCCGAGCAGCGCGGCGAAGGCCTCGGGCGTGCCCCAGGCGAGCAACTTGTCCATCGCTTCCCGCCGGTATTCGGGCTGCGCGTAGCGCTCCTTCACCTTGAGGACGAGCTTTTCGATGTTCTTCTGGTTCGGCTTGTCGCCAAAGATCGAGTCGAGGAGGCCCATGGCCATTCCCTCCCTTCCGAGAGGTGGGCTGCTACTGCGACGCGGGTGGTTCGTACAGGGTCTCCGCCAGCCAGCCGATGGGCGCCGGGATGAACGCTGTTACCGAACGACGATGAACGCCGCGCTTTTGATCGTCGTTGCAGTGATCGTCGCCGAGGCGCCGTCTCGACCATGGCCCCCGCCGGCCGACGGCTGCGTCGGGACGGGCGGGGAGTGGCGTCACCTCTAATCCCAAGTCCAGTTGAAGTTCGCTCAGGCGCGGGGAGCGCGCGCAAAGCGGAGTTGGGTGGGGGCCCCACCGTCCGACTCCGCCGGCGTGGGGGCGTGGGGGAGGGTCTGCAGCAGACCCTCCAGGAAGAACATCCCCGACCTCGGTGAACGAAGTTCAACGAGATTGGGGATATGAGCTTGTCGACCCCAAAGACCCCACCGTGAATCTGCGCGTCGACCCCAACGGCGCCATCATCGCCGCGCTGCCAATCCACAGCGAGCTTCTTGCCGCCAAGAGGAGCTCCCCGACGTCAGGAAGCAGGGCTATCTGGCAAAGAGCTTCTTGCAAGCTGGCGCCGACGGCGTCGTCGTCTCGGGCGCCAAGGTAGGCCTGACCAAAGTTCCTCTGATGCAACAGGCAGACGCGAGAGCAACCGTGGTCGTCGAGGTCGACTACGGCCCCGCGACCGTGCTGTCCGAACAGGGGACTGGGCTCGCGTCGAAGTAGCGCTGCCCTCGCACCGGGTGGAGGGTGTCATCCACCGCAGCCGCCTGAAGAAGATCAAGGTCCTGCCAGCAAGCCCAGCCTGTGCCGGGAAGATCGAAAATTGATCAAGGGACGACGACGACGACGACGCTTTCGGCTGCCTCGGGGACCGTGCCCGACACGTCGCTGCCGGCGCTGGCGGCCTTGGTCTTGAGCGCCACCAGGAAGCGCGCAGCGGCGCCGCGGTCGCCGACGAAGGAGCCATCGGCTTGCAAGCGCAGGCCTGCGTGCTCGGCGGCGGCGACGACGTCTGCGCGGCCGACGTCCGGGGCGCGCCAGCTCAGCAACACCGACGACGACGACGAAGCACCGGCGGAGAGCATTGGGCCGCCCGGCCCGAGGGCAGAGATTTCCCCCGCACCACCGTGTCCGCGCAGGGCGGGAACGCCGACGACGATGACGGCCACCAGGGCGGCGGCGGCGCACAGGCCGGCCATGAGCTCGACGCTGAAGCGACGAGCGCGGGGAGCCCCGGGGGTCAGGGTCACCTGCTGCGCGCGGCGTTCGGCCGCCAGGCGCGCATGAACGAGGCCCACGAGGTTCGGTGGGGCATCGTCGTGGGGCAGGGCCCGCAGCAGGTTCACGGTCTGTTCGAAGCGGCGGCGCTCGGCGCAGAGCGCGGGATCGTGGGCCAGGACGTCGTCGACCTGCTGCTGCAAGGCCGGCTCGAGGGTCCCCTCGAGATGGTCGGAGAAGAGCGCACGGACGTCGTCGGCGGACAGGCCCTTCGTGGTGTCGGTCATGATCAGCTCCAGGTGCGATCGCATGCAGGGGTCTTTGGAAAGAGGAAGGGTCAGGAGCTCTGCAGCTCCTCGAGATGGGGGGCCAAACGGCTGGCGAGCTCGGCGCGGGCGCGGTGCAGGCGCGACTTCACGGTGCCAAGGGGCAGCCCGGTGACGTCGGCGATCTCCTCGTAAGAAAGGTCTTCGAGGTCGCGCAAGATGACGAGGACCCGCTGCTCCTCGGGGAGCTCGAGCAGGTGGCGCTCCAGCACCGACGACAACGCCTTGCCCGCCAGCCGGCGCTCAGGATCGCGTTCCTCACCCGCACCCGTGTCCGGATCGCGCACAACGCGCGAGACCACCGGGTCGTCGACGTCGGCGTGGTTGCCATGCTGCCGGCGCTTCAAGAACTTCAGGCGGTTGAGCGCGCGGTTCTTGGTGATGCGGTAGATCCACGTCGACAAACGGCTCTCGCCGCGAAAGTCGGGCAGGTGGTGGTAGAGAGCGACGAAGACCTCTTGGGTCAGATCTTCGGCTTCGCCCCGGTCGCGCAACAGGCGCAGGGCCACCGAGAACACGCGACCACCAAAGAGGGTGACCAGGGCGTCAAAGGCGCCGGCGTCTCCCGCGGCGGCGCGGGCGGCCAGGCCTTCTTCGACGCCGTCGTGAGCGCGGGCTTCCCCGGCTTGGGGCGCAGATGCTGAGCCCTTCACATCGAGGACCTCGACCACACGCGGAGCTGAGCGAGGCGACACGCCGCGGATGGTAGCGCCGGTGGGCATGCCCGGTCAGACACCACGGCGATGGCTGCAGTTCTCGCCCTGCGATTCTTGAAGAATTTCACGGCACTACCAGGCCAGTGCCGCCGGGGATCTTCGGATCGCTTCCCTGCAGCGCCCGCCCAAGCGCAACAGCGGCTCGGCGCCTGGCTGTTGGCGTGCTGCGGCGGGTGTGGATCCCGCGAATTGACAGCCAGGGCACGAGCCCCAGAGAGTCCGCCACGACGTGGAGCGAAGATGGCAGCGAAGCAGATCGCGATGGGGATCGACCTTGGCACCAGCAACAGCTGCGTCGCCATCGTCGAAGACGGTCAGCCCAAAGTCATCGCCAACGAGTGGGGCGAGCGCACCCACGCCTCCGTCGTCAGCTTCCTCGACGACGGTGGCGTGTTGGTGGGCAACGATGCCAAGAAGCACATCATCACCAATCCACGCAACACCATTTACAGCGCAAAGCGTCTGATCGGTCGGTATTTCTTCTCTGAAGAAGTGAAAAAAGCCCAGGCTCTCGCCGGATATGAAATCGTCGAAGGCGCCAACAACGCCGTCCGCATCAAGATCCGCGAGAAGTCCTATGCCATCCCTGAGGTGTCAGCCATGATCCTCAAGGAAATGAGGGCCATCGCCGAGGCCCACTTGGGGCACCCCGTCACCCAGGCCGTGATCACGGTGCCGGCCTTCTTCAACGACAACCAGCGGCAAGAGACAAAAAATGCTGGTCGAATCGCGGGCTTGGAGGTGTTGCGCATCCTCAACGAGCCGACGGCGGCGGCCCTGGCCTACGGCTTTGGACAAAACATCAACCAAAAGGTCGTCATCTACGACCTCGGCGGCGGCACCTTCGACGTCTCGATCCTGCAGATCGGCGAAGACGTCTTCGAGGTGTTGGCCACCAACGGCGACACCTATTTGGGCGGCGACGACTTCGACGATCGCATCGTCAACTGGTTGATCGGGATCTTCCTCGAAGAAAACAAGATTGATTTGCGCAAAGATCGTCACGCACTGGCCAAGATCAAAGAGGCCTCCGAACGCGCGAAGATCGACCTCGCCGACAAAGACCGCACCCGCATTCACGTCCCCTTGCTGCACACCGACAAGCAGGGCTTCTCCCACGACCTCGACGTCGAGCTGACCCGGGGCGAGTTCAACAAGATGGTCATGGACCTCGTGCAGCGCACCTTCAAGGTCTGCGACGAAGCCCTGCAACAGGCCCGCATGACCCCCGCCGAAGTCGACGGCGTCATCTTGGTGGGCGGTCCCACGCGCTTGCCCATCGTGCGCAACTCGGTGCGGCACTATTTTCAACGCGAGCCCAACATCGACGTCGACCCCGACCTGGTCGTGGCCCTGGGTGCTGCCATCCAGGCCGACGCGCTGCTCGATGCGTCGACGTCGACCTACCTGCTGGACGTCACGCCCCAGACCCTGCGCCTGGGCACCGTCGGCGAGTTCACCGAAGCCGTCATCGACAAAAACACCAGCATCCCCATCGATCGCACCCGCACCTTCGTCACCGCCCGCGATGGTCAGGACAAGGTGAAGATCCGCATCTACCAGGGCGAGAGTCGTCGGGCTCCGGAGTGTCAGCTCCTCGGCGAATTCGAGTTCGGCGGGCTGCGCCAGGCCCGACGTGGCGAGGTCAAGATCGAGGTCACCTTCGAGATCGACACCGACGGCATCGTCAACGTCTCCGCCAGAGACACAGAGACTGGCGCCAAATCGTCGACGACGATCACCCTCTCGGGCGGCCTCTCCGAAGACGACATCGCCGCCGCCCAGGCGCGCACCGCCGACGCCGAAGTTCGCTCTCGATGATGCTGGTATTTCCGTTGCTTACCATCAATTGTCGACGGTGGACTTCTCATGTCTGACTATACAGATCCACAGTTTTGGCCGCAGCTCAAGGGCTTGGCGCAGTCTATTGATGGTCTCGATTACTTCCAGATCTTAAACATTGGGCAGGACGCAACCAGCGCCCAGATCCGCGACTCCTACTACGGCTTGGCGCGGGCGCTTCACCCCGACAAGTTCTTCCACATCGGCGACGAAGAGCTCAAGGCATCGATCAACAAGGTCTATAAACGGGTCACCGAGTCTTATACAATACTAAAGGATGAAACGAAGCGAATTCAGTACCTGAAAGACATCAACGGTCCCGAGCGAACCAAGAAGCTGCGCTACTCTGAGGGCAGCGAGACGGAGCAGAAAGAGCAGCAAAAGCAAGCCGCGAAGCTGGCGAAGACGCCGAAAGGCGAGCAGCTCTACAACACGGCCCTCGTCGACCTGCAGAACAACCGCCTCGACCAGGCCTTCAAGAACCTGCAGTCGGCCTGCCTCTTCGAGCCGGCCAACGCCGACCTGAAGAAGCTGCTCCAAGACGTCGACAAGCGCCGCAAAGGCGGTTGACGCGCAACCGTTCCATCTCGAACAAATCTGCGCCCACTTCTCCGCGCGAAGCGCGTGCTTCCGATGAGGGCGTTCGCACGCAGCGGGATCAGCTTTCTTCTTCTTCGAGCCGGTAGGCGGTGCGGGCCTGCCGGGCCCAGCGCGTCGGTTTGCCCTCTGCGTCGACGTCGTTGGCCTTCAGCAGCGCGGCGTGGATGTCGTCTGGCCCGCCCAGCCAGCCAAAGAGGTTGTGCCAGCGGTCTTTGCCGGGCCAGCGCGAGGCCTCAAAGAGGCAGTCTTCGTGGGGGCACTGGGTGCGCACGAAGCCGGCGTCGGCGTCGACGTCGCGGGGCTCGTGACTGGTCTCGATCAAACCAAGCCCGTGCACCGGGCAGCTGCCCTGCCGCCACCGCGCCAGCCATGCTTCGGGGTTCTGTCCACGCACCGCCATCGCCACACCTCGGCGCCCGCTTGGCACCTCCACCGGCCCTTGCCGAGGGAGGGGCCTTGCACACCGACGAAGGCCCAGGCTACGACGACGTCATGGCCTACGCACCGACGACGTTGACCCTCAGCAAGACCGTAAAGACGGGGCCGATCAAGAAGGTGCTGGTCGCCAACCGGGGCGAGATCGCGGTCCGGGTGATGCGCAGCTGCCGGGAGATGGGCATCCAATCCGTCGCCGTCTACTCCGACGTCGACCGCGATGCCTTGCACACCCGCTATGCCACCGAGGCCTACCACATCGGCAAAGCGGCGCCGCGCGAGAGCTACCTGAGCATGGAGAAGCTGCTCGACGTTGCCAAACGCTCCGGCGCCGACGCCATCCACCCGGGCTACGGCTTTTTGAGCGAGAACGCCGAGTTCGCCCAGCGCGTGATGGACGCGGGCCGCATCTTCATCGGGCCCCCGCCCCACGCCGTCGACGTCATGGGACCAAAGACCACCGCCCGCAAGCTGATGGAGGCCGCCGGCGTCCCGGTGGTTCCCGGCTTGACCGAGCCCGTCGCCGACGAAGCCAAGGCGCTGGAGTATTCGAAGTCCATCGGCTTTCCCGTGATGTTGAAGGCGGCGGCCGGCGGCGGCGGCAAAGGCATGCGCAAGATCGACGGCGCGGCCGACTTCGCGTCGGCCTGGAGATCGGCGCGATCAGAAGCGAAGAATTCCTTCGGCGACGACGCTGTCTATATTGAGAAATTCCTCGAGAAACCGCGGCACATCGAGATCCAAGTCTTCGCCGACACCCACGGCAACGTCCATTCCCTCTTCGAGCGTGAGTGCTCGGTGCAGCGCCGCCACCAGAAGCTGATCGAGGAAGCGCCGTCGCCGTTTGTGACCTCCGAGATGCGCCAGAAGATGGGAACGGTGGCCTGTGAAGCCGCCCGCGCCGTCGGCTACGTCGGCGCCGGCACCGTCGAAATGCTGGTCGATGCCCACCGCAATTTCTATTTCATGGAAATGAACACCCGGCTGCAGGTCGAACATCCTGTGACCGAGATGATCACGGGCTTTGATCTTGTCGAAGCCCAAATCCGCGTGGCCCGCGGCGAGAAGCTTCCCTGGGGAGAGCAGCCCACCCACCCCCGCGGTTGGGCCATCGAAGCCCGCGTCTGCGCCGAAGACGCCAACGCCAACTTCGTGCCGGTGCCGGGACGCATCAACCACGTGCGATCGCCCGGTGGTCCCAACGTCCGCACCGACACCGGCGTGTATCCGGGCTTTGCCATCACCACCGACTACGACCCCATGATCGCCAAGGTCATCGCCTGGGGCCGTGATCGCCAGAGCGCCCGGCTGCGCCTCGACCGCGCCCTCGCCGAGCTCACCATCAAGGGGACGACGACGAACACCATGTTCTTGCGCCAGATGCTCGCCTACGAGGAGTTCGTGTCGGGCAACTACGACACCGGTGTGATCGAGCGCTTCCAGAAGGCGAACCCGCCCTGGATCACCGAGGAGCACAAGACCGTCGCCTTGTTGTCGGCAGCCTTCTTCAAATACGAAGAAGAGCTCGAGGCCTACACCCGCGTCGTCACCGGCAAAGGCACGGGCAAGACCGGCAAGCACGTGGGCGCGTGGAAGCGCGGCACGCCCCCCCGCACCATCAACCGGTGGTGAGCGTCGTCGTCGTCGTCGCCGCTTTCTTTGGCGTCGGCCTGCCCCTGAGCTTGGAGGCGACGCCGCCTGCGCCCCCGAGCTTCGAGCTGGTGCTCGCGGGGGGCACGGCGGCGTTTCCTGGCGTCGATCTCGCCCTCCTCGAACGCTCCGTCGGCGACGCGGCATCGTTGATCCTCCGCACCACCAACGCCGTCGTCGAAGAGTGCATGGCGGCTCCCATCGAGCTGCCCTCCCAGGTCGCTGTTTCCCAGCGCTTGTTGGCCATCGCCTTGGTCGAGGCGGCCCGCGGGCGCAGTGGGGCGAGCATGGCTTTGTCGACGAGCGCCGACCTTGCCGCCGCCGTCGCGCGCTGTCCGCCCCAGACCGCCGAGGGTGCCGCCGCCGCCAACACCATCGCCCTGCAGACGGTGGCGATGGCGAGCTACTTGCGCACCCGCGGCGGCGTCGATGCTGAGGACCTGCGGGGCGTGACCGGCGTGCTGCGTCCCCTCGTCGGCAGCGCCGTCGACGTCTTGTTGCTGCCCGCTGCCCGGCTGGGTCCCCTCGTCCAAGGCCCCACCGCGGTGCAATGTCGTCACCAAGGCGAGCTCACGGTGCTCTCGGAGCCCGAGGCTCGCGCCGTCGCTGCGCTCTTCCAGTCGGCAGTGCGCTCCGTCGTCGACCTCCCCGTGCTGCCGAGCTTTGGTCCCGCGGGCCCCCGGCTGCAGCTCGCGTTGCGGCAGCGGCCCACCGACGACTTCCTGCGCTCCTGCGGCTTCGTCGACGGCGACGCCTTGGTGTCGGTCAATGGGCGGTCGGTGTCGTCGCCAGACCAGCTGCTGCAGATCGACAAGATCATCGCCGCCGACCGCCGCGCCGTCGTCGTCGTCGTTCGCGGCGGCGCTCCGCAGACCGTGGTCGTCGACGAGGAGCATGATAGGACGGGGCCTCCGTGAGCGAGTCTGACGCCGCCAGCGCCCCCAAGAAAGCCGACCAGCGCGTTGGTCCCTTCGTCTTGCTCGACGAGCTCAGTGTTCCCGGCAGTGCGCGCGTGTTTCGGGCCCGCTACCGGCCTCTCCCTGGCGACGCGCCCCTGGCCCTCGAAGAAGAAGACGTCGTCGTCATCAAGGTGCTGCGCGATCTCGCGGTGCGCGATCCCAAGCAGGTCAACGCGTTCACGCGCGAGGCCGAGCTGCTCTCCATGGTCGATCACCCTTGTGTGGTGCGAGGTCTCACCCGCGGGGTCACCGCCGGGCGCATCTGGATGGCCACCGAGTACGTCGAAGGCGAAGACCTCTCGATCCTCCTCGTGGCCGCGCGGGCCGAGCAATTGCGCTTGCGCCCCGAAGTTGCCCTCGTGGTCATGCTCGATCTGCTCGCGGGGCTCGCTGCCGCCCAGTCCATCGTCGATCCCCGCGGCCGACCCCTGGGCCTCATCCACCGAGACCTCAGCCCCAAGAATGTGCTCTTGGATCTCAAGGGGCAGACCCGCCTGGTCGACTTCGGCGCCGCCTTGCTCTCGGTGCGCGAGGAGCCGGCCCAAGGCGAGATCATCGGCACCCCCGGCTACCTGGCCCCTGAGCAGGCCCGTGGGGAGCAGCTGACCCCCGGCGTCGACGTCTACGCCGCCGGCCTCTTGCTCTTCGAGATGCTGACAGGAGAACGGGCCTTCGCCGTCCAGAACCTGCCCGACGCTCGCATTCTCGCGGCCCACGCCAACAATGAACGCGCGGCCTGGCCCGCCGGCGTCGACGTGCCCCTCGACGTCAAAGAGCTGGTCGATCAGGCCACCGGGGCGACGCCGGAGGATCGTCCCGCCGACGCCACCGCGCTCTACGCCCTCATCGAAGGCCTGCTCTCCGATCCCGACGACGCCCGCGCCCGCCTCGCCCTGGTGGTGCGCGATCTGGTGCTGACCAACCCTGATCGAGCGCCGCCGCTCATGGTGCAGTGAGCGCTCAACGCGGCAGGTGCGCGAGCGCCTCCCACAACTTTTTGGAGAACTCTTCCCGCGGGACGACGACGTCGGGTTGCACGCCTTCCATCTCGTTGTCGCCGTTGGCGCGCAGCTCCAGGAAGTCGGGGATCTCGATCTGCCACCCACTGTGCGGCAGCACCACCGGGACGCCGCCTTCGCTGTAGCCGCCGCCGGCCCCCGCTGTGTGTTCGCCGACGATAGAGGCGGCTCCAGCATCTTGGAGCAGCGCCGAGAAATGGGCCGCCGCCGAAGCGGTGCCTCCGTCGACGATGACGGCGAGACGGCCTTCCCAAAGCGCGGGCGGAGACAGCGCGCTCTGCTCTTCAGCGCTCGGCGGCACGACGGCGAACTCCTCGTCACAGCTCGACAAGGCGGTGGCGCCCAAGAGCGTGCAGCCCGGGTCGCGGCCCCGCCACACCGCCGCGCGATCGCAGCGTTCTGCGGCTTCGGCGATCAGCCGTCCCATGCGGTCGAGCTGCGCCGTCGACTCCTGGGATTCCGGCAAGGTTCGCGTGAGCCAGCGGCGTTGCCTTTCAAAGCGGTGCTCCCAATGCGGGTGCTTGATGAAGCGCTTCCGTGCACAGGGCAGCGTCGTCGGCGTCGTCATCTGGGCGACGGTGTCTGCCCAGGTGTGGCCACCGGCGTTGCCACAGACATCGACGACCAGCATGTCGACCTGCTCCTCGCGGAGCTGTTCGATGCGGACGGTCACGGCCGCCAAGATGGCCCTCTCCACGTCGACATAGCGCAGGTCGTGCTGGCAGCTCTCGTCGCAATCGCCCGTCGACCCGCTTTGCCAGGACTCCCAGGCCTGCATGCAGGCGGAGACGTATGATTCCCGCATGAAGTCGGGGATGCGAAGCAGGCCCAGTCGCAGCCCGCTCGACGTCACCACCACGGCGGTCGGGAAGTCCAGGGCAACACCGTCAGCGTCGAGGCGTCGCGCACCAGGAGGCAGAGAAAAGCGAAAGCTGCTGTCGCCAGCGTGAAACCCGAGCTCCGCACAGGCTTTGGCGGCCTTGCTGTCTTTGCGGATGAGCGATGGCGCATCCACCCGCCACCGTTCCAGGTCGGTGACGGGCTTGTGGGCGGCATCGACCTCGGCGTCCCGCCCCTCCAGCCAACGTCCCACCCCCTGAAAGAACCTGGGGCGGACAATGCGGAAGTGGTCGTCGCCAAAACTCTCGACGAAGGCTTTGATCGCGTCTTCGGCATCTCCGTCGATGCGTGCGTCGTTGATGGCTGCGCGGGTCTCGTCGTGCAGTTTCTTCAGATCGAGGTGCCGGTGTTCCTGAACCCACTCGAGGTTGGGGTACACAGCGCTGGTGTGGCGCACGAGCAAGTCGAAGTCGTCGAGCCAGGCCTGATGATCGACGTCCTCGACGCTCAACTTGACGAAGAAAGCGCTGATAGCGAGGACCAAGGCGACGACGTGAGCCACGACGACGACGCCGACGAGGGCGACGAGGGCCGCGACGATACGGCGCAGCGCTCTCATGGCAGCAGGGTGCGCAGTTCGTCGACGATTGCGACGGCGGCTTCTTCTTTGGACAGCTGGGGCAACCACATCGAGGCACCGCGCAGGGGATCGCGGGCCAGAAACACCCGATTGGTGTCGACGTCGAAGCCCGATCCGGCGGCGCTGACGTCGTTGCCGATCACCAGCGCGCATCCCTTGCGTTCGCGCTTGTCGTGCGCGCGCCTCTCGACGTCTTCGGTCTCGGCGGCGAAGCCCACCAGGACGAGTGAGCGCTGAGATTGGCCCAAAGTGAAGAGGATGTCCGTCGTCGGGACCAGCTCGACCACCGGCGGTCCACTGCTCTTCTTGATCTTCTGAGGAGCGACGGTGCGGGGCGTGAAGTCGGCGACGGCGGCGGCCAGGATCGCGATGTCGACGTCGGCGGCGCCGGCGAAGACGGCCTCGGCCATCTCTTGGGCCGAGCGCACCGGGATGCCGCGAAGACCCGGGGTGTTGGGCAGGGGCACCTTGAGCGGACCGTGAACGACGTCGACGAGGGCCCCGCGCAGGGCGAGCTCGCGCGCCACCATCACGCCCATCTTTCCCGAGGAGCGGTTGGTGAGGCTGCGCACCGGATCGAGGTCTTCGACGGTGGGACCCGCGGTGACCAGCACGCGCTTGCCGTTGAAGTCCTTGGGAGAGAGGGCAGCGACCACGGCTTCGACGACGTCGTCGACTTCGGCCAGACGTCCTTGGCCGGTGCGGCCTGAGGCCAGGGGCCCAACGACGGGACCGATGAACACCGCCCCCCGCGCGCGCAGGGTGGCGACGTTGGTTTGGGTGGCTGGGTGTTCCCACATCTGGGTTTCCATCGCCGGCGCGATGATGAGCGGGCCCCGAAAGCTCAGCAGCAGCGAGAGAATGGCTTCGTCGGCGAAGCCCGCAGCCATCTTGGCGAGGACATCGGCCGAGGCCGGGCAGACGACGACGACGCCGGCCTGGTAGGCCTCTTCCACATGGGGAATGCGGCCCTGGTCGACATCGAGCGAGGTGAGCAAACAGGGGCGCCCGCTCAAAGCTTCGAACAAGAGGGGCGTGACGAACGCCTGCGCATTTTTCGTCGGCGCGACGCGCACCAAGGCTCCCTGGGCGCGCAGGCCCCGCACCACATCGCAGGCCCGGTAGGCAGCGATGGAGCCGGCGACGCCGACGACGACGTGCATTCCTTGGAGGCGTTGCATCGCCGCACCCTAGCGCCACCATGCCGGCGCATGAACCCCAAAACCGGCCGGCGTTTCGGCACCGAGCTGTCCGTCGACGACGTTGGAGCCTGCCTGCACCGCCTGTTCATCGGCGATGAGGCCGCAGCCTTGCGCAAGGAAGACCTGCAAAAGGCGGTCGAGCTGCAGTCGCTCTTGGTTCAGATCAGCCGCTTGATGATCAAGAAGGCAGGGACCTTCGTCGACGCCTGCGCCGGCAAGAGCGCGCTGGGCCTGGTGGCGGCGGCGATGGTGCTGCCCACGACCTGGCGCGTGGTGATCATTGAACGCGATCCCGCTCGAGCGGCCCAAGCCCGACGCGCCGCCGAACAGGTCGGACACGAGGTCGTCGTCGTCGAGGGCGATGTGCAGACGACGCCCCTCCCCCAAGACGCGCATCTCGTCGCCGCCCTCCACGCCTGTGGTGCGGCCTCCGACGCCGTCATCGAAGCCGCCGCCCGCGCCTCGGCCCGCCATCTCTTGCTCGTGCCCTGCTGCTACGGCGCGCACCCAGCGAAGAGCGAAGGGGCAGAGATTGCCGGGCAAAAGGCGAGCGAGCGCTTCGTCGAGCTGCTCCCGCGCCAAGGCCTGGTCGGACGTCGCTTCGCCCAAGCCTTGATCGATGCCGAACGCACCCTCAGGCTCGAAGAGCTCGGCTACGACGTCGACGTCGTCGAATTCGTCGGCCCCACGGTCACCCCGCACAACCTCTTGTGGCGCGCGCGCCGCAGCGGCGAACCCAGCCGCAGGGCCGAAGCCGCGCAGCGACGACAGCGGTTGTTGGGATCCAGCTGACGACGACGTCTCTCAGCGGTTGAGTCGAGAGCGAGCGGCTTCGATCGCGCGCTCGACATGTTTGCGGTAGTCGCGGGGCAGGTTGTTGAACAAGAGTTCGGTGGTGTGCGCGGAGGCGTGCTTCTCGACCATCTCGAGGTAGCTCTGCACGCGCTCGACGGTGCGGTCCATCAGGGCTTCATCGTTGCGGCCCACCACGAGCCGGGCGGCGCCGTCGACGTCGAAGTCCTGTTTTTCGCTGCCGGTCAGGCTGTGGGCCAAGGCTTTGAAGCAGAGGCCGCGCAGGTGGTTGGTCAGGGTGCGCGACTTCGACGACAGACCGAGCTCGCGTTCGGCTTCGGCGATGCGGAAGCGGTGTTTGCGCAAGGCCCGCAGCTCTTGCATCTCGACTTCGTTCCAAAAGCCGTTGCCGTCGTCGTCGGTGCCGGGGGGCAGGGGCTTGGGGGGCGTGGAGGTGCTCGGGGCTTCGGTGGCCACCGGAACATCGAGGGCGACGCGGCTGGGATCGGCGCCGTGTTCCCAGGCTTCGGGCAGGTGCTCGAGGGCAAGCACGGTGTCGAGCTCGAAGGCCGCGCGGCGGGCCAGCTCGCGCACGAGGTTGCGCAGCTCGCGGATGTTGCCGGGATAGTCCCGCTCGACGAGATGGCGGGCCAGCGAGGGCGCGAAGGTGGCGTTTTGCAGATCGAAGTCGGCCTTGCACTCGTCGAGGAAGTGCTCGGCCAGCACCACGATGTCTTCGCGCCTCTCGCCCAGGCCGGGCACCTTGATCTGGCTCTGGGCCAGGCGCTGGTAGAGGTCGAAAGGAAAGCGGCCCGCGGTGGCTTCGGCTTTGAGGTCGACGTTGGTGGCAAAGATGAATTTCACATCGACGATCTTGGGATTGCCCTTGCCCACCGCGGGGTGAAAGGGCCGCCCCTCGATGGGCAGCAAGAGCATCGCTTGGGCGTCCAAGGGCAAGCGGTGAATCTCGTCGAAAAAGAGGGTGCCGCCGTCGACGTCTTCGAGCAGTCCCGGCTGTCCATCTTTGCTGACGTTTTGCAGCCCCGAGCCCTTGCCGAAACCAAAGAGCTTGCCGGCGGTGATCGCTTGATCGGCGGAAGCCAGCTCGGCGCAGTTCACCACGCGAAAGGTCTTGTCGGCGCGCGGTCCGAGGCGAAAGAGCGCTTCGGCGACGCCGGTCTTGCCGGTGCCGGTCTCGCCGACGATGAGCACCGGATCTTTGCCGGGCGCGCGCACCAACACCTCACGCAACAACGAGAGCGTGCGCTGCGATCCGCCCACGATCTGGTCCCGGCGAATCACGGCCAACGAGGGAAAGCGCTGCTCCCACACCGCCACCTTGGCGTAGAGATCGGGCAGCGGCGTCGACGGCAACGGCGGCTGCGATCCCGGTGCGGGTGCTTCGGGCAAGAGGCGGCGCACTTTGCGCGTCACCAGCGCACGCCGGGCCTGCACCTGCACGCGCGCCAGCAGCTCCTCGAGGTCAAAAGGCTTGGTCAGGTAGTCGTCGGCGCCGACGCGGAAGCCCTCGAGGCGATCGGCAGGATCGTCCTTCGCCGTCAGAAACAGGAGCGGTAGCTCGCGCGTCTTTTCATCGCTGCGCAAGGTCCGGGCGAGAGCGATGCCATCGAGCACGGGCATCATGACGTCGGAGACGACGACGTCGATGGGCTCGCCTTTGGCGTTTTCTTGCCGCAGGCTCGCCAGGGCATCGAGGGCTTCTTTGCCGTTGCCGACGTCGGTGACGGCATAGCCATGGCGCTTGAGGTTGTAGCGCAGCGTGTTTCTGAGGTCGGGCTCGTCCTCGACGAGCAGCACGTGCACAGGACGCTCGATCTCGCTCATGGGCGCAGGAAACCACGTCGTCGCCTCCGACGGAAGGGCACCTGCTGGCCTGGCCTTTCCCCCTGCGCTAGAGCTGCGATCAAGATGACGACGACGACGAAGAAGAAGCTGGCTGCGATCCTTGGGTCGGGGAACATCGGCACCGATCTGGTGGTGAAGCTTTTGCGCACGTCGGCGGTGCTCGAACCGATGCTCTTGGTGGGCATCGAGGCCCACAGCGAAGGGCTCGAGCGGGCGCGCTCCCTCGGTGTCGAAACCACCCACCGCGGCATCGAAGGCTTGCTGCAACACCCGCGCTTCGCCGACGTCGACGTCGTCTTCGATGCCACCTCGGCCAAGGCCCATCTGCACCACGCCAAGCTCTTGGCCGAGCAGGGCAAGCGCGCCGTCGATCTGACGCCGGCCGCCGTGGGTCCCTACTGCGTCCCCGTCGTCAACCTGGGTCACGAGCTCTTGCAGGCGCCGAACTTGAACATGGTGACGTGCGGCGGCCAGGCCACCATCCCCATCGTGCACGCCGTGGCCCGCGCGGTGCCGTCGTCGACGCTGCGCTACGCCGAGATCGTGGCCAGCATCGCCAGCAGAAGTGCTGGACCGGGCACCCGCGCCAACATCGATGAGTTCACCGACACGACGGCGCAGGCGCTGTGCTCGGTCGGTGGCGCCGGGCGCGGCAAGGCGATCATCGTGCTCAACCCCGCCGAGCCCGCGGTGATCATGCGAGACACGGTGCTCTGCTTCGTCGACGACGTCGCCGACCAGAGCGCGCTCACCAAGAGCATCGAGGCCATGGTCAACGACGTCGCCGCCTACGTGCCGGGCTATCGGCTGGTGAAGGCTCCGGTGTTCGACGACGCCGTCTTTCACCCGCCCGATCTGCGGGACCTGCCAGCGATCAAGGGCACGCGGATCACGGTGTTCCTCGAGGTCGAAGGCGCGGGACACTGGCTGCCGAAATGGGCTGGCAACCTCGACATCATGACGTCGGCAGCGCTGCGGGTGGGCGAGCTCGTGGGCCGCGTCGCTGGTCCCCTTTCTGGCTAGCACGCCCTTGGCGCACCCCGTCGTCGACGTCGCCAGGAGCGGTGGCCCCGCCTTGCTTCTCGCGGCGTGCAAGTGGCAGCCTGCGCCCCTTGGCGTCAACTGGCGCTCACCCACGCCTGCGGTGCAGGCTTGCAGGGATCTCCATGAAGGTCACAGCGATCGGCAAGACGGATGTGGGTCGCAAGCGCGGTCACAACGAGGACTACATCGTCGTCGACCCGGAGCTTTCTCTGTACATGGTCTGCGACGGCATGGGCGGTCATGCCTCGGGCGAGGTTGCCTCCGAGACGGCGGCGCGAACAGTGAAGCGCTGGCTGATGGAAAACCGCGCCCGCATCACCAGCTTCGACGACACCGGCGCCGCGCGCGACGGACTCATCCGGCTCATCGAAGAGGCCATTCAGCTTGCCTCCCGCGAGGTCTACGGCGTGGCGACGTCGGAGAAGGGCAAGGCCGGCATGGGCACCACGCTAACGATGGTGCTGTGCACCAAGACCGTCGGCATCATGGGTCACGTCGGCGACAGCCGCCTCTACCTGCGGCGCGGTGGCCGCACCTACCAGCTCAGCGAAGATCACACCTACGTCAACGAGATCATCCGCCGCGGACTCGCGACGCCCGAACAGGCCCGCAAAGGGCCCTACAGCAACGTCATCACGCGCGCGGTGGGCATCCAGGAAAACGTCCGCGCCGACACCTTGCTCTTTGACATCCTGCCCGGCGACACCTTGCTGCTGTGCAGCGACGGGCTGAGCAAATACGTCGACTCCCTCGAGGAGCTGGGCACCTTTCTCGACGCCGATCACCAAGACGGCGTGCCGGGCCAACTCATCGACGTCGCCAACAGCCGGGGTGGCTCCGACAACATCTCGACCATCGTGTTGCGGGCCGAGGGCGACTCCGATTCCGAGGGGAGCGACCGCGGTCGCACCACCGAGGTGAACCTCAAGATCGACACCCTGCGCCACGTGGTGATTTTCCGGCACCTCGACATGAGCGAGCTGTGCAAGGTGCTCTCGGTGGTGCGGGCCATTGAGGTCGAAAAGGGCGAAACCTTGATGAAGGAAGGCGAGGCCAGCGATGCGCTGTACGCCATCCTCGAAGGCCGCATGCAAATCCAGCGCGGCGGCGCCCCGGTGAAGAGCCTGCTGCCCGGCGAGCATTTCGGCGAGATGGCCCTGTTCAACAGCCGGCCGCGGTCGGCGACGGTGACGGCGTTGAGCCACGGCAAGCTGCTCTTGATGGAGCGCGGTCGCTTCAACGAGCTCATCCGCAAGGAACCCCAGCTGGCGGTGAAGCTGCTCTGGAGCTTCGCGCAGGTGCTCTCCCTGCGGCTCGACGACGCCTCGAGCCTGCTCTACGGGACCCAGGTGGGCAGCTTCGACACCGAGGTCACCTCCCCCTTCAAGGCGCAGGTCGACCCCCAAATGCTGAAGGTCCCGGTGGGCTGACTGCCGTCGATCCGCCGGGGCAGACGGTGTAGGGAGGCGGCCATGATCGATCTGCGCGCTCTCGAGCAAGATCCCGATGCCTTTGCCGCGCGGCTGCGGCGTCGTGGCGACGTCAACAGCCTCGACGACGTCGTCGTGCTGGTGCACGAGCGCAAGGTCGCCCTGACTTCGGCGCAGACCCAGCAGGCCCGGCGCAACCAGCTCAACGAGCAGATGAAGAAGGCCACGCCTGAGGAGCGCGAGCAAAAGCGCGGGGAAATGAAAGCGCTGGGCGACTCCATCAAGGAGCTCGAGCAAAAAGCGAAAGACGTCGACGAACGCTTGCACGCGCTGGCGCTGGTCATTCCAAACCCGCCCCTGCCCGAGGTGCCCGCCGGTGCTGGTGCCGATGACAACGTCGAGGTCCGTCGCTTGGGCGCCCCGCGCGCGTTTCCCTTCGTGCCCAAAGACCACGTCGACGTCGCCGAAGGCTTGGGCATCCTCGACGCCGCCCGCGCCGCCAAGATCTCTGGCGCCCGCTTTGCGTTTTTGCAGGGTCAGGGGGCGCGGCTGCAGCGGGCCCTGGCGACCTTCATGCTCGATCACCACCTGGCCCGTGGCGACGTCGAAATGGCCCCTCCCTACTTGGTGAGCGCCAAGGCGCTCTTGGGCACCGGACAGCTGCCCAAATTCGGCGACGACCTCTTCGGCGTGAGCTTTGGGCCCCCCAAAGAGGCCGGTCCGACGGCGCTGTACTTGATTCCGACCTCAGAGGTGCCGGTCACCAACTACTACGCCGACGAAATTCTCGACGAAGCCGACCTGCCCCGCCGCTTCTGCGCTTTTTCTCCCTGCTTTCGCGCTGAGGCAGGATCTGCGGGACGAGACACGCGCGGGCTCATCCGCCAACACCAATTCGACAAGGTCGAGATGGTGCGCTTTTGCACGCCGGCCCAAGCTCTCGACGAGCTGGAGCTGATGGTGACCCGCGCCAGCGACATCATGAGCGCCCTCGAGCTGCCCCACCGCGTGATGCTGCTGTGCACCGGCGACATGGGCTTTGCGGCTGAAAAGACCTACGACCTGGAGGTGTGGTTGCCCGGCCAGAACGAAGGCCAGGGCGCCTACCGCGAGATTTCTTCGTGCTCGACCTGTGGCAGCTTCCAGGCCCGTCGCGCCGGCATTCGCTATCGGCCGACGTCGACCGATGCGAAGAAGCCCTTGAAACCGCTGCCGCTGGTGACCTTGAACGGCTCGGGGTTGGCGGTGGGTCGCACCCTGATCGCGCTGCTCGAAAACCACCAACAAGAAGACGGCGCCGTCGTCGTCCCCGCGGCGCTGCGTCCCTACCTCGGCGGCGCCGACGTGCTGCGCCGCTGAGTCGAGCTACAGGGCGATGACGGCCCCGCGACCGCTCAGCCGGCAGGGCCGCGTGGACTCCACCGGGGCGGCGACGGCGGCGATGGCGCTGGCCTCTTCGAGGAGGGCGGCGACGGCAGTGTCGCTGGGAGCCAGGCTCGCGCTGAGGGCCTCGGCTGCGCCGGCGCAGGAGGAGAAGCGGTCTTGGGGGCGCACCGAAAGCATGCGCATCACCACCATCGACATGGGCCCCGGCAGATCGGGGAGGGTCGGCAACGCCGGGATCACGCAGCGGCCGAGCTTGCGCCACACGCTTTCGAGGCTCTCGCCGCCAAAGAGGTCGGTGCCGGCCAACATCTCCCAGAGGACGACGCCGAGGGCGAACTGGTCGGCGCGGTCGTCGATGGCTTGGCCACTGGCCTGTTCGGGGGCCATGTAGGCCGGCGTGCCGCTCACTTCAGTGGCCGTCTCTTCGCCGAAGCCGACGTCGGTGGCGATGCCGAAATCGATGAGATGGGCGCGCCCCGTCGGGGAGACGAGGATGTTGTGGGGGCTGACATCGCGGTGCACCAGGGCGCGGGGCACGCCGTCGTCGGTGACCAAGCGGTGGGCGTGATCGAGAGCGCGCAGCACATCGACGCCGACGGCGACGACGGCCCGGGGAGCAAAAGGACGGGCGATGCGAGCCATGACCTGGCCCAAGGGCAATCCCTCGACGTAGGCGACGGCGACGGCGCGGCGGCCCTGCCATTCTCCATCGGCCAACCAGCGGGGGATGAGGGGGTGGTCGAGGGCGCGCAGCACTTCGACCTCGTGCTCGAAGCGCGCAGCACCGTGGTCGACGTCGGCCCGGCGCACCTTCAGCACGGCGCGGCCACCGTTGACGACGTCGTCGACGAGAAAGATCTCGCCCATTCCTCCCTGGGCCAGGGCTTCAACCACGCGGAAGCGGCGGAAGATGAGCGTCATGGAGGCGGGAAATGCAGTCAGCGTGCCCGCCTGATCGCTGCCTCGATGCCCGGCGCGAGGGCTGCCATCGACAGGCCAGGTCGACGTCGTCGCCGCCGCCTCGGACCTCGGCGGTCCCTTCGACTGCCCGCCGCGGCTGGGCCTGGTCAGCCCCGCGTCAAGCACGCGGCGATCGTCGTCAAAATATTGACAAGTCCCTGGGTTCGGGCGGTTGATGCGTTCCACTTCTCGTCATCGGCACGGTGGGTCCCTCCCTTCAGACGCGTCTAAGCAGGAAGCACTGCCAGCGGCTCAAGGAGAAGCACGTTGAGGTGCGGGCGTACACGCCCCTGCGGGCTCTCGGGCTCATCCCGCGTCCGCTTGACGTTCGACCGCGTTCCGAGATGGGAAAGACGCGGGATGATGCGCGTGAAGCGCGCCCGCGGAACGCGGAGTTGGTGGGGGGCCCCGCGTCCGGCTCCGCCGGCGCGGGGGGAGGTCTGCAACAGACCTCCCAGAAGAGCATCCCCGACGGCGATGAACGAGACCGCTCCGCGGTCGAAGTTCAGCGAGATCGGGGCTCAGTGATTGGGGATGGTGCCAGCTGCGCCGCCGCCGCCGCCGTGGGGGCTCATCATGCCGGGCAAGGCATTTTTGCCGGTGGCTTTCCAGGACGGCACTTTGGAGCCCTTGTCTTGAGGATCAACCAGGGGCGAGGCCAGCGGCTCCACCACGCGTTCGATGAGCGCAGCCTGGCGCAAGCCGTCGGTGACGTCGTCGATCGTTTTCATGAAGGCCTTCACCTTCTCGCGTTCGGCGATGATGTCCTTCGCCTCTTTGGGCGGCAGTGCACGGCCTTTGGTCACGCCCCCACCGAGCACCACGTGGAAGCCGCGGTCGGTTTGCACGGGTCCGCCGACTTGTCCGGCCTTGAGCGTGAACGCCAGCGCCTCGAGCTCGGGAAAAACGTCGCCCCGCTTGAAGGTGCCGAGGTCGCCGCCGTTGGCGCTGGTGGCTGAGTCCTCGCTCTGCTCCCGCGCGATCTTGGCGAAGGCGGCAGCGTCTTTGCCGGCGACGAGGGCCTTGGCTGCTTCGGCTTGCTTCTTCTTTGTGCCCAAGACCTCGGCGCTCGCGCCGCGATCGACCTTGAACAGGATTTGGGCGGCCTCGGCGGTGTCGGGGATGACGAACACCGCCTTGTTGTCGTCGTAGATCCGGTCGATGGCGGCGGGGGTGGGAGCAGGGACGGCGGCTTCGATGTTCTTGAGCAGCTTGGCGATGGCGACGTCGACGCGGACGTCGGCTTCGAACCCGGTTCGGTTGGTGCCGAGGTGCTGCAACACGTCCTCGAGCTTTTTGTCTTTGGGGAGTGCGGCCACCATGTCGTCGGCGGCCTTTTTGGCTTCGTCGTCGCTGGGCCACAGCTTGCGCGCCTTGGCCTCTTTGACGAGGAGGGCGCGCTCGAGCATCTTCTCGTAGGCGGGCTGCTCGAAGGCCTCTTTCATCTCGGCCTCGAGCATTTCCGGGGGCACCCCCGCCAGCGAAGCAGCCTGGATCATGGTGCGGTCGAGATCGGTCTTGGTGAAGGTCTGGCCGTCGACCTTGAGGACCACGGCGGTGGGCTCGAGGCCGGCGATGCGGCTGCGGGTCATGCCCCCGTGGCTGCCATGGGGTGCGCCCATGCCGGGTCCGATGGGCTTGTCGCCAGCGCCCCCGAGGCTCCCGTGCTTGGCCGGGATCTTCTCGCCGCCCACGAGGAGGGGCTCTTTCGCCTTGTCGTCACCACACGCCACCGCCGCCAGCAACACAGAGATCAGGGCCCATCGCTTCATCGAACACGCTCCAGCACTTCACAAGACCACAACCCGCCGAGCACGCCGGTCCCTCCCAGCACCACAATCTGGGCGACGGCGGCGGTGGGAAAGCTCACCCGCGCCCCGCACAGCAGATCGATGATGGCCGGCAGGATCGGCATGTGGGCGACGACGAAGGCCCCCTCCCGGTGCTCGATCAGCGCTTCGGCGGCACGCTCGGGCGACGACGATGGTGTGAGGCCTTCGTCGACGACCAATTTCGATCCGAAGACGCCAGCGACGATTTCGGCGGTCTGCCGGGCCCGCAGGTAGGGGCTGTGGTGAATGACCGGCACCCGAACGTTCAAACGCCGCAGGCCCAGAGCGCTGGCGTCTGCCTGCGAGCGTCCGCGGGGGGTGAGGGGGCGGTCGGCGTCGAAGCGGGCTTCGCCGGCTTCCCCGTGGCGCATGAGGTAGAGATCCACGCGACCAAGGTGCCAACCCGATCGAGCGATGACAACGCACATCCGTGGGTCGAGGGCAGACCCCAGGCCTCGCTCAGGTCACCGCCACCGCCACCAGCAGCAGGGTCAGCAGGAGTGCACAGCAGAGACCGGGGTCGACGACGTTTTTGAACACACCGGGGCATTGGCCGCCCGCAGGTTGATCCGTCGACGTCGTCCCGTGATGGCGATCAACCCGAGCAACACCACAGCGGGGGCGACGGGGACCGACCGACTGCTCTTGCAGGCGCAGCTGGGTGGATCGTCGGACGGTGGTTCGTCGTCGTCGATGACGCGGCTGTCGCTGTCGCTGTCGAGGAAGTCCGGCAGGCCGTCGCCGTCGCTGTCGCCGAGGCCGTCGTCGTCGCCGTCGAGGGCGCCGTCGTCGTCGCTGTCCAGGTCGCGCCACGCGGGGCTGCCGTCTCCTTCGGGATCGGCGGATCCGCTGGCGTCGGCGGCGGCTTTCTCGTCGGTGGTGGCCAAGCCATCGTCGTCATCGTCGTCGTCGAGGGCGTCGATGGTGCCGTCATCGTCGGTGTCCCGGGCATCGCTGACGTCGCGGCCCACCTCTTCGGCATCGTCGACCCCATCGCCGTCGCTGTCGGCATTGTCGGGGTCGGTGCCCAGGGCGTTCTCGTCGTCGTTGCTCAGGCCGTCATCGTCGTCGTCGTCGTCGGTGGGCACCCGATCATCGGTGGGATCGAGGAAATCGGGGATCTCATCGCCGTCGCTGTCGCCGTCGCCCTCTTCTTCGTCGCTGTCGCCGTCGTCGTCGCTGTCGAGGTCGAGGAAGTTGGGCGCGGCGTCGCCATCGGTGTCGGCGGCGGTTTCTTGGGCGTCGGTGAGGCCGTCGCCATCGGTGTCGAGATCGAGGTGGTTGGGGATGTCGTCGCCGTCTTCGTCGTCATCGGTCTCGACGCTGGTGGGGATGCCGTCGCCGTCGTCGTCGGCGTCGAGGGCGTCGATGAGCTCGTCGTCGTCGCTGTTGAGGGGATCGTCGACGTCATCAATCTCCTCGAGGTCATCGAGGCCGTCGTCGTCGCTGTCGGCCTTGGCCGGGTCGGTGCCGAGGCGCACTTCGACGACGTCGGCGAGACCATCGTGATCGGTGTCGACGATGCCCGGATCGGTGCCGGCGCGCACTTCGGCACCATCGTTTTCGCCGTCGCCGTCGGTGTCTGGATCGAGGGGATTGGTGCCGCGCTCGGTCTCGTCGCCATCGCTGAGATCGTCGTCGTCGGTGTCTCGGTCGAGCGGATCGGTGCCCAGCAGCACTTCGTCGCCGTCGTCGAGTCCGTCGTTGTCGGTGTCGCGCGACACGGGATTGGTGCCGAGGTCGCGCTCCTCCCGATCGCTCAACCCGTCGTTGTCAGTATCGGCAGTGCGGGGATTGCTGCCCAGCAGGATTTCGGCGCCGTCGTCGACGCCATCGCCGTCGGTGTCTGCGTCGAGGGGATCGGAGGGGTTGTTGCCCGCCTCTTGCCCGTCGCTGCGGCCATCGTCGTCGGTGTCGGGGTCGTTGGGGAGGGTGCCATGCAGCACCTCGGCGGCGTCGCCGACGCCGTCGTCATCGCTGTCGGGGTCGAGGGGATCGGCATCGTTTTGCAGCTCGTCGCCGTCGTTGAGTCCGTCGTCGTCGCTGTCGTCGAGCAGGGGATCGGTCTCGCCGACATCGACCTCGCCGTCGTTGTCGAGGTCTTCGCCGCCGACGCACACGTCGGTCACGCTGAGGCTGCCATCGCACAGCCCGTCGTCATCGCTGTCGGCGTCTTCGGCGTCGAGGATGTTCGAGTTGACCTCGACGTCGTCGCGGAGGCCGTCGCCGTCGGTATCGGCGCGGGACGCGTCGATACCGAGCACGAGCTCGGTGCCGTCGTCGAGAGTGTCGCCGTCGCTGTCTTCCTCCAGAGGATCGAGGTGCAGCGCGATCTCGATGCCGTCGAGCACGCCGTCGTTGTCGCTGTCCGGGTTCGCGATGCCGGTGCCCAGGCGCAGCTCGTCGGCATCCCCCAAGTTGTCGCTGTCAGAGTCGGCTTTGAGCGGATTGCCGCCGGCGGCGACGTCGGCGCCGTCGTTCAGTCCGTCGTCGTCGCTGTCGGGATCCAGGGGGTTGGTCAGGCTGGCGATCTCGACGTTGTCATCGAGATTGTCGTTGTCGGTGTCCCGGTCCCCCAAGAGGGTCTCGAGCTCGACTTCGAGGGCGTCGCCCAGGGTGTCGCCGTCGGTGTCTGCCTTCAGCGGGTCGCCACCAGCGGCGATGTCGGCGCCATCGAGGAGGTTGTCGTTGTCGGTGTCGGGGTTCGCTGGATTGGTGCCGAGGAGGGTCTCGATGCTGTCGGCGAGGCCGTCGCCGTCGCCGTCGTTGGCGCCGGGCACGGGGTCGACACCATCGAGCAGGCCGTCGCCGTCGGTGTCAGGGTCGAGGGGTTCGGTGCCGATCCGCAGGGCTTCGTCGCCGTCGCTGAGGCCGTCGTTGTCGCTGTCAGGGTCGAGAGGCAAGGTGCCGATCAAGGTCTCGATGCGGTCCTCGAGTCCGTCGTCGTCGGAGTCGCGGTCGTTCAGGCCGGTGCCGAGCCCGACCTCGACGAGATCCTCGAGCCCGTCGTTGTCGGTGTCTGCGTCGACAGGGCTGCCGCCGGCGTCGATGTCGGCTTTGTCGTTGAGGCCGTCGTCGTCGGAGTCGCTGTCGCTGGGCTCAGAGCCGAGGCCGAGCTCGATGTTGTCATCGAGACCGTCGCCATCGCTGTCGCGCAGCAGTGGGTTGAGGGGCGGATTGCGGGCGACCTCGAAGCCGTCGTTCAAGGTGTCGCCATCGGTGTCTTTCACGAACGGGTTGGTGCCGCGCGCGCGTTCGGCGCCGTCGTTGAGCAGGTCGTTGTCGGTGTCGGTGTCGGTGCCGTCGGTTTCACCGGCGTCGATGCGCCCGTTGGCATTGAGGTCTTCGCCGGCGACGCACACGTCGACGACGCTGCTGGGCCCATCGCAGAGACCGTCGCCATCGGAGTCCGCGGCGTTGGGGGAGAGCAGGGCGGTGCCATCCACTTCGACCTCGACGAAGTCGCTGATGCCGTCGCCGTCGGAGTCGGCGGCGAGGGGGTTGGTGTTGACCGCTGCCTGGCGCTCGCGTCCGTCGTTCAATCCGTCGTCGTCGGTGTCGGGATCTCGGGGGTTGGTCGCGAGTCCGAGCTCGACGGGATCGAGCAGGCCGTCGTTGTCGATGTCGCCATTGTTCAGCGGCGTGCCGGCCTCGAGCTCGTCGTCGTCTCGCAGTCCGTCGCCATCGGTGTCCTGCACCTTGGGGTTGCCACCGCTGGCGAGGTCGAGGCCGTCGTTGAGGCCGTCGTCGTCGGTGTCTGGGTTGTTGGGGTTGGTGCCCTGCACGGCTTCGGCGCCGTCGTCGAGGTCGTCGTTGTCGGAGTCGGCGTCGTTGGGATCGGTCTGGTTGTTGATCTCGGTGCCGTCGAGGCTGCCGTCGTTGTCGGAGTCGTTGTCGAGGGGATCGGTCTCTTGCAGCACCTCTTGCCCGTCATCGAGCCCATCGTTGTCGGAGTCGTCGTCGAGGGGGTTGGTGCCGTTTTGCCGCTCAACGCCGTCGATGACGTCGTCGTCGTCGGAGTCGTTGTCGGCAGGACTGGTTTCGCCGATGTTGGTGACGCCGTTGTTGTTGAGGTCTTCGCCGCGCGCGCACACGTTGGTGACGCTGTTGCCGCCGTCGCAGAGGCCATCGCCGTCGGTGTCGGGGTTGATGGCGCTGGTGACGGGGTTGAGAGAACCCACTTCGACGTCGTCGCGGAGGCCGTCTCTGTCCGTGTCGGCGAGGACGGGGCTGATGCCCAGGTCCACCTCTTGCCCATCTTTAAGGGTGTCGCCGTCGCTGTCTTGCACCTTCGGGTTGCTGCCGGCGTTCTTCTCGGCGAGGTCGTTGAGGTCGTCGTTGTCGGTGTCTCCGTCGTTGAGCAAGGTGCCATCGTTGCGCTCGATCGCATCCAGCACGCCGTCGCCGTCGGTGTCGTTGCTGACGGGGCTGCCGTTCAACGAGACATCGAGCCCGTCCTCCAGGCCGTCGTCGTCGGAGTCCCGGTCGCGCGGATCGGCCTGCAGGGTCACCTCGTCGTCGTCGTCGAGGCCGTCGCCGTCGGTGTCCCGCAGCAAGGGGCTGCTGTTCCTGATCAGCACCTCCTCACCGTCGGTGAGGCTGTCGCCGTCGGTGTCGGGATTGTTGGGATTGGTGAGGTCCGTGGTACGCTCTCGCCCATCGCTGAGCCCGTCGCCGTCGGTGTCGGCGTTGGCCCCGTTGGTCTCGATGGTCTCGGCGGGAACGGGGGCCTCGTCGAAGACCCCATTCAGGTTGAGATCCTCGCCGGAGACGCACGGGCCGACTGGGACGTTGCCGTCACAAAGGCCGTCGCCGTCGGAGTCCGCCAGGAGGGGGGAGGTGACGCCGGATGCGTCGTTGACCTCAATGTCGTCGCGCAGGCCGTCGTTGTCCGTGTCGGTGTCGCGCGGATCGGTGTTGATGTTGAGCTCTTGTCCGTCGCTGAGGGTGTCATTGTCGGAGTCGGCGTCGTTGGGGTTGGTCTCGATGCCGTCGACCACCCCGTTGCTGTTGAGATCCTCGCCGGCGACGCAGCCTTGCCCCGGCAGGGAGATGGCGCCGTCGCAAAGTTGGTCCTCGTCAGTGTCAGGGCTGAGGGGGTTGGTGCCACCGAGCTGCTCGATGCGATCGTTGAGTCCGTCGCCGTCGGTGTCGGCGAGGGTGGGGTTGGACTCGAAGGGGGGCAGGGAGCCGGGGCTGGGGCGGTTGAGGGTGCCGGAGTTGTTGCGGTCTTCGCCGGCGATGCACACGCCTCCGACCGTGGCATTGCCGTCGCAGAGGCCGTCGCCGTCGGTGTCGGGATTGTTGGGGTTGGCGCGCGCCGGGGCACCTTCTGCTCCCTCGTAGTTCGAGGCGACCTCGTCGTCATCCTGCAAGCCGTCGGCGTCGGTGTCGGCGACCTTGGGGTTGGTCGAGCGGCCTTGTCCGTTGCAGAGTTCCTGGCGATCGCTGAGCTTGAGCGGGTCACCCGCGACGCCGTCGGCATTGCCGCTGTCGCTGGGGGTCACGATGACGTCATCGAGCAGGGGCGTGCCCAAGACGCGGACCACGTCGACGACCACGGTGGTGGACGGCGCCGTGAATTGCAGAACCCTGCTGCCGGGATCGGCCCCTTCGCCGGCGTTGGGGAGGCCCTGGACGAGGCTCGCCAGCTCGGTGGTGCCGTCGGCGTCGAAGATCCGCATGTTGATCGTCGCGGGCTCGTCGAGATTTCGCCGCACCCCCACCAGCCGCAGCTCATAGCGAACGCCCGTGATGAGACCAGGGACGGCCTGGCGGATCTTGTTGTTATCGCCGACGAGCTCGGCTTTTTGAGTGTCGTTGCAGAAGAAGAAGGCGCCGTCGGCGCGCCATTGCTCGGCCCCAAGGCTGGTAAAGCCGGGGCAGCTCATGCCGCTGTTGACGGTGGCGCTCACGCAGGCGGGGTCATCGTCGCCGGGCGCTGCCCAGACCGTCGCCGACGCCAGCAGCACAGGAACAGCGATCCAACTCAGGCGGTTCATGCGCACCTCCGAATGCCAGCGGAACGACGTCGACCAAACACGGCGGCCGCTCCCAGCAAGGCCAGCGACAGCAGGGGCCGGGGGCGAGCGTCGTTGGCGCAGGCACAGCCCGGCGGCTTTTTGGCGGGCGGTGGCGCGTCGTCGACCACGATGCCGTCGCTGTCGTCGTCGAGGAAGTCAGCGATGCCGTCGTCGTCGCTGTCTTCGAGACCGTCGTCGGGGCCATCGGGAACGCCGTCGTCGTCGCTGTCGAGGTCTCGGAAACAGGGGGTGCCGTCGCCTTCGGGGTCCGCCGATCCCGCGGCATCGGCGGCCGCGTTTTCGTCGAGGGTCGACAAGCCGTCGTCATCATCGTCGTCGTCGAGGGCGTCGATGGTGCCGTCGTCATCGGTGTCACGGGGGTTGTCGACGTCGCGCACTTCGGCGTCGTCGGACACGCTGTCACTGTCGCTGTCGGGGTCGTTCGGGTCGGTGCCCAAGAGCTCCTCTTCGGCGTTGCTGAGGCCATCGCCGTCATCGTCGTCGTTTTCCGGCAGGTTGTTGTCGATGGCGTCGAGGTAGTTGGGGATGAGATCGTTGTCGTCGTCGTCGAGGCCTTCGTCGATGTCGTCGTCGCCGTCGTCGTCGCTGTCTTCGTCGAGGAAGTCCGGGGTGCCGTCGCCGTCGGTGTCGCCGCCGCCTTCGATGAGGTCGGCGATCTGGTCGCCGTCGGAATCGTCGTCGAGGTAGTTCGGTAGGTCGTCGTCGTCGTCGTCGTCGTCGCCCTCGAGGCTGGTGAGGATGCCGTCCTCGTCATCGTCATCGTCGAGGGCGTCGATGATGTCATCGTCGTCGCTGTCGAGAGCCGCCGCACCATTGCCGACCTCGACGGCGTCGTCGATGCCGTCGCCGTCGCTGTCGTCGTCGTTGGGATCGGTGCCGAGATCGTCTTCGAGATCGTCGGTGAGGCCGTCACCGTCTTGATCGACGCTGCCGGGATCGGTGCCGTTGTCGACCTCAGTGCCGTCATCGGTGCCGTCGCCGTCGGTGTCTTCGTTGGTGGGATCGGTGCCGAGCTCGACCTCTTCACCGTCGTCGAGGCCGTCATCGTCTGTATCCGCGAGCGCAGGATCGGTGCCCCGCAGGCCTTCGGCGCCGTCGTCGATGCCGTCGCCGTCGGTGTCTGGGTTGTTGGGATTGGTGAGGTCGCTGACTTCGACGCCGTCGTTGACGCCGTCGCCGTCGCTGTCGGCCAGCAGGGGGTTGGTCGAGAGGTCCCGCTCGCGGCCGTCGTTGAGGGTGTCGTCATCGGAGTCGGTGTCGAGGGGGTTGGTGCCATTTTGCTGCTCGGTGCCGTCGACGACGCCATCGAGATCGGTGTCGGCGACAGTGGCGTCGGTCTCGCCGACGTCGGTGGTGCCGTTGGCGTTGCGATCCTCGCCGGCGACGCAGGTGCCGCCGACGGTGGCGTTGCCGTCGCACAGCCCGTCGTTGTCCGAGTCGGCATCGAGGGGGTTGGTCAGCACGTTGCCGTCGTCGACCTCGACCGGGTCGGGCAGGCCGTCGCGGTCGGTGTCGGCGAGGATGGGGCTGGTGCCCACCAGGGGGTCGAGCTCCTGACCATCGTTGAGGCCGTCGCCGTCGGAGTCGGCGTTGCGGGGGTTGGATCCGGCGGCCAGCTCGGCGGGATCGAGGACGCCGTCGCCGTCGCCGTCACCGGCGTTGAGAGGCGTGCCGGCGGCGACCTCTTGGGGGTCGGTGAGGCCGTCGCTGTCGGTGTCGGCCAAGATCGGGCTGCCACCGGCGGCGACATCAGCGCCGTCGAGCAGGGTGTCGTTGTCAGAGTCGGTGTCGTTGGAGTTGGACCCCGCCGCCACCTCCTGGGGATCGCTGAGGCCGTCGCCGTCGGTGTCGGTGCTCAAGGGATTGCTGCCGGCGACGACTTCGGGCCCGTCGAGGATGGTGTCGTTGTCGGAGTCGTTGTCGAAGGGGTTGGTGCCGCGCGCTCGTTCGGCCCCATCGAGGAGCTGGTCAAGGTCTGCGTCGGCGTCGTCGGGTCTGGTCTCTTTGAGCAGGAAGCTGGCGTTGTCGTCGGGGCTGCCGTCGCCGTCGAGGTCTTCGCCGCTGACGCAGACCCCAGCGACCACGCCGTTGCCATCGCAGAGGCCATCGTTGTCGCTGTCGGGATCGAGGGCCAGGGTGCGGTTTTCTCCCACCTGGTTCACTTCGACGTCGTCGCGGATGCCGTCGTTGTCGCTGTCGGTGTCGAGGGGGTCGGTGCCGACGTTGAGGCCGCGCTCTTGTCCGTCGCTGAGGGCGTCGCCGTCGGAGTCAGCGATCTTGGGGTTGGTTTCGCCGCTGTTGACGACGCCGTTTTTGTTCAGGTCTTCGCCGATCGCACAGCCGTTTATCGAGTCCGCTCCGTCGCAGAGTCCGTCGCCGTCGGTGTCTTCGCTGAGGGGGTTGGTGGCCCCGAGTTGCTCGATGCGGTCGTTGAGGCCGTCGCTGTCGGTGTCTGCGACGGCGGGGTTCGATTCGAGGAGGTCCCGGTTCAGGGTGCCGCTGGCGTTCTTGTCTTCGCCGCTGATGCAGGTACGCGCGGCAACGCCCGTCGGGGGCAAGCCGCTGACGCCGAGGTTCCCGTCGCAGAGACCGTCCCGGTCGGTGTCGGGGTCGAGAGGATTGGCGCGCAGCTGATCCCCCTCGTAGTTGGAGCCCGCTTCGACGTCGTCGCGCAGGCCGTCATTGTCGGTGTCAGCGTCCTTGGGGTCGGTAAAGTTGGTGCAGAGCTCGGCGCGATCCGATAGCAAGTCGCCGCTGCCGAGGTCGGCGTTGCCGTTGTCGGAGGGGGTAACGACGACGTCGTCGATGACGGACGCGTTGTTGCCGCCTTCGGTGGCCGGACGGAGAATCTCGATGATGATGCTCGAGCCCGAGGGCACGAAGGTCACCTGGCGCGTGCCGTCGTCGCCGGCGGTCCCGACGGCCGGCAGGCCTGGGCTGAGATTCTGCGGGGGCTCTGTGACGACGACGGTGGCGTCGGAAATCGTAATCGCCACCTGGGCATTGCCCGTGACTTGTAAGCCGCGAAAGCGCAAATCGTAGGTCACACCCGCGATGAGCCCAGCGACGTTCTGGCGAACGCTGTCGCCGTCGCTGTCGAGCAGCGCAGCGTTGTTGTTCAGGTTGTTCCCCTGGCAGGTGAAGGTCGCGCCATTTTGGCGCCACGCAGGAGCCCCGTTGGAATTGCCGGCCGCGCCGCCCCCGCAGGTGAAGCCGCTGTCCGTCGTGGCGGTCACGCAAGAGGGATCGACGACACCGACGGCCTTCGCCGTCGTCGACGACAACGCCAACACTGTCGTCAGCACCAGAGCGCGGCGACGACGCAGCCCGAGCAAGGCCAGCACCAGGGCGAGGCCCAACACCGGCGCCGGAGGCGTCTGGGCGCCGAAGCAGCTCTCGGGCTCGTCGTCTGCGGGCAAGACCTCCTCGGGGGGCAGGCTGTTGCTGTCGTCGTCGAGGAAGTCGGGAATGTTGTCGCTGTCGGCGTCGCCGAGCCCGTCAGCGTCGCCGTCGTCGTCGCCGTCGCCGTCGCTGTCGGCGTCGCGCCAGGCTGGATCCCCATCGCCGTCGGGGTCGGCCGAACCCAGGTCATCGGTGGCCTCCCTCTCGTCGGCGGTCGGGATGCCGTCGTCGTCGTCGTCGTCGTCGAGGGGATCGATGGTGTCGTCACCGTCGCTGTCACGGGGTTCGTCGTCGCGGTATTCCTCGCCGTCAGGGACGCCGTCGTCGTCGCTGTCGGCGTCGTTGGGATCGGTGCCAGCGGCCAGCTCGACGTCGTCGTTCACGCCGTCGTCATCGGCATCGAGGTCGACCACCACCACGTCGTCGTCCAGGAAGTTGGGGGTGCCGTCGCCGTCGTCGTCGCCGGCGCCCTCGATCTCGTCGTCGATGCCGTCGTCGTCAGAGTCGAGATCGAGGTAGTTGGGTTCGTCGTCGTCGTCTTCGTCGTCGTCGGTCTCTGCTTCGTCGGAGATGGAGTCGCCGTCGGAATCCAGATCGCGGCTGTTTGGCAGCCCATCGAAGTCGTCGTCGTCTTGGCCTTCGTCGATGGTCAAGATGCCGTCGTCGTCGTCATCTTCTTCGAGGGCATCGGAGGTGTTGTCGCGATCGGTGTCTCTGAGCACTTCGACGGCATCGCCGAGGTCGTCGCCGTCGGAGTCAGCATCGAAAGGATCGGTGCCGAGGCGGGTCTCGTTGCCATCGGTGATGCCGTCGCCGTCGGAGTCGGCGTTGCCGGGCTCAGGATCGACGCCGTCGAGGATGCCGTCGTTGTCGGTGTCTGCGTCGAGGGGATCGGTGCCGCCGTCGATCTCGTCGCCATCTTCGAGCCCATCGTTGTCGCTGTCGGCGTCCTTGGGATCAAGGAGCAGCGAGATCTCGACGCCGTCGTCGGCGCCGTCGCTGTCGGTGTCGCGGGAGCGCGGGTTGGTCTCGAGCTCTTGTTCGCGGGCGTCGTCGAGGGCGTCGTTGTCGGAGTCGAGGCGCAGGGGATCGCTGCCAAACACCACCTCCTCGCCGTCGTCGAGGGTGTCGCCGTCGCTGTCTGCGACCAACGGATTGGTGAGCAGCGCGACCTCCTGTCCGTCGTCGAGGTCGTCGTTATCGGAATCGGCGTCCTTGGGATTGGTGCCGCGCGTGCGCTCCTGGCCATCGAGCAGGGTGTCGTCGTCGCTGTCGGGATCGAAGGGGTCGGTGGTGGCGGTCCGTTCGTCGCCGTCGTTGACGCCGTCGTCGTCCGTGTCTGCGACCAGGGGGTTGGTCTCGGACTCGGGTTCGGCGTCTTCGTCGACGTTGGTGCCGTTGTTGTTGTTGTCCTCGCCGGCAACGCAGACGCCGACGACGCTGCGGTTGCCATCACACAGTCCGTCGTCGTCGGAGTCGGGATCGCGGGGATCCGTCGCCGTCGTCGACGTCGTCCCGGTGGGCGGGCCGGCGTTCGCCACCCCAAAATTGGCGGTCAGCTCGATGTCGTCGTGCAGCCCATCGGCGTCGCTGTCGACGCTCTTGGGGTTGGTGAGCAGGACGCACAGCTCCTCCCGATCGGTGAGCTCATCGCCATCGAAGTCCGCCCCGTCGGAGGCGACCACACCGATGTCGTCGAGGATGACGTCGACGTCGGCCTCGTCGCCACCGGGATTGCTGTCTTCGGTGAACGACACCACGACGCTGGTGGCGGCGGCGGTGAAGCTCACGACACGCGAGCCGTTGTCGAGCAGATCGTTGGGTTCGCCGGCGGCCTGGATGAGGTTCTGATCGCCGGTGTCGGCGTTGGTGATGCCGACGTCGAGGGTGGCGGATTGGTTGGCGATGGTCTTTTTTGCGTTGAAGGTCAGGTCGTAGCGAACGCTGACGATGAGGTTGGTGATGGTCTGGCGCGCGACGCTGCCGTCGGTGAGGACCGCGCTGTTGTTGGTGCAGGTGAAAGCAGCGCCGCCCTCCCGCCACTCGCCGGCGCTGTTGGCGCCGCAGCTCAGGATGCTGTTGGCAACGAGCCCGTCGAGGTCGCAGGACGCGTCCTGGGCGTGAGCGGCAGCAGCAAGGAAAGGTGAAGCGACGACGGCGAAAACAACGGCAATTCGCATGCGTCGAGGTTAGCCCATCGCCCCCTGCCGCCGCCCGCGCTGCTCCTTGTGTCCCGCCTCCCACCCGCGCCCACAGCGCACGGGCGTCGGCGGGCCACGCCATTTACAAGATAAAGAAAGCCCGGGTTCGCCGGGCTTTCCTCTCTGCAAAACACACGCGATCTTCGCGGCGCATCAGCACCGCGAAGATCCTTGGTCTACGCTTCGGCTTGGGGTTGCGTCGCCGACAGCTTCAGCTGAAACCCACCCTCCAGAGCATTTTCCAGCACGACGTCGACGGTCTTTGCAAAGATGAATTCCATCTCATCTCGCACGTTCTTCGGAATGTCTTGAAGATCCTTCTCGTTGCGCACCGGCATAATAATTCGCTTGATGCCACCCCGGTGGGCGGCGAGCACCTTCTCTTTGATGCCGCCGACGGGGAGCACATGGCCCCGCAGGGTCACCTCCCCCGTCATGGCGGTGTCCGCGCGGACGTTGCGAGCGGTGAGCAGCGAGACGATGGCGGTGGTGATGGTGACGCCCGCCGAGGGGCCATCTTTGGGGATGGCGCCGGCTGGGAAGTGGATGTGCAGATCGCTGCGATCGAGGAAGTGCTCCTCGAGAGTCTTGGCAATACCGATGTCGACGGCCTTGCTGCGGATCCAGCTCATCGCGGCCTGCGCCGATTCCTTCATCACGTCGCCGAGCTGCCCGGTGAGGATGAGCGAACCCTTGCCGCCCATGCGGGTGGCCTCGATGAAGAGCAGGTCACCACCCGCCGCCGTCCACGCCAGCCCTGTCGCCACGCCCGGCAGCGAGGTGCGTTCGGCGGATTCATTGTAGAATTTCTCCGCGCCCAAGATGACGCCCAGTCGTGGGACGTCGACAACGACCTTGGGAAAGGGGCCAGTCTTTGGGTCATGTTTGGCCACGTCGACGGCGACGGCGCGGGCGACGCCGGCAATCTCACGTTCGAGGTTTCGCACGCCGGCTTCGCGGGTGTAGCTCGTCGCGATCTTCAGCACCGTCTCATCGAGAATCTCGATGTGGTTCTTGGTGATGCCGTGCTCCTTGATTTGCTTGGGCAAAAGATGAGATTTCGCGATGTTCATCTTCTCTTCAAACGTATAACCGGGCACCTCGATGATCTCCATGCGGTCGCGCAGCGGTGCCGGAATGGTGTCGAGCTGGTTCGCCGTCGCGATGAAGAGCACCCGGCTCAAGTCGAAAGGCACGTCGAGGTAGTGATCGCTGAAGGTGTTGTTCTGCTCGGGGTCGAGCACCTCGAGCAGGGCGCTCGAAGGATCGCCGCGGAAGTCGTGGCCCAGCTTGTCGATTTCGTCGAAGAGAAACACCGGATTGTTGGTGCCGGCCTTCTTCAGACCTTGAATGATACGACCCGGCAGCGCACCAATGTAGGTACGGCGGTGCCCGCGGATCTCGGCCTCGTCGCGTACGCCGCCGAGTGCAATGCGGTGGAACTTGCGGCCCAAAGAGTCGGCGATGGAGCGGCCCAAGGAGGTCTTGCCGACGCCGGGGGGCCCGACGAAGCACAAGATCGGGCCCTTCATGTCGGCCTTCAGCTTTCGCACCGCCAGGTACTCGACGATGCGCTTCTTGATCTTGTCGAGTCCGTAGTGGTCGTCGTTGAGCTGGCGCTGGGCGTTGTTCAGGTCGAGGTTGTCGGTGGACTGCACGCTCCACGGCAGATCGGCCATCCACTCCAGGTACGTGCGAGCTACCGTATACTCTGCCTGGCTCGGCTGCATGTTCTTCATGCGCTTGAGCTCGCGGTTCATGGCCTTCTCGGCCTCTTCCGGCAGGCGGGCATTGCGCAGGCGCTTCTCGAGCTCCTCGATGCCGTTTTCGTCGTCGTCTTTGTCGCCGAGCTCTTCCTTGATGGCCTTGAGCTGCTGACGCAGGTAGTACTCGCGCTGGGTCTTGGACATCTCGCCCTTGACCTGAGAATTAATCTTGTTGGAGAGCTTCATCACCTCGAATTGACGTGACAGCAATTCCAACACGCGCTTGAGGCGCACCTTGAGGTGCACGGCCTCGAGGATCTCCTGCTTCTCCTCGATGGTGGCATCGATGTTGGCGGTGATGAGGTCGGCGAGGTGGCCGGGAGCGTTGATGCTCTCGAGCAGCTGCTTCGCCATGACCGGGATCTCCGGCAGCATGTCGATGACTTCGCGGGCCGTGTTCTTGAGATTGTGCGCGAGGGCTTCGACCTCGACGTCGCCGCTGCCTTCGTCGAGCATCGGCGTGATCTTGCTCGTGAAGAAGGGCTCTTCTTGGGTGAAGTCATCGACCCGGAAGCGCGCAATGCCTTCGACGACGATGTTGAAGCCGTCTTTGCCGGTGCGCGCGAGCTTGATGATGCGGGCCGCGGTGCCGATGTCGTAGAGGTCCTCCGGCGTCGGATCGTCGATCTCGGGCGCGCGCTGGGTCACGATGCCGAGGAGCGAATTCTCACGCGTGGCCTCTTCGATGAGGCGAATGGTCTTGGCCCTCCCAATGGTGAGCGGCATGACCGCGCCGGGGAAGAACACGCTGTTGCGCAGCGGCAGGATGGGCAGCTCGCCGGGAAGATCCTGCGGCTTGAAATCGGGGCGGTCCTTCTTCTTCGACGTCACAAGAGCTCCTCGCAGGGGGGCGAACGGTCAAGGCACGAATATAGGCAGCAGCGGGTTTCGAACAAGCGCACCATCTCGTTTGGGCCGTGTCGGCGGCCAAGCCTCTGTAGCGATTGTCGCTCAAGGTCGCTGCCTTGTCGTGAATATTGCCTCGGCCATTCGCGCGAAGCGACCCGGCGGGCCGAAAGCGCGCCGCCGTCGGCACCTCGACAGCGGGGTCCACGCGGGCTACGCGCAGAGCATGCGCATCTCTCACGCCTTGGCCAGCGTGGCCCTCGCGACGACCCTGGCGGGTTGCTCGGCCACCCGCGGATACTGCGAAGCCGCCGCCGACTGCGACGACGCCTTCGCCGAAATTTTCGGACAGGCCATCGACGACGCCGGCGACTCCGACGACGACGTCGCGGTTTGCACGGCCTCCCAAGATGGCCAGACCGCCGCCCTGCGCGCCAACGAAGAAGAGGAGTGCCAGGCCGCCGCCAGCGCCCGCGACGCCTACTTCTCCTGCGTGGCCAGCGAATTCGCCGGGGGCGAGGACGGCTGCGACGCCGTCCGCGAGGCCTGCGACAACGAATTCGACGACCTGCAAGAGGCCCTGCAAGACATCAACGGCGACGAATGCACCTCGAGCGAAGAATGAGCACCAACCATCCCGCCGTCCTCGCCGCCTTGGTCGTCTTCGTCGTCGGCGGGGCCTGCTCCACGGCCGAGCAGTTCTGCGGCAAGCGCACCCAGTGTCTGAGCGAAGAGCAAGACATCGAGCTCGAGGCCGACAGCACCCGCGTCTGCGTCGCCGAATACGAAGGCAACCTGGCGGCCCTCAACGCCAACGAAGAAGACGATTGCCACACCCTGGCCGCAGCCGAGCTGGCCCTCGACAACTGCCGCTCCTGGCTCGATTGCGACGACTTCCTCGAGGCCGACCTCGGCGGCAAATGCGACGACCAGCTCGACGACCTGCAAGACGCCTTCGATGACATCAGCGGCCTGGAGTGCTCGGCCCAGGACTGATCTGAGCCGACGTCACGATGTCAGCGCATCAGTGAGACAGGCCGACGTCGGCGCGCTCGGCCAGCACGGTGCCAGGGGAAGCGAAGGTCGGCGCGACCTCGGGCAGGGGCGCATCCTTGTCTTCACGGATGGCGGCGGCCCGGCCGCCGGTCGCCAACAGGCCGCAGACCTCGCAGCCCAAGAAGCAGAGCTGGCAGCCGGCCAGCGAACACAGGGCAACGGCGACGACGGCGAGCTGCACGAGCTTGTTCATGGCGGGTTCCTATCACGGCTCTGCGCCGCAGCCGAAGCTCAGTGTTTGGTGGCGAGCTCGACGGTGGAGGCAAGCTGGGGCTCGATCTCCGGGCCCTGCGCAAAGGCGTGCTCCCGCGCGACGACGGCGCCGGGCAGGTTCCCCAGGCCACCGAGCAGCAGGTCGCACGGGCAACAGCAGCCGGCCAGCGAGGCTGCAACGACGACGGCGCCGACGTACACGAGGGACTTTTTCATGGCGAATTCCTAACACGCTTCGAGACGGGACGAAGAAGCCGGCAGACAACTGGATCAATCTCCGAATGCGCAACTCAGCATCAGCAGTACGCGGCAGAGCCCCGGCCGGTTCTGCTCGTCGAGCACCGTCACGAGCGACCCCAGCCTGCCGCTCTTCGACCCGCCGAACCACGACCGGCGCCCGAGCACGCCCAGACCCTGAACGACGCAACGAAGAATGTGATCCTTTCGCCCACCAGCGCAGGCACCCCCTGTGGCTGTTTTCGTGATCTCACAACCACTTGCCCGCTAGACTTCGCGTATGTCCGAGGCTCGGGCGGGTGGTCGAATCGTCGCGGTGGGCGGCGGCAAAGGCGGGGTCGGCAAGACGCTGGTCTCGACCCATCTCGCGCTCGCCATGGCCGAGCGAGGACAGCGTGTGCTCCTCGTCGACGCGGACCTGGGGGGGGCCAACGCGCACACGGTCTTGGGCATCGCTCCCCCTTTGGTGACCTTGAGCGACGTCGTCGACCGCAGGCTCTCCCTGGCCGACGTCGCCGTCGCCACGCCCTTTGCCAACCTGCGCTTCGTGTCGGGCGCACTCGACGACATCGCCGCCGCCAACCCCCAACATGCCTCCAAGCTGAGACTCTTGCGCCAGCTCAGCATCGTCGAAGCCGACGTCGTCGTCTTGGATCTGGGCGCCGGCACCAGCTTCAACACGCTCGACTTCTTCCTGATCGCGCACACCGGCATCCTCGTGGTGCTGCCCGAGCCGACCTCTGTCGAAAACGCCTACCGCTTCTTGAAGGCCGCGTTCTTTCGCCGCCTCGCCATCGTCGAGAAGGCCTTCGGCATCAAGGACCTCGTCGACGAAGCCCGCGCCCAGCGCAACAAGCTCAACATCCACACGCCCGCTGACCTGCTCAAGGCCATCGAGAAGCGCAACCCCGACGCCGGCCGCCACCTGCGGCTGCAGATGGGCCGCTTCGTTCCGAGGTTGGTGCTCAACCAGGCGCGCACCGATCTCAACGGCGACGACGCCCACGTCGCCCACGACATGGCGAGCGCCTGCCGACGTTTTCTGGGCATTCAGCTCGAGGTGTTGGCCATCCTCCCCGACGACGAAGCGGTGCGCCGGGCGGTGCGGGCGCGCCAACCCCTGCGCAACGTGGCTCCGGACTCGGCGATCAAAAAGGCCCTCGACCAACTGGCCGAGGCGGTGTTGGTCGGACCCGTCGAAAACGAGGCCGCGGCATGACGACGAGCGCGGCGCCACCGCCAGGTACGACGGCGGACCCGAGCGAGATCCCCGATCAGCCGCGCGGTGGTGGGGCCACCTGGTACGAGGTGCTCGATCTCACGCCCCAGGCCAGCCAGGCCGAGGTGCAGCGGGGCTACGAGCGCGCGTTGGATCTCGTCGAAGGTCGCACCATCGGCGGCTACTTCCTCCTTGACCCCGTCGCCGTCGAAAGCGCGCGCAGCGACATCGAATCCGCCTGGGCTGTGCTCAGCGATCCGGGCAAGCGCAGCGCCTACGACGCCCGCCTTGGTGCTGCTCCCACGCTCTTGCCCCAAGAGAGCAGCCCCCCGCGCCACCCCCGCATCGACCACGACGAACCCGAGCAGCCGTCTGCGCCCGAGCGGGTGCCGCCGCCTTCTGCCGAGACGCCGCCCTCGCACAGCCCCGACGTCACGGCGTCGTTGAAGCCTCGGCCCAGCCTGCGTTTTCTCAAGCCCATCGACGATAAACGGCCCGTCATTACCTTTGCGCCGCCCAAAACCGATCCTGCGATGCGCATTGGTGCCGTGCCAACGGCGCAAACTTCGGCACTGGGTGCTGTGCCAACGGCACAAACATCAGCACAGCCCGAGCCGCCGGTGCCTGCGCTGGTGGCCACCGCCACGGTGCTCCCCCAGGCCGTGATGCCCCCACCGGTGACCGCGCTGCCGTCGTCGTCGACGTCGAACCTGCCCTCGCTGCCGACGCCGCCCTCTTCGTCGGGACTCTTTGCACTCGAGGGCGAGGTGAACGGCCAGCTCCTCAAGAGGCTGCGCGAAGCCCGGGGGCTGTCGCTGGAGGCCATGGTCGACGCCACCAAGATCCGAAAGCCCTATCTCGCCGCCATCGAGGAGCAGGACTTCGAGAATCTGCCGGCGCGCGTCTACCTGCGCGGTTTCCTGATGACGATCGGGCGGGTGCTCAAGGTCGACAAGACCAAGCTCGCCGAGGGATATCTGGCCTTCGTGGCCCGGTATGGGAAATAGTGCGCCATGGCCCAGCCGATCGACACTCCTGAGCGCGCCATCCGCCTCGCGCGGACCATCGCGAGCGACATCTCTCTCTACAACGAAGAGAAGATCCTGCGCGGCCTCGCCGACGACAAGCTCTTCACCGCCCTCGCCGACGAAATCGAAGAAGGGCGCGAGCTCTACCGCGCGCGCGTGGCCTCGGAGCTCTACGAGCGCACCAACTTCTTCGACCGCGCCGTCGTCGACATCATCCTGAAGTCCAAAGGGCACGTGAAGTCCAAGATCTGGTAGCTGGGGCGTTTTGTCGGCTGCGCCGACTGCACGCCCCAGCTTCCAGATGTCCTTTGCCCTGCCGGCGGCCGGTTTCCGCTGCGCTTCGCTCGCGAGGAAGCCATGTGGCGCTTCGCTCGCGGGCGGCCGGTTTCCGCTGCGCTTCGCTCGCGAGGGAGCCAGGTTGTGTGGCGCTGCGCTTCGCTCGCGGGCGGCCGGTTTCCGCTGCGCTTCGCTCGCGAGGGAGCCAGGTTGTGTGGCGCTGCGCTTCGCTCGCGGGCGGCCGGTTTCCGCTGCGCTTCGCTCGCGAGGGAGCCAGGTTGTGTGGCGCTGCGCTTCGCTCGCGGGCGGCCAGTTTCCGCTGCGCTGCGGTGGCGAGGAAGCAAGCTTGCTGGGTCGAGCGATCAGCGACGAAAGAGGCGGCCGAGCAGCCCCGCTGTCGCGACCGGGGCGCGGGGATCGGTCTTCGGGCTCTTCAGGAGGCCGCCGTCGTCGACGACACGGCCCGCCCGCAGCTCCAGCACTCGTGAGCCATCTCTGACCTGGAGGCGTGCGTCGGCGTCGATGCGCAGGGTGAGCCTGACCGGATCGCCCGGCTTGCGATCGACCAACAAGACCCCGCCCAGGGGCTCGCAGAGGGCCGGATCGGTCTCGTCCGTCGACGGCAGCTGGTAGAGATCGACGCGGCGGGACGGCCCGGTGACGACGTCGATGGTGACTTCGATCGGCAGTTGGGCATTGCGGGGCAGCACGGTTTGCACGCGCAGCGCCCCGAGCTTGTCCACCGCGACGATGCCCACGGGCAGGCTGAGCACGTCGTAGAGCTGTACCGAGCTGGTCGAGAGCGAGCGGGCCAAGAGCGCCGCACCCTGGGCCACCACCTCGTCGGGGTTCACACCTCGTCGAGGCGGACGCCCGAACTGTCGCTCGAGGCGCTGGTGGATGGCAGGCATGCGCGTCTGCCCCCCGGCCAGCAGTACTTCGTCGATGTCGCGGTAGCTCAGCCCCGCTTGTTCCAACACGCTGTCGACGGCGCGAGAGGCCCGCTCGATCAAATCTTCGGTGAGCTTCACCAGCTGCATGCGGCTGACATGAAGGGCGAGATCGATGGGCCGTCCGCGCTTCTCCCTCACGAAAGGCAAACGCACCTCGGTGTGCTGCAACAGCGACAGATCCTGCTTCGCGGTTTCGGCCGCGAAGAGCACCCGCTGCACGACGACGGGGTCGTCTCTGACGCTGATGCCGTTTTCCTGCTCGAAGCGGTCCAAGAGATGATCGCAAAGGCGGATGTCGAAGTCGACGCCGCCGAGAGCGCCGTCACCGCCCGTCGCCAGCACTTGAAAAGTTCCGCTGTGCACCTTGAGCACCGAGACGTCGAAGGTGCCGCCGCCGAGGTCGAAGACCAGCAGCTTCTGGTTGACGCTGCGACCGATGCCGTAGGCCAGCGCCGCTGCCGTCGGCTCGTTGACCAAACGCCACACGTCGAGCCCCGCGGTGCGGGCGGCGGTGCGCACGGCCTCGCGCTGGGTCAGGGGATAATAGGCCGGCACCGAGATGACGGCGCCGTCGACGGGACCACCGAGGTGGGCTTCGGCGTAGCGCGCGATTTGCTGCAGGAGCACGGCGCTGATGTCGGTCAGCTCGTGCACCTCGCTGCCGCCTTCGTTGGGCAGGCGGGCTGCTGCAGTGCCCTGCGCTCCCTCGACGACCTCCCAGGCCAGCTTGCGCTTCAGGCGCTGAACGATGGGGCTGCCGAAGGGACGACCCAGCAGTCGCTTGCTGCCGGTGATGGTGCTGGCGGGATGAATGAGCAGTTGTTCGCGCGCCGGATGCCCGACGACGATGCGCCCCCCGGTGATGGCGACGACGGAGGGCACCAGGTTGTGTCCGCGCTCAGTGGGGATGATGCGCGGCACACGCCCGTCGGCCCAAGCCGCGAGCGTGTTGGTCGTCCCCAGGTCGATGCCGATGACACGCGCCACCAGGGCAGTCGACAGTCTCTCCGCCGTCGCGTCAAGAGTTCGGCCCGGGGATCTCCCCCCGCTCCTTCGGGGGCTGCCAAGCACGTGATGAGGGAGAGCAGCTCAACCCGCGTTTCGGACGCCGGCGGCGATGCCGAGGATGGTCGACAAGAGGGCACGATCCTCGACGACCGTGCGTTGGCCCTGGCGGCTGCGCTGCAAGAGCTCAACCTGGGCGCGGTGGATGGGCTCGATGTAGGGATTTCTCAACGCGATGGAGCGCAGCAGGTGCGGCTCCTGGGCCAGCAGCGGCCCCTCCGTGATCGCCTCCACCTGTTGGATCGTGCGCGCGCGGGCCTCGAGCAGGCGCAAAGCCAGCGGCGAGCCTTCTTGGTCGAGGGAGAGATAGGCGCGGAAGATTCCCTCATCGCTCTTGGCCAGGCTCATCTGCAGGTTGTCGAGCAGCGAGCGAAAGGCCGGCCAACCTGCGAGCATGCGCCGACACAGCGGCACACCGAGCGAATCAAAGGCTGCGTCGGCGCCGTACCAGCCCGGCAGGTTGAGACGGTTCTGCGTCCACGACATCACCCAGGGGATGGCCCGCAGGTTCTCGAGCGTCGGAGCCTGGCCATGCCGCCGCACGGGCCGCGAGGCGACTTTCAGACGCGCGATCTCCTCGATGGGTGTGACCGCCGTGAAGAAACGCATGAAGTCGGGGTCGGCCACCAGCTCCCGGTAGGCAGCCCGGCTGGTCGCTGCCGCCTGGGCCATGGCGTTGAGAAAACCCTGCTCGTGGGCGTTATCGGTGGGGACCGGCGCGCTGGCCGCCAGCAACAGTCCATAGAGCCCCTGCTCCAGGTTGCGCCGGGCGAGGGCGGGGTCGCCGTATTTGTCAGCGAGGGCTTCGCCTTGCTCGGTGAGACGTAGGCCGGCCCCGATGGTGCCCGGCGGTTGGCCGAGAATGGCGCGGGCCAGTGGTCCTCCCCCGCGACCCAAGGACGTTCCGCGACCATGAAAAAAGCGCCAGGGGACGCCGGCGTCGGCGCAGACCGCTGCGATCTCCTGCTGGGCCCGATAGAGGCCGAAGAAGGCGGCGATGGGGCCCGCGTCTTTGTTGCTGTCGGAGTAGCCGAGCATGATCTCCTGCACGTCGGCAGCACCCAGGGCCGCGCGGTAGGCTGGGCTCTGCAGCAGGGACCCCATGATGAAAGGTCCCCGCTCGAGATCTTTCAAGGTCTCGAACAAAGGCACCGGCAGCACCCGGGCCCCCGCTTCCCGGGCGACGATCAGGACCTCCAGCAGGTCGCTGACGTCGTCGGTCATGGACACGATGTAGCGGGTGTCGGCGAGACCCCGCTCGCGCAGCACCCGCAACGGACCCACCACCAGCTCGATGGCCGTCGAGCCCAGCTCTCCCACGCCGAGAAAGGGCCGGCGGCTGCGCAGCTCGCCCTCCAACAAGGCTCGACGTCCGGCCTCGTCGCAGTCGGCGTAGTCGCTGACACCGGCGTGGTGAAAGAGCTCGGCCACGGCGCGGCCGAGATGAAGGGAATGCTCGCGCACATCGAGCTGCGCCAGTCGCCGCCCGAGCACGCGCGCCAAACAGCGGGCCCGCGCCAACAACGTCGTCGCCGTTCTGACCTGGCCCGCCGCCATCAGCTCCTGCGCGACCTGCTCGAGGGCCGGACCGGGATCGAAGCTGGGGTCTGCATCCAGGGCCCGCACCGCCGCCTCGATGCGCTGGCGAAAGGGTTCCGTCGACGTCGACGTCGGGGGCGGCGACGTCGGCAGGCGCAGCTGGTGTTGGCTGACAACGGCGAAGAGGCCGATGAGCTCGGTGCTCAAGATGCGATCGGCTTCGCGCTGGTGGGCCAGCAGCGTCTCGCGCGTGACCTCCGCGGTGACGTTGGGATTGCCGTCGCGATCACCGCCCATCCAGGAGTGCAGCCCCAGAGGGAGACCGGCCTGCAGCGGCCGCCCGAAGTGCGTCGCGAAAGCCCGGCGCAAGGACTGTTCGACGTCGACCAGAGCCGCTGCCAGCACCGATACGTAGGCGAGCCCCCCCTTCACCTCGTCTTGCACCGTCGGCGAGCGGTCGCGGAGCTCCGCCGTGCCAAAGAGGGCCTCGACCCGCGCAGCGATGCGCTCACGTACGCCGTCGCCGCCGTCGGTGGCGATGTCGAGCTCATCGAGGTTGCTGGCGATGGCTGCCAGATGCTCGCGCACCGTGCGCCGACGCATCTCGGTGGGGTGGGCCGTGAAGGTCAACAGCAGCGGCGTCGACGCAATCAACTCCTCGATGTCGTCGGCGCTGTGGCCGCGCTCCTTCAGCTCGCCGAGAGCTGCGTGCAGGCTTTGCTTACCCCCGCCGGTGCTCTTCTTGCGACGTCGCACACGCTCGTGCTCTTCGGCGAGGTTGACCAGGTTGAAGTAGAGGCCGAAGGCCCGCACCACGGTCTCCAGCTCCAGCGACGACAAGGCCGCGAGGCGCGCTTTGACGTCGGCGCCGTCGTCGGAAGGCGCTAACTTATTTCCGTCGAGTCGTCGGCGCTCCACCAACATCGTCCGCAGGGACTCCACCAGTGAAAAGGCTGCCGAGCCGGCTTGTTCGCGGAGCACGTCGCCCAAGATGGCGCCCAGGTCATGGACGTCGTCGGACAGGGTGCGTGTCACGGCTCGCTCCGATCAGGCGGGCTCAACGATGCCCATCGCGGCGACGCCCGGCGCCCAACAGCGCTGCGGCGAGCACCCCGATCAGCGCCAGCGAGGGCCCGTGCGGCAGGGCGGTGCTGGTGCACTCGCACGTCGCTGTGGGTTCGCGCGCGCCACCGCCTTCGCCCTCGCCACCGTCGCCCTCCCCTTCTCCCTCCCCTTCTCCCTCCCCTTCTCCCTCCGTTTCTCCCTCCCCTTCTCCTTCGCCTTCCCCTTCGCCTTCCCCTTCGCCTTCCCCCTCCCCTTCGCCTTCGCCTTCGCCTTCCCCTTCGCCTTCCCCTTCCCCTTCGCCTTCCCCTTCCCCTTCGCCTTCCCCTTCCCCTTCCCCTTCCCCTTCGCCAGCGACGACGTCTTCGTCGGTGAGGCCATCGCAATCGTCGTCGGCGCCGTCGGCAGTCACGTCGTCGGCGGCCAGAGGAGAGCCCGGCGTGCCCTCGCACTCCACGGTTTGGTTGTCGTCGCCGCACGCCAGGGCGCCGGCCGCTGCGCACACACCGCTGCCCACGGTGCAAGCCGCGCCGAGGTTGGCCCCGGCGCAATCCCCCAGGGGCTGGGGATCGAGGCCATCGCGCAGGCCGTCGTCGTCGGTGTCTGGATCGCGGGGGTTGGTGCCGAGAGCCGCCTCCTGCGCCTGGGTGAGGGCGTCGTCGTCGACGTCGTCGTCGCAGATGTCGCCGAAGAGATCGCCGTCGAGGTTTGCCTGGTTGGTGTTCACCGCGTCGTTGCAGTTGTCGCAGGCGTCGCCGACGTCGTCGTTTTCGCCGTCGTCTTGGTCGACGTTGTCGATCTGTCGGCAGTTGTCGCAAGCGTCGCCGATGCCGTCACCGTCTTCATCGAGCTGATCGACGTCGGTGTCGCTGGGGCAGATGTCGCAGACATCGCCGAAGACATCGTCGTCGTTGTTGGCCTGGTCACTGTTGGGCGCGGCGGCGCAGTTGTCGCAGCCGTCGCCGGCGCCGTCGACGTCGCTGTCGGCTTGGGCCGGGTTGTCCAAGAGATCGCAATTGTCGCAGGCATCGCCGAAGACGTCGCCGTCGCGGTTTTGCTGGTCGACGTTCGCCACCCCGGTGCAGTTGTCGCAGGCGTCGCCGATGTCATCGCTGTCGGCGTCGTCTTGGTTGGCGTTGGTGGTGTCGGCGCAGTTGTCACAAGGGTTGCCGACGTCATCGCTGTCTGCGTCGGCCTGGTTGGTGTTGGCATCGGCCGGGCAATTGTCGCAATTGTCGCCGACGCCGTCGTTGTCTCCGTCGGCTTGGTCGAAGTTGTCGACGCCCAGGCAGTTGTCGCAAGCGTCATCGACGCCGTCGCTGTCGCTGTCATCACCGCTGTTGGCATCGTTGGGGCACGCGTCTTCGGTGTCGACCACGCCGTCGCCGTCGAGGTCACCGATCACCGCGAAGGCAAAGGTCGTCTTCGCGTTCTTGTCGTTGCTCGAGCTGTTGTTGCCATCGACGTCGTTGACCCCCACGGCCAAGGTGAAGGAGCCCGGCCGCAACCCCCCCAGCGTGAACACCCAGGTGAAGCTGCCATTGCTGAAGGGCTGCTTCGACACATCGCGCACTGCCGTGGTGGTCGCGTTGGGACAGCCGCCGACACCGCCGGTGCCGCAGAATTGGTAGCCGTTGCCGCCGACGAAGACGCCGGCGTTGGTGGTGACGCTGGCGGCGAAGGCGGCCTTGCGGTTGGCGCCAGCGTCGATGTTCGACGTCATCACCAGCCGGAACACCGCGGACCCTCCTTCGAGCAGGGGGCCGACATTGTCGAGCGAAACGTCGATGGTGGGCGGTGTGTTCGGAGCCGAGCTCTTGCTGTGGCAGCTCGTGCACGACGTCGCCAGCCCGTAGACGCTGGCCGAGGTGCGCGCTTGGGCGGCGGAGGCAGCAAAGACGACAAGGACCAAAGCGAGGAAACGCATGGGCCGAGGATGCCCGTGCGTCGAGCTCCACTCAAGCCAAGGCGCCCGAGTGCCCGCCCCGGCAGCAGACCAAGCAGGCGGGCCTGGCGCATCAGGGGCGCTGCGGGCAGCATGGAGGCGATGCCCAAGGAATGCGCCGTCGTCCTCTCTGCCGCTCTCGTCGCCGTCGCTGGGTCGCTGGGCTGTGTCGACTGGTCACTCCTGCCCGCCGCGGCCGAGGGTGAAGGCGAGGGGGAGGGCGAGGGTGAAGGTGAAGGCGGAGGGGAGCTCGATTGGCAGCCCATCGAATCGCCCGGCCTCAACACCGTCTTTTCCCTGTCGACGACGCGGGGTCGCATGTTTGCGGTCACCAATCAGGAGATCTTCGAGCGTTCGGGCACGACGTGGCAGAGCGTGCTGGCGGCCTCGTGCGGCAATGGCTTCCTCGGACCGGTGCATGTGTCCGACGGCGGCGACATCATCGTCGGTCTGGCCAACGGTGTCGGACGCGTTCGACGGGGCGCGAATCTCGGATCTTGTGAAGCCCTGATCATCGACGGTCAGGGTGCAGACACCAGTCCTCGCCGCAGCGTCGGCGTCGGCTGGGAGGGGTCTGCGGCCGGGCCCGGCGCCACGCTGGTGTGGGACGGCACCGACCTCGTGGTCTTCGACGTCAGCGGCGAAGCAGCGGACCGCCGCGTGGTCAGCACCACCTTGGTCAACGACAGCCCCCTGCGCGGCGGCACCTTCTTCTCCATCGCCGACGATGGGGCGACGCTGACCTTGAGCGATCGACGGGTCATCGGGCCGATCGACCCCGCCGACGGGCTCTCGGCTCTCCTCCTGGATGAAGATCCCGTGGCCGACGTCGTCGTCGGCGCCGGCGAAACGGCCTTGTTCAACCTCAGCTTCAGCAACAACGCCCGCGTGCTCGAGGTGGTCTGGACCAACGAAGCGAACCGTACCTTGCCCCTCTACGGCAATGACCTGGGGCAGTTCGACGCCGGCGATTTCTTCACCGCCTTCGCCGCCGACGTCGGGATCGCTCCGCGCGTGGCGGGCGTGGGTCCCTCGGGCTTGGTCGTGCGGGTCGGTCGCACGGGGGACATCGAGCTGCCCTCGGGGCCGCGCAACGGCTTTGCGACCCGCGTGATCCCTGGTGTGGACGGCGAGAGCTGGATGCTCGGTGACGAGGTCGTTTCCTTCTGGTCAGCGGCGTCGCTGGGGGCAGGGCTTGCGCCCGACAGCCGCGCCTCGCTCTCAATCGGCGGCCAGAGCGGCGGCGTCGCCGTGGGTGCGGGCGAGCTGGTGGTGCGCGATGACGCCGGCCAGCTGCGCCTGGTCGTTGATCTCGGCGCTGGCGAGCTTGCCATCCGCTCAGAGCCAACGGTTTCGAGTGCCGGCACCGGACCCCTGGGCGTGGGCGCGACGGTGGGGGGCGTGGTCACGGTGTATGACGTCGATCTCCTCACGGGCGGGCCCGTCGTCACCCGGCGCGTCCTCAATGCCGAACACTCGGCTTTCGGCGGCGGGGAATTCGTCGTCGTCGACGCGCTGTGCGCCAGCCCCACCTGCACCGTCGCCCACGACATCGATGGCCTTGAGCTGGTGTTTCTGGAGATCCTTTCCCAAGATCCAGTCACGACTCTCGGCTTGCGACGCTGCACCATCGCCGAGGAGCCCTTTGCGGTCACCTGTGACTCCCGCAGCACAGCCAGCGTCGCCGGCATCCCCCTCGTGAGTGCCGTCGATGCGTTCCGTGCCCAGGTCTCTTTGGTCGACACCAATCTCGCGTTGGCTTCCTTGCCCGGCGTCGTCGTGGTCGACGTCCGCGACGCGCCAACCAGAGCGATCGCGGTGGTCGGCGCCGACGGCGTCGCCGTGCCCACCGCGCTCAATGGCTGCCTCATCGTCCCCAGTCGTCTCGGCCGAAATCTCACCCTGCTCGACATCGACGACATCAACGATCTGAACGCCCGACACTTCGGCAATTTCCCCATCAGCGACGTCATCGTCGCCGGCCCCCAGCTTTTGCTGGTCGGCGGCGGCAATCGTTTTGGCAACTTCGGCGCCGAGCAACTGGCGACCTTGCCCGCTCCCGATGATCCCTCGGCCCCCTGTCAGGTGGCTGGGGCCTTTGCGCCGCCCACGGAATTCCGGCCGCTCGGCCGCCTCCGGGCCCAGGGCGACATCGAAAGCGCCGCCTTCTTCGACGCCGACCCCGACGACGACGCCCCTTCCGAGCTCTACGTCGTCGACTTGGACGGTCAGATCTGGATCGTGCCCTGATCCGCGATCTCGCTGAACTTCGACCGCGGAGCGGTCTCGTTCATCTCCCTCGGGGATGCTCTTCTGGGAGGTCTGGTGCAGACCTCCCCCCGCGCCGGCAGAGCCGGACGCGGGGCCCCCCACCAACTCCGCGTTCCGCGGGCGCGCTTCACGCGCACCATCCCGCATCTTTCCCATCTCGGAACGCGGTCGAACATCAAGCGGACGCGGGATGAGACCTCATTCGCCCAACGAAGAGGTCCCGGTGCCCGTCGGTGGCCGGCGTTTGACGCGTGACGGGTTCGTGCGCGCCCAGGCGATGCCGAAGACGATGACCACCACGGCCAGCAGCACCCAGGGCAAGGCGGTCGGCACATCGATTGCCGCCGCCTGCGGCGCCATCTCGAGCTCAAAATCGAAGACCGGAGCGCCGGCGTCGGGCGGAGCGCCCAGCGTCAGTGCGAAGGTGGAGAGGAGCATGACGAGACGCCTTCACGCCCTGTGCCTCGTCGTACAGGTCCCATCTTCCGGTGCAGCACACTCGTGATCAGAGACGATCTTGTCCGCCGCCGCAGAATTGGCGCGCAGATGCGGGACAGATCAGATCGCATAGTCCCCGAGAAAGACGCGGGCGTTGCGCACATCCAGGACGACGACGTCGCCCGCGCGCGCACCGAGGGCCTCGAATTCGTCGCGACCGACGTCGACATCGACGCGCTCGCCGCCCTGCACCAGGCGCAACACCAGCTTCACCCGGGCTCCGACGATTTTGCTGCGCTCGACGGTCCCAAAGCGTCCAGCGCTGACGTCGTCGAGCGGCGCGCGGGTCAAGCGCACATCGGCCGGGCGCACGAAGGCGACGGCGTCGCGGCCGCCGACGCTGGGGGCCTTGAGCGGGCTGGCGCCGAGAAAGGATGCCGTCGCCGGCGTCGCGGGCTCGTCGTAGACCTCTTGAGGCGCGCCCATCTGGGCCACTTCGCCGTCCAACAACACGACGACGTGCTGGCTGACTTCGAGGGCTTCGTCCTGATCGTGCGTGACCAGCAGCGTCGTGGTGCGGGTCTCCTCGTGCAGGTGCGTGAGCCACTCTCGCAGCTCGGCCCGCACCCTGGCGTCGAGCGCTCCGAAAGGCTCGTCGAGCAGCAGCACCGCCGGCTCGGTGGCCAACGCGCGGGCAAAGGCGATGCGCTGGCGCTGGCCACCCGAGAGATCCGCCGGACGTCGTCGTCGAAGGTGCTCGAGCTGCACCAGCCGCAGCATCTCAGTGACGCGCGCCTCGATCTGCTCCCGCGGCTGTTTGCGCACCCGCAGGCCGAAGGCGATGTTGTCCTCGACGCTCAGGTGGGGAAAGAGCGCGTAACCCTGAAAAACCAGACCAATGCCCCGACACTGCACCGTCGTCGTCGTCACATCTCGACCGGCGATCAAGATGCGGCCCTTGTCGGCGATCTCGAGACCGGCGATCAAACGCAGCAGCGTCGTCTTGCCCGATCCCGAGGGACCGATCAGCGCGGTGATGGCCGCCGTCGGCGCCGAAAACGACACCCTGCGCACGATGGGAGCCGTGTCATAGCTCTTCTCCAGATCGACGACGTCGACGCTCATGGGTGCTGCCTCTCGGAGCGCCGCAGTCGAGGCCTCTCGCAGTGGTGCTCGGCGACCTTTTTGATGACCAGCGTGATCAAGGCGAAGAGCGTCAATGCAGACGCCACGGACCAGCAGCCGACGAAGTCGTATTGGTTGTAGAGAATCTCGGCCTGCAACGGCATGGTGCTCGTCACCCCGCGGATGTGCCCGCTGACGACGGAGACGGCGCCGAATTCCCCCAGCGCGCGCGCGTTGGACAACACGACGCCGTAGCACAGAGCCCAGCGCACCTTGGGCAAGGTCACCACGAAGAAGGTCCGCCAGGCGCCGGCCCCCAGGGTGTAGGCGGCCTCTTCTTCGGCACAGCCTTGGGCCTGCAGCACGGGGAGCAACTCGCGCGCGACGAAGGGCAAAGTGACGAACCACGTCGTCAGCACGATCCCCGGGACCGCATAGATGAGGCGCAGCCCATGGGCCTCGAGCAGCGCACCAAAGACGCCACCGCGACCAAACAAGAGCACGAACAAGAGCCCAGCGACGATGGGCGACACGCTGAAAGGCAGGTCGACGACGCTGAGCAACAGGCCTTTGCCGGGAAAAGAAAAGCGCGCCAGCAGCCAGGCCGCAGCCACGCCAAAGACGACGTTGACGGGGATGACGACGACGGCAACGAAGAGGGTGAGCTGGATCGCATGCACGGTGTCGGGCTGAAGCAGGGCCGCAAACCAGGCACCGACGCCGGCGCGGAAGGCGAAAACGAAGACAGCGCCCAAGGGCACGAGCAGAAAGATCCCCAGGAAAGCCAGGGCGATGCCGATCAGCATCCGTCGCAGCCACCGGGGCTCCGTCGTCGCCGCTGCTGGCCCGTCCTCCGCCGTGCGCCTGCTCATGCGATGCCCAAGCGACGCGCGCCCCAGCGCTGCAAGAGGTTGCCGGCGAGCAACAAGGCAAAGGACGCCGCCAACATCACCAGGGCCAGGGCGGTCGCGCCGGCGACGTCGTACTGTTCGAGACGCGTGACGATGAGCAGCGGCGTAACCTCCGTCGACAAGGGCATGTTGCCGGCGATGAACACGACGGAACCGTATTCGCCGATGCCCCGCGCCAGCGCCAAGGTGAAGCCCGTGAGCCAGGCCGGCAAGAGCGCCGGCAGCACCACCCGCGCGAAGATCTGCCGGCGTGAAGCCCCCAGCAGGGCCGCCGCTTCTTCGACGCCGACGTCGAGCTGCTCCAGCACGGGCTGCAAGGTGCGCACGACGAAGGGCAAGCCGATGAAGGTCAACGCGACGACGACGCCGATGGGAGTGAAGGCGACATCGAGGCCCGCCCGCGCCAGCGGCGCGCCGAGGGGACCGGTCTTTGCGTACAGCGCACACAGCGCCAGGCCGGCCACCGCCGTGGGCAAGGCAAAGGGCAGGTCGACCAGGGCATCGACGAGGGCGCGACCCGGAAAGCGGTAGCGCACCAACACCCAAGCGGTCACCAGACCAAAGAGCGCATTGACGACGGCGGCGACGGCGGCAGCACCAAAGCTCAGCCGGTACGAGGCCAACGCCCGCGGCGACATCGTCAAGTTGATGAAGTCGTCGAAGGAGATGGCGCTGGCGCTCCTGATCAAGGCGAGCAAGGGCACCACGATCATCGCGCCAGTCACGGCCAGGGTGATGCCCAGCGAGAGAGCAAAGCCGGGCGCGCGTCGACTGGCCATCAACGTGAGGCCCTCGCCACATCGAGAAAGATCTGATCGAAGACGCCGCCGTCGTCGAAGAAACGCTGTTGCGCCTCGCGCCAACTGCCGGCGATCTCGTCCACCGAGCGCTGGGCGACGTCGGGAAAAACACTGCCCGCGAGGATCTCGGGGTTGGTTGGTCGGTAGTGATGACGGGCGGCGATCGCTTGGGCCTCCGGCGAGTAGAGGAAAGCGACGTAGGCTTCAGCGATGGCGCGGGTGCCGTGCAGGTCGACGTTCTTGTCGATGACGGCGACGGGAAGATCGGCGCGGATGCTCGACGAGGGCATCACCAACTCGAGGTCCTTGCCGATGTCGGGGCGCGCCAAGAGCAGGCGCGCATCGCTCTCCCAAGAGACCAGCACGTCGCCGATGCCGCGCTCGGCGAAGGTCGTGGCCGCCGCCCGGGCGCCGGTGTCGAGCACGGGCACGTTGCGGTAGAGACGGGTGAGGAAGGCCGCAGCCCGGGCATCGCGTTCGGCGTCGTCGACGGCGGGTCCGCTGCGCCGGGCGTGATCCCAGGCCGCCAGCGTGACCAGGCGCGCGCCACCGGAGGTCTTGGGATTGGGAGCGATGACGGCGATGCCGGCTCTGGACAGATCCCCCCAGTCGTGGATGGCCTTCGGATTTCCGGCGCGCACCAAAAAGACGATGGTCGACGAGAAAGGCGCGCTGTGGTCGGGCAGGCGCCCCTGCCAATCGACGGGCAACAGCTGGGCCTGGGTCGCGAGCACGTCGATGTCGAGAGAGAGAGCCAGCGTGACGACGTCGGCTTCGAGGCCGTCGAGCACCGCCCGCGCCTGTTTCCCGGACCCGCCATGACTCTGTCTCAGGGTGACGGCGGACCCGTGCTCCCTCTGCCACTTCTGGGAGAAGGCGGCGTTGACGTCGTCGTAGAGCTCGCGCGTCGGATCGAACGACACGTTGAGCAGCGTGGGCGTGCTGGTGCCGCTGCTGCAGCTGAGCCAGCTCAAACAGCCCGCCAGCGAAAAGAGCACAGCGCGCATGAGCACCCCAACTCAGAAAGAAGCGTCGAGTTGCAGGCGTGCGATCTGCTTGTCGACGCCGTCGTCGCCGAAGAGAGCAGAGGTCTCGAGCTGCAGCTTCAACGCGTGGCCGTTCAGGCAGAGGTTGGTGCCGGCGCCGAGTTGGCGCCCTCGGGTTTGAGCAAAGGCCACCAGCTCAGGGTCGGTTGCCGGGGAGGCGATCAGATCCTCATCGCCCGCCACGATCTCGACGATCGTCGGGACCGTCAGCCCGGCCTGGACCGCGGCAGCCGCTGTCTGGGAAGAAAAGGGGAGCACCAAGAGCAAGGAGATCGCCCAAACACTGCGCATCCGTCCACTATAACGGACAACCGAGCACAGGCAACGCCGCATGCAGGCGCCGTCTCTCCGGTATCACGGATGAATCGGTGCCGCGCCTACGAAGCGCTGCACCGCGCGGGCGACCTTCATCCCATCCAGGGCCGCCGAGACGATGCCCCCAGCGAAACCACCGCCTTCGCCAGCGGGAAAGAGGCCGAGCACATCTGGGTTCAGCAGCGTGGTGTCGTCGCGGGGAATGCGCACCGGTGCGCTGGTCCGGCTTTCGACGCCGACCAGCACTGCCTCCTCCGAGAGGTAGCCCTTGAGTTGGTGATCGAAGAGCAACAACGCTGAGCGCAGGCGCGCGGCCAGAGGCAGGCCCACGGCATCGAGCACCGCTCCCACATCGGTGGGGAACAAGCCCGGCTGGTACGACGTCGTCGGCGTCGTCGACGATGGGCGCTGCCGAACGAAGTCCGTGGCTCGAGTCGCCGGCGCGCGCAAGGTGCCGCCGCCGGCGACTTTGCACGCGGCCTCGATCTTCTCCTGCAATCGCAGCAGCCCCAGCGGGCCCGTGAAACCCGCCCGAGCGCCGTCGTCGACGGAGATGGAGCACACCAGCCCCGAGTTTGCGAAGGGGCTGTCGCGCCGCTTGAGGCTCATGCCGTTGACGACGAGGCCGTGCTGATCGGTGGACGCCGGCACGATGAAGCCACCGGGGCACATGCAGAAAGAGAAGACGCCGCCGTCGTCGTTGGTGGTGGCCACGCGATAGGGCGACGAGGGCAGCTTCACGTGCTCGGCGAAGGCGCCGTACTGGATGCGGTTGATGAGCGGCTGGGGATGCTCGATGCGCACCCCGAGGGCAAAGGGCTTGGCCTGCAGCTGCACGCCGGCATCGAGCAAGAAGCCATAGACATCGCGCGCCGAGTGGCCGGTGGCCAAGACGACGGCGTCGCCTTCGATCTCGCCACCGCTGCGCAGCTTCACGCCGCGCACCTGAGGCCCCCGCGCCGTCGTCGTCGTCGTCAGCAGGCCGGTCACGCGCTCGCCAAAGACGAAGCGCACCCCGCAGGCCTCGAGCCGTTGGCGCAAGGCTGTGATCACCTTGGGCAAGAGGTTGCTGCCGATGTGGGGCCGCGCGTCGGTGAGGATGTCGAGAGGAGCGTCGTGTCGCGCGAGCGTCTCGAGCACGTCGCGCACGTCGCCGCGTTTGGTTGCCCGGGTGTAGAGCTTGCCGTCGGAGTAGGTGCCCGCGCCGCCTTCGCCGAAGCAGTAGTTGCTGTCGTCGTCGACGGCGCCGAGGTGTGGCCGGTTGAGGCTGCGCAGATCGAGACGGCGCGGGTCGACGGTCTTGCCGCGATCGACCACGACCGAAGCGATGCCAAGGCGGGCGAGCTCGTAGGCGCAGAACAAGCCACAGGGACCCTCGCCGACGACGACGACGCGGGCGGGCAGCTTCACCTCGCGGGGCAGCGGCAGCCCGAGCTCCTCCTTGCGCGGTGGTGGCGTGGTGGCGACGACGACGTTGAAGCGCACCTTCCCTTTGCGGGCATCGATGACCCGGCGGGCGATGCGGGCTTGGGGGACGGCGTCTTTGGGCACGCGCAAGAGCTGGGCGATGCGGGCCCTGAGGGCGTCGTCGTCGTCGGCGTCGTCGAGCCCGAGGGTGAGCTCGAGGGTTTCGGGAATGCCGGCGAAGGGCCGTGCGCCCGGCAACAAAGTTCGACGCGCCACGCAGCCGAAGTAGTGCAGCCAGGCAGCGGTGGCGAGCACCTTGGGCTCGGCCGGCGAGGTGGGGCGCGTCTCCCCACCAAGACGTGTCTTGGGCCGGGAACCTCGACCCGTGGCGGCACAGGCCGTCGACGTCGCTGCCGCTGCGGGTCGTGGCTTGGGCTTTGCTGCGCTGAGCGCTGGGGGCCGTTCCAGACGCCGGTGCGTCTGCGGTCCCGACCCTTCGAGACGCTGCCGGAGGCTGCTGTGCTCGCGCTCGTTTTGGTTCTGGCAGCGTCGCCTCCCGGCTTGGCGAACGCGATCCCGTCGACGACGGCGGTGGGGGTCCCGGCTGGCACCTATCGTCTCGAAGTGCAGGTCGTGGCGCTCACCGATGTGCCCCTGCTGGGGCCGCAGCGCTCCACCACCACCACCCTGAGCCATGCTGTCGTCGACGACGACGGGCTGGTGGTCGCCACCGCTTGCGCCATGAGCACCGAGGGGCCGGGCTTCTCGACGCGGATGCCGGCGTCGTCGATTCATGCGATGGCACCAGCGCGCTTCACCTTCGTGCCCGCGGGTGGTCATTGGCAGGGGGACATGGGCGTCGGTCAGCTCGGCTACCGCGGCCAGGGCGCGCTCCCCGAAGACGCCAACGATCCGCGCGTCCGCGACGACGACGGCGACGGCGAACCGGGTCTGCGGGTCGAGCTGCAATCGCCCCTCGGCTTGCAAGTCATCCAGGTCGTCGCCTCCGGACACACGGTATTGGTCGGCACCCTCGACGACGACGGCGCCACCGGCGGCCTGCAGATTCGCACGGAAGAGCGCGTGCTCTCGGGGTTGCCCTTTGCTCCGCGGCAGCCCAGCCACGTCGACGCCCAGCTCAGCCGCTTTCTCTTGCGTCGGGTTGACGCCACCAGTTGTGCGGAGCTGGGCGAGAAGCACTGAGGCCGATCTGAGCATGGGTCGCTGCGGGGTCGCACCGAGAAGCGATCCCGGTGGATCACCCGCTCAGCAATGAGGAGGACCCACAGCGCAACGGACGCGCGGCATCCGCCGAGCACTCGTCGACGACGTGGCAGATGCTGGCAGGCGAGACGCCGACGATGCGCCAGTCGTAGACCGGCAGATCGACCACCAGCAGATCGGCATGCCCGGCATCGACACGGCGCAATCGGACGTCGACGGAGACTGCTTTTCCCCGACAGGACCCGCGCAGCTCGAGCAAGCCCGCGGTGCGAGCGGTCTGCAGCGAACCCACCGCGCGCTCGTCAGGGAACGCCCGCCAAGGACCGATCTGCAGCGAGTACCCGTGAGCGATGCCGTCGCTGACCGAGGGGAAGAGGTCGGCGCGCCCGTCCCCTCCCACCACAGCAGCGGCGTCGTCAATCCATCCAACCGCTTCGACGTCGTCGTCAGCGACCAGGGCCTCGGGTGTGAGGTAGCGCGCGGCGCTTTGAGCATCGTGGTCCTGCAGGGCGACGCCGAGGCGCAACAAGCTGAATTCAGCGCTGTTGCGCAGGACGTAGGCGCCAGCGACGACGGCCTCCAAGCAGACGAGAGAGAGAATGACTCCGCACCACGGTGAACGTGGTGGTGAGCGGCGCAAGCTCATGGTGTTTCCTTGTGATCGGCGGGGCTCACCGGGTCGAGAAAAACGAAGAGGGCGTCGACGACGTCAACGGGGACCAGCGCCGGCAGGCCGAACCTTGGCCAGAGCATCGGCATTCCCGACCAGGAGCAGGCTGCAAGCCGCCCGTGATCGCAGCCAGTGCAAACTCTCATCCCGCATCCCCTTGATGTTCGACCGCGTTCCGAGCTGGGAAAGACGCGGGATGATGAGCGTGCAGCGCGCCCGCGGAACGCGGAGTTGGTGGGGGGCCCCGCGTCCGGCTCCGCCGGCGCGGGGGGAGGTCTGCATCAGACCTCCCAGAAGAGCATCCCCGACGGAGCTGAACGAGACCGCTCCGCGGTCGAAGTTCAGCGAGATCGGGGATCAGACGTGATCCCGAACGAGCTTGGCCGGCGGCGGCGGCGCCCGCTCGAGGCGGCGATAGAGCGTGCGCCGATCGAGTCCGAGCAGCTGGGCGGCGCGTGACTTGTTTCCGTTGAGCAAACGCACGACCCGCTCGATGTAGCGGCGCTCGAGCTCGTCCAGAGGCAGGATCTCCGAGGGCTCTTCGGCGGCGACGACGAAGAACTCGGCGCGGTAGAGGCGCAGACGCTCGGGCAGGTCGTCGATGGTCAGGGCGTCCGAGCGCGCCAACGAAACCGCGCGCTCGATGCAGTTCTCGAGCTCACGCACATTGCCCGGCCAAGCGTAGTTGAGCAGGCGCTCGGCCACCGTCGACGGCATCGTGGGCGGCGATCGGCCGTTGCGCTCGCTCGCACTGCGCAAGAAGCGTTCGGCAAGCAGCAGGATGTCGCGGCCTCTTTCGTTGAGAGGCGGCAGGTCGATGCCGACGACGTTGACCCGGTAGAAGAGATCCTGGCGGAACTGGCCGTCGCTGACCTGGGCTTCGAGGTCCTTGTGCGTCGCCGACAAGATGCGAGCGTCGAACGGGATCTCGGCGTTGGCCCCCACGGGCCGCACCGTGCGCTCCTGCAACGCGCGCAAGAGCTTGGCCTGCATCTCGAGCGGCATCTCGCCGATCTCGTCGAGAAAGAGCGTTCCGCCGGTGGCCTGCACGAACAGACCTTGGCGCGCCTGCTTGGCGTCGGTGAAGGAACCCTTGGAGTGACCAAAGAGCTCGCTCTCGAGCAGGGTGGGCGGCACGGCTGCACAGTTGATGGCGACGAAGGGACCCGCCGCCCTGGGGCTCTGGTCGTGGATGGCACGGGCCACCAGCTCCTTGCCGGTGCCGGTCTCGCCGCGGATCAACACCGACGCTGCGCTCGGCGCGATGCGCGCGATGAGCTCGTGCACTTTCTTCATCGGCGCACTGTCGCCCAAGAGGCCCGCGGTCGACTGCAGCGTCGCCGTCGATCGCAGCACCGCGACCTCACGTCGCAGCTTGTGTCTCTCGAGGGCCCGCGCGGCAGCGACGACCAACAGCTTTGGATCCACCGGCTTCATCAAGAAGTCGTAGGCCCCGGCTCTCATGGCGGCGACGGCGCTGTCGATGCTGCCCATGCCCGTCAGGACGATCACCGGGATGTCCCGCGCGGCGGCGAGCACGCGCTCGCACAACAGCAGACCGCTCATCTCGTCCATCTGCAGATCGGTGATGACGACGGCGACGTCGTCGAGTTGGGTCAACGCTGCCCGCGGCGAGGTCGTGGAGCGCACCTGGTGGCCGGCGCGGCGCAGCGTGGCCTCGTGCAGCTCACACTGATCCAGTTCGTCGTCGACGAGCAGGATGATCTCCTGACCTCTGGGCCGAGCCGACCCGCGGCCGGGTAGGGGACTGACCGACTCGGCGTCCACGAGGCGCGCGATGGAGGGTGCGGCCGTTGGGGAGAACTTCTCGTCGCTCATCGAGCTGCCTCTGTGCGGAACCCGTCAGCGTGGGTTCCCTCTTCTGGGTGGTTGCGCCCGCGCCGCGCCGCGGATGGAACGAGGATCCCGACATCGGTGGACGTCGCGGCAGTCGTTGGAGGGCCGTGCTGCTGCGCCATCGAGGTGCGCCCGGCACTGCAACCGCGGTGCCTCAAAAAGAGCGCGTTGTGCCGTGGACGTCCGTGGGCGCACGTGGGGCAGATTTGTGCGCGACGGCAAGACTGACACAGGTCCGGGAGAGAGGGACGCCGTCGGCAACGGGTCCAGCCGCCGTCCTGCCTTCACTGCCCAGGGCCGCCAGCGTCGACGTCGTCGTCCGCCATCTCCTCCGGTGCAGGTGCTCTGGCACCCCCACTGCACGCTGGGCCTGGGTGCCTGCTTGAAGTTTGGATGTTCAAGACGCTGGCGCGTCTTGAAGGGAGCGCAGATGGTCGCCGCCACCCATGCCGAAGTCTTCGCGTTGCCCGACGCCATCGAACGTCTGGCCTTCGCCGCCGAACGCGCGGCTGCTGCGCGCATCGATCTGGCGGTCGCCACCGCCGCCGCCACAGCCAAGACGCTCGCCACCTCGGCAGTCGTCGTCAGCTTTGCCCTTCTCATCGGAGGTTTGGCCTGGCTGTGTCTGATGGCCGGTGCGCTCGTGGTCCTGGCGGAACGCACCAGCACCGGCGGAGCCTTGCTGCTCATCGGAGGCGTGCAAGCCGTGGTGGCGACGACGATGGTCCTCGCCACGCGGGGCACCTTGGCCGCGCCTCTTCCGGTGGTGGGGGCCCGTCGATGACGTCGTCGCGGGAGCGGGCTGCGGCCTTGAGCGCACCCGCAGGTCACCGGTCTCGTTCGAACATCGGTCCACTCACTTGGTTCGCGGAGTCCTCATGCAACCCAGCGCCGGTGTTTCCTCGTCGACCGCCGATCCCGCCCTCGCGCTGCCAACTCAGCCCCCAGCTGCTGGCGACCTGCCCCCCAGCGCGGCAGAACAGGCTGAGGATCCCTTGAGGGCTGCCGGCCTGCGCGCCGTCGACGATCGTGTGCGCAGTTTTGTCGCCGAGCGCCCTGCGGTGGCCCTGCTCGGAGCCGTCGCCGTGGGCTTCGTCGTCGGCCGCCTGCTGTCTCGCGTGTGATCCGCCCTCCACCAAGCCTGGGAGCCTCGATGTCCGAAACCCCCGCCCCCATCGTCGGCGCCGCACCTGTCGACGCTGCCGCCGACCCCAGCGACGAGTCGCTCCAAGCGTCCGCCCTCGCCGTCAAAGACGCCGTTGTAGTGCTGGGGTCGCAGCTGAACAACGCCGTTGCACTGGCGGAACGAAAGCTGCGCAAGGTCGCCGTCGAGCATCCCTATCTTCTGATGGGCGGCGGCATCGGCAGCGGCTTCGTCGTCGGCGGCGGACTGAGCGCCCCACTCACCCGGGCCCTGGTTCGCGGCGGGCTGCGCACGGCGGGGCTCTTGTTGCTCGATGTCGCTCGCAAAGCGCTGATGCCCCCCGTCGAAGGTGCAGGCCCCCCGTCGACGTCGGCCGAACCTATGTCGGCGCATCCCCCGCCCGCTGAGCCTGCGCTCTGATGGCACGCGAGGGGCACTCCAGGGGCATGCGAGGGGAGGCTGTGCATGCCTTCGGTAAAGGCTGACCCCGATCTGTCGATGAGAAAGAGCGGGCGGGTGATCCTCCCCTCTCCCGTTTCGGGAGAGGGGCTGGGGTGAGGGGACCCTTCGAGGAGCACCAGCAAGATCAAGGATTTCTGGTGAAAGCCTCGTCCCGCGTTCGCTCGATGTTCGACCGCGTTCCGAGACGGGAAAGACGCGGGATGATGCGCGTGAAGCGCGCCCGCGGAACGCGGAGTTGGTGGGGGGCCCCGCGTCCGGCTCCGCCGGCGCCGAGGTCTGCACCAGACCTCCCAGAAGAGCATCCCCGACGGCGATGAACGAGACCGCTCCGCGGTCGAAGTTCAGCGAGATCGGGGATCAGAACGCTGCTTCAGAAACGTGCATGAGAGACAGGTCTCCGCCTTCGATAATTTTCTTGTGAAGCGCGATCTCTGGCAGCACTTCTTTGCAATAGAAGCGTACGGCTGCGATCTTGCCTTCGTAGAAGTCGCGGTCGGCGCCGGTGGCCTCGGGCAGTTTCTTGAGCGCCACGGTGGCCTGCCGCACCAAGAGCCAGCCAATGACGACTTCGGCGAGGGAGAAGAGCACCCGGTTGGCGTGCAAACCCACGTGGTAGAGGGACTCGGTCATGCGCGGCATCATGACGCCGAAGATGCCCTGCACCTGCGCCGCCGCCTTGCCCAGGGCCTCGCGCTCGGCCTTCAAGGCGTCGCCGCCTTCGTTGCCGTCGGCGAGCTGCTGGACCTCGCCGAACAGGCTCATCATGGTCTCGCCGTTGTCGCGGGCGATCTTGCGGAAGATCAGATCGAGGGCCTGAATGTGGGTCGTACCCTCGTAGAGCGTGTCGATCTTCTGGTCACGAATGTACTGCTCGATCGGGAAGTCTTGCGTATAGCCGGCGCCGCCGAAGACCTGCAGTGCAGAGTTGAGTAATTGGTAGCCCTTCTCTGAATTGTATCCCTTGATGAGGGGCAGCAGGAAGTCGTTGCGGCGCTCGAGGGCCTTTTTGACGTCGTCGTCGTTGCCGTGGCCGTGGCCTCCCTTGAGCTCGACACTGTCTTGGATGGAGGCGCCGTAGAGCACGAGGGCGCGCATCCCCTCGGCCAGGGCCTTCTGCAACATCAGCATGCGGCGCACATCGGGGTGCTGGATGATGCGAACCCGCGGCGACGTCTTGTCCATGATGCGCAGCATGTCGCCGCCCTGGACCCGATCTTTGGCGTAGGCCAGCGCATTCAAATAAGCCGTCGACACCGTGGCCATCGACTTCACGCCGATGAACATGCGGGCCTGCTCGATGACGCGGAACATCTGGGCGATGCCGTCGTGCACGTTGCCGACGAGAAAGCCCCGCGCGGGCGTCTCGCCGCCGAAGTCCATCACGCAGGTCGCCGACGCCTTGATGCCCATCTTGTGCTCGATGGAGGTCGTGTAGACGCCGTTGCGCTCGCCGAGGCTGCCATCTTCGTTGACCCAGAACTTGGGCACGATGAAGAGGGACAAGCCCTTGGTGCCGGGCCGCGCCGGAGCGCCGTCTACGCCTTCGGGGCGGGCCAGCACGAGGTGGATGATGTTGGCGGCGGAGTCGAAGTCGCCGTTGGTGATCCAGCACTTGGTGCCGGTGAGCTCCCAAATGTCGTCTTTGACGTGCTTGGCCTTGCAGCGGGCTTCGCCGACGTCGGAGCCGGCTTGGGGCTCGCTGAGCTGCATGGTGCCGCCCCACTGCTTGTCGAGCGTGTTCTGCGCGAAGCGCTTCTTCTGCTCGGGCGTGGCGATGGCGTTGATGACGCGGGCGATGAAGGTGCCGAAGCCGTAAAAGGCCACCGAGGGGTTGGCGCCCGAGGTCATTTCGTTGATGGCCCAACACACCGTTGGGGGAGCGCCGACGCCGCCCAGGTGCTCGGGGCACTCGAGCATGTGCCAGCCGCCGTCGAACCAGGCCTTGAGGGACTTCTTCACGCCCTCGGGCAAGGTCACCTTGCCGGTTTTTTCATCGAACTTCAGCGGGACGCGGTCGCCTTCGACGAAGCTGGCGGCGAGCTCGTTGCTGGCCAGCTTCTCGAGCTGCACGATGCTGTCGCGCACGGTCTCTTCGTCGAGATGGGCAAAGGGCCCCTGCCCCAGCACGTTGCGGCCGATGTCGAGCACCTCAAAGAGGTTGAAGAAGGTGTCTCTGAGGTTGCTCTTGTAGTGGAAGTTGCTCGCCATGGCGTCGTCGTCTCCGTCGTCGTTTCATCCCCGCCGGGTCGGCGTGGGCATTGGGGGAGGGCCGGGGCCTGGAGCTTCCGGGCCGGCCCAACGCATGCGTTGACTGCAATGTCAACCTACCATGACGCAATGCATCGAGCAACAGCAACGGCGGGAGATCTGCCCGCCCGCGGACGGTCTCCCAGGTCTCAGCAGCGAGCAGCTCTTGTGCTGTGACAACGTCCCTCCATGCAGCGCTCCTGGACCGTCGTCGTCTTCGTCGTCTTCGCCTTCGTCGGCTGCGGCAGCAGTGCCCTGCGCTTGGATCCCTCCGAGTCTGCTGCCTGCACCTGTGCCGCCGGTCAGAAGTTCGACGGCAGCACCTGCATGGCGCCGGCGGACTTCCAGGCCCCCACCTGCACCAGCGACGGCGTCGCTGTGTGTGGCTGCGACAGCCAGGACTACGCCTCCAGCTGCGACGCCTTCGGCCAGGGCGTGCAGATCGCGTTTTCGGGTGCGTGTCGTCCGCCGGCGTCGGCACCTGCTCGTGGCTTTGGTTGGTGAGCCTTTGCGTCGGGCGACGCCGTGGGGTCGATGGAGCATGAGCATTCTTCCGCTCGCTCTGAGTGCCTGCACCGCGTTGGGCTTCGGCTGCGCCATCGAGCCCAACCGCATCCCCAACCGCAGCGACGATGACGCTCTGTTGGGTCCCTTTGATGGGCGCTTTCAGGTGCCTGGCGTCGAACGCTCCTTCTTGATCCACCTGCCACCGCCCCGCGACGACGGCGCCGCCTTGCCCTTGGTGATCGCTCTGCACGGTGGCGGCGGCAACGCGACCAGCGCCTTCACCTTGGCCTGCCCCAACGGCGACACCAGCGACGACCGCTGCCTGAGCAAGCTGGCCGATCGCGAGGGCTTCGTCGTCGTCGCCCCCGAAGGAACGCCAGCTCGCGTGCTCTCCAACCACCGCACCTGGAACGCCGGCGGCGGCGACAGCGAGCACCGCTGCGTCTCGGGGCGGGCCTGCGCCGACAACGTCGACGACGTCGCCTTCTTCGATGCCCTCCTGGCCGAGGTGCAGCGCGGCGTGAAGATCGATGCGCGGCGCATCTTTGTGACCGGCATGTCCAACGGAGCTGCCATGGCCCACCGCCTGGCCTGTGAGCGCAGCAAGGTCGTCGCCGCCATCGGGCCTGTGGGGGGCGGCAACCAGGTCCAAACCGTTCAGGGCTGCACCCCCGAGCGTGCGGTGCCCGTGCTGGCAATCCACGGCACCCAAGATCCCTGCTGGCACTTCGGCGCCAAGGACCCCATGGGCAAGTGCGAGGCGCGGCTGGGATCGCTGCCCCACTTCTCCATCGAGCAAACCCTCGAGAGCTGGCGCGTGCGCAACGGCTGCAACGCCGTCGCGAGCGAGACCGAAGTCAAAGACCAAGACGGCAACGACGACGACGACGGCCTCCGCTCGGTTCGGGTCTCCTTCGGCGGCTGCCGCGGTGGCGCCGATGTGGAGCTCGTGCGCGTCGAAGGCGGCGGTCACAGCTGGCCCCTGGGCAACCCCTACCTGGGCGAAGGCATCATCGGCAAGACAACGACGGACTTCTCGGCCAACGAGCTGCTCTGGTCCTTCTTTGCAGCCCATCCCCTGCCCTGACTTGATCGTGTGAGGACAGTTAGGCCGGCTTGAGCTCGTCGACGATCACGAGCTCGGGTTGCAGTTGGTCGATCTGCTTCAAGTTGGCATTGGCCGGACCGTTGACGACGACGCCGCCGAGGTCGAAGCGTGAGCCGTGCACGGGGCAATCCCAGCTGCGTTCGGCGGAGTTGTAGCTGACGATGCCACCAAGGTGGGGGCACACCGCCGAGCACTTGCGCACCAGGCCGTGCTCACTGCACGAGGCCGCGTACAGCGCGAGCCCCTCGCGCACGACGGCGCCGTCGCCCCGGCCGATGTCGTCGATGTCGTCGACGTCGGCGGGCAGCACGTATTGGGCATAATGGGAGACGCTCTCGAGGTTCTCGCGGGCGAATTCGCCAAGGGCGTGAGAGGGCTTGCGCGAGGGCTCGTAGAGCGCGGCCCAGGGGTGATCGATGCCCCGCACCAAGTCGCTGAGGATCATGCCGGCGATGGTCCCGTGCGTGAGACCGTGGCCGGAGTCGCCAGTGGCAATGAAGACGTTGTCGGGGCCGCCGGGGTTTTTGCCGATGAAGGCGAGGCCGTCGACGGGCTCCATGATCTGGCCGGACCAGCGGTGCACGACGTTGCCGGCGGGGAAGCGCTCGGAGGCCCAGTGGTGCAGGCGGGCCCAGCGGGCGTCGGCGTCGTCGGCATGGCCGGTCTTGTGATCTTCGCCGCCCACGATCAGGAGATCGGACCCGCCGGGGCCAATGCCTTCGGCGACGCGAACGTAGTGGTAGGGATCGCTGGTGTCCCAGAGCAACGCGGGTACGACGACGTCGTCGAGGCGCAGCGCCACCACGTAGCTGCGATAGGCCTGCTGCTTGGTGTGGATGACGAAGCGATCGTTGATGGGCGTGTTGGTGGCGACGACGACGGCCCGGGCCTGCACCAGCTTACCGCTGGTGGTGAGCACGCCCGGGTGCGCGCCTCCCTCGATGCCGGCGACGTGCGACGAGGTGTGGATGCGTCCACCGAGGGCGGTGAAGGCCGCGGTCAACCCCTGCAGGTAGCGCAGGGGGTGCAGCTGGCCCTGGCGGGGAAAGCGCAGCACCGCCCCGGTGTCCCACATGAGCTCGGGGATCCGATCGAACATTTCGACGTCGACGAAGCCGGCCCGGCGGGCGGCCTCGAGCTCGTCTTGCAGGAGCTGCGTGCTGTCGCCGACGCTGCAAAACAGCCAGCCATCGAGGCGGGCGAAGGAGCAGTCGATGCCTTCTTCTTCGACGATGCCCTCGATGACGTCGATGGCGGTGCTGTGACTCTGCCAGGCCAGATGGGAGCCGCCGACGCCGTGGTTTTTTTCCAGCTTGACGAAGCGGTCGTCGAGAGCCGAGGCCAGGTGCGCCGTGGTCCGCTCGGTCTCGCCACCACCCACCGGGCCATCGTCCAACACGACGACGTCGACCTGGTGGCGCGCCAGCATCAGCGCCGTGGTCATGCCGGCGACGCCGGCGCCGACGATGACGACGTCGGCTTTGGTGTCTTGGGCCAGCGAGCGGAATTGGCGCGGGGCAGCCCGCAGCATCTGCGACCAGGGCAGCGTCGTGTGACTGGACTCCATCGCGCACCTCGAAGCACAGCGTCAACGCAACGCCCGTGCCCGACTTCGAGGGGGCGCAAGCTGCGCTGTGCTGGTGCTGTCGCCGCGCTTTTGGGCCGCGTCGTCGCAAATGGGTCGCGTGTGGCGGGCTTGTCGGGGATTCCGTGCGATCGCGGTCGGGACCTACATCGACTCCCGACGGGGCAGCGCGCTGAGCACCTCGCGTGCGGCCTGGGGAATGGGTGTGCCCGGCCCAAAGACGCAAGCGACGCCCTGGGCTTTGAGCCAGGCGTGATCTTGTGGGGGGATGACGCCGCCAGCGATGACGACGACGTCTTTGGCTCCCTGCTCTTTGAGCGCGGCGATGAGCAGAGGGATCAGGGTCCTGTGCCCAGCGGCCAACGAGGAGACGCCGATGACATGAACGTCGCTCTCGATGGCGGCGCGGGCGGCTTCGGCTGGGGTCTGAAAGAGCGGCCCGACGTCGACGTCGAAGCCCAGGTCGGCGAAGGCGGAGGCCACGACTTTGGCGCCGCGGTCGTGCCCATCCTGCCCGAGCTTCACCACCAGCAAGCGCGGGCGACGGCCCTCAGCGAGCGAGAACGCGTCGACGGCGGCGCGGACGTCGTCGACCTCGCTGCTCTTGCCGGGTTGTCCGTAGGCAGCACCGTAGACGCCGCTGACGACGGAGGACTGGGCTTGGTGGCGGCCGAAGACCTTCTCGAGGGCGGCGCTGACTTCGCCGATGGTGGCGCGCGCGCGCAGGGCCGGAATCGCCAGCGCGAGCAGGTTCGAACGACCATCGCGCGCGCCGGCTTCGAGATCGGCCAGAGCAACGTCGACGGCGGCCTGGTTCCGCGTGCTCTTCAGCTGGTGCAGGCGCTCGACCTGCTCCTGCAGCACGGCAACGTTGTCGACGTCGAGGAGTGCCACCTCTCGATCCTCGCTTTCGAGTCGGTATTTGTTGACGCCGACGATGACCTCGGAGCCGTCGTCGATGCGGGCCTGGCGCCGGGCGGCGGCTTCTTCGATCTTGCGCTTGGGGATGCCCTTCTCGATGGCCTTTTGCATACCGCCTTCGCGCTCGATCTCGGCCATCAGCGCGCGGGTCTTGTCGACGACGTCGGCGGTGAGGCGCTCGATCAGATAGCTGCCCGCCCAGGGGTCGACGACGGCGGGGATGCCCGTTTCTTCGGCGAGGATCAGCTGCGTATTGCGGGCCAAGCGCGCCGAAAAAGGCGTCGGCAAGGCCAGCGCTTCGTCGAAGGAGTTGGTGTGCAGGGACTGGGTGCCACCGAAGATCGCCGCCATGGCCTCGATGGTGGTGCGGATGATATTATTGTATGGATCTTGCGCCGACAGCGACCATCCTGATGTCTGACAATGGGTGCGGAGCATCTTGGATTTATTGTCCTTGGCACCAAAGGACTCCATGAGCTCGCACCACAGCAGACGCGCGGCCCGCAGCTTGGCGACCTCGAAGTAGAAGTTCATGCCGATGCCGAAGAAGAAGGAGAGGCGGCCGGCGAAGGCGTCGACGTCGAGCCCGCGGGCGATGGCCGCGCGCACGTACTCCCGACCGTCGGCGAGCGTGAAGGCCAGCTCGAGCACGGCGTCGGCGCCGGCCTCCTGCATGTGATATCCTGAAATGGATATCGAGTTCCATTTCGGCATATTTTTAGCCGTGTATTCGATGATGTCGGCTACAATCCTCATCGAAGGCGCCGGCGGATAGATGTACGTGTTCCGGACCATGAACTCTTTGAGGATGTCGTTCTGGATGGTCCCCGAGAGCTGGGCCTGGGGCACGCCTTGCTCCTCGGCGGCGACGATGAAGGCCCCGAGGATGGGCAATACTGCGCCGTTCATCGTCATCGACACGGTCATCTGATCGAGAGGAATGCCCTCGAAGAGGATCTTCATGTCAACGACGGAGTCGATGGCCACGCCGGCCTTGCCGACGTCGCCGGCGACGCGCGGGTGGTCGGAGTCGTAGCCGCGGTGGGTGGCCAGATCGAAGGCGACGCTCAAGCCCTTCTGCCCGCCCTCGAGGTTCTTTCGATAAAATGCGTTGCTGTCCTTCGCCGTCGAAAAGCCCGCGTATTGGCGGATGGTCCAGGGGCGCACGGCGTACATGGTGGCGTGGGGCCCGCGCAAGAAAGGCGCTTTCCCCGGCGTGTGGGCGGCGACGTCGTCGGGCAGGTCTTCGGCGGTGTACAGGGCTTTGAGGGCGATGCCTTCGTCGGTGCGACGAAGCAGAAGCTCCGGCTGGCTGCCCGTCTCTTTGGCGGCCAATTTGTTCCACAGCGCGAGGTCCGCTTTGTTCGAGGCATCGACCATGGGGCGCACTTTGCGCTGTGTCTGCGGCGTAGACAATCGCATCCGACGTCGACGATGACCAATGAAGCGGGCTGTCACAGACAAGCGCCGCGCGCGAGAATTCGCCCGAAACCCCTTCGGCGCCGACGCCTCTTGGTCCAGACTGCCGGCAAGAGGGCAGACATGACACCGAAGGACGCATGGGTACTAGCCGTGGGCCTGGTCGGCTTTTTGGGCGTCGGCTGCCCCCAACCTGAGCTGTGCACGACGGGGACAACCCAAGAGTGCCCCTGCCCCGGCGGCCTGGCGGGGGCCTCCACCTGCACCGACGGCGTCTTCGGCCTCTGCGTCTGCGACGACGACAGCCAGGGCGAAGGCGAAGGCGAGGGGGCAGGCGAAGGCGAAGGCGAAGGCGAGGGCGAAGACGAAGGCCCCTGCGTCGACCTCGACGACGACGGCTTCTTCACCTGCGTCGATCCCGCCTTTCCCGAGCGCTCGCTCTTGATCGATTGCAACGATCGCCAGCCCAGCATCGCGCCCGGCGGCATCGAGTTCCCTGGCAATGGGATCGACGACAACTGCAACGACGACGTCGACGAAGCTGCCACGGCCTGTTCCTGTTTGGGCGACGGCAGCGACGCCGACCTGGTGGCGGGCATCGGTCTATGCGGGGCCGACGTCGTCTCGTCCAGCACCGAGGGCTTCGCCGATCAGCGCGGCGCCTTCGACGCCTTCTTCGAGCTGCAACCCCACCGCGGCGACGGCTGCCTCAGCGTGCTCTCCACTGGCGTGGTCTCGGCCGACGCAGAAACGAACGTCTTCGATCCCACGGTCTCGGGCCTCAGCTTTTTGTTGGTGAAGACCCAGCAAACCGAAGACGTCGCCTCCGTCACCTGCACCCTCGACGGAGAACCCCTGGTGCCCTGCGAGCAGATCCAAGACCTCACCATCTTCGATCCTGGCGTGCACGTGCTGACCATGGCCGCGGTCGACATCGCCGGCAACGTCGAGCCCGTGCCCCTGCGCTTGAACTTCGGCTTCGACGACATCGCCGTCGAAGCCGTCGACGTCGTCGTGGTCTTTCCTGCCGAAGGCGACCGCGTCGGCGAGCGCACCCCCACGATCTCAGGCACGGGTACGCCCGGTGGCTTTCTCTTCGTGACCTTGACCGGGCCTGACGACGAAGAAGTCGAGCTGAGCGCCTCAATCGACGAAGCCGGCGGTTGGAGCGTCAACCCCCAAGACAACCAGGTCACCCTCGCCCGCGGCCCCTGGCAACTGACCGTGGGAACCTTCGACGCCGACGGCCAAGTGATTCAAGCAGCCCCCGTGTCCTTCGTCGTCGACACCGTCGGCGGTGACAATGTCCCTCCCGACAGCAGCCTGCGGCTCGACTTTGACGGGCGCCTGCAGCTGACGGTGACCGAAGATGAATGCGACGTCGTCTGCACCGTCGACGACCAACCCTTCCCCTGCGACCCGGGCACCCTGGCGCTGCCATCCGAGCTCAGCGACGGACGACACGTGGTCCGCGCCACGGCCACCGATCCCGCGGGCAACACCGAGCTCCTCGCCGCGCAAGTTACGTTTGTGCCCTCGCCGACGACGCTCACCATCGCCTCACCGACGGCGGGCCAAACGACGAGCGAAGTCGCGTTCACCATCATTGGAACGACAGTGCCCAACAGCTTCATCGACATCTTCGTCGACGATGGACAGCTTCCACCGGCGGTGCCGAGCAGTTTCTCCTCGACGCAGTCCGATGCCACTGGGCGCTTTGTCTACCCCGGCGCTTCCTTGCCGCCCCTCAGCAACGGCGCGCACGTGCTGCGTTTCGAGTCGTCGAGCTTCTCTTCCTTCGACCTTCTCGAGGCCAGCGTCACGGTCACCGTCGACACCACAGCCACCGACACCACGCCCCCCGCGACCATCGCCGTCGGCGGGTTCAGCAGCAGCCTCACCGACACCTCCTTCTTCGGCCTCGGCGTCGATCCCATCAGCGGCGCCGAAATCAACGATCCCTCCGCGGTCACCGTTGAGCTGCGCGTGCCGCCCAACGCCCTGGGTTTTCAGTTCGACCTCATGTTCGTGTCGGTGGAGTGGCCGGAGTTTCTCTGCGACTTCTTCAACGACACCTTCGAGGCCGTGTTGGAGAGCTCCGCGGTCGACGACGGCGCTCCCACCAACGTCGCCTTCGACATCAACAACAACCCCATCACGGTCAACGTCGGCTTCTTCGAGCTGCCCAGCGAGTGGACCACCGATTTGTCCTCTTTGCCCCACGCCGCCACCGAGGACTTCGAACAGACCTGCTCCCAGGGCTCCGCTCAGGGCTGCACCCTCCCCGAATACTGCGACGGCCAGTCCAACGTCTCGTTCAAGGGCACCGGCAGCGGTTGGCTGACGACGCGCGCGCCCGTGACCCCCGGCGAAACCTTACGTCTGACCTTCCTGGTCTTTGACGAAGCCGACTTTGCTCTCGACTCGGTGGCCTTCCTCGATGGTTTCCGCTGGCTGCCCTTCGCGCCGCCCGTCGGCACGGTCAAAGAGGAAGAGGACTGAGCCTCGCTCACGATGAGCACCAGAGGTCGACGACGGCGCCAACGGTCTTCTGGCCCCTGCCGCGGGTCAGTCGCTTGCCCCGGGGCCTTCAGATCGGGACACTGGATCATGCTCAAGGTGGTGGGTGCGGTGATGCTCGTGGTGCTCGGCTGCGAACCGCGCCCCGCCGACGACGACGTCGTCGATGGCGATCTGCTTTCCGATCTGCCGCGCTTTGAGACCCAGCGCGCCGTGCTGTGTGCCCGCGGACGTGAAAACGCGGTGACCACTGCTCTGTGTGGCCCCCAGCCCTCGATCGCGTCACTGGTCGATCTGCAGCAGCTCCTGGGCATCGCTTTCGACGACGACGACGACGTCCCCGGCTTCTCCTTGCTGGGGCATTCCTCGGCCCTGCCGGTGCGCAGCGTGTCGGCCATCAACCCCGGCGTCGTCATCGTCTCTTTGCCTGCGCATCCACCGGAGCTGAACGGCCGCCCCGGACGCTTGCGCGACGACGGCAACACCTTCTCGATGGCCTATGCCCGCGGCGACCAGCTGGTGGAGATGGCCGTGAGACCGCCCGACGGCGAGCTCGCGTTCTATCTGTTGCGCTACGAGCAAGGCTGCAACGACGACGTCAGCTGCGACGCCGCCGACCTGCTGACGCCGCAGACTGAGAGCGGCTGGACCCGCTGGTCCCTCTACGACGACGAAGACCTGGGCAACTCCGTGCTCGACTGCTTGCAGTGTCACCAGCCGCACGGCCCCGGCACCCCGCGCATCTTTCGCATGCAAGAGCTCGAGAACCCCTGGACCCATTGGATGGCCACCTTCACCATCGGTGGGCACGTGCTCCTCGACGACTACTTCGACGTCCACGGCCTGCAAGAGACCTTCGGCGGCATCCCCGGCGCGCTCTTGCCCCGCACCGATCCCGTCTCGGTCGAAGACCTGGTGCGCTTCGACGACGACGATCAACCCAATGTCTTTCCCGCCCCCTTCGTCGAGCGCGAGGTGCAGAACAACAACCGCGCCCAACCCGCCGACAACAGCACGCCCGGCGTCAGCGCCTCTTGGGATCTGGTCTACCAGGCCGCCGTCGTCGGCGACGCGATCCCGCCGCCCTACCACGACGTCAAAATCACGGATTTCGCCAAGCTCGCGTCGCTGACCGCCGCCTATGGCTCATGGCGAAGCGGGGAGACCAGCGCCCTCCCCGATCTGCGCGACGTCATCGACGACGACGCCCTTGCTCACATGTCCTTGCGACCGCGACCGGGACTCGATGGACGCGGGATCCTCGTGCACATGTGCGCCCAGTGCCACAACGCGCGCCTCGATCAGACGCTGACGCGGGCCCGCTTCGATGCCTTGAACCTCGACAACAACGACCGCGCCGAACGCCTGCTCGCCATCGATCGCCTGTTGCTCTCGCAGGACGACCGCTTCCGCATGCCGCCCCATTTTTTCCGCGACCTCTCCCCAGACGAAGTCGAAGCCGCCGTCGCCGCCCTGAGGGAACTGGATTGACCAAGCCTCACCGCACCCGAAGCGACGGGGGTGATTGCCCTTTCCATCGCAGTCAGGGCGATGAAACGGGCTCCGGCTGCACGCCCTCGCGGTAGCCGCGAGACCGGTCGAACTCGGCAAGCTGCCGAGGATTGAGCACGGTGAGAAACTGTTCAGCGTAGCGGGCGCGGATCTCGGCGTGCGTGGCGCGCGAGCGCTCCGGGCCGTCTGTGTCCCCCGGCGCGATGCGGACGAGGTCGGCCTGGTCGTCCTCCTCGGTCTCTGCGATCCACGCGTCCGCCAACGTGTTGCGTGCTTCGGGAGTCAGCGCGAACGCTCTGCCGACCGACTGCGAGTATTGCCGAATGTCGGATCGTGTTTTTTGCTTGGCTCTTGCTGTGACCGCGGCGTCCACCACCGGCGCGGCCCACCATGGCGGCGAGCTCACGAACTCTCCAACGCGTTCCAAAACAGCCGCCTCCATCAGAGCCATCTCCAGCAAGGTGCTGTCATCGAGCGGAAGTGGTGCTGGCTCCATTTTGGGCGCCGGCCCAACGACAGGCACCCTGGAAGCCGCGGCCGGGGCGGCAAGAAAGCCGTCGTCGTCGTCGTCGCTGCGCTGGTCCGCTGTGGCTGCCGGTGGATGCACTGCGGGCGGCGTCACAAGCGTAGTGGCTGCGCGCTGGGGCTCCTCTCCATCGACCAAGACGGCGACAACGCTGACGACTGCGACGACGATGACTGCGAGCACCTTGAGCAAACGCAACACGATCACCTCCATTGTCGGCGCGACGCGTGATGTGCGCGCTGCGGCCAGCCGCCTTCAGATGTTGGGCGAGGGTCCTCCCGGTGCGCGCAGCCGTGGGTCGTCGATGGAATTCACCACCGCCACCAGATTGCCCAGCTTCAAAGCCTGATACAAAAGGAGCACGTCTTCGTTGTAGTGACGCATGCAGCCATGGGATACGTCCTTGCCCATGTCTTTATAGTTGAACGTTCCGTGCATTTCTTCGCCCGACTGCGACGGATTGCTCACCCATGACAAGTCGACCAATCTCTTGCCAAAGGAGTTGTCATTTCCCCATAGTCGTTGACTGGCCTTCTTACATCCTTGCTCGTCGAGAAACCCGGTGACCTTCTTGAGACCATCGTGGGTGGCGGTGCCCTGCGCGCCGACGGCGTTGGAGAAGATGCCGGCCACCTGGCCTTGGGCATCGAAGAGAAAGGTGCGGTGCTGGTCTTTGACGACGACGACGCGGAGCTGCTGGGCGCCGTTCCAGAAGGGGGCCGGGGCGTGGCCGGGCTGCCCGAGCGAAGCGGAGGTGGTGCCAGCAGCCGGAGCAAGGGCATCAAGGGCGAGCAGGGTGGCCTGGTCGACGACGCCGGTGACGCGCACCTGCGGAAAGGTGGCGCGGGCGTGGGCCTGAAAGTTCTTCAAGCAGGTGTCGCATTGCCCACCCCAGGCACCGTCGATGCCGCCGACAAGCACGCCGCCGCCGCCGGTGTAGGGACGCATGGAGAAGCCCATGTCGAGCAGGGCCTGCTGCACCTTCATCACATGGGGTCCATGGGCCCCGCTGCCGATGGTGGCATTGCCAGCCCTGACATCGTCGAGGACGGCGTCGCCGGCGAAGCGTGGGTGTACCCCCGTCGAAGGTGGCGTCGGCGGCGCGGGCGGCGTCGGGCGGGTGGCGGCCAGGGCGGCGTCGAGGGCGCGTGCGGTGGCCTCGTCGACGAGGCCGTTGCTGGGGAGGTTGTTCGCGGTCTGAAAGGCCTTGATCGCAGTCTCTGTGCCGGGCCCAAAGATGCTGCGGTTTTTTCCGCCCTGCCCGAGGTTGACGCTGCAGGCGATGCCCGTGGCGGCGGCGACGACGTTGAGGGCGTCTTGCACGAGTCCGGTGCCCACGGTCTTTGCACCATCGACGCGCTTCAGCACGACGGGAGGCGTACCGCCGGCGAAGACGGCCGCGAGCTCAGGGGTCTGGGCGAGGGATCGGGCGCCGAGGGGCTGATCGCTGCCGGTCATCTGCCGCAGCAAGGTCGACAACGTCGAATAGGCCTGCCCCGCTGGCGACGTCGTGTCGAATCCCGTTTGGGCTGTGGCGCTGGGCTCGAGCGCGAGGAGTTGTCGGTAGAGTCCCTCGAGCTCGGCCGCTCCAGCGACCATCCCATCGCCGTTGGTGTCGAGGGGCGCTTGGGCCAAGGGCGTCAACGTCGGCGTCGCCTGCAGCTTTTGCACGTCGACGGCCTGGAACTGGTGGCGGGTCAAAAAGTCCTGGAGCTTCACGCGCGTCATGGCGCCAGGCTAGCGCTGGAGCAAAGGCGAGCGGTACCGCCGGGCCAGCACGGACCAGCTGGGGCGCCCTTGCAGCGACGCTGACGAAGACGACGCTGGCACCGCTTCCGACGGCGGCGTCGCCTCACGCCCCCAAGCGCGTCGACGTCGAAACGGCGGCACCGGGTTTGCTGACGTGTAGGTGCGGCTCCGCGCCCAGAAAGGACAAACCATGTCCCCCCCGGATCGACCTCGCCAGCTCTTGGACGCCCTGCAGAATCTGGAGACCGCTCGTGACGACGCCCGCGCGGCTTTGATTGCGCAGATCATCGATGAGCTGGGGGCATCCAGCGCCGAAGCCTGGGTGTGCATTCAATCCCTCAGCGAAGGCGCCGGGCTCGACGACGGCGATGAGCTGTTCACCGTTTGCCGCCTCCTGGAGGGCATCTTGGCTGCGCGGGCCGATCGACCCGGCGCCTCGGCCTGCATGACCCTGGCGCAGGCCGCAAGCCGCGACGGCGCGGCGGCGGAACCCATCGACGAAGAGCGCCTCGAAGCCTGCATTCGCGCGCTCGGCGAGATCCTCCTCGAAGAGTTTCCCGATGCCGGCCACGCCGTGCTGGTGGCGGCATGGGATGGAAGCTGGGAAGAGGAAGACACCGAAGAAGCCAACCCTCCGTCGGCGCCGCTGGATTCCTGAGCCTAACAGGGTGCGGAAAAACTCCGTTTTTCGCACCCTGCTGTACTTCCGGAGGGTCTGCCTCAAAACTTCGTTTTTCAGCAGCCTGCTCACCCAGCGCGATCCTGGCGAGTCGAGGGCGAGGCGCGACGAGGGCGCCTCGCTGGCCCATCTAAGCCGGGAGCAACGCCACCATCGACGGCCGCTTTCCATCGACGGCGTCGACGGCATCTTGCGCCGTTGTGAATCCATATTTATTCACATTAATCGGCGATATTTATGCTTTGTTTCTTTCATTCGATCTGGTCCGCAGCGCGCAGAATCGGCGTGGCCGGATCGCACCACGTGGGGCGATGATGCGGGCCTTCTGCCGACGACGACAGCGCTGACTGCAGCTCAGAGCCAGCAGAGGTCGGCATGGACGCTGCACAAATATAATTCGGCCACGAATCGATGGCGCATGATGCGTCATCATTGGATATCGGAGGATCGTATGTCAACGAATGCCATCATGAGATTTACAGCGCCGTTCTTCGTCTCGATGCTAGTGCCGCTGGGCGCTCTCGCCGAGGAGGGCGCGGCGGCGAAGTCTGACCATGAGCTCACCGCAGCTCAGCAAGAGTGCGTGACGAATTGCGTAAGCGACGCGGGCTCGACAGCAGCGATGAAGCCCGCCGTCAAGAGCAAGAAGGTCAAGAAGACGATGGCGTCGGCAACACCGGCGGCGACAGCGCCCGTGGCCCCAGATCAAGCCACCATCGACAGCATCCGGGCCCAAGAGCGCGCCCGCGCTGCCGAGGAGTTCAGCGCTGGTCAGGAGCAGATGATGCAAATGCACCAGGCCGAGCTTGAGCGCGCGCGAACGGACGAGCGCGCCCGTGTCGAGAGCGAATCCCAACAAAAGCTCGCCAACGAGCGCCTGCGCTATGAGGAGGCCCTTGCTGCTGAGCGTGCGAAGAAGAACGAGAAAATCCAAGACGCGCTCATCACACCGGCGGGCGTCTACGGCATCCTCAGTGGCGGCGTCAGCAACTTCACCCAGACCACGGCGGAGAACGTCACCGAGGTCGGCGGCTACTGGGACGCCCGCGTCGGTGTCGGCACCCGTTCAATCCTCGGCGCTGAGGTCGCCTACGTGGGATCGGCGCGCGACATCGTTGCCTCTGGGCTCGCCTCGGATGCCTTCTTGATCAGCAATGGGCTCGAGGGCGTCGCTCGTCTCAACGTCCCCATCACTCCTGCGGACACCACGGTGCTCATCGAGCCCTACACCTTCGCCGGCTTGGGCTGGAACCGCTTCCACATCAGCAGCGACAGCCCGAACACGTCGAGCTTCCAAGACGTCGACAATGTGCTGAGCGTCCCCTTGGGCGTCGGCTTCTCCGTGGGCTTCAGTGGCGTCACCCTCGACGCCCGCGCCACCTACCGCCAGGCCGTGGGCTCGGACCTGCTGGCCAGCTCGGACAGCAGCTTCGACGACACAGCACTCAACTCGTGGGGCTTGGGGGCCGGCATCGGCTTCGAGTTCTGAAGACCAATCCCCGACAACGACGACGGCCGGAATCTCCGGCCGTTTTCGTTTGCGTCCTCGCTGGCTCGAGGTCTTGGCAGCTCGATCACGGCGCGAGGGGTGAACAGGTGCCCCAAAGAGCAGCCAAGCTGTCGACGTCGAAGCGGTTGGGCTCGGTCTTCAGGTTCCCGTCGTTCATCACGCTGGAGTCGTGGGCGATGTCGATGTGCACGAGTCCAAAGGCATGGCCCAGCTCGTGAGCCACGGTGACCGCGCGGGCGTGCGCGCTGTCGATCTCTTTGTTCACATACACGACGCCCTCGACATCATTGTAGAAGCCGTGGAACGCCGCCGCCGCCTTCTCATAGCGCACGGGGATCTGCGGCCGGCCGTCGACGTCGCCGTCTTTGACTTCGAGGGCGGCGCTGGCGGTCTGGTTCCACATGGCGATGCCGTCGAAGACGCTCTGCCGTTGCGGCTCACTCAAACCGTCGGCGTCGATCACCAAGGGCGCGCAAGGATCGAAAACGGTTTCGATGGTGTTGTCCTGGGGAGCGCAGGCGATGGCGACCAAGGCCGAGAGCGGGGCGAGAGCAAACAACGAAGGCTTCACAAAAACCTCTCTGGGGTCGTCAGCGATCACTCGACGCTGGCGATGGTGACGGAGGGCAGGTCGAAGCGTTCCGCCATCTCGACGACGCACATGACCCCGTAGCGGAGGTGGGGACCGCAGGCGACGCCAGCGACGACGTAAACGGGATCGAGGAGCGCGCGGCGGTGGCCCCGATCGGCGATGCCGTCGTCAATTAGCAGGTCGACGACGATGTCTTGGGCTTGGTCCCAGCCGTAGTCGATGACTTCGGCCGAACGCCCGCGGGACCGACCGTGACGCGAGATCCGCTGCAGGCTGTTGCTGCCGTCGGCGCCGCGGTGGCCGATGGTCCGCGTCGCCCCCTGGGCCAGCACATGGTCTTCGGCGGCCCACGCCAGCGCCTCCATGGATCGCAGGTGAGAGAGGGGACCGGTTCGGGCCAACACGCCCAGCGCCTCAGTCAAGGCGGCCTCGCCTTCGGTGGTGTGGATGGCTTTGTCTTGGCCCGGAACGAGCAGAATGTTGTCGCGGTAGGCGCCCTGCCAAAGTCGGAGGGTGTCGACGTAGGCGGCCGGGTTGTCGCGCAGGCGGTTGACCTCGGCCAGGACGCTGCGCTCGAGAGCACTCGGGGCGTGGCGGGCGGGCGAGGAGGGCGACGTGGTGTAAGGACTGAGCAGGGTGCCGAGCGCTCTGCTGCCCGTTTCACCGCTGTCGGGCGCGGCAAGTTGTTCACTGCTGTGAGCGATGGGGGGTTGAACGCAGCCCAGCAGGAGGAGAAGGCCCGAAGAAGCCCACAGCACAGGTTGGTGCATTCGTTCCTTGCGTTCACCGGCCGTCGACGACGTCGACGCGGCGATCTTCACGACATCTGGACCGATGATGACGGCCTCAACCGCCCAGCGCAAATCGCCCTGTGCGGCATAGAAACGCCCGGCGCGATCTGCACAATTCATCGCCGCCAGGCGATGAACCTGTAGACAATTCACCGACACGCGAAGCGCTGTCGGTGAATTCACCGCCGTGTAGACAATTCACCGACACGCGAAGCGCTGTCGGCGAATTCGATCGGTGCGAGCCCCAGGCAGCTAGCCTCGGTCCGTGGCTTTCCCTCGTCGCTACGGCCGGTACATCTTGGAAGATCGTCTGGCGATGGGCGGCATGGCCGAGATCTTCCGCGCCCGCACCGCGACCATCGGCTTTGAAAAACGCGTGTGCATCAAACGCGTGCTCCCGCACTACCTGGAAGACGACGACTTCGTGACCATGTTCCGCGACGAAGCCCGCACCGCCGCCAAATTGCAGCACGCCAATGTGGTTCAGGTCTTCGACTTCGGCGAGGTCGACGACGAAGGCGCGGTCTCTTTGTTCTTGGCCATGGAGTTGATCGAGGGCTGCGATCTGCGCCGGGCCATCGATGCCAGTCGCAAGAAGAAGATCCCGTTCGAGCTGGGCGAGGTGGTGCAGATCGGTATCGACGTCTGCCGCGGTTTGCACCACGCCCACTCGTTGCAAGAGAACGGGAAGGCCCTCGGCGTCGTTCACCGAGACATCTCGCCCCACAACATCCTCTTGTCGCGCAACGGCGAGGTGAAGGTCGCCGACTTCGGCATCGCCAAGGCCGCTGAGCGCGCGACGCACACGTCGACAGGCATCGTGAAGGGCAAGGTCGCCTACATGAGCCCGGAGCAGGCCGAGGGCAAGGCCTTCGACCACCGACTCGACCAATGGGCCACCGGCGTCGTCCTGTGGGAGCTGCTGTGCGGCGAGCGCCTCTTCCACGGCGAAAACGACGTGACGATCTTGCGCAAGGTCTTGAACGTCGATGTGCCGCCGCCGTCGTCGCTGCGTGTGGATCTGCCCTTGGCGCTCGAGGAGATCGTGCTGCGGGCCCTGCAAGCAGACCCTGCCGATCGCTTCGCCGACATGCGGCACATGGAGCTCGCGCTCTCGCGCTTTCTCCATTCGGGTCTGGTCGACCCAACGTCGGCAGAGGTGCGCAACGTCTTCACCCGCATCGTCGACGTCGACGGCGAATCCGCGGCCCGCCGCACCAATGTGATCCCCGCCCCCTCGTTGGGGCTCGACCCTCCGGTCACCGAGCGTTTGGAAGACATCGCCAAGATCACGTCCTCGACCCAGGACGATCCCGAGCTGACGTCGTCGTCGGAGGGTTCGGCGGTCTTCAGCACCAGCGCCAAGCATCGGCGGGCACCTGCCCCCGCGCCGCTGGGCAACGACGACGACGCGGCCGCCGCCTTCGCCCAGCGTCCCACCTCGTCGCAGCCCAGGTCTGCTGAGGCCTTGCTCGATGAAGTGACGAGGGTGCGAGACCAGGACGAGAGCGCGGTGCGTCCGGCCGACGACGACGGCACCCCGGCCACCCGGACCCTGGTCCCCGTTTCGCAAAAGAACCCGCTGGCGCTGTCGCCGTCGTCGCCCCTGCCTTCCCCCCCAGCATCGAGGGTTCCGCTTCTGGCCGCCGCCGGCATCTTGGCCACTGGTGCCGTCGTCGCTTTCGTCATCGCCTTCGGCACCAGCCAGCCAGCGCCCGTCGAAGCCGTGGCCGCAGTCGCGCCTCTCAAAGCTCTCGTCGCCCGGCCCTTTGCGGTGCCCGATCCCCCCGCCCCGCCGGCCGTCGAGGTCCCGGAGAAGGTGAGCGATGCAGGGCCGGGATCCAAGGCGAGCGAGACCGAGGTGGCCGAGAGGCCCAAAGCACCCGGCACGGTCTTCGTCGACGTTCCCAACAGTTGGGCCCGGGTGTTTCTCGGCAAGAAGCCCCTGGGCGAAACGCCGGTGACGCTCACCTTGCCGGCCGGCCGCTACAACATCACGCTGGAAAACGACGACGGCAGCAAACGCAAGACCGTGCCGGTCGTGGTGGGCTCGGGCACGAAGTCGCAGATCCGCACGACCTTCTGATCGCTCGTTGGTCTCTTGGATGAGCGGGCGCCAACGCCCTCAAGGCCCGCAAGATCAGTCGTCGTCGTCACGGATGCTGCGCAGCGCCGCCGCAATCGGCAGCACCCGCGTCGGTTTGGCCTCCTCCGAAGCAGGAGCCTGAGATCGCGACTGGTTCACCGGCTGAATGTTGACCCGGGGGCCCGTCGGCGCGCGGGGCGGAGGCGCGGGCTCGTCGTCGTCGTCGAGCAGCGCTGGTGGAGCCTCGGATGCCTCCGACGACGACGTCCACGCGGGCATCTGCAGCGTGCTGGCCCCCTCGGGCAGGACGTCGCCGTTGGCGGCCACGCGCGCAGCCATGCGGTTGACGGGAGTCGGGTTGACCGAGGGCAACACCACGGTGGGAGCAGGGGGCCCGTCGGCGGAGGGAGGGCGAAGGTCAACGGCGGGCAGCACCAGCGTCGGACCCGGATCGGCGGGTACCCCGCTGGGGGGGCGGACGTCGACGGCGGCCTGTGCGCCGCTGGGGGATCCAGCGGGAGGGAGGTCGAGGGCGGGCTGGGCGCCGGTGGGAGATCGCGCGGGAGGGCGGAGGTCGACGGCGGGCAACACCAACGTCGGGCCTGGTGCGGTGGGGGCCAGCGTCGGTCGCGCCAGCGGGACGACGTCGACTGCAGCCATCTGCAGGGTCGCCGCCATCCCGTATTCGGTGTCACCAATCACGACCTTGGGCGCAGGCGCCGGAGCTGGCGTCGAAGCGCTCGTCGGCGCAGGAGCAACGGCCGGCTCCGGCTCCAGGGGCAAGGGCACAGGCGGCGACGGCGCGGTGGGCGGGGCGGTCAGGGGATCAGACAGCCGCGGAGCGACGCCGGCGCCGTCGGAAAAAGCGGAAGGGTCGGCGTCGGAGGACTCCTGCGCGAAGGGCACCAACATGGCGACCATGCGCTGACCCCCGTTGCCCAGCTTGGCCTCGAGGCTGGCGAACATGCGCGCCGCCGCACGGGCGTTGCGCATGCGGTTGTTCTTGTCGGCGACGAGGGCGAAGAGGGCATCCTGCAGGCCGGCGTAGAGCCGCTCACCGGGTCGCAGTGTCCGGTAGCTGCCGTTGGTCAGGGCGCGGAAGATGTCGACGGGCTCGCCGGCCACCATCTGCCGGCCCAGCGCAGCCTCAAAAAGACAGACCCCCAGCGACCACAGGTCCGTCGCCGGCGAGTAGGTGTCGCCGAGCAAGAGCTCGGGGGCGATGTAGCGCAGCGTGCCTTTGATCATCCCCGCTTGGGTCTTCTCGCTTTGGTTCTCGGCGCTGCGGGCGATGCCCAGATCGATGAGCTTGGGCGCGCCGTCTTTGCAGATGAGCACGTTCGACGCCGTTACATCGCGGTGGAGCATGCCCAGCGGCCGGCCGTCGTCGTCGGTGGCCTCGTGGATGGCGCACAGGGCCTCGCTGATCGTGCGACCCAGGAAGGCCACGGCAGCGGCCGGCAGCGGGTTGCGAAACTTGTCACGGGTGCGCAGGTCGCGAAGCGCGCAGCCGTCGATGAACTCGATGACCAGCACCGGCCGGCCGGCGTCGACGAAGTAATCGAGGGTCGACACCACATTTGGATGGTGCACGCGTCGCCCGGCCTGGGCTTCGTCGTGCAAGCGCGTGGTCATCGAGTCGTCGGTCTCGAGCGGGATCTTCAGGACGACCTGGTCACCGTTGGGAGCGACGGCGAGCCACGCCGACGCCATGCCGCCTTCGCCGAGCTGCTTGAGCACGCGGTAGGAACCCAAATGAGACGACATGATGCGGGCAAGATAGCACCAGTCCGTCGTCGTGGTCTGCCACATTGCCGGGGCCCAGCGCTCCACCCCGAACACGCCGTGGTTTGGGCCTGGCCGCCGGCGTCATGCCTCAGCTGAAAACTAGGGGCGCGGCTTGCTGGGGCGGAGCTGATTCACCCTGAGGGTGCCTGGGGGAGCTTTCTCACCGACCTTCGGGGCCTGCAACTTGGTGGTGTCGCCGATGGCGCCTTTGGCAGCGGCGCGCGCTCCTGGTGCTCCCTCGGCGTCGGGACCCATCTGCTGCACGAGGTTGTACTTCACGATGTAGTGGTCGACGACGGCGAAGAGCTCGAGGGCGATGTTGCCTGCCTTCATCTCGGTGTGGAGCACCGCGGAGAGACGCAGCAGGTCCCACATCGCCTTGACGATGGTCTTGTTCGCTCGGGTCTCTTCGATGGCTTCGCCGAGGGCCGAGAGCCGTTCTGGGGGCATGGTCGGAAACCACGTGCCGTCGGGAGCCTGGAGATTGAAAAGCGCGAATTTCACGATGGGGTGAAGGCGGCCCTCGGCGAGGGAGTCGTCGAGCTTGGCAATCAACGCCGTCAGCTCGGTTTTTTCCGCGTCCGACAGCCCTGGAACATTCAGCAGGTCTTCCATGTCGCGACTCCTGAGGCCCAAAAGAAAAGCGCCGGCGTGGTGCCGGCGTTTCTATCACGATCGTGGTCTCGACTAGCAGGGTGCGGAAAAACTCCGTTTTTCGCACCCTGCTGTACTTCCGGAGGGTCTGTCCCAGACCCTCCCTCGTCGAGGCGAAGCCTCGACGAGCCTCCCTCCCAAGGACGCGTCTGCCTCAAAACTTCGTTTTTCAGCAGCCTGCTAGAGCTTCTCTTCGACGGCGCGGGCCGCAAAGGCGAAGGCGCCGCCCGCGAGCATCGAGCCGCCGCCGGTGATGGGGGTCAGGCCCAGACCGACCAGGGCTCCGGCAGTTTCGGCCACCGGCAGCGCGACCTTGGCCACAGCTTTGGCCATGTTGCCGATGTCGGCCAGGGCCTTGCCCGGCTGAAGAGTGACGACGTGGAAAGCTGCCGAAAGCGCGTTGCCGGCGAGGCGGAAGGGCAGGGCAATGGCATTTCCGACGGCGCGAAAGGGGCTGGTGACGATGCTGCCGATTTTTCCCAGAAAGCTCATGTCGTCTCCCGGCGAGGGTTTGGGTGAGGTAGGGGCTTTATCGCACCCGCTGGCCTTTTGGTGCGTCAAAGGGCGGAGGGAGATCCACAGGGTCGCAGGGTGACCCACCGCTTTCTGGCCAACGGACCTGCTCGGCCTAGACTCCCCGCTGTGCCCCGTCTCTCTTTCCTGTTGGCCTGTTGCTCTCTCGCTGGTTGCCAACAACCCACGGTGGGGGTGCGCCTGGTCTTTCCCTCGGAGCAGACTTTCTTGGCGAGCGCCTTGGCCCGCATCGATGTCTACGACGGCACAGACACCGGTGAGCGCAGCCCCGAGGCCATCTGTCGATCCCTCTCGGTGACGCCGCCGACGCCGCCCGCCGGGGTCTCGCCCCTGGTCACCTCTGGCACCACCGACGTCTGCCTGTTTCGCGAAGGGGGCGTGGACCTCAAGGACGTCGGCGTCGGCCGTCGTGTTTTTTTCGTCGAAGCCCAGGACTTCAAGGGCCAGGCCATCCTGCGCGGCTGTCTGATCGAGGACGTCTTCGGTGAGCCCCAGCCGCTCGAGGGCGACGACAAGGGCATCGCCGACGACCTCGGCGTCAACGGCTTCGTCGAGGTGCAGCTCGCCACCCTGCCTGAATTCTCAGTGGAGCCACCCGCCTGCACCACCGTCGAAGACAAGTGCGAGGAGAACGTCGCATGCAGCGAATGACATCTTGCTTGGGTGCGGTTGGCGCCATCGTCGTCACCGGCGCCCTTGCTGGGGCGGCCTGTGAGCCCGAGTGCGTCGACGACGGCGACTGCGGCATCGGCAATTCCTGCAACGCCGGGGTTTGCGTCACCGGGGGCATCGGCAACGGCGGCGGCGGCGGGGGCGGCGAAGGCGAGGGCGAAGGAGAGGGCGACAACCAGTTCAGCCAGGTCGACGACCTCGACGCCGTGGCCTCTATGCTGCTTCCGAGCAGTGGTTTGGGAGGACCAGCCGAGCTCGCGCTGGTGGGCCAGTACGACCCGGTCGGGATCATCGACATCGTCCGCACTTTCGATGTCGTTGCTGGCGAGTTCGTGGCCAATGCCACCTTCGACCTCGACTTTCTCGACGCATCCATCGGCGGGAACCCGGGGCGCTGCAACGTCGACAGCATCACCCTTGAGCGCGGGGTCGATCCCGAGGGCGAGGACGAGCTGTGGTGGTCGTGCGGCTTGACCGGCCTGCAACAGTCGCTGGTCGACGAACTCGACAATCTCGTCGTCCATCCCGACGCCGCTGGCGCCGACTTGATCTTGCGGCTGGTGCGGCCCGATCAGAACGACCGCGACGTCACCCAGCGCCGGGTCTTTGCCCGCCGCGGAAGCGCGACGCTGATCGTCGAGCAGGTGGTCAACAACGTCAGCCGCCCCACCCTCCGCGCCCGCGACGCCGTCTCTGTGACCTTCGGCCAGATCGCCGGGCTCAGCCTCATCACCGAGACCGACGACGCCACCTTCGGCGACATCGTCTTGGTCTTCGATCGCGCTTTTCCCGGCGCTCAGGGTCTACCGGCTCTGGTGCCCATCGAGCGCTCGACCACCACCGGCAATGGCAAGAGCTGGTCCCTGGCCCAGGCTCCGTGGCGGGTCATCGAGCTGCCGGCCAACACCCACGCCGTCCGCGTCGTCGACGACGTCCTAGACCCCGCCAACCTGAGCGACCTCGATGCCGCCGATCGCGATCGGGTGAACCTCGAGGTCTATCTCCCCGTCGAAGGCAAGGTCGTCTTTGCGCGCTTGGAGACCGAGATGAACCGCGGAGGCGCCACGGCGTTGAATGCCGACGACACCGGTTTTCAGCCGCTGCTCTTTGAGTTGAGCAGCAGCAAAAGGCCCAGCGCGGTGCCGTCGTCGACGGATCGCATTCTGATCGAGCCCGTGCCCGGCGTCGCCGACACCGTCTTTTACCTGACCACCAACCAGGCCTTCGGCTGGAAGCTCAGGCTGCACCGCGACAACAACGATTCCTTCGACAACGACGTCGAGCGCGCGCTTTTCTTCGATGAGTTCCGGGACCGGCCCTCGGCCATGGTGACCATCCCCGGCGTCGTCGACACGGTGTGGATCGCGCTCAAGGACGCTGCCGAGCTCGATCCCATCACCTTCGATCCGAGCAACTGATGGGCGCTTCGGGTCGCTGCTTCCCGCCGCCGAAGCGAGCCGTCGCGGAGCCCATGTGACCGAGCCCGAGCGCCGCCGGCACCGCCGCCAGGCCGCCGACGTCGGCGACGTTGTCGTCGTGCAGGGAAAACGGCACGCGCGGGTGGTGGCCGCCGCCGACGTGCGCGACGTCGGCATCGGCGGTTGTTTCGTGTTGGTCGCGCCGCCGCCGGCCTTGCACGAAGACGTCGACGTCACCCTGCTTGGTTTTCAGCTGCGGGCGCGGGTGGTGCGGGTGCAGCGCACGGGGCGGGATCGAGGGGCGCCGGTCTTGCCCGGGGTCGCGCTGGCCTTTGTCGGCGTCGACGAAGCCACCCTGCTGGCCTTGCAAGCGCTGCTCGGCTGATCGCTCTTCTCAGTCGCTGTCTGCTGCTTCGTCGCAGAGCAGCGACCCCAGCGCGTAAGGGATCGGTGCCGACGCTGCTTGCCGAACCCCAAAAGCTCGCCTACCTCGACGCCGTTGGCCCGGCCGGCGATCGCAACGTCGTCGACAGCAGGCCGCAGCGGAGGATCTCATGAGCGCGCCGTGGGTACGCATCGAAGACCTGAAAGCCCACATTGGTGAGACCGTCACCCTCAAAGGCTGGCTCGCCAACAAGCGCGGGTCTGGCAAGGTGCAGTTTCTTCACCTGCGCGATGGCTCCGGCTTTCTGCAATGTGTGCTGGGCATCAACGACGTCGACGAAGCCACCTTCGAGCGCTGCAAGCACCTCTCGCAAGAGGCCTCGGTCGAGATCACCGGACTGGTGAAGGCCGACGAGCGCGCCCCCTACTGCCAGATGGAGGTGGCGGTGAAGGGCCTCGTCGTCGTCGGCGAGGCCCGCGAATATCCCATCCAGAAAAAGGGGCGCGGCGGCGGCGACGACCACGACCCCGGCTTCCTCATGGACCACCGCCACCTGTGGATGCGCGAACGGCGGCAGTGGCTGATCCTGCGGGTGCGGGCCACCATCATCAAGGCGATCCGCGACTACCTCGACGACCACGGCTTCTTGCTCGTCGACAGCCCCATCTTCACCGCGAATTCGTGCGAGGGCACCACCACCCTCTTTTCGACCAAGTGGTTCGACGACACCGAGGCCTACCTGAGCCAGAGCGGCCAGCTCTACCAAGAGGCGACGGCGTTGGCCTTCGGCAAGACCTACTGCTTCGGTCCAACCTTTCGCGCCGAGAAGTCCAAGACGCGCCGCCACCTGAACGAGTTCTGGATGGTCGAGCCCGAGGCCGCCTTCATGGACGTCTGGCAAGACATGGATCTGGCCGAGGACTTCCTGTCTTTCATCGTGCAAAAGGCCGTCGCGAAGCACGCCGCCGAAATGCTCGACATCTTTCCGACGACGCCGGAAGAAAAGACGGCGATGATCGCGCACATCGAGCTGCTGCGCGGTGTGGAAGCACCGTTTCCGCGCATTTCCTACGACGAAGCGGTGACGCAGATCGAAGCCATTCGCGCCGAAACCAAGGATGAAGAGCAGAAGAAGTTGTTCGACATCCATTGGGGCATGGACTTCGGATCACCCCATGAGACCGAGCTCACGAAACGCTACAACAAGCCCATTATGGTGCATGGATTTCCCGCCGCGGTCAAAGCGTTCTACATGAAAAAGGATCCCCTTCGTCCGGAAGTGGCCTTGGGCTTCGACGTGCTGGCACCCGAGGGCTACGGCGAGATCATTGGCGGCGGCCAGCGCGAGGACAACCTCGAGCTGCTCGAGAAGGAGGTCGAGCGTCACAAGCTCGATGTGTCGACGCTGGGTTGGTACTTCGACCTGCGAAAATACGGTTCCGTGCCCCACGCTGGCTTCGGCCTCGGCGTCGAACGCACGGTGTCGTGGGTGTGCGGGCTGCACCATGTACGCGAGACCATTCCCTTCGCCCGCACCCTCGATCGCATCTGGCCGTGACTGATTTGTCCAAGGCGGGGAGACACTGAATGCATCCCCAAAAGACGCTCGAAGCCGCGCGCCTCGAGCCGAAGCACTCCTTCGGCCAGAACTTTCTCGTCGACGAGCACCACCAGAAGAAGATCGCTTCGCTCGCGATCTCCTGCGCGCGCCCAGCAGAATCTCAGTCTCCCCTCGTCGTCGAATTGGGTCCAGGCTTGGGAGCTCTGACCGAGCGTCTGCTTGAGCAAGGAGCCCGCGTCATCGCCGTCGAACGCGATCGCGATCTGGTGCCCCTGCTGAAGAAGCGCTTTGTCGACGCCGAAGCCAGCAGCCTGCTGCGCGTCGTCGAAGACAATGCCCTCACCTGGCCCTTGAGCGCCGACAACGGCGTCGTCGACGGCTTCGCTTTGGTGGGCAACCTCCCCTACCACCACGCGGCCGACCTGTGTCTGCGTTGCGTCGACGAGCTGGCGCGCATCGGTGGCGGCTGCTTCTTGATCCAACTCGAGGTCGCCGAGCGCATCGCGGCCTCACCGGGGGGCAAGGACTTCGGCGTCTTGAGCGTGCTCTTGCAGTCGCGCTTCGCCGTCGCGCTGGCCCACCGCGTTCCCCGTGGAGCATTCTGGCCCGTCCCCGACGTCGACGGCGGCGTGTTGACCTTGAGACCGCGGGTCGATGCAGCTTTTTCCGCCGAAGCCGACGTCTCTTTCGATCAGCTGCGGGTGATCGTGCGGGCCGCGTTTCAGCAGCGCCGCAAGACCTTGAGGAATGCCTTGCTCGGCGGGCTCAAGGTCACCTTGCCTCGGGCCGACGTCGACGGCGCGCTGGCGGCGGCCGGGATCGATCCCAAGACGCGGGCCGAGCAGGTCGACGTCGCTGCCTTCGTGCGCTTGGCCCGCGCGTTTCACGCCCGCTGAGGAAAGTTCCGCACCGGTCCTCAGCTCTTGAGCATCCCCGTCGAACGGAAGAAGGCGAGGGCGTCGTTGATGGCGGGTTCGATGGGCGAAATTCGATAACCAAGCTCGCGCTCGGCCTTCGCCGACGAAAAACGAAAGCGGTCGGTCCAGGCCCAGCGCGCTGCCGACGACGTCAAGAGGGGCTCCTTGCCCGTGATCGAGGCTTGGAGATCGCCCAGACGACCCAACAAGGCGGCGGCGACGTAGGGGATCTTGAAGGTCGGCGCCTTCACGCCCGCGCACGCCGCGACGCGTTTCAAGATCTCGGCATAGGGCAAGTTGTGTCCAGCAAGAATATATCGTTCCCCACGATTTCCCCGCTCCCATGCACCAATCATTCCCCGAGCGACGTCGCGGACGTCGACGAAGGAGCTGCACCCCGGCGGCGCCCCCGGCACTTTGCCGAGAGTGATGTCGAGGATGAAGCGTCCCGACGACGGCTTGGTGTCCCAGGGACCAAAGATGTAGGCGGGATTGATGACAACGGCGTCGACGTCGGCCTGGGCGGCTTTCATCACCATCTCTTCGCTCTCGCGCTTGGTGATTGAATATCCATCATCCAGGCCAGCTTCGCGCAGATTCCACACAGTCTCTTCGGTGGCGTCCGGACCGCCAGCATCGGCGAGGCCGACGGCGACCACCGAGCTGGTGTGCACGAGACGCCTCACGCCGGCCTTCTTCACGGCGTTCAAGATGGAGCGTGTGCCTTCGACGTTGCCCCGCACCATCGCCGATGTCACCGAGGGCAGGATGCTGACGACGGCGGCGACGTGAAAGACGACGTCGGCGCTGGCGAAGGCGCGTTGCAGTGCTTCGGCGTCGTCGAGCTCGCCTTTGTACCAGTGGATGGCGGCCCCGCGCGCATCGGCTCGCAGGTGGGCCACCGTGGGCTCGCTGCGGTAGAGGGCGCGAACCTCGTGTCCCGCCTCGATCAGCGCGAAACAAAGATTGGTGCCCAACAGCCCGGAGGCCCCAGTGACGACGACGACAGCCATGGACTCTTCTTAGCAGGCTGCGGAAGAACGAAGTTTTTTCCGCAGACGCGTTCTCGGGTGGGGGCCCTCCTCGACTTGTTCGACGAGGGGAAGGGGCTGGAAACAGCCCCTCGGCAAGACGACAGGGTGAGAAAAGCGAGCACCACGCGTTTTTTCTTAGCTTGTTCGTTCGAAAGGCGGCTGCGGCGACAGCAGCGCGCAGGGGCGATCAGGCAGAGGCGAGCTGCACTGGTGGGGCCAAGGGGAGCTCGACGAGGAAGCGCGCCCCTTCGCCCGCGTTGCTCTCGACGCGAATGTCGCCGCCGTGGGCCCGGACGATCTGTCGCGCGATGTACAGGCCCAAGCCGAGGCCGCTGAACGAATGGGCCGACGCCGCGCGCTCGAAGCGATCGAAGATGCGGTCGACGTCGGTGGTGGAGATGCCGATGCCGTGGTCGCCGACGGTCAAGCAGGCCTGCTGGTGCTCGAAGCGCAGGGCGATCTCGATGGGTTTGCCCTGGCCGTATTTGATCGCGTTCGAGATCAGATTGGAGATCACCTGATCGAGGCGGCTGCGGTCCCAGTCGCCGACGACGGCGCTGAGGTCTTGGCGCAGCTGCACCTGTTTGCGCTCGAGCTCGGGTTGAAAGCGGGCGATGACATCTTTCACCAGCGCCTGCAGGTCGACTTCGCCGCGCTCGAGCTCCAAGCGCCCGGCGCGGATGCGTGAGACGTCGAGCAGTTGGTCGACGAGGAGTTGCAAGCGATCGACCTGCCGATCGGCCACCGCCAAAGAGTGCAAGACCGCCGGCGACGTCTCCTGGGCGCTCTGCAGCCGGATCAGCGAGCTCTGCAGTCCCATCTTCAGGGCCGTGATGGGCGTGCGCAGCTCGTGTGAGGCCACAGAAAGGAATTCGTCGCGGTGGCCGACGGCATCGCGCTCCCGTACATAGAGGCGCGCGTTCTGCAACGCTTGACCGGCACGGCGGGCAATCTCGGCGGCCAGCAGCATCACCTGTGCGTCCATGGGCCGGGCCGGCGCGCAGGACCACATCGAGATGGTGCCGATGCGAACCTCACCGATGCACAGGGGTACAGCGAGGAAGGAGTGCACACCGAGAGCAACGAAGCCGGCCGCCGACCGCTCGGCGCCGGAATTCTCGATCTGCACGACGTTGGGCCACGCCTTGGCCTTGCAGTCCGCCGGGCACTCGGCGCCCCGCCTGCAGGGCAGCGAGCCGCTGTGGGCGCTCGCCTGATCTTGGCTGGTCCCGCAGTGCGCGTCGCCGGCGTGGCGGATCGCAGCGCTGAGGTCGGGCACCACCACGGGAGCATGACGGGAGTCAAAGAGCGTTCCGGCCAACACCGGGTGGGTCTCGAGCTCTTGGGCCAACTGCGTCTGCGCCGGCGTCGACCACGTCGAGGCCCGGGCCGCACGCAGCTTGTCGTCGTCGCCCGGCTCGATGCTGACCACGCAGCCGTCGGCGATGTCGGGTACGCAGGCCTTGCTGAGACGCTGGGCGATCTGGGCGGGATCGAGCGTGCTCGAAACCTCGTGACTGATGCGCGCAAGCAGGCGCAGCGTGCGCTCGACGAGCTTGGCCTCGGTGATGTCCACGCTGAAGCCGCGGATCTCCACGCCATCGGGGTCGGTCGTGCGCTCCAACTTCTTCTCGAGCCGCACGGTGGTCGACAGCCACAGTGTTTCGCCGTCGCTGCGGCGCAGCCGGTGGTCGAAGGTCTCGGCGACGTCGGCCCGCAGGGAGCGCAGCCGCGTCTCGAACGCGGGGAGGTCGTCGGGGTGCACGAGGCGCGTCAGCTGATCGGGTCGCAAGGGATCAAGGCCCCCGCCGATGATGGCCGTCGCGCCGCCGCTGGCGAAGGAGAGGACGAGGCTGACGGGCTCGGCCACCCACACGATGGCCCGGGGGATGCCTTCGACGAGGTCCCGGTAACGACGTTGCAAGGTCTGTTCGCGGCGCAGAGCCAGCAACTCCAGCTCGGCAAGACGGCGCTCCTGCTCCTTCTTGTCGCGCTCCCGCAGTTGCCAGGCTTGCTCGATCACCAGCAGCCGTGAGCGGTGCAGCTGCGCAAAGACGGCGACCTTGGTTTGCAGATACTCGGCGACGATGGGCTTGGAGATGTAGTCGACGGCGCCGGCGCGGTAGCCGCGGGCCACGTAGCGCTGGTCGGTGTTCAGCGCCGTCAGGAAGATGATCGGAATGTCTTTGAGCTTGGGGTTGTTTTTGATCAGGTCGGCGGTCTCGAAGCCATCCATCCCTGGCATCTGCACGTCGAGCAAGATGATCGCGCAGTCGCCGCTCAGCAGATAGCGCAGCGCGTCGGCGCCAGAGCCCGCCTTGATCAGATCGTAATCAGGGGAAGCGAGGATCGCTTCGAGTGAGAGGAGGTTCTCTGGCCGATCATCGACGAGGAGAACCCGAACTTTCGCGTTGCCCATCTCGTTTTGGTAGCGGAGCTGCGTCGTTCGAGCCAGCCCATCTCGCCCTCGCCGACGTTTGCTGGGCCTCGGGCAAAGTGCCTCCTGCTTTCGGCCATCAGGCGGCACTGAGACCCCAACTCCGCAGCAGGAAAAAGATCACGACGCCGGTCACGGAGACGTAGAGCCACGCCGGCAAGAGCAAGCGCGTCACCTTCTTGTGCAGAACGAAGCGCCTTGTGCCGGCGAACCAGAAGGCGGCGAGGGCCCCGGGCACGATCAGCGTCGATAGCAGGATGTGACTGACAAGAATGGCAAAATAGATCGCACGGATAGCGCCTTCACCTGTGAATTTGGTGTCGCCGTGAACATAGTGATAAACAATGTATGACACGAGGAAGAGCCCGGACGACGCAAACGCAGCCACCATGCAATATCGATGCAGATGCGGCTTCTTCTGTTTGATAAAGATGAAACCCAAGGAAAGCAGGCAGCCCGAAAGGGCGTTCAGGCTCGCGTTGACGGCTGGCAAGAAACGCAGGTCGACGCCGGCGTCGGGTCTGGCGCTGCGCACCACCAGCAGCCAAAAGAGAAAGCCCAGGGCCAGCACCGACACCACGGCGTTGAAGAGGTAGAAGCGTCGATCGGTGGTGGGGGCGACGACGTTGGCGTGGGCAGGCGTTGCGCTCATGCCTGCTTCATGTCGCTGACGTTGCAAAGACGCCAGCGGGTCGGCGCGCTTGCCAGTGGGCGCGGGCCAAGAGGACGATGGGGGCAGGCGCCCGGAAGCGCGCGTCGACGACGCAGGAGCAACGATGACCTCACCCTGGCCCACTTCGATCCCTGGCATCCGCTTTGACGGGCCCCAGGACCCCAAGTGGCGGTCGAGCGCCGAAGTGTTGGCCACGAGGCTCTCTGCCAAAGCACCCAAGGACTTCGTTTTCGACGCTGTGCTGCGGCCGGTGCAGGGCCCCCGCGAGCTCGATCACGTGCCCGGTTTTCTCCGCTGCGAAAGCGAGAGCGGCTGGTGGTCCTACGTCGTCATCGGCAATGCGATCTTTGCGTTGGGTGAGGGGGCGGCGTCGACGGCGGAGGCCTTCTTGTCGCACGCGCGTTTTCCGGCGCAGCCCTTGACGTGGTGGATCCTGTGCGAGCTGCTCACGCATTTCCGGGTGCTGCCCGAGGGTTGGTATCTCTCGAACCCCCGGCTGCCGGGGACCGCCGAGGAGCACTATCGCCGGCAGTACGTGCCTGTGCCCGAGCTGTCGCTCACTGCGCAGCCGGCGAGCGCGCGCCTGCGCATCTTTCGCATGAGGTCGTTCGGCGATCGCTCCCTGCAGCTGGAACCGAAGTTGTCAGCGGCGGCGCCGTCGTCGGGTCCGCCGGGTCCATCGGGTCCGCGGGGGCCTGGGCCTTCACCTTCGGGTGGCGGGGCCACCCCCCAAGTCATGTGGCGTTTGCAGATGGACTTCGCTGCCGACGCGCGCTGGCAGATGTCGGTGCTGGGGCAGCAGTACGGGTCCCAGGGTCCCTATTGGACCGACGAGCCGTGAGACGGGTCTGCTGCGCCCACGGCGGCGTCGTCGTCGATGGCCGGGATGCCATCCCCGACACGACCTTCGATGGCTGCTGCTCATCCGTGACGCTCAACCAGATGGTGAAGTCGCAGCACGATGTCGCGGCCTCCTCGCCCGAGGTCGGGGGTCAGTCGGGTCGGGCGAAGTCGGGCGCGGTCGGGGTGCAGGTGGGGCACGGTCTGAAGCGGGACCACGTGGCGTTGGGCGACGTCGCCGGGCGCTTCCACATCTTCAGGCACACGTTCTTTGCTCGCTTGGCGATGCGTGGCGTTCCGGCGAAGGCGATCCAGGAGCTGGCGGGGCACGCCGACCTCACCACGACGATGCGGTACATGCACTTGTCCCTGGCGGCGCGCGGACAAGCGCTGCGGCTGCTCGAGAACCCGAGCGGCAATCTGACGGCAACGAAGGCGGAGGCAGAGGAGGGGTAAAAGAAAACCCTCGGCGAACCGAGGGTTTAGAGAACCTCAACTGGCGGAGCGGACGGGACTCGAACCCGCGGCCTCCGGCGTGACAGGCCGGCGTTATAACCAACTTAACTACCGCTCCAACGGCGACGCGTTTCGTATCCGTCGTCGTCCCGCGCGTCAAGCGCGATCGGTGCGCGTTTGACCGCTGCCGCCTGCCCTCACGGCTTCTTCGGTACGCGCACGACCTCGACCAGCGCCGTCGCCGCCCGACGCACGCGGGGACGCGGCCGCGCACTCTCCTCCCCAACCGGGGTCGGCCGTGGGGCCTCCTCCAGCGTGGGAGCTCGACGACGCGAGCGTGGTGCGGCTTCGGGCGGCGCTTCGGGCACCACAGCCAACGCAGGCTCCGGCGTCGACGCCGGTGGGGGAATGATCTCTTCGGACTTCTTGCTGCTCTTTTTTCGCGTGGCCTTTTTCGCCGGCGCCGCAGACAGCGTTTCAGCCGGAACCTCGACGGCGACGGGCGAGGGCTCGGCGAGGACGGCAGCCTCGACCGCTGGCGCCTCCGGAGGGATCTGCTGCTGCACAGGCTCGGCGAGCACCGGCGGCGTGCGGACCGGCGAAGGCCCACGGCGGCGGTGCTCGTCGAGGCTCTCGAGGTAGAAGCGCTCGTCGTTGAGCGGCAGAACCGCCAGGCGAATGCGGTCGTCGGGGTAACGATTCACGACCTTATTCACAATGTAATTAAGCGACATCAATGCCGCGTTTCCCATGACGAACAGCGGATCCGCAGCATTGGCCGCGCGGCGTTCGGCCGGCAGGGAGGCCGAAGGACCTTTGTCGTCGATGGTCACTAAGAGCTTGGGTTTGTCGCCGTCTTCGATCACCCGGGCGGCGACGATGGCCTCGCGACCAGCCTCGGCGACGATGTCCTTCACGAAGCGCTCGGCCTCGGCGCGCTTGGCCTCGGCTGGGGTTTTTAATGTATACTCAAACCGATCATCTTCGTCGAAGTCGAAGAAGCGCTGGGCTCGGCGCTCGTTGACTTCCTGGGCGGCGTGGCCGTCGACCTGCTCGAAGCGCTTCTTGGGCGCATCGAGGGCTCGACGGGGCTGCTGCGCATGTTGCTGTTGCTGCGGCGGCGGGTCGTCGTCGAAGGTCTCCTCGGGGGGGGGCTGGTTGGGACGTTGGTTGCCACCAGCGATGAGCGGGTTGACGCCCCCCACCAGCCAGCGGCCGGCGCGCTCGACGGGGGCCGCTCCTTTGGAACGACGTCGGCGCTTCTTGGGATCCATGTCGAGCAGGATCCCCGAGGCCTCATGCGTGGGGGAGCTGTCGACGCGGTTGCCGACGTTGTCGTCGGGGATGTGCTCTTCCTCGTCGGGATCGCGGCGGTTGCCGAGGTCGTCGGGGGGCACGATCACCGGCTTGAAGCTCTTGCGGTTGCCGACGTCGTCACCGGGCTGCAGACCGTTGGCCTCGCCCGTCCAGCTGCGGCCATCGTTTGCATGCGCGTGGCTGCCGCCGCCGCCCCCTCCACCGCCACCACCACGATGGCGGCGGTTTTTTCGGAAACCCATCTTCTGCTCCATGTGCCGTCGGTGACGGCGTCTGCTGGTGCCCCGGGCGCTCAGCCGTATTTGCGCTTGATGAACCAGCTTTGGGTCATGCGCAAGATGCTGTTGGTGATCATGTAGATCGACAGGCCCGAGGCCATGTTAAACATAATAAACAAGAAAAACACAGGCATGCCGTACATCATGTATTTCATCTGCGGCTGATCTTCGGGCGGGGGTTGTTGCATAGTGGAGACGAACATCAACCCGCACACGATGAAGGGCAGCAGCGGCCAGCCAAAGACGATGGTGTCAGCCTGGGTGAGGTCCAGGATGCCGAGCAGGGGGAAAGGCTGCTGAAAGAGCTCCACCGACGTCGACAGCGTGCGGTAGAGGGCCATCCACACCGGCATCGAGATCAGCATCGGCAAGCAGCCCATCAAGTTGGCGAAGGGATTAACACCTTTGGATGCGAAGAAGGCTTGCTGCTTTTCAACCATCTGCCGCTGATCAGCACCGTATTTTTCTTTCAGCTTATCAAGCTCTGGCTTGAGTTCTTTCATGATCTTGCTAAATTTCTTCATCTCTACCATCGACTTGTGGGTCAACGGGAAGGTCAAGGTGAAGATCATCAGCGTCAAGGCGATGATGCCCCAGCCATAGTTGCCGGTCTGTCCCTTCAAAAAGACCAAGAGCCAGAGCAGCGGGCGCGAGAGCACCGCCAGCATGCCGAAGTCGATGGACTCCTCGAGCCCGTGGCCAAACTGCTGCAAGAAACCGAGCTGCTTGGGACCCAGATAGGCCGGCTGCGTCAACGTTTTGCTCTCGCCCGGCGCCAGGGGAATGGGCGACAGCTCGACGACGACCTGGATGCCGCGGTGGTCCTTGTCGATCTCGAAGTAACTCGCCTTGCATCGATCGGTGGGGGTGTTGTCGAAGGCGACGGCGGCGACGAAGTAGTGGCGATCGATGGCCGCCGAGCGAACCGCTCCGCTGTAGATGTGCTCGTCGGGGTCTTTTTGCACCGCCTTGGACAAGAAGTGCTCGCGGGTGCCGGCGACGTCGCAGTGGCCACCAAGACGATCGGGGGTACCCGGCGACAGGAAGCCGCCCTCGTTGCGTTCGCCGCCGCGTTCGCTGCCGCTGAGCACCAGGTCGAGCTGTGCGCTCTTGCGTTCGCTGCCTTCGTTCACCAGCGTGAGCTCGTGGGTGAGCGCGAAGGTCTTATCGCTGAAGGTGTAGCGACGGTTGACCCGAATGCCCGACGACGTCAGCCGCGTGAACAACACCGAAGTCGGCGTCGACTCCTTGAGCTCGTAGGGGGCATCGGCAGCCAGATCGACGTCGCCGCCGCGGGAACGCAGGGCCGGCAGCCGCGCCTCTTGGTTGGTCGCTTGGGCCAAGTCGACGGGCCGGGGCGGCGCCAGACCCTTGTTCTTGTTGAGCTGGGTCTCGAAATAGTCCGTCAGCTCGTAGTGAGAAAACTGGGCACCGCGGCTCGAGAGCGTGGCTGCGTAACCACCAGAAATATCGACCGACCCCGAATTCTTGGCGACGTCGGCGGCAAAGGTGCGGGTCTCTTCGGGACGATCCGCCAGGGCGTCGGCGAAGGCCGGTGCGGCTCCCGAGATCGACGTGGCCGAAGAAGGCGCCGTCGTCGTCGCGGTTGCTGAGGCTGCCTCGGGGTGCTTCTCGGTCTTCTTGCCGCCCCAGATCGTGATGGCCGTCCACATGACCAACATCAAGGAGGCCGTGAGGACCACGCGTGACATTGACGTCCCGCCCTGCTGTCGGGGGTCGAGGGGGGGAAGGAACCCGCCGGGCGAGCTGCTCATGGTGATCCTTGAAGTTCCGATGGCGGCACGACGGAAGCCGAGCAGCGGGACGGGTACGTGGTTGGCGTAGGCGAGGGAAAGCATCGGCGCAACCGCGGCGTCGACAAGACGCCCGCTCTCAGCCTGCGGACCGACTGCGTCTTCGACGCTGTCTGGGCTTCATTCCCGCGTAGCCCGGATCCAGCCCGCAATTCTCCCGCTCTGCTCGGGCGGCCCTGTCGGCTTCCCAAAGCGGAAGCGGACGGACCGACTTTGTTCCAAATGCGTCAGCGCCGTTTCTCGGCTTTACGCTTCAGAGCTTCCTGACGACGTCGCTCCGCGCGGTTCACGCCGCTATTGGCATCACTCTCGGCGTCGGCGGCCGCCTGCTCGAGCTCGGCCTTCAACGAGGCACGCTTCACCGGCAGGCTGGGCCCGGTCCGGGGAGACGCCGTCGACGTCGACGTCGACGCAGACGAAGACACCGCCGTCGACGTCACCGTGCCGTTCACCTTGCCGGCGATGCTGGCGTTTTGGGCCATGGCGTAGTTGCCCGGGGGGGGCGACGACGACGACGACGGCAGCGGCCCGGGGGTCTGGGCGATGGCCGAGCGCTTGTTGGCGCGCTTGTTCACGTTGCGGCTGGCTTCGCGACGGGCGTTGCGCTCGGCTTGCAGGCGCTCGATCTCGGCTTCGCCCTCTTCGCGCCGCACGACCTGGGCCTTGAACACCTTGTCGAGGGTCTCGTCGCGCACCCGGGCCTTCATCCCGGTGTAGAGATTGAAGCCCTCTTTCTTATACTCTTGTTTCGGGTCTTTCTGACCATAACTGCGGAGGTGGATGCCCTCACGGAGGTGGTCCATCGTCGACAGATGCTGCTTCCAGGCCTCGTCGATCACCTGCAGGTACAGGAACGATTCGATCTGCCGAAGAATGTCAGGTCCCAGCGCCTTCTCTTTGCTGTCGTAGAAGCGCTGGGCCTCGGCGAAGCAGCGGTTCATGATCGAGTCGCGGTCGCGGGAGAGACCGAGGTCGACGGTGACGCCGAGGATCTCTTTCATGTCGCTGACGACGTTGGCCACCTTCCATTCCGCCGCCTGCGCCTTCTCGGGGCAGTGGGTTTGCACGCTGGAGATGATGGCCTCTTCGACCAGGTCGTAGACCAGCTCTTTCAGATCTTTGCCATCGAGAATCTTGCGCCTCAACCCGTAAACGGATTTGCGCTGCTGGTTCATGACGTCGTCGTATTCGATCAGGTTTTTTCGGCTGTCAAAATGCATCCCCTCGACGCGCTTTTGGGCATCGGCAATGCTGTTGGTGACCATCTTGTGCTCGATGGGCTCACCGTCTTTCATGCCGAGCATTTCCATCAAGCGGATCATCTTGTCGCCGCCGAAGATGCGCATGAGGTCGTCTTGGAGCGAGAGATAAAAGCGCGAGCTGCCAGGATCGCCCTGTCGACCGGCGCGACCGCGCAGCTGGTTGTCGATGCGGCGGCTCTCGTGGCGCTCGGTGCCGACGATGCGCAGACCGCCGGCGGCCTTCACGATCTCTTTTTCGGCAGCGCACTCTTGTTCACAACGAATCAGCGCGCTTTCATATTGTTGAACGCACTTCCCGTAGAAGGCGCGGCGCTCCTCGCGCACCCGGGCCCGCACCTCTTCCATGGTCGCCGGCAGGTCGGCCGGACGGTTGGGAGCGATGTCTTCGCCGAGGGTGGCGGCGGCGGCGACGGCCTCGTTCCACTCTTCGATGCGGGTTTCGTAGGCGGTGAAAAAGCGGGCGTCGCGGGCGTCGCGGGCGGTCAGCTTTTCAATGTTGATCAAATCGCTGCGACCGGTGAGAAAAGCGTATTCGGCGATCTGCTCCGCGCCGGTGCCCATGGCCATGGCCACCTCTTGGCGGGCCATGAACTCGGGGTTGCCGCCCAGCAAGATGTCGGTGCCGCGGCCGGCCATGTTGGTCGCGATGGTGACGGCGTTCTTCTTGCCAGCCTGGGCGACGATGGTGGCCTCGTCCTTGTGCTTCTTCGCGTTCAACACGCGGTGCTCGATGTTGCGCTTCTTCAGCAAGCTCGCGAGCACCTCGGACTTCTCGACGGAGACCGTGCCCACCAACACCGGCTGCCCTTTTTGATGGGCCCCCTCGATGTCGGCGGCGATGGCGTCGAACTTCTCTTTCTCGGTCTTGTAGATGAGATCTTGGTCGTCGGTGCGCTGGATCTTCTTGTTGGTCGGAATCAGGATCACATCAAGGTTGTAGATCTTGGCAAATTCCTCGGCTTCAGTATCCGCCGTACCCGTCATGCCTGACAGCTTCCGGTACATGCGGAAATAGTTCTGAAACGAGATGGTCGCCAGCGTGCGGGTCTCGGGCTGGACCTTGACGTTCTCCTTGGCCTCGACGGCGCCGTGCAATCCGTCGGACCAGCGCCGGCCGTACATCAAGCGGCCGGTGTGTTCGTCGACGATGACGACTTCGCCCTTTTCAATCACATAGTCGACGTCGCGCTTGTAAAGAGTATGAGCACGCAAGGACTGCGACAGCCGGTGCAATTTCTCGATGTTGTCGGGATTGTAGAGATTCTCGACGCCGACCAAGTGCTCTGCGCGGGTGACGCCGGACTCGGTGAAGATGACCTGCCGGGCCTTCTCGTCGATGGTGTAGTGCTCGTCTTTGCGCAGCTTGGGGACGATGCCGTTGGCCACCTGGTAGCCTTCGACGTCTTCGTCGGAGGGCCCCGAGATGATGAGGGGCGTGCGGGCTTCGTCGATGAGGATGGAGTCCACTTCGTCGACGATGGCCAGCCCGTGCCCGCGCTGCTGGTAGTCCTTGAGGTAGAGCTTCATGTTGTCGCGCAGGTAGTCGAAGCCGAACTCGTTGTTCTGGCCGTAGGTGATGTCGGCGAGATAGGCCTCGCGCTTCACCCTTTCGGGTTGGTGCGGAACGACGACGCCACAGCTCAAACCCAAGAAGCGGTAGACCCGGCCCATCCACTCGGCGTCGCGGGTGGCCAGGTAGTCGTTGACGGTGACGACGTGGACGCTATCGCCGGTGAGGGCGTTGAGCACGGCCGGACAGGTGGCGACCAGGGTCTTGCCTTCCCCGGTCTTCATCTCGGAGACGCGGCCCGAGTGCAGCACCTGGCCGCCGATCAGCTGCACGTCGTAGTGGCGCATGCCCATCACGCGCTTGCTGGCCTCGCGCACCAGGGCAAAGACCTCGTTGAGCCAGGGATCGAGGATCTCGTTGATCTCCTCGCGGCTGAGGTCGGTGCCCTTCTGCAGCTTCGGCGCCTTCTTCGCCGCCACTTCCTTGCCTATCTCATTGCGCAGCGCGGCGATCCTCGACGCCATCTGGTCATCCGACAGGGCCTTCACCTTGTCTTCGAGCAGCCCGATGGCCTGGGCCCGCGCCGCCAGCGGCTTCAGCTCGCGGTCGTTCTTGGTGCCGAAGATCTTGGCGATGAAACCCATTTGCAGCCTGCCCGCGTCGGCCAGACGTCGACCCTTTGGCGCGGGTGAGTCCGGCGAGAAGTGTTGACGCCGGCAGAACGCGCGTGAGCGTCACCGGCGTCGGGATCGTCGAGTGTTCCTCAGCCGCTGGCGCGCCTGAAGTTTGGAAGAACGGTAGGGACGGACCCTACCTTGGTCAAGGCGTCGTCGACGGTCCGGACGCTGAAGTACTTGCGCCGTTGCACGGCGCAAAAAAGTGCTTCCTGCTTTGCGCGGTGCCAACGGCGCAAAGGGCTTCCTGCTTTGCGCCGTGCCGACGGCGCAAAGGGCTTCCTGCTTTGCGCCGTGCCGACGGCGCAAAGCAGGGGGGGGCTACTCGACGGCGATCTCGAGGGTCACGGCCTGGGGAGCGACGGGCTGGTCGCGGCTGAAGGAGTCCACGACGAGGAAGTAGGTCGTGCCGCTCACGATCGGTGCCCGCAGGAAGGAGTCAAAGACCCCCCCCGGATCAAGGGGCACATCCGGATCTGCACCCGAGCCGTTGCCGTCGTCGTCGCACACCTCGCCGACGTCGCTGTCACAGCGGTTGGGCCGCAGCATCAGCACGGTGTCGACGTCGTCGGTGGTTTCTTGCTCGGTGCGGGCGATGAGAAAGCCATTGGCGGCGGCGGTGAAGGTCAGCACCTTCTCGTTGCCCGGCGAGCTGCACAGATCGGCCTCGAGCTCGCCGGCGAAGAAGTCGCTGGCCAGCAGCTCCACCGTCGAGGTGACGCCCACGGCAGGCAGCTCGATGGGATCGACGTTGTCCACCACGCAGGCCGGCGGCGGCGGGAAGCCGTCGACGAAGCTGTTGAGCTCGATCTGGAAAACCCCGGACCCACCACCAAAGACGTCGTCGTCGACGATGACGAGGTAGTCGCCGGCGCTGAGGCCGGGCAGGCGCAGGCTCTCGGTGCCGCCAAAGAAGCCGCAGGTGCCCTGCGCGCCGCCGACGGGCACGAGATCATCGAGATCCGCGGGACAGCCGCTCGCCGGGAGCTCGAACACCCCGATGCTGCCGTCGTAGTTGGCCAGGCTGGTGAGCGTCAGCTCGGTGTCGATGGTGGCGGCGACGTGGAAGCGAAAGAAGACGTCGGCGACCGGCGGCTGGTCGAACTCGGGGTCTTCGAAGTTGCACGTGCCAAGGTCGAAGTTGCCCACGGCGCCCACCGTGCGTCCGCCGACCACGGTGGCCTCGGGGAGCACTTCGGCGCCGGCGCAGAGGTCGTTGGCCGGTGCGCCGGTGAGACCAGGGAGCTCGAGGGAGTAGTTGTAGTGCTGGGTCTCGACGAAGCCGTCAGCGCTGGCCCGCACCAGCACGCGGCCGGGCGTGACCTCGGCGCGGAAGGCCAGGGTGTTGGCGGCGTCGTCTTCGAAGCGCTCGGCGACCACCGGAGTCTCGTTGCCGTCGGCGTCGACGGAGGCAAAGGTGGCGGTCACGTTGCGGCCGTCGTCGCCGGCGAAGACGACGCCCAGCTCGCCAGCAAAGAGCACATCGACGAGGATCTGATCGACGTCGGCGACGCACACCGAACGCTCCACAGGAGCGTCGAGGGGCAAGGCCAACGACTGCTGCTCGCCCTCGAAGGAGGCGTCGAGCTCGGCGATGGGCTGATCGAGGGTGTCGCCCTCGCAGCTGTGCTCGATCTTGAAGCTGTAGGGCACGTTGGCCGATCCCGTCAGCGCGGCGTTTTCCGTCAGCTTCAGCAGGTAGAAACCGGCAGCGACGTCGACACCGGCCCCGGGCAGGCCGGCGACCGGACCGCCTTCGGTGTAGCTGATCTTGCGATCGGCGATGGTCGCGGCCACGTCGACGTCGGCGAGGCGCACTTCGGCGACGGCGTCACCGGTGACCACGACATCCAGCGGTCCCCCCATGTGGCTGATGAGGAAGTAGTCGACGTCTCCATCGCACAGGTGCAGATCGATGGCGTCCTCGGTGAGCGGGTCGCCGTCGACGTCGGCGGTGTCGATGTTGGCGCTGCCCGAGAGGCTGAGGGCGGTGGCGGCGGTCTCGTTGCCGATCACGACCAGGTCGCCGTCGTCGTTGCGCTCGCTGAAGCGATCCCCCTCATCGCCGACGCAGAAGGGCTCTTTGATGTCGACGACGATGTCGAAGTCGCCCTGACCAAAGATCTGGCCGTCGCCGAAGTCGAAGTCGAAGGTCTCGACGACAACGAAGTAGGTCCCGGGCTGCAGCGAGCCGACTTCCAACGTCTCGCCGGAGTCGTCGAAGTTCTGATCGATGCACTGCTGGCCGGGGATGGGGGCAAAGTCGGTCAGCGCGCACGAGGGATCGCTGAACAGCGAAATCACCGTGTCGAGACCTGTGACATTGACAGTGATGCCCCGCTCTTCGGCGATGGTGAAGGAGAAGGACACCGAGCCGCCGGCCCCGCACCCCTCGGCGTCCAGCAGCGCCCCCACCGTGGTGCCAGCGGTGCTGACGCCGTCGACGATGGCGGTGGCCGTGCTGCAGCTGTCGTTGTCGGGGGGCGGCGGCGGCGGATCGCCCTCGCCTTCCCCTTCGCCCTCCCCTTCGCCTTCGCCTTCGCCTTCGCCTTCGCCGCCGTCGCCTTCTCCCTCTCCCGTGTCGCCCTCGCCCTCACCGATATCGATGACCGGGAGCTTTTTGCAGCCTCCCCAGGCAACGACGAGCGAAACAAGCAGCAGCGACAGCGGACGCGCGAGACGATGCACGGGAACCCCTCTTTGCTTCGGCAGGGCGGAGCGCCCCGAGTGTGCCGGCTGGGGCCGCCGGCGCAAGCGGGACCTGAGCTGCTCGCGCCCTGAGGCGGCCGTCAGCCACCGCCTCCGCCGCGCCGGACGGACCAGCGCCCGGCAAGGCCGTCGGAAACAGCGGTACTGTGCGCTCCCATGGCGCGCCTCGACACCTTCATTGCCCAGCTCTTTCAGCGAGAGGGGGAGGCCCTCATGATCGAAGGGGGCAACAACATCTTCCTGATGATCGGCGGCAAGCTCGAGCCCCTCGTCGACGCCCGCAAAGGCACGTTGCAAAACGAACACGTGTTGGCCCTGCTCAAAGACATCGCGCCGGCCGACGCCCAGGCCAAGCTCGACGCCAGCCTGCCGACGAACTTCGCTTATGCGAGCCCCCAGGGCGCAGCGACGGTGAAGTGCGCCGTACGCGACGGACGCTTGATGGCCAAGCTCAAGCTCGATGCGTCGTCGTCGAGTGGCAGCGTGACCCGCCGATCGGTGCCGCCGTCTTCGGGGGAGGACGGTGCCCTCTCGGTGGTGCCGCGCCGGATCCCCGAAAAGCCGCAGACGTCGCCGCCGCCCTCCGCTTTTCCGCCGACGCCCATGCCCGCGCCGCCGCGGAGCCTCGGGAAGGCCGCTGAGGACCTGCCGGCGGAGCTGCTGACTGATGTGGCCGGTGGGCCAGAGGGCAAAGAGCTGGGGCGAGGGGCCCGCGGGCCCAAGCCGAGGGCCGAGGTCTGGTTCGAGGTCTTCTTGAAGTCCCGGGCCAGCGATCTGCACCTCACGTCCACCAAGCCAGCGATGATGCGCATCGACGGCGACATGAAGCTCGAGCCCCTGATCCCGACGCTGTCGGCGGAGGCCCTCGAGGAGCACCTCGTCGAGATCATGCCCCAGCGCAACCGCGCGGAGTTCGCCAACACCAGCGACACCGACTTCGCCTACGAGCTCCCCGGGGCCCGTTTGCGCTGCAACATCTTTCGCGATCGACGCGGCGCCTGCGCGGTCTTTCGCCGGATCCCGGTCAAGATCCTCACCGTGCAAGACCTCGGCTTGCCCCAGGTCGTCGTCGACCTCGGCAAGCTCAAGAAGGGTCTGGTGCTGATCACCGGGCCCACCGGCTCGGGCAAGTCGACGACGTTGGCGGCGCTGGTGGATTGGGTGAACGCCAACCGCAGCGATCACATCATCACGGTCGAAGACCCCATCGAATTCGTGCACGAACCCAGGCGCAGTCTCGTGCACCAACGGCAGATCGGCGAGCACACGACGTCTTTCGCCAAGGCCCTGCGCGCGGCGCTGCGCGAAGACCCCGACATCGTCATGGTCGGCGAGATGCGCGACCTCGAGACCGTCGCCATCGCCATCGAGACCGCCGAAACCGGGCACCTCGTGTTTGGCACCCTGCACACGACCACCGCGGCGTCGACGGTGGACCGGATCATCGATCAGTTCCCCGCGGATCGGCAGGAGCAGATTCGCACCATGCTCAGCGAGTCGTTGAAAGGCGTCATCTCGCAGACATTGTGCAAGAAAAAAGGCGGCGGTCGCGTTGCTGCCTTAGAGATCTTGATTTCGAGTAACGCGGTTTCGAATATGATCCGTGAAAAGAAGACACACCAGATCCCGAGCCTGATGCAGACCCAGCGGGGCCAGGGCATGCGCACCCTCAACGACGCCCTGCTCGAGCTGGTGCGCAGCGGGATCGTCGCCGCCGAAGAAGCCGTCGACAAAAGCCTCGATCGCACTTCCCTTTTGAAAGAGCTCAAGACCCAGGGATTGATGTTGAACGTCGCCGACGAAAAATAACGGTGTTATCCAAGACATTCCCGCGCCTTGAACATCAAGACGCGCCCGCGTCTTGAGAATCATCTCATCCCGCGTCCGATTGATGTTCGACCACGTTCTGAGATGGCAAGGACGCGGGATGATGCGCGTGAAGCGCGCCCGCGGAACGCGGAGTTGGTGGGGGGCCAAGCGTCCGGCTCCGCCGGCGCGGGGGGAGGTCTGCACCAGACCTCCCAGAAGAGCATCTCCGACGGCTCTGAACGAGACCGCTCCGCGGTCGAAGTTCAGAGAGATCGGGGATCAGCACATCAAGACGGTCATTCAGGATCGGGGCAAGGACTGGCACTGATCAAAGACAGCTCGATGAGATTCCACGAGTTGTCGCCGTGGTTGCCGATGTGGAAATGCGCCAGGCTGCCGCGCTCGACGTCACGCTGCAGGCTCACCCGCGGGGCCAGCAGCCCGCTGCTGCTGGGAATGTCGACGAGCTCCGACACCACAATGTCGCCGTCGAGGGCGATGGCGACTTCGGCCTGGGCCTCGGGAAAGCTCGCCTGGGAGAAGTAGAAGACCCGCACCTGCAGGTCGTCGCCGACGCGCAGATTCTGCTGCAGCGGTTGGGAGACGGTGGCCCAGCCGCAGCCAAAGCGGGTGTCGATTTCGACGGCGTCGTCGATGCCGAAGGACTGCACCTGGATCTCATCGGCCGAGCAAGTCGCCGCGTCGGCGGGAGCGGGCCACAGCGGGTCTTCGTCGTTGGGGACAAAGGACCACGCCAGGGGATCGACCGTCGGGGTCTTTTGTTCGCACACCGGTGGGGGTGCACAGCCAACGAGGCCCAGCCCGACCAGCGCGAAAACGACGATCCATTGGTCCTTGCTGCCCACGCCCGAGCGTAGCGGGAAGGAGACGCCCAGCAAGGCGTCGTCGCTCCCGTTGTTGCTGGGAAGCCGATAGGGCCGCCCGAGCGGGAAACTCACTCAGGCGGTTTTGCGCTTCAGGCCCCACTCCCCGAGCTTGCGCCGAATGGTGTGCTCTGAGAGGCCGGTCACCCGGGCGAGCTCACGGTTGCTCATCTCGAGGTAGTGGGCCTTGATGTAGTTGTTGGGATCGTCGATCGGATTGATCTTCGACGTCGACGACGCCTTCTTGGTCTTCTCCGGCGGCGGCTTGGCTTTGTCCGCCCTCGACGCTTTGGCCGTCTTGTGGGGCCCGGCCTTGGCAGCGGCCTTGTGCGCGCCCTTGACCAGTGCGGCGCCCTTGGCTGGTGCCGCTGCTTTCTTCGCCGTGGGTGCCGAAGAGGCCTTCGGTGGGGGCTTGGACGCTGCCGCCTTGCCCTTGGGGGGAGCGGCGGCGACCAGAGCCGGCGCGCCTTCGTCGTCGTCGTCGACGGCCTCTTCTTCGACCTTGGCGGCCTTGCCCTTCTTGCCGACCGGCAGGGGGGGCGGGGGCAAGGCTTCGGCTGCCTCCGCGGGGCCCTCGGCGGCGACGGCCTCTTCGGCTTCGGGCTCTTCGACCGGAGTGATGCCCAGACGCTCGAGCTCGGTGGCGACGTCGACGTCGTTCATGCCCAGCTGCTCGCTCAGCTCGCTCAGGCGCTTCTCGGCGCCGAAGTCCCGCAGGTAGCCGACGACGTCGAGGTTGCCGAATTCCCGATCACCGCCCGAAAGGTAGACGATCTTCAGGTACCCCGGCACCGAACGCTGCACCCGTGCAAAACGGCGGGCCTCGCGCTCAAAGAGCATGGATCCGATCGGATAGGTCATCGACGGCTCCACGAGACGGGCCTTCGCGCGCTTGATGCTCTCGGCCGCTTCCTCGATGAGGCCGCGGCGCCAATCCATGGCCGCTTCGCCGATTTCCTCGAAGTTGCCGTCGTCCTCGCCCTCTTCTTCGAAGGCGCCGGTGGAATCATGGATGTTCTCGAGTTCTTCGAGCTGTTTGCTGTTGAAGATCATGGTCGCTCTGGCTGGTGGGGAGGGCCCCCGCGTTGTAGCGGTGTCGGGCGTTCTGTCAATTCTTGCTCGCGCACGCCGGGATCCCGCCGGCGGCAACGGCGACAACGGCGCCGGCCCGGCCATCAGGGCCTGGGGTGGGTCAGGGCTCGTTGGCGGCGTGCCAGCCGAGGTCGCGCATGGCGCCCCAGCCGGGTCCCTGCTGGGGGAAGGTCAGCTCCTTGAGTGAGGACCAGAGCTCGTAGAAGCCGCTGTACTTGTCGGTGGTCTCTTCGCCGTTTGGCTCGATCATCCGGTAACAGCTCGAGGTCGAGCGCACGCCGTCAACGAAGGTGTTCATCGCGGTTCTGACCGGCAGGAGATCCCGCCGCTCGACGGGGAGCGCGTTCACGAGCTTGGTCATGACGACGCCGATCTTCAGGTAGTCGCGGTGGCACAGCCACAGGTTGAAGTCCTCGCCATACGTCCCTCCCCGGCGCGGGTTGATGCGGCCCAGGTAGCTCAACAGCTTCGACGAGAAGTCGATGGCGTCGTCGGGCCGCATCTTTGGGATTTCGCTCTTCACCAGGTCGAGGACCTTGTTGGCCCCCGCGCGCCTCTGGGTCGTGGAGATGGCCTCTGTCACCTGCTTCAACAGTGCGTCGACGTCGGCGCGCTGCCCGGGCAGCGCCGAGAGGCGGGCGAGATCGGCGAGGCCTGTGTCCTTGGGCCCGAGGTCGACAGTGACCGGCTTGGGGCCCTTGCCGTCGAGCACCAGCTTCATGGTCTGCTTCACGCGCTCTTCGAGCTGGCTCAAGGAGAAGCCGGCGCGCGCCAACATCTCGGTGTCGACGGGCTTGGTGTGGGTGGTCCTGCCGACGGTCTCCCCCGCCATGCGCAGGCCGAAGGGCGTGATGACGAGACTTTGATCGCCGTAAGGCAAATGCGACTTGCCGCTGATGGCGAAGGCGAAGTTGAGGCCCTCGTGGCTCAGCCCCGGCGACACCAGCTTCACCTCGGGCGCGGAGAACGAGCACAGCGGGATGACGTTGACCTTGGGGAACTCCGGCTTGCCCGCCCCGTGGTTGTGCTGGGCGCCGACGTACTCGGCGAAGGCCTTGATCTCGACGGACGCGTCGAAAGCCTGCCAACCGCCGCCCAGGTCGGCGACGCGCTTGTTGGTGTCGGCCTCGATCTTGGCGTGGTTGTCCTTGACCTCGCCGGCCTTGGCCCTCATCTGGGTGGCCAGATCGAGAGCAGCAGCAGGAGCCGACGACGTCGGCGTCTTCGCCTCGGTCTTGGCCGGCGTCTCGCCCGTGCGCTGCGCGGTGGACGCTTCGCGCTCGGCAAGGATCTCCGCGGCGGCGAACAGGCGCTCCTTGGTCTTTTTCGCGCCGAAGGAGAAAAAGCCGGTGTCGATGCCTTTGGCGATCTGGGTGAGCTGCGCCGACGTCATGCCCGAGCTCTGGGCCTGATCTGCTTCCTTGAGGGCGCCAGAAACCCGCCGCGCGGCGTCGATGGTGGTGCTCATGTGTTCGTCTCCGAAAGGGGGGGCGTGTCGCCGGGTTGGCCGCAGGGCACGTCGGCAGGCTCGCGCTTGAGGTCGAGAACCTGCTGCATCGCGTGGGTGCCAAGGGTGCCGAGCCGAAAGCCGTCGGTGCTGCGCCCGGCCACGGGCCGGTGGTCGCGCCCCCCACCGATGGCCGTCGACGACGCCTGCCCGGCCCGCTGCTGCTCCTCGAGCGCGGCGCCGCCGAGGATCTCCCGGACCAAAACGAGCACCCGCTTGCTCGGCGGATGGGCGGAGAACCAGGCGTGGACGGCGGCCTCGATCTCTTGCGGTGGCCGCGTGGCGTCGATACCGGCCTCGCGGCAGAAGGCGTCGAGGTGTGTCTTCAGCGCTGGCGACGGCTCGGCGGCCCCGCCCGCGCTGAAGAACAGGAAAGGGACCACGCTCTTCACCTCGTCAGAGCTGAAGTCGGCGCCGTCGATGCCCTGGGCGAGGGCCCGCAAAACCGGATCGGAGGTTGCGTCCATGCTGGAACGATAGCCCCAAGGGGACGAAGTTGGCGTACCCGTGGACGGCCCGGTCTGTGCCTCAGGCCGGCGCCCGGTTCTGTGCGGCCGATTCTTCAGTTCGGCAGCAGCTTGCTGCTGGGTCACTCAGTCGAGGACGAGGTCGTCGCGGTGCAGCAGCTCGTCGGGCAAGTCGACGACGAGGGTTTGGGCTTCGCTGGTCTTTTTTCCCATCACGAGCCGCGCAGTGTCAGAGGCGACGGCGCTCAAGCCGCGGGCGTGGATGCGGCCGGCGCGATCTTTGACCGTGACGACTTCCCAGGCGGCGAAATCTCCTTCGACGCCTGTGACGCCGGCAAAGAGCAGGGAGCTGTTCTTGCGCAGCGCAGCCAGGGCGCCGTCGTCGATGGTGACGCTGCCGCGGGCTTTGAGGCTGCCGATCCAGCGTCTTTTGGCCGTGTCCCTATCGGCAGCACTCGCCGAGACCACCGTGCCGACGTCGTCGCCGGCGAAGATCTGGCCGAGGATGCCCCGCTCGCGCCCCGGGGCGATCACCGTTTGGGCGCCGTGACGGCGGGCGATGGCGGCGGCGTCGAGCTTGGTGATCATGCCGCCGGTGCCAAGTGCCGCCGCACCACTGGCGAAAGCCCTGACTTCAGGCCCGAGGTCGTCGACGACGGCGACGCGCTGGGCGGTGGCATCGAGGCTGGGATCGGACGTGAACAAACCCGCGGCACTGGTGAGCAAGACGACGGCGTCGGCGTCGATGAGGCCCGAGACGGCGGCTGCCAGCGTGTCGTTGTCGCCCAGCTTGATCTCGTCGACGGAGACCGTGTCGTTCTCATTGATGACGGGCACCAGGCCGCGCTCGAGCAGCACCGCCAGCGCGCCCTTGGCGTTGTTGTAGCGGCGGCGGTCCTGCAGGTCGGCGTGGGTCAACAAGATCTGGGCGACGTCGACGTCGAACCAGCCGAAGGCCTGGGCCCAGTGCGCCATGAGCTTGGATTGTCCCGCCGCCGCCGACGCCTGCAGCGCGGCCAGCTCCGTGGGGCGCGTGCTGAGCTTCAAGCTCGGATAGCCCAGAGCAATGGCGCCCGACGAGACGACGACGACGGTCTTGCCTTGGCGGCGCAGGTTCATGACCTCGGCGGCGAAGTGGGCGAAGGGGTCGTGATCCTGGCGCCGCAGCAGCACGGAACCAATTTTGACGACGACGCGTCGGGCACTGACCAACCGGGCCCGGGCGGGATGCAGGGGCTCGCTCATCCGTCGTCGTCGTCGGGCAAGGCTGCCGGCGTCGCTTTCTTGCTGCCTTTGGCGCTGCCTTCGGGTCCAGCGTCTCTGGGCAGGGGCGGCACCACGTTGGCGTCTTCGAGGATGGTGCGCGGCATCACCGGCATTTTCTTGCGCACGATCTCGTCGATGGCGCCCTCAGGAGCTTTGACGTTTTGGGCCTTGCCAATGTCGCTGAGGGCCTGGTGCAACTTCACGGTCAAGCGCGCCGGATCTTTGCCGTCGCCCACCAACATCACGCCCTCGAAGTCGACCAGCAGCGGCACGCCGGTGCCTTCGTCGACGAGGATGCGACCTGATCCGCCGGCCGGTCGCGCTCTCTTGGACCACTGGCTCACGCGCTCAGCGATGCGCTTGCGGCGGACGTCGTCGTCTTCGGGCGCTGGTTGCAGACCCGCGTCGGGCACCTCGATGGGGGCGGGCGGACCGTCGACGACGCCCTGGCCTTCGCTCTTGGCGACAGCGCTTTCGTCGGGGACCTTGAGCGAATAGCCGATGACGGGGCGGCCGGCGTGGGTGGTGGCACCGGTGCGTTCGACGACGAGGGAGTGCTGCACCAGGTCGTAGAAGGACTTCCAGACCGCCAGCGCATCGGTGCGGAAGGTGTTGCGCTCGCCGGCCGGGTCACGGCTGACGCGCCAATGCCCGTTGCCGTTTTTGAGAAAGAAAATGTCGTTGATGTAGGCCAGCTTCATCTCGCTGCCGTCGCCTGTGACGGTGTCGAGGGAGAAGTCGCCGCTGCTCGACTGCACGAGCCGCGTCTTTTCCGAGGAGCGCACGCCCTCGTCGCCGCGTCCAAAGCTGAGGGCGCCGTCGGAGGCCCACACAAACGAGCCCAGTCTCACGGCGATTTCGGCGCCGTCCATGTGACAGACGCGCTTCATTTTCTGGGCATCGGTGAGGCCGTCGACGTCGATTTTTTCGGTGGCCCGCGCCGAGATGTCCTCTTTGGGTTGGGGCTTGGACAGCCGCTCTTTGGCTTCGATGTTCTCGGCCCGTTGGCAATTGCAGCCCGACCCGCTGCCCCAGACGCCCCCGCAAACGAGCGCGACGACGACGACGACGACCGCTTCGCCAGCACCGGCTACGACCTGCCGGGGATCAGAAACGCGCACAGCCATGCTCCCGCCCTTACTGCACTGCGCTCAGCGGGCAAAGCACAGTGCCCCGTGCCGCCCCCTGTCACCGACGCGTCGGCCCAGACCGGGCCCGTGGTAGCAAGCGCCATGGTCAGCGCCACAGCCCCTGCCCGGATTGGAGAACCACGGACCAATGCCGGCGATGCCCTGGTGTGCCCCGGCTGCGGCGCCGTCGTCGACGTTGCTGCCGGCGAGGGAGCAGCGATCTGCGTCTACTGCGCGACGCCCGGCGTGGTCAGCCGACCGCGGGGACACAGCGTCGAACCCGCTCTCATCACCCCCTTCGTCGTCGGCCGCGAGGAGGCGCTGGCGGCAGCAAAACACTGGCAACGCTCCCGCTCCATTTTTGCCCAGAGCAGCATCAAGCAGGCGCCCATCGAAAAGATGCGCGGGGTGTATGTGCCGGCCTGGCTCTACAGCTGTGTGGCCCGCTCGACCTACACCGCGCGCATTGGCGAGCACTACACCGTCACGGAGACCTACACGACGACGGTGAACGGCAAGAGGGTCACCCGCACCCGCCAGGTGCAAAAGACCGAATGGCGCTCCCTCGCCGGTGAGCACGCCCAATACGTCAACGACGTCATCGTCACCGCCAGCAAAGGGGTGCCCAACGCTGAGCTCGAGCGCGTCGAGCCCTTCGACCTGCGCGGGCTGCGCCGCTACGACGCCGCCGCCGTCGTCGGTTGGCTGATGGAGGAGGCCTCCGTCGCCAAAGACGCTGGCACCCTGCTCGCGCGCGAAGAGACCATGGCCCACACGCAAAAGACCCTGTCGGCCTTCATGCCCGGCGACACCCACAGCGATCTCGCCTTCCACACCCAATTCGAGCGCGAGAGCGTCGACGCCCTTTTGGTGCCGCTCTGGGTGCTGGCGGTGCGCTACGACCCGAAGAAACCCGCGCTGCGCCTCTTGGTCAACGGCACCACCAAGAAGGTCGGCGGCGACACGCCCTGGTCGGTGCCAAAGATCGTGGCCGCCGTCGTCGCCGGCCTCGTCGTCGTCGGCGCTGTCGTTGCCTGGGGCGCACGCCATGGGTGGTTCCGATGATGTCCCGCAGCCAAGCGTTCTGGGGGGACCACGCGCAGCAGGGGCAACGCTTGGCGAGGACGACGTCATGACGGCTTGCACGCGTTGTCGGGCCCAGCTCGAAGCAGACGACCTCCGCTGTGCGGTGTGCGCCTTGTTGGTGCCTGAGGTGAGTGGTGCCGCGGCTGTGCTGGCCGCCGCCGTCAAAGTGTTCCGCTGTGGCGGCTGTGCTGCGGCCATGAGCTGGTCGGCGGAGAAGGCGGCCCTGGCTTGCGGCTTCTGCGGCGCAGCCACCCACCTCGAGGAGATGAAAGATCCCCTCGAGCAAACCGAGGCCTGGTTGCCCTTCACCGTCGACGCCAACCTCGCCAACACCGCGTTGCGCACCTGGCAGAAGTCCCTGTCGTGGTTCAGGCCGGGAGACCTCGCGTCGGCGTCGAAGGTGCAGAGCCTCAAGCCGATGTATTGGCCCGCCTGGCTGGTCGACGCCCGCGCCGACGTCGCCTGGGCCGCCGACAGCGATGCGGGCTCGGGACAATCGGCCTGGGCCCCCCACGCCGGCGTCGTCGACCTCGCCTTCGATGGATTGTTGGTGGGCGCTTCGCGCGGGCTCTCCGCCGCCGAAATGGACGGGTTGGCGCCGGGCTACGCCGTGCGCTCCAAGGCCAGCGCGCCCTCGCTGCTGCCGGCATTGATCGACGAGAGCTTCGATGTGCAGCGCAGCCTGGCCCGTGAGCGCGTGAGTGCGGCCTGCGCCAAGGCGGCGGGTGCGGTGGTGCAGCAGGGGCACATCCCGGGCAAGACGTTCCGCAAAGTGAAAGTGGCCCTGGTGTTGTCGTCGTTGACGACGGCGCGCTTGAGCTTGCCTGCCTGGGTGATGGCCTACCGCTACGGCAACGAGGTCTACCGCGTCGTCGTGCACGGCCAGGATCGGGCCATCGTCATCGGCAAAGCGCCCTGGTCGCTGCCAAAGATTCTGCTGACCATCATCGGCTCGCTGACGGCGATCGCGTTGATCGGACTGCTCATCTGGGTGCTGGGTCGTCATCGCTGAGGAGGCTGTCGTGGCTCAACGTCATCGCGTCGTCGTCGTCGGAGGGGGCTTCGCTGGCGTCGACCTCTGCCGCAAGCTCAAAGATGCTCCTTGCGACATCACGCTCATCGACCGTCGCAATTTCCATCTCTTTCAACCGCTGCTCTACCAGGTGGCCACCGGCGGCCTCTCGCCCGGCGACATCGCCGCCCCGCTGCGCACCGTGGTGGCGAAGGCCAAGAACGTGGTCACCCTGCTGGGCGAGGTCGAAGACGTCGACGTCGAGAAAAAGCAGGTGATACTCCAGGACCAGGCGATGGTCCCCTACGACACCCTCGTCATCGCCACCGGCGTGCGCCACAGCTACTTCGGCAACGACCAGTGGGAGAAGGTCGCGCCGGGGTTGAAGAGTCTCGAGGACGCTCTCGAGATCCGCAGCCGGGTCTTGAACGCCTTCGAGCAAGCCGAACGCGCCGAGACCCGTGAAGAACGCGAGGCCTGGTTGCGCTTCGTCATCGTCGGCGGCGGTCCCACGGGCGTCGAGCTCGCCGGCGCGCTGGGCGAGCTCGCGTCGCACACCATGAAGGGGGAGTTCCGCAGCATCGACTCCGACGACGCCCGCATCATCTTGATCGAGGGCACCGGTCGCATTCTCTCGATGTACAAGCAGCACCTTTCAGACCACGGCGTCGACGCCCTGCACGACCTCGGCGTCGCCGTGCTCTTGAACACCAAGGTCACCTGTATCGATGCCGACGGCGTCGACGTCGAAGGCAAGGAAGGCAAGGAGCGCATTCCAGCAAAGACCGTGCTGTGGGCCGCCGGCGTCACGGCCTCACCGCTGGCCAAGCTCATCGCCGCAAAGACCGGCGCCAAGACCGATCGACCGGGCCGGCTCATCGTCGAAGGCGACCTCACCCTGCCGGGTCACCCCGAGATCCTGGTGCTCGGCGACCTCGCGCACTTCGCCCACACCGATGACCAGCAGCCGCTGCCGGGTGTGGCCACCGTGGCCATGCAGATGGGCCGGCACGCCGCCGTCGTCATCGAGAGACGCATCGCCCAGCCCGACGCCGCCGCTGGCTCGGGTCCGCTCTTTCACTTCTTCGACAAGGGCACGATGGCCGTCATCGGCAGAAACGAAGCCGTCGCCCGCATCGGCTTTGGCTTGAACCTCAGCTTCGGCGGCTTTTTTGCCTGGCTGGCCTGGTTGTTCATCCACATCATGTATCTGGTGGGATTCGAGAACCGGCTGCTGGTTCTGCTGCAGTGGGCCAATCACTATTTCACCCGTCACCGCGGGGCCCGGCTCATCACGGGAGAAGGGGTTGGGGGGTAAGAGCGGGCGTTGGGCCGAGGCCTCCGGCTCGATGGCGCACCGCAAGCGTCCTCGCCGGTGCGCGTGGCAGCGCGCCACATCGCACGCACCGAACGAGGGGTTGACGACGATGACCCCAAGCGGTCCTTTGCCCTCGTGAGCTCTGTGGATGCGTCCCTTCCTGCCGTCGCCGCCGCCGCACCGGGCGCGGTGTCGCTGTCGACGTCGCTCAAGGATCTCATCGCCCTGGGCAAGCCCAACATCGCTTTCATGGCCGCCGTCGTCGCCGGCGGAACGTTCTTGCTCTCGGTCCCCGTTGTCGACGCGGCTTCCTTGAGGCGCGGCTTCTTCGGCGTCTTCGGCATCGGCTTGATCGTCATGGGCGCTGGTGCCCTCAACATGTTGATCGAGCGCGACGTCGACGCCCTCATGACCCGCACCCAGGAGCGCCCCCTCGCGGCGGGCCGCATGGCCCCGCTGACAGCCTTCGTCGTCGGCGGCCTTTGGTGCTTGCTCTCGCTGCCGCTGCTGTGGTTCTTCAGCCCTGAGGGCTCCCCCCGCGGGCTCACCCTCGGCCTCGCGCTCTTCTCTCTCTTTCTGTACGTGCTCGTCTACACGCCGATGAAGAGGACCAGCCCGTGGTCCCTCGTCGTCGGAGCCATCCCCGGGGCCATGCCGGCACTGATGGGCGGGACCCTGGGGGCCGGGCGCGTCGACGTCGCTGGCGTCGCCCTGTTCACGGTCGTCTTCGTCTGGCAGCTGCCGCATTTTCTGGCCATCTCGCTCTACCGCGAGGCCGAGTATGTGCGCGCCGGGCACAAGGTGTTTCCCACCGCGCTCGGCGTCGACACCACACGCTGGCTGATGACCGCCACGACCCTTCCCCTGTGTGCGCTCGGGGTCGCGCTGTGGCCGCTGGGCCTCGGGGGACCGGTCTACGCCCTCATCGCCACCGGCGTCGGCGTCTGGTTCTGCTTCGCGGTGGTCGGCGGTCTCGTCATCGGATCCAAGCGCGCCAACGTCGACGTCTGGGCCCGCAAGGTCTTTCTCGGCAGTCTGGTGTGGCAGACCGTGGTCTTTGGCGCCCTGGCCGTGGATCGGGTCGTTCTCGTTCTTGCTGGGTGATTCGATGGCGAATGAGATCGGCAATGATGTCAAGGTTCCTCTGTGGAAGAACCCATTCGCCATCGCTTTTCTCACCGGCGCCGCGGTGCTGACGATCTTGCCTTTGCTCCAGCACCAGGTGATGAGAGCGCCACCACCCATCGCATCGCTGGGATCCTGGCACCTCGTCGATCAGCAGGGTCAGTCCATCGGCGACGACACCCTCAAGGGCCAGGTGTGGATCGCGTCCTTCTTTTTTTCCCGCTGCCCCAGCGTGTGTCCGGCGCAGCAAGCCGACTTTCGCAAGATTTTGGGTCATGTCGCCGATCTCCGAGACGACGACAAAAAACCCATTCGGCTCGTGAGCTTCTCCGTTGATCCCGAGTTCGATACGCCGGCGGTGTTGCAGGCCTACGCCGCCAAGCTCCAAGCCCCGGACCAGTGGAGCTTCGTGACCGGCGACCAGACGGCCCTCACCGATCTCTTGGTGAAGCGCATGATGGTCGACATAGGGGAACGTCGAGCCTTGCCCGGATCGCCCGACCTCTTTGACATCGGCCACGTCGAGCGCTTCGTGCTCATCGATCAGAACGGCGACGTGCGGGGCTTCTGGGGCACCGACGAGCTGGCCCGCGGCAACCTCATCAATGCAGCCCGCCTGCTGTGGAAACGCGGCCCCGAAATCTGATCCCGCAGCAGGATGATTTTGTCGGCTGCGCCGACTGCATCATCCCGCGTCCGGAATTTTTTCCGCCCTTGCGGGCGCACTTCTTCCGCTGCGCTCCGCTCGCGATGAAGCCCCGAAATCGATCATGCGAGAATCACAGCAGCTGCACGACAACGACGACGACGCCGGCGACCCCCACCAGCAGGTAGGCGAAGCCCACGCGCTGGCCAAAGGAGCGCCCACCTGAAGCAAAGGCGATGCCTGCCTTGATCGCCGTGTTGGAAAGAGAGGCGATCACGATGGCCGTCGCCGCCGTCGCCAAAGGCAGCCCGTCTTTGGCCTGGGTGGCGGTGGACAAGGTGATGGCGTCGACGTCGGTGGCCCCAGCGACGATGGCCGCTCCGTACAGGGCCGCGTCGCCGAGGGTGGCCCGCGCCGCTTTGGCGACCAGGGTGACACCCGCAAAGAGCAGACCGAAGACCACCGCGCTGCGAAGCTCGAAAGGGTTCTTCAGCAGGTCGTCGCTGGATGCCTCCTTGCGGCCAGCGCGCCGGGCCAAGATCAACGCGCGCACCACCTGAGCCATCCCAACCAAGGCCATGGCTCCCATGGGCAAGAGCAGACGCGGCACCAGCGGCGGGTAGACAACCGCAGCGGCGGCGACGATGCGGGCGAACATCATCGTCGACGCCACGATCACGGCCAGGGCGCAGCCGGCTTCATCGAGAAGGTCACCGCCGTCGACGACACCAAGCCACCCACCAGGCCCGTGACGGTGAGCCCGCGGCCCGGACCCAAGAGGCGGCTCGCCGTGTAGCCGACGAAGCTGACGGCGCCGACGAACAAGATCATGCGGCCGATGTGCTGGGGGTTGATCGCCTGGAACGGTCCCAGGCTCTGATCGGGCAGCAGGGGCAGCAGCACAACGGCGACGACGAGGAGCTGCAAGCCAGCAAAGAGGTCTTCGTCGGAGATGCGGGCGACGACGGCGTGCAGGCGCGGCTTCACCGAAAGCAGCAGAGCGACGACGACGGCAACAGCCAGCGTCGTCATCAGTCGGGGCGTCAGCTCAGCGATGGTGCCACGGCTCGGCGCCAGCGCTCCCAGGAGCAAAGTGACGACGGCGGCGACGTCGCTGGTGATGCCGATCTCGCGTTCCTGGGTGGGCAGCGAGAGGCGGTGCACGCAGATGAGAGCCACGAGCCCCAAGAGCGCACCAGGGAGCAACCAGGCTCCCAGCTTCGGAGCCAGCAGCGTCGCGACGGCGCCAACCAAGGCGATGAGGGGAAAGGTGCGGACGCCGCCGATGGTCTCTTTGCCTTCGCGGCGGGTGATGGCGCGTTGACGCTCCAGCCCGATCAGCAGGCCGGTGGCGAGGGCGGTGCCCAGCGACGCAATCAGCTCGCGATCCACACCGCCTCCTCGCCGTCGACGTCGGCTACTTCGGCTTCTTGTCGTTGTCCTTCTTGTCGTCGTCCTTCTTGTCGTTGTCCTTGTTGTCCTTCTTGTCGTTGTCCTTCTTGTCGTTGTCGTGCTCGCTGTCGAAGGTGATGCCGGCCTTCACCTCGTCCATGGCTTGTTTCACGAGGTCGAGGGCGTTGTGACGGTGACCGCCCTTGTCGTCGGTTGCTTTTTGGAGCTCGATTTGAACGTGGGCGAGCCCCTTGAGGGCTTCTTGCATGTGGGGCTGTTTCTCCTCTTTGTCGCGCGCGGCGACGCCGGTGGCGAGCAGGCCTCCGACCAGGAACGCCGCAAAGATCGAGATGTAGGACTTCTTCATGAGACGCCTCCTCCACGGACTGTGGAGCGCGTTCTTCTCTCGTTTGGGCACAAGATCGCAAGCAGAGGCTCGAATCTCGCCATGGTGCGCTCCCGTCGTCACGCCTCGACGAGATCACGATCCCAATTCCGTGTCGATTCCCAGCGGCGTCGCTGACAGGCCCCCTTTCCCGGACAGCCAGTAGCTAATCGGGCAGGGTCACCGGGTCGGCGTCAACGTTGACGTTTTCGTCGGGCCAGAATTCGACCTCCTCCCACAGCGGCGCCAGGGACCCGTGCCAGTCGTTTCGGTAGTGGTCGAGCAGGCGCTCGGCGAAGGTGCGGCCTTCGTCGAGGCTTCCTTGCAGGGGACGCAGGTAGCGGCCCTCGTCTTCGCCGCGCCAGTTCTTGGCGCCGATGCGTGCAAGCCCAGCGCGGGCGATGTCGACGAGCTCGGCACAGCGCCCGAGGATGGGTTCTCCGCGAAAGACCGCTTGATAGCCGCGCACCGCGAGGTCCTTGCGCAAGGCCGCGAGCTCCACCCCGCTGGCGCCGTCCATCAGGGCAAAGGCCGCAGCCCGGGCGTCGTCGTCGTAGAGCAGGCCTTTGTAAAGCGCGGGTAGGGCGCAGATGCGCGACCAGGCGCCGCAGTCGGCGGAGCGCACTTCGAGGACTTTCTTGACGCGCACCTCGGGGAAGGTCGTCGTCAGGTGGTCGGCGAAGTCGCGTTCGGTGGCCCGCACCCTTTCGCCGTTGATGAGCAGGCCGTCTTTGACGAAGTCCCTGAAGGAGGCGCCGGCGACGTCGTGGTGAAAGCCATCGCGGCGCACGAAGTACATGGGGACATCAAGCACCCAGTTCAAGTAGCGCTCGTAGCCGAAGCCGTCGTCGAAGACGACTTGGGGAAAGCCCGCCCGCCGGGGATCGGTGTCGGCCCACACTTGTTGGCGCTCGGACAACGCACCCGAGGGTTTGCCCTCGTAAAAGGGCGAGCTGGCGAACAGGGCGGCCACCAGCGGCGCCACAGCAAGGGCCGCGCGGTAGGAGGCGACCATGTCTGCTTCGCTCGACCAATCGTAGTTTGCTTGCACGGTCGCTGTGCGTTTCATCATATCCAAGCCGCGCTTGCCCACCGTCGGCATGTAGCGGGCCATGATGGTGTAGCGGCTCTTGGGGACCAGCGGAATTTCGTCGTAGGTCGCCGTGGGATGAAAGCCCATGCCGATGAAGCCGACGTTGCGCGGCAGGCAGATGCGGCGCAGCAGGTTCAGGTGGGCGTTGGTCTCCTTGCAGGTTTCATGGATGGTGAAGAGTGGCTCTCCTGAGAGCTCCAATTGTCCACCGGGCTCGAGGGTGATCGAGGCGTTGTCGCCAAACAGCGCGATGATGCGGCCGCGATCGTAGGCAGGCACCCACGCCAGTTTTGATGTTCCAGACGCTGGAGCCGGCTTCACTTCTCCGGGATCGCTGGCGATGGCCCGCAGGATGTCTTCGATGCCGTTGACGCCGTCGAATTGCAGCGGGGGTTGGGCCTCGAGACCCGGGTGCCGCACGAAGCCGAATTTTTCGTGCTCGGTGCCGACGCGGAATTTCTCCCGGGGTTTCTCGGCGGAGGCGAAGAAGCCCACTAGGTCGTCGACAGAGCGCAGGGGCTCACCTGGATCGTCCCTTTCGGTGGGGTTGACGGTCGTCATGCGCGAAACCTCGTGCCGTCCAGCGTCGACCGCGTGCTTGCAGTCGACCGCTGGTTTTAGGAACGTTTCCCCATGCACCCGGCGGCGACGACAAGCAACGATGTGGGATCTGGCGCCCGACCCGGCCCGAGCCAGGCCTTCGCCGACGTCGGCGCGGGCTCGGTGCCCCGGCGTTTCGTGCGCGGTGCCTGGGCGGTGCCGGCTGGCGTCGGGCTGGTGTTCTCCGACGCCAAATTGGTCTCGTTGTCCTTGGTGCCGATGCTGGTGCACGCCGCTCTCTTTGCCTCCTTGCTCTGGTTGGGCTTCACACAGGTCGCCGGCCGGGCGATCGCCGCCCTCGCCCCCGCGGCCTCAGACACAGGCTGGTGGAGCTCGATCCTGTCCGTCGTCGTCGCCGTCGTCGTCGCCGTCGCCATCGTCGTCGTCGCTGCCGTGGGCTCTGTGCTCTTGGGCTCGGTGCTGTGCGATCCCTTCTACGACCTCTTGTCCGAGCGCACCGAGGTGCTGCTGGTCGGGCGCTCGGTGGGGCGCCCCTTCTCGTGGGCGCGGGTGCCGGTCGAGCTGGGCCGGGAGCTCGGCGGCACCGTGCTGCGCCTGCTGGTGTGGGGCTGCGTCGCTCTGCCCTTGTGGGCTTTGGCTTTCACGCCGGCGTCGGTGGTGGCAGCCCCGTTGGGCATGGTGTGGACCTGGCTCTTTCTCGCTTACGAATTTTTATCCCGCAGTCTCATGAGACATGCGGTACAACCGCGTCAGCGATTCAAACCGATTTTTGCACACAAGGCCGTGTGCGCCGGCTTCGGCTGCCTCTCGTGGGCTGCCTCCTTCGTGCCCTTCACAGCGCCCTTTCTCGTCGTCGGCGCCACCCGGCTCTACCTCGCACTCGCCGTCTACGATCGCGCGCCCTCGCTGCTGACCGTCGAAGAGAAACTCAAATTTAGAGCAGAAAAGACCTGATCGAATGCGTTTTCTCTATGTCTGCGATCCGCTGGATTCGCTGAGCCCCGACGGCGACACCACTCTGGCTTTCTTGCGCGAGTCCCAGGCCCGTGGGGTCGAGAACTTCGTGTGCGAGACCAGGGACCTCGCGGCTGGCACTGGCTCAGCGTGGGCCAAAGCCACCCGCATCGCCATGCAGTCGTCGTCGTCGTCGTCCTCACCCTGGTACGAGAAACAGGGCATGGAAGACCTGTCCCTCGACGACGTCGACGTGGTGTGGATGCGCAAAGATCCTCCCGTCGACGACCTCTTTCTCTATGCCTGCATGTTGCTCGAAAGCCACGATCCCAAGAAAACCTTGGTGTTGAACCATCCGACGTCGCTGCGCCTGTGCCACGAGAAGCTCTGGGCGCTGAAGTTTCCCGATCTGGTGCCCCAGCAGGTGGTGAGCGCCCGACGCGACGTGTTGAAGGCCTTCGTCGACGAACACGGGATCGCCGTACTCAAGCCCCTGGCCTTCATGGGCGGCATGGGGGTGATGGTCTTTGAAAAGACCGACAAGAACCTCAAGAGCGCCATCGATCTGCTCACTGGCGAAGGCAAGCGTCCGGCCCTGGCCCAGCAGTACCTGCCCCGCGTCACTGCGGGGGACAAGCGCGTCATCGTCGTCGACGGCGTCCCCCTCGCGGCCTTGTTGCGCGTGCCCCAGCACGACGATGTTCGGGCCAACCTGCACGTCGGCGGCTCCGCAGCCCAGGGGATCATCGACGACGACGACCGCCGCATCTGTGCCCGCCTGGCTCCCGAGCTCGTGCGCCTGGGCCTCTTCTTCGTCGGTCTCGACGTCATCGGCGGGCGGCTCACCGAGGTGAACGTGACGTCGCCCACCGGCGTGCCCCACATCGATCGCATTGACGGCCGCAGCGGCAAAAACACCGTCAGCGCGCTGGTGATGGATCGGGTCGAAGCCCGGCTCCGCGCACGCTGACCCGTTGCGCAGGGTCGCTTCTCCGTGACTCCTCGCTTCCGCGTCCGTGAGACGCGACCCGAAGCGACCCATGAATGTGTCCGGGCCTATGCTGCGTCGGTGTTGTCGCAGCTGGGCACGTTCGTTGCGCGTCGTCCCTGGCGTTTCGTGGTCGCCCACGCGGTGCTGGTCGGCCTGTGCGCGCCCTTGGTCGCCGACGTGTTGCCGCGCTTGAAGGGCGGCGGCTTCGAAGACGGCGACGCCGAAAGCTGGCAAACCAAAGACCTGATCGAGCGCGAGTTGGGACAGGGGGAGGCCGACGTCGTTGCTCTCTATCGCGCCCCGGCGGGCAGCGTCGACGACGTCGAAGTGCTGGGCGAAGTGCTGGCCGCGGTCACTCGCGTCGAAGCCCACGAGCGCACCAAGAGCGTGGATTGCCTCTACACAACCGGGGCGCCGTGGCTCGTGTCCTTCGATCGCCAGCGCACCGCCGTGATCGTCACCCTCACAGGCGTCGAGCACGAAAAGCAGCAGGCCCTGCCGCAGCTCTTGCAACTGCTGGCGCCAGCGCCGTCGTCGGGCGTGACCGCCGAGTTCACCGGCATCGTGCTCGTCAACGAAGCCGCCGCTCGCATCATTGCCCGTGATCTGGTGCGCGGTGAGCTCTTCGCTCTGCCCCTCACCTTGTTGGTGTTGCTCTGGGTCTTTCGTGGCGTCATCGCCGCCCTCTTGCCCGTGTTGATGGGAGTGTGCGCCAACGTCGTCGCCTTCGCCGCCTTGCGCACGCTGACTTTCTTCAGCGAGGTCAGCATCTTTGCCATCAACATCGCCACCTTGTTGGCGCTGGGCCTGGCCATCGATTGCTCGCTTTTTGTGGTAACCCGTTTTCGAGAGGAGCTGCGGCGCACTCCCGACGACGTCGTCGACGCGGTCTCGCGCTCCATGGGATCGGCGGGTCGCGCGGTCTTCTTCTCCGGCGCTGTCGTTGCCTTGTCGATGATGGCGCTCATGGCCATGCCCCAGATGTTGATCCGCAGCTTGGGCTACGCCGGCGTCGTCGTTGTCGCCTGCACGTTGTTGCTGATGATCTTCCTATTGCCGGCAGTGCTGGTGCTCTTGGGGCATCGGGTCGAAGCCTTGCCTTTGCCGCTGGGACGGGTGGCACCCGAGCGCGAAGGCGCCTTCTTCTTTCGGGTGGCCAAGGTGGTCATGCACCGCCCCCTGTTGGTCGTCGTCGTCGTCGGCGGCGGACTGCTCGTCTTGGCCGCGCCCTTCTTGCGCATGATCCCCTCGATCCCCGACTTCCACGCGCTGCCCGTGGGCGAGCCCGTGCGCGACGCCACCGACAGCTTCAACCGCGATTTCCTGCCCAACCAACTCACCCCTCACGACGTCGTCGTCTCCGTCGAAGGCGACGTCTTTGCTCCCGCCAACCTCCGCACCTTGTTGGCCGTGCAACGGCAGATGGAGGCCCTGCCCGGCGTCATCGGCGTGCAGTCCGTGTTCACGGCCCAAAAGGGTGTGTCGCCGGAGACGGTGCTCGAGCTCCTGGCCACCCGCCGTTCGGCTCTGGACCCAGCGTTGAGAGCGCTGCTCGCGCGCTTCTTGAGCGAGGCTCGTCCAGGCCGGTCAGGGCTCGCCCGTTTCGTGGTGATGTCGAGCGAGGGCTACAACGGCAGCCACACCGCGGCCCAGGTGCGCTCGCTTAGAGCCCTGCATGTCGAGGGCGTCACCATCAGAGTCGCTGGTCCCCCCGCTGTTTTGGTCGATCTGCTTGATCGCTTGGCGGCGCGGGCCCCACTGTCTTTGGCCATCGTCGGCGTCGCCATGTTCTTGGTGTTGTTCGTGGCCTTCCGCTCCGTCGTCGTGCCCATCAAGGCCATCGTGATGAATTGCCTGTCGATGACCGCGAGCTTCGGGGCCTTGGTGTGGGTTTTCCAAGATGGACGACTGCAAGGCGTGCTGCACTACGAGTGCATGGGCTTCACCGACGCGACGACGCCGCTGGTCATGTTCTGCTTGGTTTTCGGTTTGAGCATGGACTACGAGGTGCTGCTCTTGGGCCGCATCCGCGAGGAGGTCGTGCGCGCGGGTCCCAGTGGATCGACCGAAGACGCCGTCGCCATCGGTTTGATGAAGACCGGGCGCACCATCACGTCGGCGGCGCTCTTGCTGATCGTCGTTGTCGGCGCCTTCGGCTTTTCCGAAGTGCTGGGTATGAAGACTTTGGGGCTCGGCATCGCCGTCTCGGTGGCCCTCGACGCCACCGTCGTGCGCGCCCTCTTGGTGCCGGCCACGATGAAGCTGCTCGGTCGTTTCAACTGGTGGCCGACCAAGCTGTAAAATCGGTGGCATCGGTGTAGAGGATGTGTCTGCCTACACTTGATCTCGGAGAGTCAGCCCGAGCCACTGTCTCCACCGCGCGGCATATGTGGCGCACGCCCCATCCCCGATGGATTCAGTGATCCTTGGTCGATGGAGCCCAGGCGGTCGACTTGTGCGTGCTCGTCGCGCCTTGAACGACCCGATCTACGCAGAAATCGCACGCCGCCGAGACTCCCTCGCCGGCGAGGACATGCTCTCGATGATGGTCGCCGCCCGCTACGAGGACGGATCGGCGATGAGCGACGCCGCGGTTCGCGACGAGCTGGTCACCATGGTCATGGCTGGTCATGAGACCACCGCTTGTCGATTCTCACGAGCATCGGACCCCCGGTTTCTCACCAGCATTCCCCCCTTCGTGACCAGTTGAGCCTCCTCATCCAGCCGCCTTCGGTCCAGCCCTGCGGTTGGGCTTGAGTCTGGGTCGGTAGCTCTCGCCGTCTATGACGAGGTCGTAGGCGTTGTTCACGAAGCGGTCGCTCGCCGCTTCGATGACGCAGCTCTGGGGGCGCGTCGCCAACGGACAAGCTGTAGCTAAGGGGCGACGCCCAAAGGAGCGCCGGCGGCAGCAAAGGACACCAGCAATTCGTCGTCGGTGTCGGCGTCGAGGTCGTCGAGGGCTTCGGGCGAGACGTCGAGGATGCGCCCTGTCGACGTGTTGGGTCCCCAGTCGACGGGCCGCAGCACCACCTTGAGGCCGTTGTCGGGGTTGACGACGAGGATGCGGGCATCGACCCAGAAATTGCGGCCGTGGGGCGTGTAGTCCCAGCGCATGGCGGCGTAGTAGAAATCCTCGGGGCGGGCGGCGATGGTGGCGTCGCTGGCGTTGAGGGGATTGTTCAAAGCGCGCAGGCGTTCGCCGCTGATGGCGCCGGTCTCCGTCGACGACACGCCGCTGTCGTTGGGCCCGCCGAAGTGGCTGACCAAGCCGCGGACGTAATCGTGGCCCTCAAAGCGCTCGATGTAGCCGTAGGGCTCGGTGGAAAACCCGAGGGCGTTGCGCAGGGTGTCGTTGGACAGCCCCGCGCGGGGGATCTGAGCGCTGCCGCGGTCGAGGCCGTCGTAGACGCCGCCGAAACCGGTCCGTGGAGCGGCTGCGTCGGCGGTGCAACGCGCGTAGGCGCCCGAGATGAAGCCATTCAACGCCGAGACCTGCACCTGGTACCAAGAGGTGGTGCCGTTGACGCTCTGGCCGTCGGGGATGAGCGCGAGCACGTTGACGACGTCGCCTTCGCTGAGGGTCCCCACCGGGGCATCGAGGGTGCTGGGGCTTGGTCGCAGGTTCAACGTCGACGCACCTTGCACCTGCACCTGATCGCAGGACGACGACGGCTCCTCCGCCGCCGGCTCCGGATCGGGCCCCTCGTTTCTCGCGTGTTCCAAGATGTTGGGAATCTGCAGTTCCAGCGCCCGACCAGGACAATCTGTTTCGCCTTGTTGACGGTGGGTTTTGATGTGGGCGGCATCGAGCTCGATGGCGTAGGCCTGGTGCAGGGCTCCGAGCAGCGTCGCCGCGGCATCCATCATGGTGGCGGGTGGCGGCGACGATCGGAAGGTGCCGACGAAGGCGATGCCGACGTTGCCGCTGTTGGCGCCGGCGACGTGGGCGCCGACGGTGTTCTCGCTGCGTCCTTGGTAGACCTTGCCGTCGGGGCCGATGAGGAAGTGGTAGCCGATGTCGCACCAGCCCCGGACATCGATGTGATAGTTCTGAATTTGTCGCAAACGTGCGTTGATGCTCATTCCATCGTTGTTTGGTGTCTCGGTGTGATGAATTGTGACGATAGATGGCGTCTGTGACGACGTGCAATTGCGACGCCGTCCGCCCCAGGACTCGCGGGTGATCACGCTGCCCGAGCCCAGGGCTTGTTCGGCGCCGCCGCCGGCCACCGCTTCGTCGAGCTGGTCGTCGAGGGCGAAGGCATCGACGGCGAGGAAGGTGAGTTGGCTCTCGATGGGGGCGGCGAAGCGCAGCTGCAGATGGGTCGAAGAAGGAGTGGCTACGTCGACGAAGGCGTTGTGGGCCGCGCCTTCTTCAAAGGTCAGCGTCGCGGCTTGCCAGGGCGTGAAGGTGCGGGCGCCATCGGCGGAGGTGCGCACTTCGACCGCCACCGGACCCACGGCGTCGAAGCGCAAGCCCACGCGGGAGAACGGTCCGCGGGCGGCAATCACATGAGTAAGCTGAAAGCCGTCGTCGTCGTCGAAGTCGTCGAGCAGATCGTCGCCCTCCGCGGTGTACAGGCTGGAGGCATCCGACGCGTTGCCGACGTCGAGGACATTGACGCAGCCCGCGAAGGACCAAACGACCACGGCCAGGGCGGCGACGACGCGGCTCTTGTTCATCGGCAAAACGGTAGCGATCGAGGACAAAGGCACTCTCGGCCCCACGTCGTAGTCCGGCGCTGCTCCATCGACCTCATGACCGAGGCGGAGGAGACGACGACGCCGGCGTCAAATCAATATACATTGTATTTCTTGCGCAGGGCCTCGTGTTCCTCACCATTTCGAGAGGGATGAATCTTCTTGTCGGCGTCGTGCAGGTAGTAGAAGAACTCATTCTTCTCGGGATTCAATGCAGCAACGAGTGAAGCAACGGTCGGGGCCCCGATGGGCGTCGGCGGCAGGCCCTTGTTCAAGCGCGAGTTGTAGGCGTCGTCGGGATCGCGCAGGTGCTTCAGGAATTCCTTGCGATCGTTCCACTCGGCCAAGGCATAGCGAGAGGTGGCGTCGACGCCGAGGGCGTAGCCCTGATCGATGCGCTTCCACAAGATGCCGGCGACCAGAGCACGCTGGCTGGGCAGGGGCTCTTCGCGCTCGAGCATCGAGGCCATGCGCACGATGTCGTCGAGGGACCGCCCCGAGGTGGCGATGGCGTCTTTGTGGGTCTCGTAGAAGCGGGCGACAAAGGTATCGATCTGGCGCTGCACCAGGGCGTCGACGTCGAGCCCAGGTTTGCCATCGACCTTGGGGACCACGCGGTAGGTCTCTGGATAGAGATAGCCCTCCAACGTCGTCGTCGGCAGCGGGAAGGGAGCCTGGAAGCGCTGGGGGCTCTGAGTGGCCTTGAGGTAGGCGCCGGGCTTGATCCATCCCTTGGTGGCCAGGGCGTCGTCGGTGTCCCTCAAGCGCCAGCCCTCGATCATCGCGAAGGGCTCGTCTTTGGCGAGGGGCGATTTCTCGAGAGCTTCGGCGATGGCGGCCAGGGTCATGCTCGCGCGCAGCTCGTGCTCGCCCGCCTTGGGCGCGAAGGGTCGGCCATCCTTGGCGCGCTCCCAGAGGTGGAATTTCCACAGGCGCCCGTCGCCGATGAGGTGCTCATCGACCAGAAGCTTGCCCAGGCCCTGGCCCGTCGCGCCCTTGGGAACGACAAAGACCACCGCCGGCGACGCCGCCGACGCGGGCGACCACACCGAAGTCGCCGCCCCGCTCAGCCACGACCACACGCCCCCCGCAGCCAGCAGCCCGAGGATGACGACGACGACGACGACGATGAGCAGCTTTTTCATGACGAGCGCACGCTATTTCATCGCCGTCAGGCGATGAACTTGTAGACAATTCACCGACACGCGAAGCGCTGTTGGTGAAATTCATCGCCGTCAGGCGATGAACTTGTAGACAATTCACCGACACGCGAAGCGCTGTCGGTGAATTCGCTGGCGATCCCCACGCCCGGGAAGAGCAGAGAGGGCAGAAACGCCGCGCGGTCGACAATGCTTCCGAAAAAGCGATCCGAGCAGTCGAGATCAGCGCCGCTCTGCACCCCGGCTTCGACGACGCACCAGCAGCGCCAGCAGGCCGATCATCACCGGCACCTGCATCGGCGCCGCCGCACAGGTGCCGACGGCCGGGCCGGGGGCCGGCGGATCATCGTCGTCGTCGTCGTCGTTGGCAGGGCAACGCGCCTGCGCGGCTTGATCCTCGCCCAAGCACTGAGAGGCGTCGCAGGGATCGATTGCGACCGCCGGCTCGTTGAAACAGTGGTTGAACTCGCAGGAGCTGGCGAGCCCCGAGGTGCAGTCCGGATCGAGGGCCCCGCAGCCACAATCGCAGCCGTCGCCGACGCCGTAAAAGGCCAAGGAGCACACCCAGCCCGCCGGCAGAGCCACGCAGCCCGCCTGGGTGCACTCGAAGCCGGCCTCCGGAGCACAGATGTTCGAGCAGCCGTCGCCGTCGCGGATGTTGCCGTCGTCGCAGCGTTCGCCGAGCTGGCGATCGACGCGCGCGTCGCCACAGACCGGCAGGCGGCAGGGTTCGCCAGCGACGTCGCACACGAAGCCGAACTCGACGAAGCAGGTGGCATCGCAGCCGTCGCCGCCGAGTGCGTTGCCGTCGTCGCAGCCCTCGCCGCCCACGAGTTGATCAAAGCCGATCACGCCGTCGCCGCACACCACCTCGACGCAGGGCTGCCCCGGGGCGCTGACGCAATCAAAGCCGCCCTCGAATTCGCAGGAGGCATCGCAGCCGTCGCCGCTGTCGACGTCGCCGTCGTCGCAGGCCTCGCACAAGCCGAGCTGGTCACATTCGACCAAGCCGTTGCCGCACTCGATTCGGCGACAGGGCTCGTCGGGTCCGTCGGTGAAGCAGTCGAAGCCCGGCTCCGCCAAGCAGGTGGAGCCACAGCCATCGTCGTCGTCGTCGTTGCCGTCGTCGCATTGCTCCAAAGCGGCGACGCCGTCGAAGTCGACGACGCCATCCCCGCATTCGAGGCGATGACAAGGACCGTTGACGCAAAGAAAGCCCGGCTCGGGTTGGCACTGGTCGCAGCCGTCGCCGACGTCGTCGTTGCCATCGTCGCAGCCTTCGCCAAGCCGGTAGAAGGGATCCCCCTGGATCACGCTGTCGCCGCAATCGCTTTGGATGCAGGGGTCGCCAAAGACGTCGCAATAAAAGCCCGGCTCGGTCTCACACCGGGGATCGCAGCCGTCGCCGCCGACCGTGTTGCCGTCGTCGCAGCTCTCGCCGCTGAAGTTGGTGAAATCCCGCTCGATGAAGAAATCGCCGCAGAGCGTCTGCCGGCAGGGCTGCCCGTCGGAGCAGACAAAGCCCACCTCATCGACGCACTGGGGATCGCAGCCGTCGCCAGCGCGGGTGTTGCCATCGTCGCAGCGCTCCGTCGCTGTGCGCTGGCCGTCACCACAGCGTTCCCGTCGGCAACCCTCGCCGCGGGGCCCGCACAAAAAGCCGAGGTTCACGACCGCGCAGCCGGCGCGGCAGCCGCCCTCGTCGCTGTCGTCGCCGTCGTCGCAGACCTCGTCGCCGCCGACGTAGCCATCGCCGCATTGGTTTTCGACGCAGCGGGTGGGGTCGGCGCCGGCGGGCACGGCGTCGCCTCCGCAAGCGTCGTAGGTGCAGGAGGCAAGGTCGTTGTGGGCGCAGTCTGGATCGATGGCCCCACAGCCGCAGTCGCAGCCATCGTTGGTGCCGAAGTGCTCGTCGCCGCAGTTGAAAGCGGCGAAGGCCTGGGCCCCCGGGGCGGCGAACAAGATCGCGCAGAGAGTCGCCGTGCGGAGGTTCATGCGCTCCCCAAGAAAGATCGATCCGACGTGCCTTCAGGCGCGCGGAGCTGCGTCAGCAGGCCCGCGCAACCAAGGCTCAGCGCTGGGTCAGGTGCAGCGTCGCCTTGACGGTCTGGGCGGGAATTTCGCCGCCGTTGTAGTCAAAGGTTGCATCCCAGTGGGCGAGCACCGTGAGGGTGGCGACGGCGTCGTCTGGGGCCTGCTCGGTGGGGGCTTCGACGCGGACGTCGGTGCAGGCCGCGGGGGCGTCGTAGGACCAGCCGTCTTCGGGGGAGCCCGCGTTGGCGCAGCCGGTGAAGCTCGCGCTGATCCCACCCGTGCTGACCGCGCTCTCCGGATCGGACCAGTCGTCCTGGCAGGTGCGAACGGTCTCCCCGTTGTCGAGGTCGCGCACGCTGCCGTTGATGGAGAAAATTCCCATGGCCGAGGCGCCGTTGCCGCGCACGGTCAGGTTGCTCTGGGTGTAGAAGCCGTCGTCGAAGAAGGACACGGCCTCAGCCGTGCTGGCCAGGCCCGTGGCCGGTCCGACCGAGCCATCGAGTCGGCCGCCGACGGCTTCGATCAAACCGTCCGATCCAAACAAGGCGCCGGCGGCAACCACCGCCGGAGACGCGTCGCGCTCGCGCTCTGCAGCCCGATCACGCGCAATCGGTGCTGGCTCGACGCCACACGCCGCCGCCGCCAAAACCGTCAAACCCACAACGCCCCATCTCTTCATCGTGTCCTCCAAAGTCGAATGCAGTGCTCTCGGCCGGGTGGCCAAGGCCGTGGCTCCACCAGGTGGAACCCTGAGCACGAATCGCACCCATTCGCACCTGCGTCCGTGCGCCTTTTTGCGGGCCGCGCTCACCAAAGGATGAGAGTCCGGGGCAGCAGATGCGCGGCCGAGATCTCTACAGCTGGCGCGAGGCGAAGACGCAGAGTTCCTGCCGGTTTGCGGGCAGCTGGGTCGCGCGCACGGGCATGGCCAACAAACGACCGATGCGCTCGAGCCATTGGGGCAGCTCGCTCACGTGCCCCCAATCGCCGAGCTTGAGGATGAGCAGGGCGGCGCGCAGGTCGCGGCGGGTGCGCTGGGCGATGGCCTCGATGCTGGAGATGGCCGCGTTGGGCCGCTGGTTGACGTCGACGACCAGCAGGCGCACGGGGCCCGGTAGCTGTAAGACGTCGACGGCTTGGGCCGAGCATCGCAAGTGCCGAAAGCGGGCGCGATTTTCGAGAATGCCCGCGTCCATGGCGTTGGGATCGATGCCCGTGACCAGCGCCCCGCGATCAAGCAGCGCCCGGGTCATGCCGCCGGGAGAGCAACCCACTTCGACGACGACGTCATCGGGATCGACGTGCAGATCGAAGAGGCGCGCAGCTTCTTCGAACTTGAGCCAGGCGCGAGACGGCGCGTTGTCGGGGATCTGCAGCCGGGGATCTCCACCCGGATCGGGAGAGAGCCCCGGCCGCTGCACATGCACGCCGACGAAGCGCTGCTGGCCCCGCTCCACCGTGGTGACGACAACGTCGCCGGCCTGGGCAGGGGTTCCTGCCTGCTCGGAATGCAGCAGCGCGCCCAGGGAGGACACCACCGCGTCGACGTCGACGTCCTTGTGCTGGGGTTGGGTAAGGGAAAGGCAGGTGCGCCGGGCAAAGACCAGGGGGGGCAGCTCGTCGACGCCGATGGGCCGCTGGGCTTTGGCCGTCACCAGACCCCTGGCCGAAAACGAAGGCGCGAAACCCCGTCGTTGCAGCTCTGCCCGCAGCACCTTCTCGGCTCCCGCCTGACACAGGGCAAAGAGGAAAGGCGACGGACCAGCCGTGTGAATTGGCCGCCCGGCCTGAGGGCAGAGGGTGTCCTCGCTGGGCGTTGCCCCGACTCCGTGCCCCAGAACGCTCGGCTGCGGACACGTCGTCGTCGTCGTCCTCACTTGCGGGGCCGCGGCAGGTTGTAGGAGTCGAGGCGGTTCAGCAGGGTGCGTCGGGAAATGCCGAGCATCTCGGCGGCCTTGGTCTGGTTGCCGCCACATTGGTGCAGGGCGTCGATGATGCGTTCGCGCTCGAGGTCAGAGACGGCGTCTTTGAGCGAGTCGGCACCCGGCCGACGCATCGGGGGCAAGGTGGGCAGGCCGTCGTCGCCGGGGCGCGATGCCGTTTGCACAGGGCGTTGCATCGGCCGGGTCGCGGTCACGGAGTCCTCGTCGTCGTCGTGCTGTTCGATGGGGGGCAGGGGAATGGCCCCGAGTCGATCGGCGCGCCCCGGTCGCACCTGGGCCGCCGGACGAGGGGGGCTCGAAGGCGGCGTCGTCGTGGGCGGCGCCCGGCGTTGCAGCCGCTCGACCGGCAGGTGCTCGGCCGTGATGCGGGAGCCGCTGCAGAGGATCACCGCGCGCTCGATGATGTTGCGCAGCTCGCGGATGTTGCCAGGCCAGGCGTAGCCCTTGAGCAGGGCCAGGGCGTCTTTGGCGACGACGGGAACATCGGCGCGCCGGCTGCGGCGGCACACGTCGGCGACGAAGGTCGTGATCAGGCCTTCGACCTCGGTGGGTCGTTCGCGCAGCGGCGGGATCTCGAGGGTGATGCCGTTGAGTCGGAAGTAGAGATCGTGCCGAAAGCGGCCGGCGGCGGCTTCGACTTCGAGATCTTTGTGGCTGGCGGCGAGGAAGCGTACGTCGATGGCCCGGGGCGAGAGTCCGCCCACGCGCAAGACCGTGCGTTCCTCGAGGACGCGCAAGAGCTTGGCCTGAATCGACAAGGACATCTCGCCGATCTCGTCGAGGAAAACCGTGCCCTTGTCGGCGACCTCGAAGAGCCCGGGTTTGGTGTTGACGGCGCCGGAGAAGGCCCCGCGCTCGTGGCCAAAGAGCTCGCTTTCGAGAAGGGTTTCGGTCAGCGCCGCGCAATTGAGGCCGACGAAATTCTTGGCGGCCCGGTGCGAGAGCCGGTGGATGTCCCGCGCCAACACCTCTTTGCCGACGCCGGTTTCGCCGTGAATGATGATTGAGATGTCCGAGGGCGCGACCCGTTCGACCAGACGCCCGAGTCGATCCATCGAGCCCCGCTCCTGCAGCGGCGTCGGATGCGACGACGACGACGGCCGTCCTGGGGTCCCGCTCTGCTCGCCTGGGCGGTCGGCGGTTTCGGCGGGTCCCTGCACTTTGGCGTTGGCCACCGACAGCAAGCTCGACGCCGTGCGTCCATCGCGGGGAAAAACGGCGAAGCCCGTGCGCACGTGGGCACCCTGCGAAGACAACGTCGTCACCAAACGATCGCAGGCTTCTTCGACCTCGGTCCAGGGCAGATCGAGAAAGAGGATCTCCAGCTCCTGCGGGGCATAGTCGGCCACCAACACGCCCTTGGGCAGCACAGCCTCGAGCACTTCTTCGACGACGACACCGGCCAGCTCACCGTCCAGATGCAGGCGACAAAGAGTGAGACCGCTGCCGGCGGGCAAGCGCAAGGCCGGACTGGTGCTCTCGTCGACGCCGGCGCTGCGCTGGGCCCGGCGGGCGATCTCCTCGTCGACGCGGGTCTCGAGGTAACTGTGCTCGTAGATCTTGCGGCGCGGTTTCTCGGCCACTTTTCGACGTCGCAACAGGCAGGTCACCGAGCCCAGCTCGAAGCTCTCGCCCACCGCAACCTCGACGTCGACGCCGGCTTTGAGGGTGCGTTCGCGGACCCGGGTTCCGTAGGTCGATGAGAGATCGGTGATGGTGACGCGGTCGTCGAAAATCACCAAGCGCACGTGCCTGCGGCTGACGCTGTCTTCGTCGACGCGGATGCTGGCGTCGCTGCTGCGGCCGATGGTGTGCTCCCCCTCTTCGAGCAAGAAGGAGTGGGTCGCGCGATCGCCGATCACTTGCAGGCGATAGAGCGCGGCGCCCATCTCGAGGCTGCGGTCGACGGCGCCGACCAGGGTCACTGAGGAAGCAGTCGAGGAACGACGGATCGTGGGTCCGTCGTCGGCGAAGACATCGTCGTTGTCGTCGAGGTCGTCGGTGCGTTTGGTGTTCACGAGGGCTTTGCTCCGGGTGCGGGCAACAGCGGACCCGAGAGGCCGCCACGACGTCGATCGAGGGTGTTGCGCAGGCGGCGGGTCAGCACCTTGATGATGCCCTGTGCGATTTCGCCCTTCTCGGCGAGGATCTCGTTGAAGTCATCGCGCTCGATCTTCAGGCAGGTGACGTCGGTGGTCGCGGTCGCCGATGCGCTGCGTGGCTCGCTGTCCAACAGGGCCATCTCGCCAAAGACCGCCCGCTCCGAGAGCACCGCGAGGTCTTCGCCGACGCCGTCGCTGTGGATGCGCACTTTGCCGGCGATGATGAAGAAGAGCGTTTGACCAGGCTCGCCCTCGCGAAAGATCTCGTCGCCGGATTCGAAGTCGACTTCGTCGGTGATGAGCGCGATCTGGCTCAGGTCCTCGCCGGGGATCTGAGAGAACAGGTCGATGCTCTTCAAAAAGAGCACTTTCTCGACGGTGCTGATCAAGCGGGAACCCGGAGCATGGGCGCAGCCTGCGACGACGAGCTTTCCCGATGCAAGGATTCCGCGCGCAGGCCGGAGGATGCAGCTTGGGGGGCGGCCGGAGCGCCCATGGATTCCGCGCGCAGGCCGGAGGATGCGGCTTTGGGGCCCGATCGAGCTTGGGGGCCACCGGCCGCGGCGCCGTTGGTCTCGCCCTCCATCAGAAAAACGAGATCTTGCGGGCCGACGCGGGCCCGCGGCCGACCAAGCGGGCCAGGTGGAGGCAGAAGAGGGCGGCAGCGAGACCGCGGACGACGCGGGGCGGCAAAGGTTGGCACAGGGCGACGAGGTCGCCGATGGTTTTGGTCCCGTCCATGGCGACGACGACGCGGGCCTCGGCAGGGGAGAGGTTCAGGTGCTCGAGGCCGTAGCCGCTGTCGGTGGCGGGGCCAAAGCGGGCGTCGTCGGGGGCCATTTCCAGCAGCGCAGCGTCGGATTCGGTCACCAACATCGAATGTACGATGGCGTCGCCGACGAAGACCTTGGCGGCGACGGGTTCTTTGGCGGCGCGCCCTTCGAGGGTGACGCGGTAGCTGCCCCCCCGCCAAGCCAGGGCGCCGATGGCGACGCGTCGCACATGCTCCTCAACGAGGCCCCGCAACACGGGTGGAGAGACCAGCTCCAAGGCGATCAGGCCAGCGGCAGCGGTGTGGAAGGCCCCCGATCGGACCAGCCGTTCGACTTTGGCGCCGTCGTCGACGCTGAGGACGCCGCGCTTGGCCATCAGGGAGACCAGATCTTCGCCGACGAGGTTGCTGCGCGCCCCCACCAGCACACCGCTCTTCAAGAGCAGCACCCGCCGTCCGGGGCCGCGCTCAAGCCAGAGCTCCCCCGTGGTCAGCCCCTGGTGGAAGGCATCCAGGAGATCGGCGAGCACCCGCGGACCCAGGACGCCCTCACGGTCGGGCTCTCGGGGAGCGGGGCTCGAGCTGCCGATGTCGTCGCGGCGGATCTTGATGCGGTTCCACAGCTCGATCAGCTCTCCGGGCGAAAAGGAACCCGTGGTGGGGCGCCCGTGGGCGACGCCGTCGTCGTCGTCGTCGTCGAGGTTGATCGGGATGGGTCCAGTCTGCTCCTTCGCTGGTGCTGTGACCACGGGGTCGTCCTCGGGGACGAAGAGGTCGTCGTCGTCGCCGGCCTCGGTGAGGTCGGTGAATTCGTCGATGGCTGGCCCCTCCGTCGACGGCAACGACGATGAGTTGGCCGCGGTTTTGGCCGTGGGGTCGTCCCAAGCAGGTGTGACACCCCGGGTTCCCGGAACTTTGTTGGCGAGGCGGGCCACGGTTTCGATGAGCGCCAGAGAACGGAAGGGCCGAGAGAAGGCGGCGTCGAGCCCGCCCATGCGCGTCCTGGCGTCGGGTTTTGCGCCCAGCGACGACGACGGAGCGTTGGCACCGAGCCCAGGCGGATGGGTGAGCACGATCTTGCAGCCCAACTCGCGTTGCAGCAGCTCCGCCAGATCGAGGCCGCTGGCGTCACCGAGGTCGGCTTCGATGACGACGACGGCGGGGCGGGCGTCGAAGGCGATGCGGAGCGCTTGTTGGCCGGTCTGCACCTGGGCGGCCTTCAGCCCGTACTGGGTCAGCAGCGTCGTCAGCAGCTCGCCAAGCTCTCCCGGGTCGACGACGAGGACGTCCACGCCGCCGCTGTACCACAGCGTGATGGGCCTGTGTGATGGCGGGGGCGACGCGCCCCCGGCTGTGCCCGACTGACGCGCGCGTTTCGCAACGTTGCTGGCTGCGGCATCGCCCGGTACTTTGCAGGAGTGAACGGCTGGCGGTCCCTCTCTCACGACGTCGTCGCCGCCCGCGGTGTGTCGACCCTCCTGGGTCGCTCGGCCCGGGTGAAGGAAAGCGACGGCCCCCTGCGCCCGCCCCGTGCGTCGGGTCGGCCCTTGTTGTGCCTGAGCGACATCCACGGCGACCTCGGGGCGCTCGAGAGCGTGCTGGCGGCGGTTAAACACCTCGACTTGTGCGGTATCGTCGTCGCTGGCGACCACTGCGTCGGCGGCTCGCAGCCCTTCGAGGTCTACACGCGCCTGGTCTCTTTGGGGGCACACCTGGCCCGCGGTCCCAGTGATCTGGCCCTGGGAGCGCTGGCGGCCGGCATCGTCGACCCCACGCCGACGACGGCCATCGAGGATGCTCGGCTCGTGCAGTTCCTGCGCACCAAGAAAGCCCTGGGCGACGTCGTCTGCCGCCGGCTCGCCGATCTGCCGTCGACGCTGGTGGTCTCCCTCGACGACACCAGCGGGGTGATGGCCATGCACGGCAGCCCCGCCGACGACTCCCGCGGGCTCGTCGACGATGACACCTTGGCCGATCAGGTGGCCTGCGTCGCCGAAGACGTGCTCGTCACCGGCGCCACCCACGAACCTTTTGCCCGCGCCATCGACCGCATCGACGAACCCTCCACCGATGTCGGCGACGATGGCGCCTTCGACGCCGAACGCTCGGCAGCCGAGCTCTTCTTCGCCGAGCGGCCGACAGATCTCGCGCTCCCGAGGCCCACGCTGCCCCTGCTCGTCGTCAACTGCGGCTCGGTGGGCATGAGTCCCACCCGTCGCAAAGACCGACGCCGCACCGCCCACGCCGTGCTGGTGGCCCCCTGCGACGACGGTCGCGTTCACGCCTGGGGCAATGACATCCTGATCGTCGCCCGTGCCCGCGCCCGCAGCGTCGGCTGAACGTGACGACGTCGAACGACCCTGTCAGCCGCGAGCTCGACGCCGAAGCCCAGCGCCTGAGCCGAGCCGAGCAGGTCGCCGCCCACGTGTTCGTCGACCGCGCCCTGCTCTTGCAGGCCCTGACCCACAAGAGCTTCCTGAACGAAAACGACACGGTCCTGGGTCACAACGAAGTGCTCGAGCTCTTGGGCGACGCCGTCTTGTCCCTCGTCGTCGTCGAATACCTGGTGGGCGCCTCCGCCATCACCACACCCGCGCACAGCGGCAGCGAAGAAGGCCAGCTCACCGAGCGCCGCGCCGCCCACGTCTCGACGGAGAACCTCGCCCGCGCCGCGCTGAGCACGGGACTGGCCGAGCTCCTGCGCACGGGCAAGGGCCTGCGTCCCCAGGGACAGCTCAGCGCCAACCTGGCCGCCGACGTCGTCGAAGCCGTCTTGGGTGCTGTCTACCAAGATGCCGGGCTGGCCGCGGCGCGCACGACCGTGCACGCCCTGCTCGGACCCCCACCCGAGGTCGTCGTCGTCGGCGCCGCCCACGCCAAGCGGGTCTTGCAAGAGCGCCTGCAGCGCCTCTTTGGCAAAGCCCCCGAATACGTCGTCACCCGCGGCGACGGACCCAACCACGCCCCCCTCTACCGCGCCGTCGTCGCCTTCGCCGGCCAAGCTTTGGGAGAGGGCTGCGGAAAAAACAAGCGCGTGGCCACCGAAGTCGCCGCCGCCGCCGCCGTCGCCTCCTTGGCCTGCGTCGACGATCCCGCTTTGCGCGCGCGCCTGTCGTGAACGAGCTCGGCCAGGCACTGTGCGCCCAAGCCCGAGCCGAAGGCTTCGACGACGTCGGCCTGTGTCGCGCCGATGCTGAGATGCCCCACCGCCAAGAGGTCGACGACGCCCTGTCCTCGGGTCGTTTTGATGTGTTCCCCTGGCTGACCGACACCAAGGACCAGCGCCTCGACGTGCGCGCCCGCATGGCCTCAGCCCAAAGCGTCGTTGTCGTCGTGCAGAGCTATTGGCAAGGGGATCACGAGGATCACGTCGACGTCGACACCCTCGCTGGTCACGCCAAGGTCTCGCGCTATGCGTGGGGACAGGACTACCACCACGTCCTGCGTCGAAAGCTGCGCCGCCTGCGCAAGTGGTTGATCGCCCGCGTGCCGGGAGCGCGGGTGGCTCCCTTCAACGACGTCGACGCCGTCACCGAGCGGGCTTGGGCGGTCGCCTGCGGCCTCGGCTTCATCGGCAAAAGTGGGATGTTCATTTCGCAGACCCTCGGCACCTACACCTTCCTCGGCGGGCTGCTCACCGACGTCGCCCTCGTCGACGAGCGCTTCGCCGGCACCAGCGACGACGTCCCCCGGGTCCGCCCCGGTTGCGGCAGCTGCACCGCTTGTCTCGACGCTTGCCCGACCCAGGCCATCGTTGCCCCCCAACGGGTCGATCCCCTGCGCTGTTTGACGACGTGGAATGTGGAGGAGCCCCAGGATCCCCGCGGCGACGCCTTCGCCGGCTCCGGCTGGGCGGTGGGTTGCGATGTGTGCCAGGAGGTCTGTCCCTGGAACAAGTTCGCCGTCGTGACCCGCGAGAAACGTTACCGCCCGCGCCACGTGAGCATCGATCCCGCGCTTCCCCCCGACGACGTCGCCGGCACCCCTCTTGCCCGACCAGGGCAGGAAAACCTCGCGCATCTGGCCCGCCGCGCGCGACGTGGGACCTGATCTGGCCTCGAGCGCGCGAGGCTCCCTTGCCCGAGCGCTCGATTGCCGGAATCAGACGCGATGGCTAAGCTTTGCTCGTCAGTCCCTCGTGAAGACGCCGGAAACCAGAGGCCCAGCCGCTGCCGCCGTTGCTTCAGGAAGGCCTCGCTTTTCAGGTGGGAAGTGATACAACCCACCGCCACCCCCGGTTGTGCGCTGCGTCAGTGCACAGGTCGGGGTCCGGCCCGGCGTCCCGCCCGGTCGGGGCTTCTGCGGAGGTGCCGCCGAGAACGTTTGTCTCGCGGAACAGACCTGGGCTCCCGCGTTGCCGCAAGCGACGCCACCCAGGATCCAGCGGGCTGCCACCGCGTCGTCTGCGCCCTCGGGGCGAGACCGGCCGGAGGCGACCGCACAGCGGCGGCCGCCGGTTTCGCGCCCATTCCGACCCCTCTTTGCCCTCAGGCCGGGCGGCCAATTTCTGATCCAGACTTACCCAGGAGTACCTGTGGCGCTGACGACGATGCGGACCCTGACTGCGACGAAGACGAAGACCCAAAAGGCGGCGGCCAAAAAGTCGATCACCTTGACGAAAAAGGACAAAAAGCAGCCTGTAAAGACCCTGAAAGCCGGCGACACCTCCAAGATCGCCCGCGGCGCCCGCACGTTGAAGCCCGGGGCCCTCAAATCCGAGAAGCCCCTCCTCAAGACCCTCAAAGCCCTCCAGGTCGAGGTGCCCTTGCGCAACATCAAAACCCCGATCTCGCCCAAGCGCGCTGCCAAACCCGCTCCCAAGACCGAAAAAGCCGTGCGTTCGCGGCGCAATCCCAGCGTGCTCTCCTCCGAGATCGCCGAAGCCATGCTCGGTGAGATGGGGATGGCCGGTGAGGACTCTGCCCTGGCCCGTCAGGCCGCGCGATCCCAGCGCGAGCGCGATTTGCTCGCCCGCCTGGCGGTCAGCGTCGGCCGCTACGACGAAATGCCCAACCTCGAGCTGGCCGCCGACATCGTCTTCGCCGACGACACCGACGCCGTCTCCGCTTTGATCGCGATCATCGAGCGCCACGATGACCTCCACGCTCCCGATGCGGCCCGCGTCGTCTGCGAAGTCGGCACCCGCGCTCCCGATCTGCTGCTGGCTCACACCGAGCGCTTGGTCGAGATGATCGATGTCTCCCAGCGCGAGATGTTGCCCTACACCATGCTGGCGTTGTCGCCGGTGGCATCGCGGCACGCCGACCAACTGTGGGCATCCCGCGATCTCTTCTGGCAGTTCCTGGCCAACCTCGCGCAGCCCGCCGACCTCGCCCAGGGTGGGGCCGTGAAGCTGCTCGCAGCCCTGTGCGCCGCCGGCCCTGATTACGCCCGCACCCTCGCCGGCGGTCTCGTCGACCTCTTGGGCAAATGCATGCCCAAAGACGTCGCCTTCTTCGCCGAAAGCGTGTTGCCCGCCCTCGGTCCGGCGCACAGCCACCGGGCCAAGCCCGTCCTCGACCGTCGTTTGAAGGAGCTCACACCGGCGGAGGTCGCCCGCCTGCGTCGTGCCCAACGCGCCGCCCAGCTCGGTCAGCCCCTGGCGGCCTGAGGCGCTCGAACACGCGGCGGCAACGAACAGCGGGCAAGCACCCTCGGTGCCTGCCCGTTGTTTCATCCGCTTCTCGTCGCTCGCACGTAGCGTTCCTGGAGGCTCCATGCCCGACCACCGCCGCAATTGGCTCATCTCAGCCCTGGTCTTTGTCTCTGTCGCCGGGCTGGGAAGCATCGCCTGGGCCGAGATCAGGCCGAAAAACGCCGCCAACGACCTAAGGTCAAAAAAGGCGGGCCTCTATCTCGTCGCCGGCGTCGCCGACCCCAAAGAGACCGAGCTGGCCACCTTTGCCGCCGGCTGCTTCTGGGGTGTCGAGGACTACTTCCGCAAGCTCCCCGGCGTCACGGCAACGGCGGTGGGCTACGTGGGCGGCACCACGCCCCATCCGACCTATGGGCAGGTCTGCGACGACGGCACCGGCCACGCCGAGGGGGTGCAGCTCGAGTTCGATCCCGCGAAGATCTCCTACGCCACTTTGGTCGACGAGTTCTTCCTGCTCCACGACCCGACGACGATGAACCGCCAGGGTCCCGACGTCGGTACCCAATACCGGTCGGTCATTTTCTATCATTCAGAAGCGCAGAAAAAGACGGCTCTTGCCGCGAAAGAAAAGCTGGGAAAATCGGGAGAGCTCGATGCCCCCGTGGTGACCGAGATCGTGGCCGCGCCGACGTTCTGGCCGGCCGAGGGCTATCACCAGCAATATGTCGAAAAAGGTGGATACGCTGCTTGCCATCCGCGCAAGAAAAAGCACTGAGACGACGTCTAATCCCGATCTCGCTGAACTTCGTTCACCGACCTGAAGGGTCTGATCCATAGGTCGACACGCGACTCGCGTTGACCATCGAGAGCAGGCTCATCCCGCGTCCGCTTGATGTTCGACCGCGTTCCGAGATGGGAAAGACGCGGGATGATGCGCGTGAAGCGCGCCCGCGGAACGCGGAGTTGTTGGGGGGCCCCGCGTCCGGCTCGCCGGCGCGGGGGGAGGTCTGCACCAGACCTCCCAGAAGAGCATCCCCGACGGCGATGAACGAGACCGCTCCGCGGTCGAAGTTCAGCGAGATCGGGGCTCAGAGCTCGTCCCGGCCAATGTCGTGGATGGCCTCCAGCGGCCGCGCCGTGCGGTCGAGGTCGACGTCGACGTAGCCCGCCGCTGCCGCCGCCCCCAGGTAGCGCGGGGTTGCCAGCGCCTGGTTCTTCAGCGGCGTGCTCGGGTCCAGGTGGTGCCCGACGTCGCCCGCCAGGAACTTGGAGTCGACGTCGAAAGAACGGTCGCTGGCCGAGGTCTGGTTGTAGGGGGGCAGCCCGGCGCCCGGATCGTTGTTGACGTCGTCGATGTCGGTGACGTTGTTGGGGGCGAGGCAGCTGAAGCCGGTGATGTCGGGCTCCCGGTCTTCGATGAGAGTGGTGAAAGCCTGGGCGCCCGGAAAATGGAAGTTGGTGTTTTCGGCGCGGGCCGGCCGGCTGTGTCGGGCGACGACGTTGACCGCGCATTCCTCGCGGAAACCCACCCGGGTCTCGTTGGCGCCGGCGACCAGGATGTTGCCGACGAAGGCCGCGGGGGTCTGCACCACCTGGCCGTTGCCGCCGAGGCCCAGACGCACCGCGACGCCATCGGTGCCGCCGCCGCCACTGCCGCCGGCGTCGATGACGTTGTGGAGCACGATGACCCGGGCCGGTGTGTCGGTGCCGCCGTCATCGGAGTCGCCGATGATCTCCAAGGCAATGGTGTGCGGAGCCGTGCCCCCCGCGATGAAGTTGCTGCCGATGAAGGACGTTGGCGTGTTCTCGGCGCTGAGCAGAACCAGGCCGTGCCCCGTGGTGCCACCGCTGCTGGCACCGCCCCCGGCGATCTCGCTGCGGGTGATCACACAGGAGCTGCACAGCCCCATCACGACGCCGTCGCTGAAGTTCCCGCCCGTCCCCGCCACGATGGTGGCGCCATCGATCAGCAGATCGACGATGTCGTTGGCCTCGAGCCCGCGGGACTGGTTGGCATCCCCGCCCCGAACTACGACGTCGACGAGCTGGAGGTCGGCGGAGGCGGCGGAGACGCGCAACCCCGAAGATTGGCCCGTGGGGCTGCCGACGCCGCCGTCGACGACTGCCTGGGCATCCATGCGCAGGCCGTCGACGCTGGTCGTTCGCAGGCCCACGGCGTCGCCCACCGCGCTGCCGGCAGCGGTGGTGCCGCCATGGATGGTGACGTCGGCGATGGCCGTGGCAAACAGCCCCGACGACGCACCCAGACCAGATCCTCCTTGCAGGGTCGAGCTCGTGATCGTCGTCGTCGACATCGACTCGTTGATGGCCATCCCCGCACTGTTGTTGGCGGCCCCACCGGTGAGCACCGACCCCGTCAAGGTGCTCAGCGAGAGCTGGTGGGCAAAGAGGCCCGCGCTGTTGTCGTTGGCCGTACCACCCCCAAGGGTGCACCCTTCAATCACGAAAGAGGCCGCCGGGTTGGTTTGGTCACCGACGACGACGGCGGCGCTGAACTCCTCGCCCGTCCCGCTCCTGACCGTGCAGCCGCTCAGGTTCACGTGGCCAAAGAGCGAGAGCCCCGCCGATGCGCCCACGCCCGAGGGTGCTGCGGCCGCGCCGCTGGTGAAGGTGCCGCCGACGGCCGTGAAGCCCGAGACGGTGGCATCGCTCTGCACGGCGACAGAGAAGGCACTGCCCGTGCCGGAGCTCGCGTCGCCGGCGCTGGCGGTGACGTTGGTGGCCGCCAGCGTGCTCCCATCGCTGAGCTGCACGGCCGCCGAGGTCGCGTCGCCGCCGTCGACGCTGCTGGCCCCCGCGCTGGTCACCGTGCCGCCACTCAGGGTGCCCGCGACGCCAGACAGGTCCAGACCAATGGAGCTTGCGGCCACTCCGACGCTGACGTCCAGCTCATTGAGGGTCGCTTGGGCGTCGTGGACGCGGATGCCGATCGAGAATTCGGCTGCGGCGCCGACGTCGAGCTCGATGCTGTTGGCGAGCAGAGTTCCACCAGCGACGATGCCAGTGGCGACCTCGGCGCCCTCATCGACGGTGATGACGCCGTCGCTGACGTTGGCAAAGCCTTCGACTTCGATCCCCGTCGATGCCGCCGCCGGCCCGACGTTGATCTGGGTGAAGCTCATCCCCAAGCTGCCACCCAGCTGCACGCCCACCGCGGTGTCCTGAGCGCCTTCGACGTCGAGGATCGCATCGGAGACGCTGAGCGTCGCGTTCTGCCCCGAGAGGGCGATCGACGATTCCAGCCCGGCTGCGGCAGTCAAGGTTGCAGCATTGATGGTGAGGCTCGACGTGTCGATGATGGCTCCCGACGAGAAGGTCGGCGTGATCGAGCTCGATGAGGACGTCAGGCTGCCGTTGGTGATGCTGACCACCGCGCCGTCTTCGATGGCCACCGCCGCCATGCCGAACTCGGTCAAGACGACGGGTGCGACGATCGAGACGTTGTCGAGGTCGCAATCCAAGAGGTTGGCGACGACGCCGACGACGCTGAGCGCAGCCAGCTCATTGGCTTCGAAGGGATGCTCGACGGCGATGTGCATCGAGGTCAGATCGGCGTTCGAGTCTTGGATGATGACGCCGACGGATCGGCTCTTGTTGAGATCGCTCGGCGACACGAACAGTTGCTCGACCGCGACGTCGAGCGCGGCCTTGCTGTCGTCACGGGTCCATTCGTCGTCGACCAAAGGCAAGGTGGGATCGAAGCCGCCGCGCAGTGAGATGCCCTCCAGGATCAACGGGCCCTGCACCTCATAGACTTGGCCGTTGTTGCTGGCGATCTGGAGCTCTGGCGACACCACGACGTCGTCGGCCAAGGCGCTGCGCACGTTGAAAAGGGCGTCGTCGATGTTGCTGCAAGGGTGAGCGATGTGTCCACAGCGTCCCTCGCCCCCCGAGCCCGTGCCGGAAAAGAGCGAGTTGGCGTCGACGTGACCCCCGCGCTCATCGGCAACGGTCACCACCGACGTCGTCGTGTCACTGGCGCCTTGATCGTCGGTGACGGTGAGGCGCACGATGAAATCGCGCTCCACGGCTTCGGTGTAGACCCCCCGATCGACGGCGAAGGCGGCGCCGACGGTGGTGTCGTTGGTGATCGAGAGCCCGGCGATGCCGTTGTCGATGGTGATCGCCAAGGTGAGCCCATCGGGGTCCGACGTCGACGACACATCGAGATCCAGATCGGCCAACCCGATGCCGCTCAGCACCGGGAGGCTCTCGCCGGGCAAGACCGAGCCGCCGTTGACGGCCGCCACCGGCGCGTGATTGCTGATGGTCAGGTCCCGAAGCTCTGTGTCGTCGTTGGCGCCGTCGCTGACCCGCAGGCTCAGGCTCAGCGTGCCCCGGGGCACCGTGGCATCGATGTCGATGGTGCCAACCAACGGGTCGGTGTCTGAAGGTGTGTAGGTGATCCCCTCGCCCTCGACGCTCAAGGTCAAGGTGTCGCCTTCGGCATCGCTGGCCACCACCGTCAGCGATACCGTGCCGGGCGACGTCGCCGTCACCGAGCCCAGCGTGGCCGACTCGATCACGGGTGCGCCTTCGCCTTCGCCTTCGCCTTCGCCTTCGCCTTCGCCTTCGCCTTCGCCTTCGCCTTCGCCTTCGCCTTCGCCTTCGCCTTCGCCTTCGCCTTCGCCCTCGCCTTCGCCCTCGCCCTCACCCTCACCCTCACCCTCACCTTCCCCTACACCAGGGGCCAGGCAGGTGCCGGCCTCGCTGCAAACCTTGCCTTCGGAGCAGTCGTCGTTTGTGGTGCAGGCGTCGCCTGGCGCCTCGACGGTGCAATTGGAGCAACCTGCCAACGACGCCAGCAGCAAAGACGACAACGAAATGCGCAAGCTCATGGTGAACTCCTGCCCGGTGGGCGCAGGGAGTGGACACCACAAGAGCCAGCGGCGGCAAGTCGGTGGGCTCAGCGCGGCCTACTCGCCAAAGCCGATAATTCGAGACGCCGGCTGCTCGTCGCTATGCTCACCGCGTGTGCGCCACCGCCCGGCTCGTCGTCGTCGTCATGCTTGGGAGCGTGACCGCCGCAGCCACCGCAGTCCCAGCCGCCCCTGTGCGCAGCGCCTCTCCCTGGGCGGTGGGGGGCGTCGACGTCGCCGGCCTCATCGACCAGATGACCCTCGAACAGAAGGTGGGGCAACTGCTGCTGCTGGGCTTTGGCGGGACCGAGATGGACGCCGCCATCGGGGCCTTCCTCGAGGAGATGGAGCCCGGCGGCGTCGCCCTCTTCACCCGCAACATCACGGGTCCCGAGCAGACCATGAAGCTGGTGCAGGGGATCAGGTCCCACGACGTCGTCGTCGGCGGCCGGCCTTTGGTCCCCTTCATCGCTGTGGATCAGGAGGGGGGCACGGTCGTGCGGCTGAAGAGCCAGGCCGCGGTGCTGCCTTCGGCCATGGCCCTGGGCGCCGTCGACGACGTTGAGCTCGCCCGTGAGGTGGGGCGCACCCTGGGCGCGGATCTGGTGGCCTGGGGCTTCAACATGAACCTGGCCCCCGTGCTCGACGTCAACTCCAACCCGAAAAACCCGGTCATCGGCATCCGCTCCTTCGGCGGCGACGCCCGGCGCGTGGCCGAGATCGGCGTCGCCTACGCCCAGGGCCTGGGGGAGGCCGGAGTCATCGCCGTCGCCAAACACTTCCCCGGCCACGGAGACACCGACGTCGACAGCCACTATGGCTTGCCGATTTTGCACCACGATCGCGAGCGCTTGTTCGACGTCGAACTACGGCCCTTTGCCCGTGCTTTCGCCGAGGGGCTGCCGGCGATCATGACCGCGCACATCGTGCTGCCGCTGATTGCCGAAGGCGACGACGTCCCGGCCACGGTCTCTCACAAGGTGCTCACGGGCTTGTTGCGCGAGGAGCTCGCCTACGACGGCCTGGTGATCACCGATGGGCTCGAGATGCAGGGCATCGTGGATCGCGGCGTTGGCGAAGCAGCGGTGGAGGCCGTCGTCGCCGGCGCCGACATGGTCATGGTCTTGTGGTCGGCGGACAAGAAGCGCGAGGTGCGTCAGGCCCTCCTCGATGCGGCTCGCTCTGGTCGCCTGCCTGCTGATCGCGTCGACCAAGCGGTGCGGCGGGTGCTCGAGGCCAAAGCCCGCGCGGGCCTCTTTTCCCGTCCTGTGGTCGACGTGCAGAGTGCCCGTCGGCAGCTGGCCCACCACGACCGCCGGGCTCTGCTCGAGGTGGCTCGTCGGGCCGTCACCGTCGTCAAAGACAGCCATCGCTCTCTGCCTCTGGGCAAGGGGAGCGTCGTCGCCGTCGCCGCCGCCCAACCCGCTTTCCTGCAGGAGATTGCCGCCCACACCAAGGCCCGAACGCTCAGCCTCTCGTGGACGCCCAGCAAAGAGCGCGTGCGCAAAGACGCCGCCCGGCTGGTGGAGCTGGCCAAAGACGCCGACGTCGTCGTCGTCGGCATGCAAAATGGCGATCACGCCGCCCTGGTGCGGGCGGTGCAGCAGGCCTGGCCAGACAAGCCCATCGTCGTCGTCAGCTTTGGCTCGCCCTATTTGATCTACTCGTTCCCGACCATCTCGACCTACGTCTGCGCCTTCGGCTGGCGCGACGACAGCGCGAAGGCGGCGGGCCGGGTGGTGACGGGATCGCTCGCCGCCGTTGGCCACCTGCCCGTGACCCTGGCGTTGTTGCCCGACGCGGGACCAGCGACGGCGGCGCTGGGCGTGTCGGCGCTGCGGGTGGCGCCATGACCAGCGTGAGGCGCGAGCGGGGGGGCGAGGCCGACGGGATCTCCGGAGAAAACGAGG
>JAHFED010000006.1:147780-172510 GCA_023248635.1 Myxococcales bacterium
GCCCTCGGCACGATGTTGGGGCGCTACCGGTTGGACGAAGTCATCGGTCACGGCGCGTTTTCGACGGTGTTCAAAGCCTACGACACGGCGTTGGATCTGCCCGTCGTCGTCAAAGTCCTGGGCAACGATGCCAGCCCCGACGCCGTCGAACGCTTTCGCCGCGAGATCGTGTTTTCGCGCCGCGTGGCCCATCCTGGTTTCAGCCGCATCTTTGAGCTGCACGAAGAAGAAGTCGTCGAAGGACCGGTCCGCTATCTAACCTTGGAGCTCGTCGAGGGCCGCACCCTGGGGGACCTCATGAACGAGGGACCCATGCCCCAACGGCGGGCCCTCACCATCGCCCGCGACCTCTGCGACATCGTCGCCGCCGCTCACGACCAGGGTGTGGTGCACGGCGACCTCAAGCCCAGCAACGTCATGGTGCGCAACAGTGGACGCCGCAACGCCACCGACCGCCGTCAGGAGCCCCGCGACGACTTGGTGATCCTCGACTTCGGCGCCGCCTCCGCCGCCGACATGGCCGAGGCGGGGGTCAGGGTGGGATCGGTGCGCTACATGGCCCCCGAGCTTTTCGAGGCCGAGAGCACCTCGCGCCAAACCGACGTCTGGGCCATCGGTGTCGTGCTCTATGGCTGTTTGACCGGCCGCTTCCCTTTCGATGGCCCGGGGGATCGCGCCGTCGCCGAAGCCACCCGCCGCACCTCACCCAAATCGCCGTCGAGCGTGTCCCCGCGCGTCAGCTCGATGGTCGATACGGTGGTGTTGCGGGCCTTGAGGCGAGAACGCACCGATCGCTACTCAGACTGCCGTGCCTTCAAGCGGGCGCTCGCGGAGGTGCTCGAGGACCTGCGGGCGCCGTCGTTGTGGCAGCGCCTGCTGCGCCTGGTGAAGCCCGAACGGTAGGCCGGCTGCGTCAGTCGAGGGCGAAGGTGATGTGGACGATGGTGAGGATGTCCTTGTCCAACGACGAGGTGTCGTTGTTTCCCTGCCAGGTGGTGTTGGTCGAGTTGGCCGGGTTGACGTTGATGACGCCCATGTCGGCGCGCAAGAGCTTGCCGATCCCAGCGCCGCCGGCGGCCGCCACCATTTGATCGGCGCGGGTGCGGGCGTCTTTGCTGGCCTCGGCGAGCATCTCGATCTTGAGGTCGGCCAGGCGCGTGTAGTGGTAGGCGGGCGCAAACGACGTCAGCTCGACGCCTTGTTCGAGCAGGTCGGTGACCTCCCGCGAGACTTTCTCGACCTTGTTCACGTCGGGAGATCGTACGGTGATGGTCTGCACCGTCCGCCACCCGGTGGAGACGCTGCGCTCGACACGGTTTTCGCCGAGGCCTTCGACGACGCTGTCGAACTGCTCGTCCGCCGTCGTCGACGACACCCGCAGCTCGGCTTCGGTGATGCCGTTTTGCAGCAGGTATTTCTTGGTCTTGTCGACGTGGTCCTTGAGCAGGCGCACGGCAGCGACCCGGTCTTTGTTTTCGGCGTGCAGCTCGGCGCTCCATTCGATGAGATCCGAGGTGATGCGGCGCTTCGCCGATCCGGTCACGTCGATGGCGCGGTGATCGCGGGTCTTGACGAACACGAACGCGGTGGCGGCGATGAAGGTCGAGGTCACCAGCGCCAGCGCGAAGGGCGTTAGCAGCCTGGGGGTGAGCTTGGTCAGCATGGTCGTCCTCTCGATCGGGGGTTGCTTGGTAGACAATGCGCGCGGCTGCGTCGTTCCCGGTTTCAAGACGCTGACGCGTCTTGAACAGCCAAACTTCAAGACGCGTCAGCGTCTTGAACAGCCGAACTTCATGATTTTCCCCAGCCGGGCGCCCTGGGGGGACAACACGGAGTAGGGGCGGCGCCCGGCGAGGACAAAGTTCATCCCGGCACTGAGAGCTGCAGGGCGTTGCCGTCGGCCAACATGCAGCGATCTTCGACGGTGTCGATGCCGGCGGCCCGCAGCTGCGCGCAGACGCCGTCGTTGGCGATGCCGGACTGCAGCCAGACCACGGCGGGCAGGGGGCGCATCGCGAGGATCTCATCGAGATGGCCAGCGACATCGGCGGAGCGGCGAAAGACATCGACGACGTCAACAGCACCGAGCAGGGGATCCAGCTGGTCGAGGCGCTCGCTGACGTCGAGGCCAAAGAGCTGGCAGCCGAGCAGGCGCGGGTTCACGGGCAAGATCGTCTTGCCCAAACGGTGCAGGTAAGCCGGCACGTAGTGCGCGGGGCGCGAGGGGTCGGCGTGGCAGCCCAAGACAGCGACGACGCGGCAGCTGCGGAGCACCGGCTCGACGTCGGCCAGGGCGGCCAGCTTTCGTCCAGCCCTGCTCATGTCACGACTAGCGTGGGCAGCTGCACTGGCAGAGACAGGCCGCCGGCAGGGCGTTGGGCGGTGCCCCGGGCGGGCACTGGCAGGCGCAGTTGCAGGGCACCATGCCGGCATTGATGGGAATGCTGCCCCCCGCGGGAGGGGCTGCAGCCGGCGCTGCGGCCGGAGCAGCAGGCGGAGCTGCGCCGGGGGCGGGCGTCGCGGCTGGTGCGGCGGTGGCGACGGTGCCCGCACGCACAGCGCCGATGGTCGTGAGGTAGGCCAGCACGTTTTCGAACTGGTCGGGGGCGACGTCGTGGCGTCCGCCGACGGCGGGTTTCAGTGGGCCAGGCACCGACTTGCCGGCGATGGCGGGCCCCACACCCTTGTTGCCGCCGGGGTGGCACTTATTGCACTTGGCCTGCCAGTAGGCGGAGCCGGCGGCGGGATCCCCCGCAGAAGGTGCGGCAGCAGCGACCGGAGCCGCCGCAGCGGGAGCCGCCGCCGGGGCCGCAGCGGGTGCAGCAGCGGGGGCTCCACCCCCCAGCTGCTGGAGGTAGGCGATGACGCCGGCGAATTCCTCGGGGACGACGTCGTGGCGACCACCAGAGGCGGCGGCCTTGAGCGGACCCGGCAGCGCTTTGCCGATGATCATGGGACCCACACCTTTGTTGCCGCCGGGGTGGCATTTGTTGCACTTGGCTTGGAAATAGGTCCCGCCGCGCGCCGGATCCCCAGCCGCAGCCGCCGGGGGCGCAGCCGCCGGGGGCGCAGCCGCCGGGGGCGCAGCCGCGGGGGGCGCAGCCGGAGCAGCCGCGGGCGCGCCAAAGCGTTCGTTGAGATAGGCGATCAGGGGGTCGAATTCAGCTTCGGGGACGCCGTGACGGCCGAAGGCCTTGCCCCGCTCGAGGAAGTCCGGCGCCATGCCGGCATCGATGGGCGGGCCGATGCCACCGTCTTTGTGGCAGGCGTTGCACTTGGTGAGGAAGAACTTCTCGCCACGCGATCCACTGGCGCCGGCGGCAGCAGCCGGGGTCGAAGGCCCGATGGCGATGACGACGGCCAAGAGCACGCCGGTGAGGGCAACGAAGAAGGGGGACGCGGCTCGGGACACAAGCACCTCGAGGATGTCGTTGGCACAGTACTTCCTGCTGTGCTCCGTTGGCACGGCGCAAGGAGGGCGCACCGTACTTCGACTCGCTTTCATTTTGAAGTTTGGATGTTCAACACGCTGGCGCGTTGAACATCCAACTTGAACCATCCCCACTCAAGACGCGCCAGCGTCTTGGAACCCTCAACGCTTCACGGCGCGCCAGGGTCTTGAAGTAATGATGTTCAAGACGCTGGCGCGTCTTGAACGGCGCTCGCCAAAAACAGCCCGATCGGGAAAGAACTGCCGTCGACGTGTCTTCGTCCAGATCCCGGCAACCGCCGCAGCCATCTGCCGAAAACACCTACATCTGGAGTTGACGATGGCCGTTTCCCTGAACCCCGCTTCCTATGCCGCCGTCACCAACTTCTTGAAGCAAGCCGGCATGGCCATTGACCCCAAGTCCGACCAGGGCGTCAAGGTCAGTGTCAAAGAAGCGGAAGACCTGAAAAAGGCCTTCGACGCCATCCCCGACGCCGACGCCAAAAAGATGGTCGGCGCAGCGCTGCTCAAGCTGATCCAAAGCGACGTCTTCGAGGTTCCCACCAAGGACGCGCGCGATCTCCTCGCCAAAGTCGTCGGCAAGCCCACAGACCAGGTGTTTTCCGCGCGCGAAAACGCCGAGCTGGTCGGCGGCGCGAGCATCAAGAAGGCAGCGACGATGGTCCTGGGGCTGCTCGCCAAGGTTCCGCACCTCGACAAAGCCCAAGCCGAGAAGCTCACCCAGGGCCTCGATGGCTTGCCCAAAGAAGCGCGCAATTTGATGTACGCCGTGCTGAACAGCGCGACCAAAGACGGCGAGATGAAATTCGGCGACGGCGCCCGTCCTGCGTTCACCAAGGGCTACGCCAAAGCCGAAGCCGAATCCGGCGGGGCCGTCTCGAAGATGAGCGAGAACCTCAAACAGGAGGCCTCGGGTCCCATGGAGTACTTCGCCTCCGTGATGGCGAATTCACCGTATTTTGAAGATCGCCTCGCTGCGCTGATGTTCATGGTGTGCGCCAAAGGCATGAAAGAGGTCGACGACAGCATGCGCGCCCTCGACGACGGCGTGAAGGCTGACGTCAAAAAGAGCGACCAGAAGCCCAAGCCCGGCAGCGCCAAGGGTACGATCACAGGGCCAGCGACGGGCGAGTCCAAGCAAATCAACAAGGGCCAAGCACCAGCGCCGACGACGACGGGGCAGCTGCGCGGCAGCTACGAGGCGCTCGTGCAATCCGCCGCTGCCCACCGCGCCGACGACGGCGTCATCACCCGTCCCGAAGCCCAGTCCCTGGTCAAGAAGCTCGATGGCCTCAGCCCGCCCGAAGCCAAGCTCTTGCAGGCCCAAGCCATGGGTCGCGCCCTCCTGGCCAGTGCCGGCGGCGACCCCAAGGACCTGACCCCCGAGATGCAGCCCCTGGCCGACTGGGTCGTGGCCACCACCGGCAAGCCGCTGAGCGAATGCGGCGACGCCAAGGCCCTCTACGAAGCCAAGACGCCCCTGGCGCAAACCATCGGCGGCTCCGACAAGCTTGAGAACAAGGTGGCGGCGTTCATCCTTGAAGGCGTCTTCGGCGAAGGCAAGGCGCCCAAGATGAAGGCGGTGATGGCCGAGATGAAACCCCTCTTCCAGGCCATGGAGAAAGAAGTCACGGGCAAGACCTCCGTCGAAGTCGCCGCCGAGCGTGAAAAGACCTCGCAGCACAGCCAGAACCTCGAGGACCGCTTCCTGCGCCTGGGGACGGCGGTGCGCGAGGGCAAGATCCCGCCCACCGGCATGGAGAAAGCGGCGGCGACCCTGGTTGAGCGCCTGCCGCTGCCGGCCGCCGACAAAAAAGCGGTGTTCGACGGCGTCAGTGCGGGTCTCAAGGCCATCGCCGACGACAAGAACGCCGACATCAAGACGGTGTTTGCCAAAGCCGTGAGCCCGCTGGTCGAAGCGGTGAAAAAAGACAGCCCCGACGTCGACGCCATCGTCGGCGGCGCCGTCGACGGGCTCAAGAACACGGTCTCGGCCGACATCTTCAACGCCAACGACACGCGCGCGCAGCCGCTGGACAAGGCCGCGATGCACAAGCTCATCGACGCCGAGCAGCCCAAGGCCAAACAGAAGCTCCTCGCCGAGGCCAAAGCCAAGGGCTTCGACGACGCCCAGCTCAACGCCTTGGGCACAGCCTTCGACCACGAGGCGAAGTCGGTGCACGAGGAGGTCGAAAAGACCGGCAAGCTCGCGCCGACGGAGCCTCGCGGTCAGGGCACCGACGCCGCCGATCCGACGGCGACGGACCAGAGCCGCTCGCGGCAGGTGATGTTCGAGAAGGTGAAGCTGCAGATGAACCGGCTCAGCGAGATGATGCAGGCGATGTCGAACATTTTGAACACGCTGCACCAGACGGCGGAAAACGCGATTCGCGCCATCCGCTGAGACTTTTTCGCGACGCGCTGGGAGAAAGGCGCAACTCAGGATCGCGGATCGACGACGGCGGCGACGATGGTGTCTCCGCCTTGGGCCTTGGCTTCGACCAAAGCGCGATCCACGCGAAACAAGAGGCCGGCGGCGTCTTCGTCGACGTGGGTCTGCAGGGTGCCAACAGCAAGGGACCAGGTGCGCGCCGGCGCCAAGGGCGGCGTCGTCAAGGCCCGCACCAGGCGCTTGGCGGTCGCCCGGGCCTGGTTTGCCGGCGTCATGGGCAAGAGCACGCACAGCTCGTCGCCACCGAGGCGGGCCACCAGGTCGGCAGCGCGAACGGTGCGGGCCAGGCGGGCGGCGCTCTCGGCGATGAAGCGATCGCCAGCGGCGCGGCCGTGCTGCTGGTTGAGCTCGGCCAGGCCGTCGACGTCGAGGATCACCATCGAGAGCTGGGCCTGGTAGCGCCGGGCGATCTCGACCTCGCGGGGCAGCGCATTCAACAAGGCGATGCGGGAGCTCAAACCAGTCAAGGGATCGCTGACGGCTTCGCGGTACAGGCGCGATTGCTCCAAGTCTTGGGCGATGGCGGTGGCGGTGAGCAAGAGCCGGTCTTCGTCGAGGGCCGAGAAGGCGCGGATCTCCCGCCGCGACGCCGTCATCGCGCCGAGGATTTTCTGGCCGGCGCGCAGGGGCACCGCGAGCAGCGAGCCGACCTCGGTGCGCTGGCCGTAGAAGCGCGAAAAGCGGGGATCGCGTGGGGCGTCCTCGATGCGCACCGTGGTGCCGGTCAAGGCCACATGTCCGGCGATGCCGTCGCCGAGGTCGAAGGAGGCGACGCCGTCGTTCGGACCGCTCGAGTGCCCGGCCGGATGAGAGGCGGTGACCACCAAGCGGGCAGGCACCAGGTCGTCGCCGGGCTGGAGGCGCAGCAAGCTCACCGTGTCGGCGCCGACGATGCGGGCGACGGCATCGGCGATGCGCTGCATGTGGGTCGCCAGCGCCGTCTCTGGATGAGAGAGCGCGGTCCCGAGCAAGCTGGTCACCTGGAAGAGAGCGCGGGCCAGGGTGCCGTCGTCGTCTTCGGGCACTTCGACGGGTGGCGGCATCAGACCCTGGGCCCACCACGCTGGCGGCGGCGCACCTCCTCGCAGAGGCGAAGACGCCAGGGGCAACGCGTGGGGACCGGAGTCCTCGTGCTCGGGGGGCGCGGAATGGGCCGCCCGACCTGTGGGCACAGAGCTCTTGTGCTTCGACGTCGTCGTCGCACCCGGGGGCTCGGTGCTGGTGGCGGCCGTGTTTGGTCCTTTCAGGGCCCGGCGCTTGTCGGCGTTTCTGCCCATCAGCTCTGCCCGGCGGTGTCGGGGAGCACGAGGCCGACGAAGGGCAAGTTGCGATAGAGGCCGCCGGCATCGAGGCCGTAGCCGACGACGAATTGGTCGGGGATGGAAAAGCCGAGGAAGTCGACCTTGATGTTGGCGCGGTTCTTCTCGGGTTTTTCGAGCAGAGAGGCGACCTTGAGGCTCTTGGGACCGCGGCTCTGCAGGTTGTCGAGCAAGTAGCGCATGGTCAGCCCGGTATCGACGATGTCCTCGACGACGATGACGTGGCGCCCCGAGACGGGCTTGGTGAGATCTTGGGTGACCTGCACCGCCCCCGAGCTCTCCGTGGCGTCGCCGTAGCTCGAGCAACCCATGAACTCGATCTGCACCGGCAAGTCGATGTGCCGCACCAGATCAGCCAAGAACACGAAGCTGCCCTTGAGGATGCCGACGACAACGAGGCCGCGGCCATCGGGTCCGGCGACGTCGTCGCGGTAGTGCTGGGTGATCTCTTTGCCGAGGGCGGCCACCCTCTTGGCGATGGCCTCCTTGTCAAAGAGGACCTCGAGCCGCGGTTGGGTGAAGAAAGCCATGGCTCCCGATAGTCGACCCAGGGTCGAAACGGTAGCGAGCCTCATGCAGCCCAGCCCGCCGCCAACCGCCCGAACCCGCAGCGACGGGGCCCGCACCGCAGAAGAGCTGCGCGGCGTCGTCTCTCTGCACAGCAAGGGCTTCGGCTTCGTCACCCCCTTGGATGGACGCTTCGACCAAGCCGCCTTCGTGCCGCCACCCCTGCTCAATCGATTTCTGCAGGACGACGTCGTCGACGCCCGCTTCGAGCAGACCGGCGCCAAGCGCAGCGTTGTCGAAGCGACCCTCGTGCAACGCCCGCGCACCGAGCTGTGCGGCCGGGTGCTGACCCGCGGTGCCAAGCGCTTCTTGAAGGTCGATCGGGCCATCGCCAACACCGATTGGCCCCTCGTCGGAGCTGCCCCCGACGGCGCCTTCGTCGTCGCTGCCATCGCCGAAAAAGACGGCGTCGACGTAGCCAACGTCTTGCGGGTGGTGCCCGAAGAGCAGGCCGAGATCGAGGGCTTGCTGGTGCGCCACCGTCTCTTTGGCGATCCCAGCGAGGCTGTACTGGCAGCTGCTGCCGCCGCTCCCGCCATCGACGACGTCATCGCTGCTGCGGCCTTCAACCCGCGGCAGCGGGGGTCAAAGAGGGGCCGCCGCGATCTGCGCGATCTGGTGGTGGTCACCATCGATGGACCCTCGACCAAGGACATCGACGACGCCTTGGCCTGCCTTCCTGCCGACAGCGACGGCGCCTTGCGGGTCATCGTCGCCATCGCCGACGTCGACGCTTTGGTGAGCGCGGGCTCGGTGCTCGACGACGACGCCCGGGCCCGGGGCACCAGTGTGTACTTGCCCGATCGCGTGATCCCCATGTTGCCGCGCTCGCTTTCGGAAGATCGCCTCTCGCTGGTCGAGGGCGCCGATCGCCTGTGCTTGTGCGCCGAGCTGCGCGTCGACGTCGACGGCGTCGTCACCGCGGTGGACGTCGACGAAGGCCTCCTGCGTTGCGCGGCGCGGCTCAGCTATGACGGCGTGCGCGATTTCCTCGAGCGCGGCGACAGCGCGGCAGTGCCAGCGAGCACCCACGACACCTTGAGGCGCCTGCGGGCCGTCGGAGCCCGTCTGGGCGTGCAGCGGGCAGCCCGCGGGGGCGTCGCCGTCGACCGCGCTGAGGCCAAGCTCTCCTTCGATCAGGCCGGGCAACCCATCGGCGTCACCGAGATGGAGTCGACGTCGGCCCATCTGCTCGTCGAGCGCTTGATGGTCGCCGCCAACGAAGCTGTGGCCCGCTACCTGGTCGATCGGGGGCTGCCCGGGCTCTTTCGGGTGCACGACGCGCCCGATGTCGAGCACACCCGCGCGTTGGCGGAGGCCGCCCGGGGCCTGGGCATCGAAGCGGGGTTTTCGACGACGACGCCGCTGTCACCGCTGGGTTTGGCGTCCTTTGATGCCCAGATCCTGCACACCTCGGTGGAGCCCGCGGCCCGCGCCCTGCTGCGTCGCCTGCTGGGTCCCGCGCGCTACCAGCCCGAGCCCAGCCAACACTTCGGTCTGGCTGCGCCGCTCTACCTGCATTTCACCTCCCCCATCCGTCGCTACGCCGATCTCGTGGTGCACCGCGTGCTCAAGCGCTGGCTGCACGGGAGTCGCGACTTCGCCGCCGATCGTGCGGCCTTGCCAGCTCTGGCCCGCCACGTCGACGGCGCCGCCGCCCGCGCCGCCAAAGCCGAAAACGAGCGCACCCGCAGCTTGGTGGCCCGCGCCTTCGCAACTCGCATCGGCGAAACGGTCAGCGGCCGCATCATCGGGCACAAGCCCTTTGGAGCTTTGGTGCAGCTGCCGGGCATCGTCGCCCTGCTCCCAGATGCAGACGCCCCCTTGGGCAGCGCCGTCGACGTCGTCATCGTCGCCGTGGATCCCGTCTTGGGTCGCGTCGACGTCAAGCCGGCCCCATCAGATGCGCTCGAGAGGGAAAGCTAGGCTAGGCCGGCTCGGCCTCCAGCAGCACGACACTGCGGCGCACCAGGTCCTGCACGATTTGGTCGACTTCGAGGGGACAGTGGCGGGCAGCGATCAAATCGCGCGGAGGTACGCCGCGCACCAGGGCTTCGGCGACGGCGGCAGCCCCGGGGTCGACCCTGCCCAACCACAGCGCGAGGCGTGCGGCGTCGACGAAGAGGGGCCCCGACTGGGCCAGCAACTCGGCCCGCAGGTCGGCCCGCTGTTGGTTGAGCTGATCGCACAGGTCGTGCGAGAGCGTGCCCCAAGCGCCCCACGCCAAGCCCAGGGTGCGCGGTGGCGCTGCCGCCAAGGGGCAGAAGAACCAGGGCGCGTCGCCCCAGGCGAGCAGCTCGAGCAGCGCGGCCCGATCGAAGACGGCTGTCCTTGCCGCATCCTGCTCCTCACCCGAGGCCGATGTTTGAGCCCTTGGCACGGCGCAGAACACTGCTCGGGCGATGACGCCGTCGTCGAAGTCGACGAACCACGCGCTGCTGCGGTCGGCGTGCACCTCGAGGCGACCGCGTCGACGGGTTTCGCAGATCCCGCGCAGCAGGTTCTGCACTCCGACCTCAGCCAGGGTGCCCGCCTCGTTTTCGCCACCGCGCAGGGCCCGCAAGACGGCGAAGCGTGGGGCCAGGACGCCATCGACGACGTCCACCAAGCCCCGGGCGGCGCTCCCCTTGGCGAAGCTGGCGTCGACGCTGACGCCGGCGGCCTCGAGCTCGGCCAGTCCTTGGGGCGAGCTGCCCATCAGCACCACGCGGGCTTCGCAGAGGTGGGCGTCGGCGCGCAGCTGGGCCACCACCCCCCAACCGTCGACGTCCGGCAAGGCGGCGTCGACGACGACGACGTCGATGGCACAGGCCCGGGCGATGCGCAGCCCGATGTCGGCGCTGGCAGCGACCGCCACCTGATAGCCAGCGGCGCGCAGACAGCGACGGTGCTGGCGGCGCAGCTCGTCGTCGACGTCGAGGATCAAGACCGTGGTCGGAACCCCTGCGCGACGACGATCGAGCTCGGCGATTCTGTTGCGAGCGCGGCCGGGGGTGAAAAGCTCTTGCTGGTTCATGAGGGAGCGGAGCTCAGCAAGGCTCGGTCCCACTCGTCCTCACATCAGAGCGCGGCAGGTGCCGATGTTGGCGCCGAGGCCAGTGTGGCGCCATTGCCCAGCGAGGCGCCCTTGGTGATCACAGTGCACGAGCTGTGCGCCCGATTCTCAGCCGCCGCAGGCTTCGATGAGCTTCACGTTCAAGACGGGAACGCAGAGCTCCTTGCGGCAGGTGAGGCCGGCTTCGAGGCAGTCAGCGGTGACGGCACAAGCCTTCGGGGTGCCCAGAGCGATGACGAGCTCGTCGGCCACGAAGGCGTTGCATTCGTCGACGCAGGCCTTGGCTGTGTCTTCGCTCTGCCAGCAGGTACCGACGTCGCCGAACTGGGCATCGGTGGCGGCGAAGGCGCCGAAGGGATCGTCGCGGCCGAGATCGCAAGCGTCGGCGGCCTCGCATTCGGCCTTGCGCGCGATGGGCACGCAGCTGAGCGCGAGGGCAAGGCAAGCAACAGAAGCAAGGGCGACGCAGCGCAGGGGCGAGAAGTTCATAGGGGCGCGACGATAGCCAAGCCCCGGCCCGCGGTCACGCATCGTGCTCTCAGGGGACGGGCGTGAGGGTGATCCGGTGGGGCGTCGTCGCGATGGCTTGCGCCCGGCGCCGGATGTAGGTGTCGACCTCGCTGATCCAGGTGCTGTTCAGCAGCAGCAGCTCGCCTTTCCTCTTGCCCACGAAGTCGGGCAGCCAGCGGGTCTTCTCGTTGCGCATCGCAATGCGCAGCTGATCCTTCTCAAAGAGCAGCCCCCACAGGCATTCGAAGTCGTTTTGGAAGGGATTGCCCGTGAGCGCGGTGCAGGACGACGTCGACGGCGCTGGCGTTGCCGCCACGGTCATGGTCGAGCCGGGGGGAGCGGGGGCCCACAAGGGCGTCGTCGTCGTCGCCATCAGATCGACCCCCGCCGCCAGCTGGGCGGAGCTGCTGAGCCCCAGAAAGACGTCGCCGACCTGGATCCGGTAGCGGTGGCGCGCGGGCAGTCCGCTGACCTTGAGGAGCAAGCGGCGCAGGGACAGGGCGTCGGCGGCTCCGAGGTCGGCGGCGTCTTTGATCGAGCCCAGCAGAGGCAGAGGAGCGGTGACGGCGGTCAGCGCCAGGGTGAGCGCTTGACTGGCGTTCCAGGGAAGGGTCGAAGGCAGCGCCGTCCCGAAGCGCAAGGAGGCGCCGTCGTACTGGGCCTCGATGGTCGGCGGGGTCAGATCTTCGCCCAGCGCGCGCAGCACCTGGGTCGCCATCAGCGCGTGCAGGGCGGGCGCTGGATGCACCTTGTCGGGCAGCAGCTTCTCGGGGCGCTTGGCTGTTTCCCACGACGTCAACGCCTGCACGATGGGGTCGTGCCACCGCACCAGCACCAGCCCCCGCCGGGTGGCTTCGTCGTGTGTGCATTGGACCAACTTCACGATGGCCTCTTCCCGGCTGCGGCTGCGCCCACTCTTGGCCAAGCCGCCAACGTCGAAGGGCGAAGTGTCGATCCACAGGATGAGGCGCACGCCCGCGCCCTGCAGCCGCCCGATGATGGCGCCCATGTTTTGGGCGAAGGCCGCACCGTCGCTGCCCTCGGGATAGGAGCTGTCGTTCATGCCGAAGTTGAGCAGCACCACGGTGGGGCGCTCGGCCAGCACGTCGACGTCGAGCCGGGCCAGTCCATCGCTCGCGGTGTGGCCGCCGACGCCGGCGTTGACGAAAGTGATGTCGAGCTCGGGGTGGCGCAAACGCACGAACTCTTCGACCGCACGGGTCCAGGTGTGGGCCACGGTGATGCTGTCGCCGAGAAACACGACCCGATCCCCTTGTTGCAGCAGCGGCGCGGCTGCGGCCGACGTCGACCAGAGCGGGGCGAGCACCGTGAACAGGAGCAAGAACAAGAGGGGACCGCGCGGGAGAGGGGCCGGGGGTGAGGGGGCCGCGTGAGGAGAGACGGCGCGCGCGCAGAGCATGAGATTCATCGGGCCTCGGATGTCGTCGGGGTCCCAGCATCCAACGTCGTCGTCGGGGACCGGATGCCGTGTTCTTCTTGGTATTTGCGGTCGCGGGCTTGCTGCTTCTCCAGGGTCTCTGCCTCCCAGGCCGCCCCGCTGCCGAGCAGGGCTTCGCGCAGCCGTCGCACATGGGGACGCGAGTTCGCCGTCACCGTCGCGTTTTGCAGGATGACGTCGGTGATGCCGTGGGTCTTGACCAGGGTCGCCAGGCTGCCGGCGTAGTAGCGGTAGTCGACGACCACCACCTCTTCGAAATGATGCAGCAAGAAAGGTGCAAAAGCGTTACCGAATGAGTTCTTCACCAACAGCACCTTGCGACCATTCTTGATCTCGGTCTTGGCCACCATCATCGGGTCGTCGCCGCCGAGGAAGACGACGTACCCCTTCTCTCCCTCGACGATGAAGTTTGCCTTGGCGGCGGTTTTCAGGTCGGCGTCCCGGTAGCGCACTGCGGTGTAGGGTACCGACGGCAGATAATAATCGACCACATCGGGATGATTTTTCAAGACCTTGTTTTGCGTCATGCGATAGAGGGAGCCCAAGGTCGGTGACTTCGACTTCTTCTCTAGGTTGTGAAGGTCGACGGGGACGAGGCCGGCGGCAGCGCAGAAGGCGGCGTAGGCGTAGTAGGCACCGAGCACGGTCCAGTGGTGGTCGGTGCGAAAGAAGATGTCTTCGTCGGCGTGGCCTTTCAGTGCTTGGTGGACGTCGACGACGTGGACGGCGGGATCGTAGGTGACCTTCATCGCGGCGAGGTTTTCGTCTTCGGGGGCGCTGCGCTCTTGCTGATCGGGCGGAAGATAGAAGGCCGTCGCCGTCGGGGTCACCACCGAAAAAATGCGCACCGCGGGGTCGAGCTTTTGGGCGTAGAGGTTCACCACCTCGGCGAAGGCCCGCGCGCTCTCGTCGTCGCCGACCAGAAACATCAAGGCGCGGTCGTTCACGATGCTAACCCCGCTTTTGTATTTCTTCTTTTTCTTTTCCGGTGCGGGACCGGCATCGAGCAGCGCTGTTCCCACCCCGGCGTCCAGCTCTTCGGCGGTCTGCGGACCAGCGTCGACCCCCGCCCACGTGTCTGTCTGCTCGAGACCGCCGACGTCGGAGTCCGGGGTGTCGTAGACGACGTCGTCGACGTGGAAGCCGCGCGCGTCTTTCACCATGCTGGCCAGCTCGAGCAGGGGTTCGCGCAGGGGGAAGTGGTCGGCGACGTAGGCGTCGAGCCCGCGGGTGTAGGCACCCGAGCTGAGGTTGCTCGAGGTGAACACCGGCATCGGCGCGAGGGTGCGGTTCTCGAGCTCTGAGACTTCGAGGGTGCGTTGGGTGGTGCCGATCGAGAGCCGCAGCTCGATGAGGAAACGCCCACCCAGAGCAGCCAGCACCAGCGCGAGGGCGGCGACGTTGACGACGTGGGCGGGGCGGGGGCGCGCCATCAGAAGCGAAAATAGAGGAAGGGGTTGTAGCTCTTGCCCACCAGCAAAGAGGTGCAGAGCACGAGGATGGCGACGTTGACCACGACGACCAAGGCGCCGTGCGGGGGTCCGATTTTTTCCTTGAGCCAAGCGCCGACCGGCATGCAGAGCAAGATGGTGAGCACGATCCAAAAGGCGTGTTCGACGACGACGACGACGACGTCGTTGCCCACCAGCGCCGTATCGGTTGCGCCAAAGAGCACCGCGGTGAAGGCCGCCAGTCGCGAGAAGTCCGTGAAGTAAAAGAGCGCCCAGCCGACGACGACGAGGAACAGCAGCCAGGCGTGTTGCAGCACCCGCGGCAGGCGTTCGAGCAGCCGAGCCAGGAAGATCCGTTCGGCGGCGATCAACACACCAAAATAAAGTCCCCACAACATGAAGTTCCAGCTGGCACCGTGCCACAGCCCCGTCAGCGCCCAGACGATGAAGAGGTTGCGGTAGGGCCGGTGGTTCTTGCCACCCAGGGGAATGTAGACGTAGTCGCGAAAGAACGACGAGAGCGAGATGTGCCAGCGCCGCCAGAAATCCGAGACGGAGCGCGCCACATAGGGATGGTTGAAGTTCTCGCGGATGTGAAAACCCATGATCAGTCCGAGGCCGATCGCCATATCTGAATATCCGCTGAAATCGAAATAGATCTGCACGGTGAACATCGAGAGGCCGAACCACCCCTCGGCAACCGTAAGCAGCGCCAGGTCGCCATCGAGGTATTTGTGCACCAGCTCGCCGGCGACGTTGGCGATGCACACTTTCTTGAAGAGGCCGAAGCAGACGCGGGTGAGTCCTTTGGAGACCAGCTCCCACGAGGTCGTGCGGTGATCGATGTCGTCGGCGACGTGCACGTAGCGAACGATGGGTCCCGCCACCAACTGGGGGAACAAGCTCACAAAGAGCAGCATCTTCAAGTACGAACGCTGCGGAGCGACCTCGCCGCGGTAGACGTCGACGACGTAGTTGATGGTGTGAAAAGTATAAAAGGAGATGCCAACCGGTAGACCGAATCCCGGCGCAATGAGGTGGGCGCCAGCGACGTCGTTCACGGTGCGGACGATCAAATCACTGTACTTAAAGACGGCGAGGATCCCGAGGTTCGAAATCAGCGAGATGACCAGGGCGACCTTCGCCCGCGGCGTGCCCCGGCAAGAGCCGATGATGCGCGCGACGACGTAGTCGAAGGACGTGGCAAAGAGCAGCAGCGAGATCCAGACCGGTTCGCCCCAGCCGTAGAAGAAGAGCGAGAACACGACGATGAGGGAGTTGCGCCAGCCCTGGTGCCGCACCGAGAAGTAGAGCAGCAGAAAGAGCGGCAGGAACAAGTACAGGAAGACGAGACTCGCAAAGACCATCGCTGTTTCGTTTTCGCTCCGCCGACGTCGACACCGACGCTAGCAGCGCGCTTCCCTCAAATCACGCTGAGCTATGGATACCTGAGCACGAAGTCGGCGACGGACGCACCAGCATCCTGCGAGGTGGCCAAGGCTGCCAAGCCAACTTTCATCAATTCGTACTCGAGGGTGGCCTCGTCGCGCTGGGGAAAAAAGCGGGTGTGGAACATGACGCCATACACGCCACAAGTAATTGAAAAGGGCGCCGTAGCACCGCCCTCCTCCAGCGTGATCCGAGCGCCGGCTTCATGCTCCTCATCCTGCAAGATGCGACCCCCTTCGCTCCCGCAGGATCCGATGGACGTGCCCGCGTCGACGGGCGCCCAGCTCATGGACGTCTCCGGGCGCGACCCAGGCCCACGCCGATCTGCGCCAGCCGCCGGTCGGGCGCGAAGCCTACGATGCGGACCTTGCACATTGCTGGAGCATCAAGCCAAAGCCACCCGCAAGGGAAGCCTGCTACGACGACGACATGACCGCTCCACCGCGCACCCGCCACCGCCGTCCCGATGGTACCCCGCTGTACACCAATCTCTTGCAGGGACAGACATCTCCCTATCTGCTGCAACATGTACACAACCCGGTGAATTGGCGTCCCTGGGGTGAAGAGGCCTTCGCCGAAGCTCGACGACGCGATGTCCCGGTCTTCCTCTCGGTGGGATATTCAACGTGCCATTGGTGTCATGTCATGGAGGAGGAATCCTTCGAAGACGAAGACATCGCCAATGTGATCAACCAGCACTTCGTCGCCATCAAGCTCGATCGCGAAGAGCGCCCCGACGTCGACGCCCTCTACATGAGCGCGGTGCAGGCCCTGACCAACCACGGCGGTTGGCCCATGAGCGTGTGGCTCACCCCCGACACCAAGAAGCCCTTCTTCGCCGGCACCTACTTTCCCGCCCGCGACGGCGACCGCGGCACGCGCACCGGCTTTCGCACCATCTTGTTGCGTTTGTCCGAGGCCTGGCAGCAAGAGCGCGCCAAGGTCACGGGCAGTGCCGACGCCATCACCGCCGAGCTCCTGCCCCTGCTGCGCGCTCCAGCACCGGCCGCCCGACCCGGACTGCAGGCCGTCGACGACGTCGTCGCCTTCGTGGGCAGCCGCTTCGATGCGCGTTTCGGTGGCCTGAACCCGGCGCCCAAGTTTCCCTCGTCGCTGCCGGTGCGCCTGCTCTTTCAACACGCGGCGCTCAAGGGCGACAGCCAGAGCCGCGAGTGCGCGCTTTTGACCCTGCGCAAAATGATCGACGGCGGCATCCACGATCAGGCCGGTGGGGGCTTTCACCGCTACTCCGTCGACGAGCAGTGGTTGGTGCCCCACTTCGAAAAGATGCTCTACGACAACGCCCTCTTGGTGCCGGCCCTGATCGAGGCCTGGCAGCTCACCGGCGACGACGTCTTCAAAGCCGCTGCCATTGACACCTTGGGCTGGATGGAGCGCGAGATGAGCCATGGGCAGGGCGGCTTCTTCTCGGCCACCGACGCCGACAGCCTGACCCCCAGCGGCGAGCGCGAGGAGGGCTGGTTTTTCACCTGGACCCCACAAGAGCTGCAGACCGAGCTCGGAGACAGTTCCGTGCCCTCAGGGCAGGCGGCCCAGGACGCCGCCGTCGTCGCCGCCGCCTTCGACGTCACCCCGGGTGGGAATTTCGAGGGGCGCTCCATCCTGTGGCGACGCCAACCCGTGGAGACCGTGGCCCGGCGGCTCAATCTCACAGTTTCCGAAATCAACGAAGTGACGAACCGCTGTCTGCCGCGTCTGCGAAAGGCTCGCGATGAACGACCTGCACCGCTGCGCGACGACAAAGTGCTCTGCGCCTGGAACGGCCTGGCGATCTCGGCCCTGGCCGCCGCTGCCTTCGCCTTCGACGACGAGGTCCTGCAGGCCCGCGCGGTCTCGGCCCTGGAGTTCGTGCTAAGGCACCTGGCCGACGCCAAAGAGCCGGGGCGTCTGCGGCGGTCTTGGAAAGACGGCACCCAGGGACCTGCCGGCGTCCTCGACGACCACGCCTTCGTCTGTCGTGCTTGCCTCGACGTCTTCGCGCTCACCAGCGATGCGCGTTGGTTGGCGGTCGCGCGCGAGATCGACGCTGTGCTGTCCCGTCACTTCGAGGACCAAGAGCATGGGGGCTTCTTCCTCTCTGCCGACGACGGCGAAGAGCTCTTGGCCAAAGAAAAGCCCGACCGCGACGGCGCTGAACCCTGCGGCAACTCCATCCACGCCGAGAATCTGGTGCGCCTGGGGCTGCTCACTGGCGACGCTGCCTACGGGGCCCGCGCCGAAAAGACCTTCCGCTCTTGCGGGCAGGTGCTCGCGCGCCATCCCCATGCTTTGAGCGAGATGGTGCGCGCGCTGGTGCTGCTCGAGCGGGGCCGGGAAATCGTGGTGGTCACGCCGCCCACCGGGCTCGACGACGACGGCCGCGCCCTTTTGGGTCTGGTGCGCCGGCGTTACCTGCCCGCCCGCGTCATCGTCGTCGCCGCGGAGGGCAGCCCCTTGTCGACGTTGTTGCCGCTGCTGCGTGATCGCCCGGCCAAGGACGGCAAGACCACTGTCTATGTCTGCCAAGGGCAGAGCTGCAGCCTGCCGGTGACCGATGCGCGTTCTTTGTTCGCACTGCTCAGCTAAACCTCGTCGCCATGCGCAAGATCGAGCTCTTCTACGACATCATCTCGCCCTATTCGTACCTGGCCTTCGAGGTGCTCGAGCGTTACCGGCGGCTGTGGGACCTTGAGCTGGTCTTGCGTCCGGCCTTCCTTGGGGGGGTGTTCAAGGCGACCGGCAATCAGCCACCGGTGTCGCTGGCGGCGCGGGCCTCGCACCTCGCCCACGATCTGCGGCGCAACAGCAAGTACTGCGAGGTCGTCCTTGGCTTTCCCGATGGTTTTCCCTCGAACACCTTGAACACCATGCGCTTTTTGACCCTGGTCAAGCAGGCGCAGCCGCAGCAGCTCTCGGCCGTTTCGCGGGCCCTGTGGCAACGTCATTGGGGCGAAGGCAAAGAAGTCAGCAGCCCCGAGGCCTTGGGCAGCGCCTGCGTCGTGGCCGGCGTCGACGTCGGCTTGGTCGATCGCATCGCCGAGCAGGAGGTCAAAGATCTCTTGAAGGCCGCCACCGACGAAGCCGTCGCCCGCGGGGCCTTTGGCTTTCCCGCCGTGTTTACGCTGCACGAGGGCGAAGATCAGCTTTTCTTCGGCAGCGACCGCCTCAACGTCTTGGCCTTCGAGCTGGGGCTGCCCTGGCACGGGCCGGTCCCCAACCGCTGATCCCACCGCCGATCAGGTCGGCTTGCTGCAGGTGAACTGCAGGGGACAGCTCTCCAGGGTCAGCACTTCGCCGCCGTCTCTGCATTCGTCGTTGGCCTCTTCGCAGTCGTCGATGGCGCTCTGGGGCATGCACACCGACTGCTTGTCGACCAGCTCCTGACAATCGGTGAGCTTGCCACCGCAGGCCGAGCAGACGACGACGACGACGACGATCCACCTCATGGCAGCGTGCAGGCACCGCTGGCCGGGACGGTGATGAAGAGGGGATCGCCGTAGCGCACGGGATCGGTCGAGGTCGCCGTCGTGCCGTCGGCGGCGATGGAGCTCAAGGTGCGCGTGATGGTGCGCGTGACGTCGCGGCAGGTGATCTGAATGGTCACCGTCGTCGACGAAGGCGTGCTGGCCAGCCCCGGCGTCACCGTCAACGCGTTGCCCCACAAGTAGGGAAAGACCCGGTAGGTGCCCGTGGTGGGAAGCTCCACGGTGATCTTTTCCGGAATACACTGAAGGTCGCCATTGGCCGCCGTGAAGCAGCCACGTTGATTGTCAATATCGAGCTGCGGATCCTGCTTGTCGGCCAGTGCGGCGCCGTCGACGGGATCGTCATAGTCGACCACGCGCGGGCTCACGGCTACACAGCTTTGACCGGGCACACTCACGGTGCAGACAGGACAATTGAAATAGTAGCAATCGTGATCCGAGTTATCGAGAGCCGGATCGTGATCTTCGTGGAAGGGGAAGTCGAAGAAGGTGGCGCCGGCGCCGCTGATGAGGTGAAGGTCGACGTCGATGGACGCGTTCATGAAGAGCGACACCTCGAGTTTGTCGACGAGTTTTTGGGCTTCGACCTTCACATCGCAACTTTGGGGCGGCAGCTCGGGCTCCTGCAGGGTCACGCGCAGCACGTAGTCGCGCACCCCAACTGCCGAGGCGGTGGTCGCTTGAAAGAAGGCGGTGGTCTGGTTGGTCGCGTTGCCGAGCAGCTGGGCAGCTGGGTCGGCGCCGACGGGCGTGCCCACCAGATCCCACACGAAGGTCGAGCCCGCGCGCAGACCGGTGGCGGTGGCATTGAGCTCGAAGCGCTGCAGCACCTTTTTCACGAAGACGCCGTCGTCGGTGCCGCAGCTCAAGACCGCGGGCGTCAAACACACGCAGCCCGCCAGGCTCCCCGAGGTCGGCGCGCGGGCATCGCCGGGCAAGCATAGGCCCACCTGCGTCGAGCCGGTGCAATGGCAGAGGTCGTCGTCGGGCACCTGGGTGCAAGAGCCGTCGACGTTGCAGGAACCAAGAGTGCACACCGCGCTGTCGGTGCAGTTGCCATCATCGCGCACCAGCGTCGGCGCGCCGCCCGAGCACGCGCCCTCTTTGCAGCCGACGTCGGCCGGGACTTCGCTGTCGTTGTTTTGCACCACCACCACGCCGCCGGAACAGACCTGCCTTTTGCAGTCCGTCAGCGAGACCTGGGCGGGGATTTCGGCGTTGTTGGCGGCGTTGACGACGAGGCCACCGCTGCAGGTCTGGGTCGTGCAGTCGGTCGACGACGTCTGCGGCGGCACTTCAGCGTTGTTGGGGGCGTTGATCGGGCCCCCATTGCTGCACAGCTGGTCGAGGCAATCGGTGGGCGAGAGCTGGGCCAGGGTCTCATTGGCGGGGACGTCGACGACGGCGCCGCCGCTGCAGCTTTGGGTGGTGCAATCTGCGGTCGAGCGCTGTAGCGGGGTCTCGGTGTCGTCGGCAGCGGCGATCACGTTTCCGCCAGAGCAGGTCTGGCGAATGCAGTCGTTGATCGGACCCTGGGGCGGAATCTCGACATCGTGGGGGACATCGACGACGACACCGCCGGCGCACACCTGGCTGCGGCAATCGTTTGGTGGACCTTGCAAGGGCACCTCGCCGTCGTCGGCCGTCGACGTCGCTGAGCCACCGCTGCAGACCTCGCGCACGCAGTCGTTGCCCGGACCCTGGGGTGGGACCTCGCCGTCGTCGTCGACGGTCACGACCGCTCCTTCTTGGCAGCGCTGGTGACGGCAATCGTTGTCGGGCCCCTGGGGCGGCGTCTCGCCTTCGTCGACGACGAGGATGCGCGCCCCGCCCGAGCACACGGCGCGGTAGCAATCGCTCGGCGATCCCTGATCGGCCGGTATTTCGTCGTCGTCGGCAACGGTGGTCAAGGAGCCGTCGGTGCAGACGATGCGGCCGCAATCTTGGCCGGGACCCGGATCGGGCGAAAAGGTGTTGGCAGGATGCAGGCAGCCGACGTCGACGTCACACAGGTCGTCGGTGCAGGGGGAGCCGTCGCCGCACAGCTCGTCGCTGCCGCTGCGCACCATGATCTTGCGCGCTTCGTCGCACACCTCGCTCACGCAGGTGGGCAGCTCGCTCGAACCCGGCGCGGGGCCGTCGGCGCACCCCACGCGGGGATCGCAGGTCTCGGCGCCGTTGCAAAAGATGCTGTCGTCGCACTCGCTGTCGCGTCCGCAGGGGGCCCGCGAGCACACGCCCTCGAGGCAGGCGACCCCAGGCTCAGCAGGACAGTCGTCGACGTCGTCGCAGCTGCCGATCCCGTTGCAGGTGCCATCGACGCAGCTTTCGTCGAAGCCGCAGTCGTCGTCGCCGGCGCAGCCGGCGCGGCGCAGACATTGGCCGTCGACGCAGCGCTGATCGCTGGGGCACGCAGAGTCGACACAGGCCTCGTTGCGCGTGCACTCACCCCCGACACAAGACTGGGACGTGGGGCAATCGACGTCGTCGGTGCAGTCACCGTTGTCGTTGCACACGCCTTCGATGCAGGCCGCGTCGTCGGGACAGTCGCCGTCGGCGCTGCAGTCGCCGATGGGCTGGCAACGCAAGTCGGCGCACTGTTCGCTCAAGGAGCAATCGCCGTCGTCGTCGCAGGCCGGTCGGTCGACGCAGTGGCCGTAGCAGGCGCTGTGGCAGAGGGCCCCGGGCTCGGCGTGGGCGCATTGCTCCGAAGGCAGGCAGTCCCCGTCACCGGTGGTGCAGCGATCCGTGAAGGCGCAGTCGTCGTCGAAGTTGCAGGTGCCCGAGGTCGGCGCGCTCTCGCAACCCCGGGCGCGACACACGAGCCCCAGATCGCAGTCGGCGTTTTGGCTGCAGCCCTCGGGATCGGGTCTGGCAATGCAGTCGCCTTCCATGCACAGCTCCCCAGGTCCGCACTCGCTGTCGAGCACGCAGCCGGGATCGTCGTCGACGGTGGGGAGGGCCTCGGGGCAGGCGACAAGGCCAAGGCCCAGCAAGCACAGCAGCAGACGCATGAGAGCCCCCGATGTCTCCAGACTCAGCTGGGAACCGCGGACGCTAGCGGGACGTTTTCGCCTGGGAAGAGAGGATCGCGCGCCTGCTGCAACACGCGCAGAAAAACAATCAGTTCTTTGCCAGCGCGGCGTCCAGGCTCTCGGTGTCGACGCCGGACAACCAGGCATCAGCGACGGCCACCGCCCAGGCCGCCGCCGTGATGCCCGCCAGCACCGCAGCTGCGGTGAGCTCGGTGTTGGCGCGGGTGCGCACGTCCTCGACGAACTGGGGCCGGTCTTCAGCGGCAAGCTTGGCGCCGTCGCCGCTGACGCCGGCCTGGGGATATTCGATGAAGCCCGTGTAGAGCCCGAGGGTGCCCGTGATGAGGGTGGCAGCGGCGAGCCCACCGGTGGCGGCGCCAAAGAGGTACCCCTTCACGGGTTGGTCGTTGTAGGCCTGCCCCCAGCCCGGAGCGACGAGCGAGCGGAACATCGCGCCGCTGCGGGACCGCAAGACGACGGCGTTGGCGGAAAAGGCCACCAGCTCGGCCTTGGGCAAGTGGATGTCGGTGGCCACCAGCACCGTGCCGGTCTCGGCATCCACCGCGCGGGCGGAGACGATGAAGTCATCGCCGGCGTCGGCAACGCGCCCGACCACCAGCCCGCGGGCACCACTCAGCTTGCCCAGCTGCAAGGCCTGGCTGTCGTCGACGGCGCCGGATTGTTGCAGGGCCAGCTCGTCCATCAGCTTGCTGATTTGTCCGCGCTCCACGAGACCCAGCCGGTGATCTCGCGCCAGGTCGGTGACGACGAGATCTGACACCACGAGCCCGAGGGACTTCAGCGCCGCTTCCTCGCCGACATTTTCGAACGGCACGACGGCAAAGCGCTGATCGCGGTGATCGCCGGGCAGACGCTTGAGCGGGATGGCCAGCGCGTCGGCCAGCGCCCGCATGCGTGCATCGAGGCCCCGCGCCGACAGGGCTGCATCCTTGGCTCGGCTCTCGGCGGCACCGAGGGCAGCCTCGTCCGCGTTGGTCTTGGCAGCGGCGTCGGCGTCGGCCTTCTGCTGGGCTTCGGCTTCGGCGGCGGCGGCGGCAGCGGCGGCATCGTCGCTGGATTTTTGGGCGGCGTCGGCGACGGCTTGCTCTTCTTCTTTGGTGGGTTTCTTCGCCGATTTGGCGGATCCCGCCTTGACCGGTTCCTGGGCGTCAATGGCGCTGGCAAAGGTCAGCGAGAGGGCGAGAAGGGCAAGACGCGTCATAGGCCACAGGTGTACCACGCACCCCCAGGCCGAGCCGAACGCCGCCGCCGACGGCGACCCAGTGCATCAGCTCGTTGACGCGCGCCCGCCGCCCCTTGACGCGGACCGGGCCATCTGTGCCTGAATGGCGGCGAAGCGGCAGCGTCTCAGCCGCTGGAGGTTGGAAAATCAATGCAAACCATCGCCCGCATCTCCGTCGTCGCCGCCGCCTTGGGACTGTCCTTCGTCATGGGGTGCAGCACGCTGAGGTCGGTGGCTGGCTCGACCCGGTCGGGTGAAAAGGCCACGGCCAAGTCCGACAAGGACGTCGCCGCCTGCGAGAAGATGTGCTCCGTCGCCGGCGACGCCGAGGACAACAAATCCGCCGTGGCGAACTGCAAGAAGAAGTGTCAGGCGAATTAGCCTCGGGACCGGCGCCTCCGACCCGCAAAAGACAGAGCGCCCTTCGAGGGCGCTCTGCTTCTCAAGACGGCCAGCATCTTGAGGCCCGCTGTGAGCGGTGCCGACGGCTCAAGCCATCACCCTGTGCGAGCGCGCCTGGCGCTCAGCGGTGGAACTGGGCCGATTCGGTGGATCCCACGAGGGCCAAGGTACTGGCGTTGCCGCCGGCGATCACCTGGGCGACGTCGTCGAAGTAGCCCGTGCCCACTTCGCGCTGGTGCTTGGTGGCGGTGTAGCCCTTGGCCTCCGAGGCGAACTCCGCCTGCTGCAAGCGGCTGTAGGCGGCCATGCCTTCGGTCTTGTAGGCGTTGGCCAGCTCGAACATCGAGTGGTTCAACGCGTGGAAGCCCGCCAGCGTCACGAACTGGAACTTGAAGCCCATGGCCCCAAGCTCGCGCTGGAACTTCGCGATGGTGCTCTTGTCGAGGTGCTTCTCCCAGTTGAAGCTCGGCGAGCAGTTGTAGGCCAACAGCTTGCCGGGGAACTTCGCGTGCACGCCCTCGGCGAACTGACGGGCTTCGTGCAGGTCCGGCGTCGACGTCTCACACCACAGCACGTCGGCGTAGGGCGCATAGGCCAGGGCCCGGGCGATGGCGTAGGGGACGCCGCCGTCGATGCGGTAGAAGCCCTCCGCGGTGCGCTCGGAGCTGGTGATAAAGGGCTGATCTCTGACGTCGACGTCGCTGGTGAGCAGCTTGGCCGAGTCAGCGTCGGTGCGGGCGACCACCAGCGTCGACACCCCTTTGACGTCGGCAGCGAGGCGCGCGGCGACCAGGGTGCGAATGAACTGGCTGATGGGCACGAGCACCTTGCCGCCCATGTGACCGCACTTCT
>JAHFED010000110.1 GCA_023248635.1 Myxococcales bacterium
TCACCTTCACCTTCACCTTCACCTTCACCTTCACCTTCACCTCCACCTTCACCTTCACCTTCGCCCTCGCCCTCTCCCTCCCCGCCTTCACCTTCCTCTCCCTTTCCCTCTCCCTCTCCCTCGCCCTCGCTGCGAGCCCCAGGAAGGCAGATTCCCGAATCCCCCGACAGCAGCTCGCAGCGATGCTCGTCATCGCATTCGTCGTCGGCGCTGCAAGGTTGACCGGTGTTGGATGCCGTCGCCTGACAACCAGCGACGACGACGATGCCCAAGGCGGCGATGAGAAGTCCAACACGCATGGTCCCAGGATAGCGTGGGATCCACGCAGACCCCTGGTGCCTGCCCGCCCTGTCCGGCATCGCTACTTTGCGTCGCCAGCGGTTCGGGAAAACAAGGGTCCGCCACCCGCTCAAGGAGCTGATTGTGATCGAGATCATTTGCACCTGCGCCCGCGGAACGTCGTTGGCCGTGGTGCACGAGCTCAGGGCCCTGGGCGCCGTCGACATCGTCGACGAAGACGCCGCCGTCAGCGCCAAGGGCGAGATCGATCTCATCCCGCGCGCCAACGTTTTCTTGCGCACCGTCAGCCGCGTGCTGCTGGTCATCGATCGCTTCACGGGCATCGCCACGCCGGAGGATCTGATCGACGCCCTCTCGCGCGTGCCCTTCGAGGAGCGCATCGACGGCAAGGGCACCTTCTGCGTCGACGCCCACCTCAAAGACACGCCCTGGACCCACTCGCTCTACGCCGCCCAGCGCGTGAAGGACGTGGTGCTCGATCGCCTGCGCTCTCTGGGGCATGGGCGTCCGAACATCGACACGGTGCGGCCCTCGGTGCGCTTCGTGCTGTCCTGGCGTGGGCCCGACGTCGTGCTCGCCGTCGACACCTCTGGCGACGCCCTGCACAAGCGCGGCTACCGCAACGGCGTCGAAGGGAGGGCCCCGCTCAAAGAGACCCTGGCGGCGGCGCTGTTGGCCATTGGTCACGCCGACGTCAGCCGCCCCTTCATCGATCCTTGCTGTGGGACCGGCACCCTCGCCATCGAGCAGGCGTGGAGAGCGCTGCAACGCGCCCCTGGCCGCGACCGGCGCTTCGGCTTCGAGCGCTGGAAAGATCGACCGCCCGCCCTCGATCGCGCTCTCGCCCTGGCCCGCACCGAAGCCAAAGACGGCGAACGCCTGAGCTTGCCCGCGCCCCTTCACGCCTCGGACTGGCACAACGAGGCCATCGATCACGTGACCCAGTGCGTGCGCCAAGCGGGGCTCGACAAGCACATCGTCATCAGCCGCGTCGACGCCCGCGCTGCACCCATGCCCGGCGAACACCCCGTCATCGTCGCGAACCTCCCCTTTGGTGAGCGCCTGGCGAACAACCGCGCCGGCGGCAATCGACTGCAGCTCGAAGGCTTCTACCGAACACTGGGGGATCGCTGCGCCGCCGTCGACGGTGCTCGGGTCATCTTGTTTTCGGCCCACGAGCACGCGCGCTGGTGGCTCCACCTCGATGAACGCGCCGTCGGCAAGTCGCGACGCTGGCGCTTCTCCGCCGGCGACCTCGACGCGACCCTGTACCGCTACGACCTGCCCTGGGCCTCGCAGAAGGAGGCGGCGTCGAAGGGTAGGGACTGAACAACCTGGGGGATCATCGGCAGCCCGTCTCGAAGTGCTCCTGGGTCCAAGACCCTGGCGGGTCTTGAACGCCGACTCGTCGGGCGGCGCGCATCATGTCTTGGTGCTGCGGCCGTGGCGATCGACCTTGACGAAGCGCTGCAGGACCTCGACGAGGGCGTTGAAGTCGACGGGCTTGGTCAAGTATGCGGCGGCTCCGCGCTGCATCCCCCGCTCGATGTCCACCTCGTGTCCCAGCGTCGTCACCAACACGATGGGAGTCTGGCCGAGGCGCTGATCACCTCGCAGCGCGTCGAGCACCTGCAATCCCGTCAATCCCGGCATGTGCACGTCACAAAAGGCCAGCTCGAAGGGCGGCGCCGTCGTCGCAGCATCACGCAACAACCCCAACACCTCGGTGCCATTCTTGGCTTCGACGACGACGTGGTTGAGTCTTTCGAGCCAGGTACGCAGCAGCATCCGCATCACGCGGGCATCGTCGGCAACGAGAATCCGGGCCATTTCGCCGCAGCGTACACAACGGGGCCTTTGAACGCCTGAACGGGTCTGCCGGGCTCCAGGCTGGTTTCGCTGTATCGTGCGTCCATGTTTCGTGTGCTGCTGCTGCTGCTGCCAATGGCGACGGCGTCGCCGTCGATGGCGCTGCCGTCGCTGGCGGTGTTGCCCTTGCGCTCCGAGGGCTTGCGCCTCAACGAAGCAAACCGGCTGAACCAGCTGCTGCAGACCCGCGCAGCGACAAGCTACGAGCTGCAGGATCAAGAGCTCACCACCCAGCTCGTCGAGGCCAGCCAGGCTCTGGGCGTCGACTGCGACGTCAACGCTCTCGGCTGCGGTGTCGAGCTCGGCAAGTTGGCCGACGTGCAGTTCGTGCTCCTGGGCCAGGCGGTCAAGCTGCCGGCCCTGCCCGATCCGAGCGGCGCCTTGGGGGGCCCCACCATTGGCCTCGACCTGCAGGTCGTCGACGTGAAGCAGGGGGTCACCACCCGACGGATCACGGGCCGGGTCGCCATCGACTCCACCCAGCAAGCCGTCGACGTCGACGTCGCTGCCGCTGCCCTCTTTGGCGACGGGGCCATGCCGGGCCTGAAGCTCGACGTGGCGCCCGCTGGCAGCAATGTGAAGCTCGACGGGATCGCCCTGGGCTCAACACCGCTGAAAGGTCTTGGCGGGCTGCGGCCGGGCAACCACGTGATCGCTGTGAGCCGCGACGGATTTGCGCCTTGGACGACGTCGTTTTCGATCCGCACCGGCGAGACGTTGCAGCTCGAGGTGCGGCTCGTGGCCAATCCCACCAAGGACAAAGTGCCTGCTCCACCCGAGGTGGCCCAGGGCGACTCCGTCGTCGCTGCGGCGGGACCGGACCTCACCCTGCCCTTCATCGGTGCCGGGGTCGGCGGCCTGCTTGCCCTTGGTGGCGGCGTTTTGGTGTTTGTGGGATCGCAGTCGTGGTTTGCCTTCGACAAGGCCAACTCGGCCGCCGAGCTCGCGGGCGCCGCCCTGAGCGCCAAGGACCCAGCCGACGTGACCAAGGAGGAGACAGACGCCGTCGAGGAGTTGAACAGCGACGCCAGGGCCAAGGCCGACGCCTGGAACCAGGGCGGACTCGCCATCGCTGTCGGCGGGGGCGTCGGCATCGCCCTCGGCTCCATCGCCATCGGTGCCTGCCTGACCTGGGCCAGCGCCCTGCTCGAGGAAAAGCCCGAAGAAACGGCGCCGACCAGCGCTTCGCCAGCACCAGCTCCGGCGCCCCCTTCTCCTTGAGACCTCATCCCGCGTCCGCTTGATGTTCGACCGCGTTCCGAGATGGGAAAGACGCGGGATGATGCGCGTGAAGCGCGCCCGCGGAACGCGGAGTTGGTGGGGGGCCCCGCGTCCGGCTCCGCCGGCGCGGGGGGAGGTCTGCACCAGACCTCCCAGAAGAGCATCCCCGACGGCGATGAACGAGACCGCTCCGCGGTCGAAGTTCAGCGAGATCGGGGATCAGTGGCTGCGGGAGGCCGGCTCGTCGCCGCTGCTGTGCATCCACTTCTTGAGCAGGGGGCTCAGGGCGAACAGCGCCACGGCAGCGATCATGCTGGCGAGGCCGATGGTGCCGAAGACGCCGCCGTAGACGTGGACAGTGTCGACCGGGGCCGGGATCGGGCGTTCGCTGCCGCCTTCGCCGTGCACGCCGGTGAAGGTGGCGATGATGCCGGCGACGTACTCCGAGAAGGCCGTCGAGAGGAACCAACCGCCCATCGCCGTCGCCACCAGATGCTTGGGCGAGAGCTTGGTGATCATCGAGAGGCCGATGGGTGAGAGGCAGAGCTCTCCCGTGGTGTGCAGCAAATAGGCGAGGGTCAGCCAGGACATCGACGTCATCCCGCGCTGGTCGCTGTGCTCGGCGGCGTACCACAGGGCGGCGAACCCCAAGGCCAACTGCACAAGACCCAGGGCGAACTTCACCGGCGTCGACGGCTCGATCTTACGGCGACCGAGGAAGGTCCAAATGGCAGAAAAGAGCAGGCCAAAGAGCAAGATGAAGAAGGGGTTGGCGGCCTGGAATTCCGACGCCGGCACCTCGTCGCCGCCGACGGCCATGCCCACGTGTCGGGCGTCGACCTTCCAAGGCAGCATCAGCTTCTCTTCTTTTTCGCCGGCTTTGATGTGGGCTTCGTTCTTCTCCTGCAATTCGCCGCGGAGCGCATCGAGTTGATCGATGGTGAAGGCCTTCTCCTTGACGACAATGCTGACCACGGCGTCGCCGGCGCAGGTGGTGCCTTCTTCGTGGTCCTTCTCGAAAAGCGAGGTGAAGGGCACCGTGACGGCGGCGACGAGCTGTTGGCCCACGCTCTCGACCGGAGCAGTGGCCGTAAGGCGCGCACCGATGGCGTCGGGGGTGGTGCTGTACAGCGCCCACGACGACGCTCCGGCCTTCATCAGGGCCTCGCGGACGGCGTCGGCCCGGGCGTGGGCGCGCTTGGACTCCACGAGCACCAGGCCTCGCTCAGCGCTGGCGATCTTGCCGGCGTCGACGCTGGTCGACACAAAGGCGGCCAGACCGCGCAGATCCTTCAAGGCGCCAGCGGTGGTGGCGAAGTCAGGGGCGGCGTCGATGGAGCAATCCTCCTTGAACTTCACCGTCGACGTCATCGGCCAGGCGCCGGTGACGGCGGCCTGAACCTGATCCGCGGGGAGGGCGGGCACCATCTGCACGCCGAGCTGGTTCTGGTTGACCTCGAGGGAGACCTCCTTGCCCACCTCGTCGGCGCCGACGGTGCGCTCGGCCAACACGCGGTTCACGTTGCGGTCGGCCCAGTTGTTCATCGAGCTGCCGGCCTGCTCGAAGAAGGCCCAGAAGATGGTCGAGAACGAATAAAGAATCAGCACCACAAACAGCCGTTCACGAACCACTTTTGTCGAACGAATGGCTTCGATAAAAATGTAACCATAAGCCGCAATACCGAAGACAAACAGCATCGGACCGGCCAGGTGCTTGGCCACCAGCAAAGCCGCAAAAGGAACCGTGATGGCGGTGGCGACGACGACAATGCCGAGCTTTTTGTTGATGCCCTCTTCGACCGGCGGCGCACCCGCGGCTCGGGGGACGCCACCATGGTTCAGGGCCCACAAGGCGACGAAGGCGGCGACGACGAGGGCGATGGCGACGGGGAAGTTCACCAGCCAGAAGAGCCACGACTTGTCGAGCACGGTGCCGACGAGCACGGAGGCGCCGACGAGGGCGCCGATGCCGATGGCCGCCTGGGTGACGCGGGCGGGCATGGTGAAGATCGCCAGGCCGATGAGCATGCCGCCGGTGGCGAGGCCGAAGCCGTAGTGCCAGCCGTACTTCTCGCCGATGTAGCCGCAGACCAGCGGGGCCATGGCCGCACCCAGGTTGATGCCCATGTAGAAGATCGTGAATCCGGCGTCCTTGCGGGCTTCATCCGGATAGATATTGCCCACCATTGTTGATATATTGGGCTTGAACAGGCCGTTGCCACAAATCAGCAAAGCAAGGGCCAAGAAGAACGGGGTCTCACTCTGCACAGTCATGAGCAGATGCCCGGCCGCCATGAGCAAGCCGCCGATGATGACGGCGAGCCGCGGTCCCAACACCCGATCCGCGATCAACCCGCCGATGAAAGGCGTCATGTAGACGAGCCCGGTGTAGGCGCCGTAGGTCTCGTAGGCTTCTTTGTCGCCGTATCCGAGGAACCCCTTCGTCATATAGAAGACGAGGAGCGCGCGCATTCCGTAGTAGGAGAATCGCTCCCACATCTCAGCAAAGAACAAGACGAAGAGACCGGGCGGGTGGCCGACCGTGTTCTCGAAGGGCGTGACGTCGGCGGCTTCGGCGGTGCTCATGGGCGGCAATCAGCCACCCCAGCGCCCAACCCACAAGGGGGTGGGATATCCGCCTACGCGCCGAGAAAGGCCTTGAGCTTGGCGTCGTCGACGATGGCAGGGGCAGCGTCGTCGACGACCAAGGTGCGGCCGGGTCCGACGCTGACCTTGACCCGCTCCGAGAGAGCCAGTGCCTCCTTGAGGTCGGGGCGCAGCTTGAGAGCCATGAAGAAGGCGTCGGAGTAGGGCTTGATGACCAGGGTTTGATCTTTCGCACCGCTCTTTTCGTCGACGAAGAAGCCGGCGGCGAAGGTGAAGGTCCGCCCCAAGGCACGCACGATGGTGGTGACCGCCCGCGACGACGACGTCGACGACCCCTTCAGCGATCCGATCTCTTTGGCCGCCGCTACGCCTGAGGCGCCGCCGTCGGCCTTCAAAGACTCGCGCGCCTTCTTGGTCGTCTCGACGAAGGACTCCTTGGGAGGAGGCATGGAAGTGGGCGCGGCGTCCATCCCGCTTGACGGCGCTGAGGGGCGGTATCCCCAGCTCCCCTCGGATTTGTCGTCGTCGATGCCCCCGCGGGCGATGGGCGTGACGCGTGGCGGACGCGGGCCCTCGCCCCCCGAGACCGACACCGGCGGTGGCGGCAGCGTGCCTTCTTCGACGACGAGGTAGCTGGTGTAGGGCGTGACGATGCCGAAGCGCGTCGCGAGCTGGGTGACTTCGGCGACGAGACCGGGCTGCTCGCCCTTGTTGCGAATCTCTTCGAGCAGCATGCCGACCTGACGCTGAGCCCACAGCCGCGGAATGAAAGCGTGCTCCGTCGTCGACGCCGCGAACTCCACCTCGGTTTGGAAGGCGCGCTTGCCCTTGGGAGCCGTGCCCGTGAGCGTGACCTTGGCCTTGCCGGGCGCGCGGTAGCGGCCGAGGACGACGAGCTGCTGCCCCTTGAAGAGGTCACCCAAGTTGCGGGGATGAGTGCCGAAAGTGTTGATTGCTTCAGGCGCTGGCGCGCCTGAAGTGGTGACGCCGTCGACGTTCAACTGCAGATCGGCGAGCACGGGATGGCTGATGCGCTCGTAGAAGGCGGCGACCTCGTCGGCGAGGCCCGCGTTGCCTTTGACGTAGAGAGCGCTGCCGCCGTTTTGGGCCGACATCTTGTCGAGCAGAATGGTGTTGAGATCGTCGCCGACGCCGAGGACGAACAAGCGCGCCGCCTTGGCCGCGCGCGCGCTCTCGGCCTTCTGCACCAAAGCAGCAACGTCGGTGTCGCCGACGGTGGGGCGGCCGTCAGTCATGAACACCATCATCAACGGCGCTTTCTCGCTGCCACTCGCCGTCGAAAACGCGACCTCGAGGGCTTCGCCGATGTTGGTGCCGCCCAGGGGCTCGAGCTTCTTCACCCAGGCCCGGGCCTCAGCCACATTCGACGTCGACGCCGACACCATCTTGGGCTTCCAGGGCTCGGCGTAGCCGCCAAAGCTCGTGATCGAAAAGAGGTCGTCTTCGCCGAGCTTTTGCAGACAGAGGTCGAGGGCCTTCTTGGTCGCCTCGATCTTCTCACCCTCCATCGAGCCCGAGGTGTCGACGACGAAGGCCACGCGCTTGCCGATGATCTCCTGGTCGCGAAAGTCATCGCGGGGCGAGGCGAGGAGCATGAAGTAACCCGGTTCGTCTCCTTCACGATACGTTAGAACGCTAATGCCGACGTCGGCATCATCAACAATCCAATAGAGCACCAGGTCGTCGGCGAGGGAGAAGCCGGACTTCTCCATCGAAGCAATCCCCGTCGTCCCGCGCCGGGTCGAGGCCATCTTGTGCGTTGGCGAATAGAGGTTCTTTATCGGAGCCTTGCTCTTGATGTTCACAGTGAAAGTGAAATCCTCCAACGTCGACGTCGCCTGCTGATCGGTCTTCATGGGATAGCTGTAGCGGTAGAGGCCGCCGGTGTAGTCGACGAGGTGCGAGTACTTGAGCTCGATGCGCTGGCGGCCCATGGGCGGGATGGGAAACACGTGGATCTCCACCAGCTCGCTGTCGACGTATTCGATGAGCCCGGGGTCCCGCGCGCGCCGCACGATGGACTCGTAGATTTGTCGGGCCTGACCCCGCTCCATCACCTTGCCGACCTCACGCTTGCCGTTCATCCACAAGGCCAGCTCGTCGACGGAGGCGCCCTTGGGCAAGGGGAAGAGGAAGGTGGCCTCGAGTTGGCGGTTGGTGGGGTTTTGAAAGCTCATGTCGACGTGGGTGGTGGCACCCCGCTCGGTGACGGCGACGTCGACGCGGTGGTTCACCAGCTTCAGCGGCGCCACGCCTGGATCGGTGGGCACCAGCAGCCCGATGGCCGAAGCCTGGCTGGCGAAGAGCAGGACCGCGAGAGGTGCGAGAAGGTAGGCGCGCATGTAAGGAGCCTTGGCACGGTGTTTCTTTGGGGAGCCCAGACCTGACAACGCTCAAGCCGGTGAATCGATCTCCGACGTCGTGGGCTCCCGGCGGAGCCGCTCCGAACGGCATCAGGGCAAGAGCGATCCAGCGGCCACGGTCACTGGACAGCTGTCTTGGCTGCCGTTGGTGGGATCGCAGGTGCCATCACAGCGAAAGAAAACGACATCGACGGCGAAGACGAAGTTGGCGTTGGTCACCGTTTGCGCAACGAAGTTCACCGCCGTGACCACCGGGTTTGCGATCTTGACCTCGTCGCACACGATGCTGTTGCAATTGCCCGATCCCACCTGGAGTCCTCCCCCACAGGCATTGGGCCGCGAAAAGATCGCTACGGGCGTTCCGCTGATCTTTGCGGCCGTGACGGCGTCGTCGGCCAATTCCGACGACGTGACTGCACTGGCAGCGATGGCGGCCGCGCCTACGGCGTCGTTGGCAATCTTCGCGCTCGTCACCGCCCCGTTCACGAGCTCCGCCGTCCCCACCGAGTCATCCGCCATATTGATGCGCGCGACCGCATCGATGATGAGCTCAGAGGTACCAACGGAGTCCTCGATCAGCTCCGCTTGTCCCACCGAGTCGTCGGCCATGCGCGCGAGGGTCACGCCGTCGTCGGCGATGGAAAAAGCGCTGCCGGCTAACGTCAGACCGCCGCCAACCGCCGCAGCAGCGACCGTGTCGTCATCGACGCCATCGGCGAAGCCAGCCGGTACCGCCTGCAATTGAGCGAAACTCACCGCGGCGACGGCGGCGCCCAGCTCGTCGTCGGTAACGAACTCGGCGATGGCGGCACCGACCTCTGCATCGGTGGCGATGTCGTCGGCGCTCAGCCCGGACAGGCTCTCGGCCTCCTGGGCCTTCAATGCGTAGGGCACCGCTCTGAGCGCCACCCGGGGCTCGAGCAGGTCACCGTTCATCGTGACCGCCAGGAAGAGATCCTCTCGCTCGAGCACGCTGTCGTCGAGAGGCTCGATGGAGCCCAGCTCATGAACGAGGTCGCCGCCGACGACGGTGGTCGAGCTCACCGACTCACTCCACAACTCGGTCCCCGCGACTTCCGCATCAAAGAGCTGGAAGGTGACGGCGACATTGCCGTCGAAGGGCCCGGCATCGTTTTCCACCCGGGCCGCATAGGAGACCACATCGGGGAGGCCCAGCGCCGGAACCGCCGCCAGCAGCAGAATGAACAGGAGTGGCTTCATTACTACATCCTAAATTCTGGATATCTATCGAATTGAAGTGACGTTAAATTCACGGCCGAACATCGGCGTCGACGGAACGACAGCGATGCGACTGCCAACGTGAAAGGTATTCCCGCGAGCGGTGGCGAAACCGAGGATGATCTGTTGCCTCGTAATTCGGGGGGTCAAATCGATCTCGCCCTCCCCTTCGCCCTCCCCTTCGCCC
>JAHFED010000111.1 GCA_023248635.1 Myxococcales bacterium
ATCACGGCCGGCCCGACAGACCGCGCCACGGCTGGAGCCGCCGAGGGCGCGGTGCCGAGCGGCGGCCCGCCGAGACTCATCGGTGGCGTCGGCGGCCCGGCGATGTCTGGTGCTGACGCCGTGAGCTGAGCGACAGGAAGGACCGGCGGAGCGGATTCCTCGGCGCCCTCGAGGAGCTGTTTGTCGAGGAGCAAGGCCAAGACGATGCGCAGGTCGCCGTCTGACACCCGCATCACCGCCTGAACGTCGGCGACGGTGCGCCGGCCGTCGACGTGCTGCAGCACGAAATGCTCAAAGGGACTCAGTCCGGCGGCGTCGACCGAGCTGGGCCGCCGCTGCAACACGACGGTGGGCCCCAAGAGTCGAGCGACGTCCCCGCCCAGAAACACCTGAAAGGAGGAGCGAGCAGCGTTCGTCGTCGCAGCTGGTGCTGGCGACGCGCTCGTCACCGGCGGCTGGGCGGCGCTCAGAATGTCGCTGAGATCGACCGCCTCCGGCTCCACAGCAGCAGTGAAGCTGCTGACGACGTCGCTCGGGTCGCCGAGGATCATTGCGTCGGCCTCAGAGGCCAGCAGGTCGGCGAGATTGAAGCGCGAAGTAGCCGCACCCCGCAGCCAATCGACAGGGTCTTCGGCCAGCGGGGCGGTATCGGCAACCGGGGCCACGAGCGCAGCGTCGTCGTCGGCCTCCTCGAGCTCGTCGACGTCGACGGAGTCGAGCTCGACTCGCTCGTCGTCATCGGAGAGCTCACCCCCAAGCGCCTGGGCCAGCACCGTCCGAAGGTCGGGCACGGGCGCATCGACGACGACAGGCGCCGCCCCGGCCTCGTCTCCCGGGGGCAGGTCGGGTGCGGGCCCGGGCTCGGTCTGGTCGGGAGCTCCCCCGACTTTGACGTCGACAGAGGTTTGCTCGACCTCAGCGTGCGCCAAAGCGAAGGGCGGCGGCGCCCGCACGTCGAACAGCACCGGCGCTGGAGCCGCTCGCTGGCACGAGCAGGCATCGTTTCCACAACGGGTGCAGACCGCAGACATGCTCGACCCCGGACAGAAACCAAACGGCGCATCGACGACGGTGTGAAGACAAGTGTCGGCAGCGAGGTGCCCCAAACGGGGCCCAGAGCGAATGCGACCTGCGCTTCAGTCGTCGGGCACTTCATAGAGCTCGACGGGGGCGCCTTTGCCTTTGAGCGTGTGCGCGCCCATCGAGCGAAGGGGGACATACCCGTTCACCAACGACGCCGTCACCGCGCCCAGCACGATCTGGCCTTTCTTGGCCACACCCTCGAGGCGCGCGGCGGTGTTCACGGTGTCACCCAGGGCCGTGTACTCCATGCGGCGCGGTGAGCCCACGGTCCCGGCGACGACCTTGCCGGTGTTGACGCCGATGTGCACGTCCAGCTGGCGCGCATCGTCGCCGACGGCGCCGGCTCCGACGAGCGTGCGGAAATTCCGTCGCATCTCGATGGCGCAGCGAACGCCCCGCAGAGCATCGTCGCTGGTCATGAAGGGCGCGCCAAAGATGCACATGACGGCGTCGCCGATGAACTTGTCGACGGTGCCGCCGTGAGAAAACACGGTCTCGGTCATGGTTGCCAGATAGGAGTTCAGCAACATCCCGACCTGTTCGGGCTCGTGCGCTTCGCAGAAGCTGGTGAAGCCAGCGAGGTCACAAAACAAGACGGTGGCCGTCAGCGGCTCGAGGAACAGGCCATCGCGGTGAACGCCCTGCGAGCTGTCCATCATGAGGCGTCGAACGACGTCGGGGGCGTGGAATCGCTCGAGCGATCGCCGGGTGCGTTCGGCGTTGGCGAACTCTTCGCGCAAGCGGGTTCGCTCCAAGCCCATGGCAATCAAATGGGCAAGCGCGGCCACCAGGTCCCGCTCGGTGTTGCTGAAAGGAAGATCTCGCGTGAGGTAGAGGACGCCGACGACGTCGCCGCCGCCGGTCCCGCCTGTGGCCGCCGTGTCGGTGGTGCGGCGGACGAGGGGAACGCAGAGCACCGCCTTGAGGTCGAAGCGCAGCACGCTCTCCCCACGGGCAAAGCGCTCGTCGGCGGCAGCGTCTTCGGTGGTCAGCGCCGCTCTGTTTTTCACCACATAGTCGATGACCGTGCGGCTCAGCTGCATCTTCTCGTCGACACGGCGCTGTTTCACGACGCGGGGAGCCATCTGCCCATGCTCGTCGGGCAGCAGCACCACCACGCCCTTCGCGCGCGCGGCACCGGCGAGCTGCTCACACATCTCGCGCAAAAAATCGTCCATCGAGTCCGTCGACTGCAACGCCTCGGTGACCTTGAAGACCAGCCGCAACGCGATGCCGTCGATTCCCGACGTCGGCGCCCTCAGCCCCGTTACCGTCGACGCTGGGGTGCGGCTGTCGAGCTGTGGCAAGTCGGAGAGCCCGCGGAAGTCCAGCTGCGTCGAGCTCTCGGCGAATCGCTTGACGAGGGGGTTCTCCTCGACACGAGCGGCTCGGAGGTTGTCGGCGGTCGGCGTGCGGGCGGTCTCCTCCCAGTTCCACTCGGCGCCGGTGGCGGGTTCGGCGTTTTCCGCGACGCGCATGCTCATCGGCAGGACCATCGTCGTCGCCCGCGGCGTCGCCGTCCCGGCAGCAAGGCCGGGTCGCCCTTCGGGCCGAGCAGCCATCATCGTCTGCGTCATGGCCCGCCCTGCAGGGCTCTGGGTCGCAGCCCGGGGGCCGATGTTGACCGGGCTGGCGCCGGCGATGCCAGGCCGCGATCCGGGGTCGGTGACGCCGTCAAAACCAGCTTCGCCGACGGCGGGATTGGGCGCGTGGAAGGCCGTCGGTGTGGGGTGGCGGGCTTCAGCGGCTTTGAGCTCGATGCGTCCTTCCCATTCCCCCGCCGTCACGAGGTCCCCCAGGGAGACCGACGTGCCGACCTCACTGACCCGAGCGCCGTTGACGAAGGTTCCGTTGTGGCTGCCGGCGTCGGCGACGACGAAGACGCCGTCGGTGCGGTTGTCCAGCCGCAGATGTCGACGAGAAACCTTGCGTCCGTCGAGGCGAACGGCGCACGCAAGATCCCGACCCAGAACGAGACTGTGTCCCTGCTCGACGACGGCGAGAGCAACGAGGCCGTCTTGCCGCGTGAACCGGATCGAGAGAGTCATCGGCTGATTCAACGCGTCGCCTTCGCTGTCGCTCGCACGAGACACCTCTGCAGGGGAGACTGCAAACACCAGGGCCCCGATGTCCACCTCCGTGCCAGAGCGCGTCGCCACGGACGGATTCGTGGGCCTCCTTGCCTTCGTCGACAACGCACGGCTCGTGACCAACAGCGTGCACGACGACGGCGCCGCCTACGCACATGCCCCTACGTGTGCCGGCGCACAACCGAAGGCCGTGACACATCGCAAGATGCCTGGATATTGCGGCTAGGATGACGGACCAGTGGAGGCTGACATGGCGAAACGATCTCTGCGATCACCCGCGTTCACGTTGCTGGAAATAGCGCTGGTGCTCTCCATGGTCGGCGTCGCTGCGGCCCTCAGCGCCGCCAGCCTCGTCGACATGGTGAGCGTTCAGAAGCGCAACGCCGCGTTGTCGATCGCCAATCTCACCCTCCGCGAACAGCGCAGCCTCGCACTGGAAACAGGGAAGCCGCGTTACGTGAAACCCGCGCCCAGCGGCAACGGCGTCGTCATCGGCATGGCAACCTTCGACGCGGGGACCGAGAACTGCAGCGAGGACGCGAGCCCGACCCAGACCATCAAGATGGGTGGACTCAATGTCTCTGGGGACCGGGTCTGCTTCACCGCCGACGGGAGCACCGACTCCAGCGGTCCATCGGATCTCAAGTTTCGCGTGCCTGGCGCAGTCGCCGACTTGGCGAAGGTCGACGTCTACCAAGCAGGCACCATGCGCTGGACTGGGTCAGAGATCTTCAAAGTCAGCGCGGGTCTCGCCGTCACCTCGATTTCAGTGAAGAGCATCGCCAACGCCCAAATCACGACCTCGTTCATTCAATAGCCCCGAGGAGGATGGATGCAGCAACGGCGACGCGGCTTCTCACTCCTCGAGGTGATGTTTGCGGCGTCGATCCTGCTGCTGGGCCTCAGCGCCATTGCCGGCGTGTTTGCGACGGCGAGCAACTCGTTCGCCCATCAACGCGACGTCGCTGGGGCCACGACTGTCGCCGAGGCTTTCCTCGAGCAGGTCGTGATCCTTCCGGCGTCGAGCCCGCTCCTCGACGTCGGCGCCCACACGCCTCGGCACTTCACGCGCGACGGCCGGCCGACGGAGGAAGGTTCTTCGACGAGCGTCTTCACCATGACTTGGACGGTGGTCTTGAACCAGCCGGTGTCGGGGATGAAGCGCGTGAACGTCAACGTCGCCTGGACACACGAGAAGGCGCACAGCGTCGACTTCTTCACCTTTCGGGAGTGATCATGATGAGGGTGCAGCGTCGTCGGCACACCAGGTGCGGCCCCCGCGGCTACACGCTCATCGAGCTGACGGTCGCGCTGGTCATGGCCGCCATCGTGACCACCGCCGGGCTCTCCGCCTTTGCCATCTTCAACCGGCAGCGGGTGCGCATCGAGCGAGCGTCGACGGCGGACGACATCGCCAAGACGGTGCTCCAGTACCTCATCCGAGAGTCTCAGCGCGTCGGCGGGGCCTCGCTGCGCCCGTGGCAGGCGATCGCCGTCGAGCAAGATCCCTGCGGTGACGCCGTTGCCGCGGCGCGTTTCACCATCCCCTGCGAAGACAGCCCCGATGGTCTTGGTCCAGACCGGCTCACCTTTGCTTTCGCCGACGACAGCGCCGTCTTCTCCGCCTGCGAGATCAAAGACATCACCGACACCGTGATCCAGTTCAAGTCCTTCGAGCACGAGGGGCTCACCGGCTGCTGCAATCAATTCCGCTTCGTCGACGACACCGACGAGATCGAGCTGCGGCCCCTCATCGAGCTCAAGAACCAGCACTTGATGCTCTCTTCGACGGGTTCGACGGGCACGGCCGAGGAGACCTACGTGGCCGTCACCTACAAGACCGCTCCCGTCAGCGACGCTGCGACCTGCAAGTTCAACTATGTCCAGAGCGGGCAGGCTTTTCCCCTCGCCTCGACGCCGCGCCCCGACCCCGCCGTCGACTTCGACTCCGGCTTCTTCAAGGGCAACGCGATCCCCATCAAGATCGCCACGGCCTACGTCGGCTGCTCCAGCTCGGATTGCGTCAGCCACCCCGAAGACCGCGCGCTCTTTCTCTTCTCCGATCGCAACGCCGGCGCGGGGACCACCACCGTCTTGGATGATGCCCTCGAAGAAAACTTCGTGCTCTCGCCCAACATCGTCGATCTGCAGGTGGCCCTCGGTTACGACAACGACGAAGACGGCGAAGTGGTTGAGTCCGAGTCAGGACAAAACGATGACTACGCCGGCAACTTCGCCGACGCCGCCGACTCTGGTTTCTCAACCGCCACGGCCTCATTGGCGGAGGCCGAAGCGACCCTCACCGGCGAGGCCGACGTCGAGGTTGAAGCCGTCGCCGAGCGGACGACGCCGAATCCGCGGTTGCTGCGCATGATCCGTTTGGGCGTCGTCGGCGCCGTGAAGGTCAACGATCCCAACTACCAGACGTCGGCCCAGCTTCCTGGCGGAGGCGTCCACAACGGCGCGGGGCTGCACCTGCGCGCAATGTCGAGCAAAGCCGCCTTCCGCAGTCTCAATCTCTTGGAGTGACGAGGAGGAATCATGACCCAGGCGAACGTCACGAGCTCCCAGCCGCGGGGCTACGCCCTGATCCTCGTCCTTGGCATCTCGATGATCCTCGCCATCGGCGTGGGGACGATGCTGAGCTACCTCGCCGCCGCCGAAAAGACCTCGGGTCGGCAACGGCAAAACCGCGAGGCCTACTACGTCTGCGACGGCATCGGCCGCGTCATCAGCAGGGCCACCGTCGACGTGCTCGGCGACGCCACCAAGCTGGAGAGCGACGACAGCGCCTGTGCCTTGGATTCCGACTGTCCGGCGCACCACGCCTGCATCGCCGCAATCTGCACCGTCGACCTCGACGCTGTGCTGCGCGACGAGATTGAAACCCACATGGGGCACGACCTCGAGGACGTGCTGAACCCCATCGGCTATCGGCTCGAAAACGGATCTGAGAGCTTCGGCTACCGCGACGTCGACGCCGACGAAACCATGGGCACGGTTGGGCTCGGACGTTTCACGGGTCTCACCGGCCAACGCCGCACCTTCACCTACGACCTGGCGTTGAAAAAGGACGGGGGCGCCAGCTGCAAGACCTCGGCGACCGTCGACACCATGCGGGTGCCCTTCGGCGAGCTGGCCGTCTTCTCCGACGACAATCTGCGCATCTGTCCGTCGTGGTCCACCACCGATGTCACCCGGACGGCGCGCTACCACATCAACGGCGACCTGAAGGTCGGCATCTACACCCTCCCTCGCACCACCCTCACCGGCGACCTGACGCTGTGCGGCGGGGCAACGAAAGTGAAGTTCTGCGCGGGCGAGCTGTGCATCAGCTCCGGCGCCAAGAAGAAGGACCTGAGAAACACCGGCAGCTTGACCACCGCCTACTTCTCGGACCGAGCGCGCGGAACGTCGGCGCTGACCCTCTCGGTCATTGGTCGTCGGGCCCAGGCCGGCGTTCGCATCGACGACAACTCCCACGACGAGGACACGACCAACGCCAACAACTTTCGCTTCCTGGTCGATCCCGGCCTCAACGGCGACACCGACAGCGTTAAGGCGATGAAGTTGGCCCACGCCGCCCACATCCGGATCATCGACGGCGTTTGGTACATCAACAACGGCACCTGGCCGGGCAAGACGGTGTGGTCCGACCACCCCGAGAGCTATCAAATCCCAGCTGACACCGACGAGGTCGCCATCGTCGGCACCGCCCGGGAGGTTGGGCAGCCCAATCTCTTTGGCGGCGCACATCCCACGCGCTACTCGGCGGTCGACGGCAACGGCGACGTCGACCAAGGGGTCATCTCCTATGGTCAACTCGATCATGTCAGTGATCGCGCCGCCAACGCGCCAGCTGTGTGGACGCCGTCAGCGGGCGCCGACCCCAGTGAACACGTCAGGGCGCGGGCCGCGGCCCACCGGGGCTTCCTCGACATCCACGATCGCCGCGACGCCACCGACCGCGGGTTGACCAACTCCGGCAACGTGCTGCCGGTGAACTTCGACCTCGCTGCCTTCATCGCGGCGCTGGCCGATGCCAACGACAACGAGCTGGGCGCGGAGCTCGCGCTGGCGGGGCACGACGGTGAACGCCAGTTGATCGTGTGGATTGGGTCGACCTGGCCGGGCAGCCTGGCTGGCCTTATCGGTGCCGCCGAGCGTCCGACGCGGGCGCCGAGCATCACCAGCGCTGCCGACGGCGACGGCCCCTTGCCCTATCCGATGTGTGAGAGCGACAACGTCGACGGAGACGCGCGCTTTTGCGGGGCCAGCGGGAACCAACGCCGCCCCAATGCCGTACGCGTTTTCAACGCCGGGGCTGCGCTGCAGGGAAGCATGCAGATCACCATTGCGTCGTCGCTGCCGCTCTATGTGCTCGGCTCTGTCGATCGCGAACCCACCGGACGCGCGAGCCCCGTTCTTCCGACCACTCATTTCACGACTGCCGGCGACAACACCTACATCATGGACGACGGCCCCGGCGTCTTCTTCGCCGCCGACAGCGTGACCTTGTTGTCCGACCTTTGGGAGGACGCGACGGACAACCCCTGGGTCCTGGATGGGGGCGCGCCGACGAACGCTTCGGCCGTCTCTCGCTCGGGCGCGGGCGCCGTCCCCGCCTACAACGCCTCTTTCCTCATGGGCCGTACGGTCAATGGACCGCCCGACTATTCGACGCCGCCCGATGCCAAGGCGCCCTATGGCCTCGAGCGCAGCCTGCGCTTTCTCGAGCGTTGGGGAATTGGCGAGGGTGCGAAGACCAAAGCGATTGATTCGCCGGTGGTGACCGGGTCGCTGCTGATCGGCTTCCGTTCGGTCTACACGGTGGCGCCGGTTTGCTACGTCAACGATGGAACGGACACGCGCTGCACCGCCGACTCCCCATGGCGCCACTTTTGGTCGTCGTCGTTGGGGTCGGCGTCGCGCCAGCCACCCGGCATGCCGGCCTTCTCGCTGCGAGCGCAGGGAGAGACCCTGCCGGACAGCTTCGACGTCGACAGCTTCGCAGCCTTCCTGGCAGCTTTCTTTGCCGCTCTCTTCGCGGGCTTTCATTTCCCCTGAGTTCCAATCCGTCCCGATTCGCAGGGCGAAAGTGCCGGTGTTGGGCGCGGCTTGCTGCTTGAGCTGTTGCAACGCCGCACCGATGTCGGTGCCAGCTCTGGCGAAGTGGGCCTTGTCCCCACAGTTTCGAGGGCTATAAGCGTGTTGGCACTCGGTCATCTCGAGTGCCAACAAGTTTGTTTTCCCGCGTTCTGACGCCGTGGCGCCAGAGCCGAACCGGAGTCGACCATGAAGTTCCGCCCCCTGAACGATCGCGTCCTGATCAAGCGCACCGAATCCGAGGCGAAGACGGCCGGCGGCCTCTTCATCCCCGACAGCGCCAAAGAGAAGCCCCAAGAAGGCGTCGTCGTCGCCGCCGGCGAAGGCAAGCACCTCGACAATGGCACCGTGAAAAAGCTCGACGTCAAAGCGGGCGATCGCATCTTCTTCCGCAAGTACGCCGGCAACGACATCACCCTCGAGGGCGTCGAGCACGTCATCCTGCGCGAAGACGAAGTCCTGGCCATCTTCGAGTAGTCGCCTCCTTCCCTCTGCTTTTCTTGCCGCTCAAGACGCGCCCGCTGCGTCCTGAACGTCCACATTTTTGTTTCCAACCTCAGGAGCCACCATGTCCGCCAAAGAGATTCACTACAGCCAGAACGCCCGCAACGAGATCGCTCGCGGGGTCAACACCCTCGCCAATGCCGTCAAGGTCACGCTGGGCCCCAAGGGTCGCAACGTCATCATCAACAAGTCCTTCGGCAGCCCCACGGTCACCAAGGACGGCGTCACCGTCGCCAAAGAGATCGAGCTCTCGAACCGCTTCGAGAACATGGGCGCCCAGATGGTGAAGGAGGTCGCCTCCAAGACGTCCGACAAGGCCGGCGACGGCACGACGACGGCGACGGTTCTCGCTCAGGCCATCTACAACGAGGGCATCAAGCTCGTGGCCGCTGGTCACAACCCGATGGACATCAAGCGCGGCATCGACAAGGCCGTCGTTGAAGTCGTCAAGGGTCTCAAGGCCATGACCGTCCCCACCAAGGGCAAGGGCGAGATCGCTCAGGTCGGCACCATCTCCGCCAACGGCGATGAGACCATCGGCGAGATCATTGCCGAGGCCATGGAGAAGGTCGGCAAAGAAGGCGTCATCACCGTCGAAGAAGCCAAGTCCCTCGAGACCACGCTCGAAGTCGTCGAAGGCATGCAGTTCGACCGCGGCTACCTCTCGCCCTACTTCGTGACCAATGCCGAGCGCATGGAAGTCTCCTTCGAAGACCCCTACATCCTGATCTTCGAAAAGAAGATCTCGAACATGAAGGACTTCCTCCCCGTGCTCGAGGCCGTTC
>JAHFED010000056.1 GCA_023248635.1 Myxococcales bacterium
GTGCTGCTTTGACCACGACGGCGGGTGCGGGCACGGCAGCTGGCGCCTTCGATTCCACGGGTACAGGTGCTGCTTTGACCACGACGGCGGGTGCGGGCACAGCAGCTGGCGCCTTCGATTCTACGGGTACAGGCGCTTTGACTACGACGGCGGGTGCGGGGACGGCAGCGGGTGGCTTCGGCTCGGTGGCGACGGGTACGGCTTTGGCGACGGGTACGGCTTTGGCGACGACGGCGGGTGCGGTGACGGCAGCTGCTGCTTTCGGCTTGGCGGCGACGGCAGGTTCGGCAACCGCTTTTTTCGGCTCGGCGACGGGTACGGCTTTGGCGACGACGGCCGGCTCTTTCGGTTCCGCACGTGCCCCTGTCCCGACGTCCTCGACGGGAGAGTCAGAACCAGCGTGGTAGGTCTCGGTGGCGTCTTCCCACCTCACCGCGCGGGTCTGGCAGGCAGCGACGACGAGGACGACGATGGCGACACGCGGAGCCAGCAAGCGTACCCCTTCGTGAAGTCACCGACAGCGCTTCGCGTGTCCGTGAATTCACCGACAGCGCTTCGCGTGTCGGTGAATTGTCTACAGGTTCATCGCCTAGCGGCGATGAATTCACCGACAGCGCTTCGCGTGTCGGTGAATTGTCTACAGGTTCATCGCCTGGCGGCGGTGAATTCTCTGCCGCGCCGAGCTGGGTTCGCCACGCGACCCAGGTCGAGCAGATGATCAGTGCAGCAGGGAAGCCCTCACGACGGCGCGGCGAGGCGCAAGCTCGGGCAAGGGCCGTGGGACGGGCTGCGCGCCGACGGCATCACCGACGCCGCACAGGGCGCAGAGATCGAAGCAGACGCAGCCCGAGAGCGAGCCCAAGGCCCCAGCGACGACGACGGCGAGCAACCCTGTTCGGGCCATGAATCCTCCCTGCCTGGGACGAGGCACGAGGATGGTGAACCTGTCGCTAAACGTTTGCAACGCTTGTTGCGTGGGCGTTCAGTCGGTTGCTGCCTACTCGCCTTCGCCCTCGCCCTCGCCGGCGACGGGGCAGGTGCCGGGGTCGACCGCGGGGTCGGCGAGGATGTCGCTGCACTCGGTGTCGAAGGAGAAGTCGACGTCGCATTCGCAGGTGCAGCGATCGAATTGTTCGACCTCGGCGCAGACCGGGATGACCTGGGCTTGCAGGACCAGGCTGCGCCGCGCGCGATCGGTGAGCCGAACCTCGATGCGAAAGGGTTCGCCGTCGGCGTCGCGCACGGCGGTGAAGTTGGGGCACACCGGGATGTTGGCGTAGTTGTTCAGCGTCTCGGGGTCCTGGGGCACGCCGAGGCCGAGCGCTTCGTCGACGACCATCTGCAGCCCGCGCCCCTCGCGGCCGATGATGCGCGCTGGATCCTGGCACTCGTCGAACATGCCGGCGTTCACCTGCAGGGAACAGAGGTCCATGTTCTTGACCCGGGCGCCGACGATGAAGACCTTGCCGCCTTGGGGGGGCAGGATCAGCGGTACCTCCTGGCCGTCGACGAGCGTGGCCGTTTGGCCGTCAACGGTGCGGTAGACCAGCTCACCCGCTGGCTCGGCATCCTTGTCGCCGAAGAAACACTCGACAGGCCCTTCGCCTTCGCCTTCGCCCTCCCCCTCTGCCGGTCGCAGCGGGGGCTCACAGGAAGAGCCGAGCAGCAGGCTCGCGCCGAGGCCCAATACGAGGAACTTTAGTGTCATCTGAATCGTTCGATGAGAGGAGAACTCAGTTGCAAAATACGTTTTCGGTCTTGGGCCAGTAGTAGGCGAAGACGTTGCAGTGCTCGGCCAGCTCGGCGCTGTTGCCGAAGGTGTAGCAGCAGTCGCCGGCTTGCTGTGGGTCGCGGGCGTTGACCTCGTCGCAGCCTCCCTCGGGCTCGCGCCACTCGTAGTTGCACGACCACCAGATGCCGCCGTTGTTGGGCACCTGCACGTCGAGGTCGATGGTCATGGGCGGCTCGTCCCACTCGGTGGACTCGTAGATCATGGAGTCTTCGGTGGGGTGGTCGAGGGTGACGCCGTCCCAGGGGTAGATCTGGAAGCTGGTGCCACGGCCGTGGAAGTGGCCGTTCATGGCCGCGAGGTGGAAGGTGCCCTCGCCCTCGTCCGACGCCAGGCCGCAGGCACCGTCGAAGGGGGGCGGCGTCGGGTTCGAGCGGCAAATGCGGATGGACTGCTGGGTCGCAAAGAGGGTGCCCATCTCGATGGGGTTGGGCAGCGCCGATTTGTAGAAGTTGGCGCGCACTTCGCCGCCGTCGGGGGTCTCTTGGAGATCGGCGTTTACGTAGTGGCTCTGCACCATCAGGATCTCGCCGGGGGTGAACTTCTGGGCGACGCCGTCGGGGAGGGTCCAGTCGACGGCGGGGCGGCCGGGGGTGGAGTCCTGGGTGTTGACGACGAGGGGCCAGTCGCTCCAGTTGGTCGAGATGCGGCACTCGCCGCCTTTGACGAGATCGCCGTCTTTGCCGTCGAGGTGAACCACCGTGTTCTTGCGAAAGATGTTCATGTGGTGGCTGCCGGTGCGCTGCCCCAGCTTGAAGTGGTCGATGAAGACCGGGCTGCCGTCGCCGTTGAGGTCGGGGAAGGCGAAGAAGTAGCAGTCTTGGACTTCGACGCCCGGCGGCACATCGAAGGGGGGAATGTGGATGCTCCAGCCCTCTTGTTGGGTGAGCTCTTCGACGCCGCTGATGGCTTCGCTGGGTTTCGGAGCGGGGGGATCGCAGGCGACGACGAATGCGGCGGCGGCGGCAAGGGCGACAAGGTGGCGCATGGAGCTCCCCTCTCAGTCTGAACGGCGTTCACCGTAGCCGATAGAGCAGGGGGCATGCCGACGATCTGCGGTGCGCAGGCGTACCAGGGTCACCAGGTCGCGTCGGCCAGCTGGTCGACGACGAGGTTGCCAAAAGAAGGGCCGGTGTCGTCGAAGGCATGGGGTGCCCAGAAGCCGCGGGGATCCTGCTGCAGTGTCAGAAAACGAACGTCGGCGCCGTCTCTGCTGCGATGTCCGGTGTGCACCGCCGTCAGGCTGCGCTCATTGCGCAAGGTGAAGAGCAAATCGAGCTCCCGCGCGCCCGCCCCTTGGCCGCCCGGCCCCAGAGCCGAGCGCGTGTTCAGGCGGTAGCTGAGGGCTTCGGTGGACCAGTCGTCGAAGTCACCGACGTGGTGCCAGCCCGTGCCGCGGCCATCGATGCCGGCTTCACGCAGCTGGTAGAGGGCAAAGGCGCTGCCGCCGGTGGCGTATCTTTTCAGGTCCATCCACAAGCGGTTGTCGATGCGATCAGGAGAGGGTGATCGGCGAAATGTGGGCGGTTGTTCTTCGACGAAAAGATCTGGGGCGACGCTGGCGGACTGCTCGAAGGGCACGAAGGAGTAGCGTGACGCCGCGACGCCGGGATTCTGGGTGTCATCGTCGACGACGAGCACGCGCTTGGCCCCCGCGCCTTCGATGCGGTAGGGCAGGCGCGCGCTGAGGCCGGTCTTTCGGTAGCGCAGTACGATGGTGTTGCCGTTGCTGCTCCAATTATAGCTGTTTGTCGTGTTGAAGCCGATCTTTCCAAAGCGAAAGAGACCGACGCTTCCCTCATGGAAATAATAGAAGGCAACCGGCGCGTCTTCGCGCTTGCCGGCTTCGGGCCACCGCGTCCACAGCCCTTGGAGCTCCTCGTCACCAGCAGCGCCCCCGCTGCCGCGGAACACGGCGACGGCGACGGGCCCCCAGAGGGCAGCGGCACCCAGGACGACGGCGACGGCGAGGAAAGCACGGAAGGAGCGCATGGACCCATGGTGCCATTGCTGCCCTCGCGCCGCAGCTTTGTGCGATCGGCCGCGTCAGCGAGGAGCGACCCGAAGGGAGCAGTGGATCGGTCGCTTTGCCTGGGTCGCGTGGCGGCAGCGGTGGCACCCCGGTCGATCAAGCCGGCGCCGTATCAACCGAGGTGATCGCCGCTGTATGTTGCGCTGGTGAACGTGCTCTTCACCGACGACGAGAACACCCGCTTCTTGCTGGAGCTCTCCGGGGGCACCGAACCCTTCCCCTCCGGAGCTGCCTGCCCGGCAGGCCTCGACCCCAAGACCGTCTGCCTGCTCGCCAAGGGGAGGGGCGTGCGTGCCAGACGCTCCTGACGGCGAGGAATTCACCGACAGCGCTTCGCGTGTCGGTGAATTGTCTACAGGTTCATCGCCTGGGGGCGATGAATTGTCTACAGGTTCATCGCCTGGGGGCGATGAATTCTCTACAGGTTCATTGCCTGGCGGCGATGAATTCTCTACAGGTTCATCGCCTGGCGGCGATGAAATGCCGCTGGCAACGGCGACCCTGAAACAGTTGCTTTCGGAACGAACGACGGCGGCGACGACGACGGCGCCCTTTCGCCTGGGTCCCGCGGTGCTGCGGGCGCCTCCCGCCGCGGTGCGCCGACCCGAGGCCGTGACGGTACGAGTCGATGACGACCCGGCGACGGCGGACTTGTTGGGCGAGCTGCTCGACATGGTGTTGGTGGGCGCCGACGACGCCGACAGCGGCCTGCCCGAGGTGCACTTGCAGTTCAAGGCCAGCGTCTTTGGGGGCTTGCACCTGCAGCTGGTGAAGCGCAGCGCGGGGCTGGAGGCGACCTTCATCGTGGCCGATGCCGCGGCCCGGCGCGCCGTCGCTGAGCACGTGGATGCCCTGGTGGCCCGCCTGCGGGAGCGGGGCTTCTCGGTGCTGTCCCACGATCTGCGTGTGCAAAGCGCCGAAGCAGCGCCCTGAGGAAGACCGTGCCCGAAGGACCCGAGGTCGAAACCGTTCGCCGATCGCTGCTGCCCCGCTTGTTGGGAGCCACGCTCGTGCGTCCGCGCGTGTCGGCGAAGAAGTTGCGCACGCCGATCACGAAAAAAGACCTGCGCGACGTCGACGGCGCCGTCGTCACCGAGCTCTTTCGCAAGGGCAAGCTGCTGGGGATTCGCACCGAACGCGGCGGCGGCGTCTTCGTGCGCTTGGGCATGACAGGTCGTTTGGTCGTTGAGCCGAAGACGCAGCCGCCGGCCCTGCACACCCACGTACGCTTCGATGTCTGCGGGCCAGGGGCGGCGTCGGGGACAGAGTTGCGTTTCGTCGATCCCCGGCGCTTTGGTGAGGTGGTCCCCTTCAAAGATGAGGTTGAATGCGCGCTCGAGCTCGGGCGCATGGGCCCCGACGGCCTCGCCCTCGACGACGACGACCGCGCCGTGGTTCGGGTTCGACTGCAGGCCACCGCGCGCGCCATCAAGGACGTGCTGCTCGATCAAGCCGTCGTCGCCGGCGTCGGCAACATCTACGCGGCGGAAGCCTGCTTCGTCGCCCGCCTCTCGCCGCATCGGGCCGGCTCTTCCCTCGACGACGACGAAGCTCGGGCCCTGGTCTCGGCTGTCGAGAGCGTGCTGCAGCAGGGCGTACGGCACCGGGGCACCAGCTTCTCCGACTACGTCGACGGCGACGGCCAGCGTGGTGACAATGCTCGGCATCTGCACGTGTTCCAGCGCGAAGGCGAGCCCTGTCGCGCGTGTGGCGACGTCGTGCGGCGCGTGGTGCAAGGGCAGCGCAGCACTTTCTACTGTGGCCGCTGCCAGCGCTGATCGCACGTGCTCGCGCTCGATCACCAAGGGACGCGGGCTGATTCCCGATCTCGCTGAACTTCGACCGCGGAGCGGTCTCGTTCAGCTCCGTCGGGGATGCTCTTCTGGCAGGTCTGATGCAGACCTCGCCCCGCGCCGGCGGAGCCGGACGCGGGGCCCCCCACCAACTCCGCGTTCCGCGGGCGCGCTTCACGCGCGTCATCCCGCGTCTTTCCCAGCTCGAAACGCGGTCGAACATCAAGGGGATGCGGGATGATTCCCCGGGAAGGGAGCGCCGATGGAGCCGTCGGACGGCCGGTCGCTTATTGGAGGGCTCGGATGGCGTTCTTGGCGGTTTCGGCGTCGGGTCCGCTCGGCGCCACCTCGAGGTACTGCTCATAGGCCGCGATGGCTTCGGTGGTCTTGCCGGCGCCGCGCAGCGCTTCGCCCAGGCCGAAGAAGGCCTCGGTGACGGCGGGCTCGCGCGCGATGATGTTGCGGAAACCTTTGATGGCCGCGTCGCTCTTGCCGAGGTCGATCTGGCTCCACGACAGCCCGAGCTCAGCCTTGCTGTCCCCAGGTTTCTTGGTGAGCGCAGCGCGGAACATCTTGGCCGCCTCGCCCGTGTGGCCGGCCTTTTGGGCCTTGGTCGCCTTGGCGAAAGCGCTGTCGTAGGTCTCTTCGACGACGACCGCAGGCACGACCGGTGGGATCGGCGTGGAGGCCGCAGGAGTCACCGCCGGGGTGCCGGCGTCGACGAGGCCAGGGGCACCCGCAGCCGCTGGATCGCCGAGCAAGGCGTGGGCGGCGATCCAGCGCAGGTCGCTGGGACTCTTTTTCAGGTGTTCGTCGACGACGGGACGCAGGGCGTCTTTGTCCCCGGCGGTCTGGGCCCTGGCGCTGTCGACGAGCAGGTGCAGCGAAGCGGGTCTCTTGTCGAAGGCGTCGACGGCGGCGTCGGCTGGGAAGGCGGTGCTGACGGCGGTCAGGGCCGCGAGGCCGTTGGCCAGCACGGCGTCGGCGCGGGCTTCATCGGCGAGCTCGGGGATGGCGGCGGCCTGGACGGCGGCGCGTTGCCGCGCTCCATCGCTGCCCAGGCTGGCGGCCACGAGCTCCGTGGTCACCCGTGCCCAGCTGCTCTCGGCATCGTCGTCGTCGCCGGCGCTGGCCAACGCTCGGGTCGCGTACTTCTGGGCCAGCGCCAAGGCCGGTGCCGGATCGATGCCGCTGCGGCCATCGCGCTGGGCCTGCAAGAGGGTGGCGGCTTGCTGCACGCGCCACCGCTCCAGTTGCAAGAGCGCCGCAGCGACGTCGGCGTCGACGTCGGCCTGTTCCTCCCCGAGCAGGGGCCCGAGGTTGGCCAGCAGGGCATCGACGGTCGCTGGTTCGTCCTTGCGCGTGGCGGCCAGGGCGGCGTGGGCGTGCGTCAAGGAGGACCGGTCGCCTTCTTTGAGGGCCCGCAGCGTGTCGGGGAAGGCGAGGCGCAGCACGAGGGCGATGGCGACGAAGCTCCCCAGCACGCCGACGAGGGCCCACAGGGCCACCGGAATGCGCTTCTGGTCGGCGCGGTTGCGGGCCGGCGCTCGTCCGTTGGGATCGGTGACCACGGCCATGGATGCGGGGTCGACGCGCGGCGCGCTGGCGTCGGCGGCGGCCTTGGCGAGGGCATCTTGAATGACGGGATCGCCGATCTGCCAATGGCCTGTGTGCGAGGTCGGCAGGCTGCCCAGGTGAAAGGCCCCCGTCGCCGCCGGCAACATGGGATCGAAGGGATCCTGCGTCGTCGGCGTCCGGTTTTGCGGGTCGTTGGCCCAGCTGGCTGCGGCGCGTTCGGCGGCGGCCCGCGGGGTGGGGGCCGGGGGCTCGTCTTCGCTGGGCTCACCGTTGGGCTCGGTGGCCGCCGCCGTGCGGTTGGCCGTCGTCGAGGTGTGGGCGCTGGGGGGCTGGTGCACGGCGACGGGTGGCCCCGAGGGCGCTCGATCCCAGGTGCGGGCCGCGGCCTCGGCGGTGGCGAAGAAGCCCTGCAGCTGGGCGTCGTCGCCGAGTCGCGCGAAGCGGCCGCCGTCGGTCGACAGTTGGTCGTCTTTGGCGAGCTTTCCGTCGAGCACCCACTGCTGCAGCGTCGCCCGCTCCTGGAAATGCACGACGCTGCCATCGGCTTTGCGCACGACGAAGGCGCCGGTGGGACCCGAGGGCGGCCCGTTGACGCTCGGTTCGCGCGCCGGCTTGGGGGGTGGACGAGCTTCGACGCGGTCGGGGCGATCTTCGGGCCCGACCACGGTGGTGGGCTGGTCGCCGTCGTCGTCCTGGTCGGGCTGGGTGACGGCCGGCAAGGCCACGGGGATGGGGCGCGCCGGGATGGGGGGAGCCGGCGCCCGCGACGACGACATCCCGAGGTTCTGCCCCGACGACGCCGACGACGACGACGACATCCCCTGCACCTGGCCAGCGGCCGCCCGCCCGCTGCCATCGGTGGGCTCCATGGGCGTCAGGTCGCGGATGCGCTCGTCGAGCTCTTTGCCGAGGATTTGCTGCACGAAGGCCGCGACGGAGACCTCGCCCGACTGCAAGGACGTGCGATCGAGATATTCCTTGAGGCGCGCTGCGACGTCGCCGACGTTGTTGTAGCGCCGCGCCGGATCGCGCTCGAGCATCCGCAGCACGATGGCTTCGAGCTCAGGCGGAAACCCGGGCACATGTTGCGACGGTTTCGGGATGGGATTCTGCAGGATTTTCTGTAGGGTATTTATCTCAGTATCAGCCTTGAACAATCTACGACCAGTGCACATCTCCCAGATGACGATCCCGAGCGAAAACTGATCGGAGCGACCATCGAGGGCCTCGCCCCGGACCTGTTCCGGCGACATGTACTGCAGCTTGCCCTTGACCATGCCGGCCTGGGTGCGCGACGACTTGTTGGCGGCTTTGGCGATGCCGAAGTCGACGAGCTTGGTGACGCCGTCGGCCCGCACCATGATGTTTTGGGGGCTGATGTCGCGGTGCACGATGTTGAGGGGAGAGCCACGCACATCCTTGGCGCGGTGGGCGTGATCGAGGCCCATGGCGGCCTCCATGACGATGCGAACGCTGACCTGGAAAGGCAGACCCACACCCGCCTTTGCCGCTGCATACCAAAGCTTTGAAAGATCTTCACCCGCAATGTATTCCATTGCAATGTAGTAGGTGCCGTACCAGTCGCCGACGTCGTAGATGGCGACGATGTTGGGATGGTTGAGCGTGGCGGCGACGCGGGCCTCGTCGAGGAATTGTTCGACGAACTCTTTTTCTTTGGCCAGGTCGCCACGCAGCGCCTTCAGGATGGCGAGTCGGTCGAGCACACCCGTCTGCCGTGCAAGGAAGACCTCGCCCATGCCGCCCTGGGCCAAGCGCCGGATCTTCTCGTACTTGCCAAACACCGAGCTCACGCGCGCACCTTACAGCTCTTTTCAGGTCCATTGAACGAGCCCCGCGCCGGAGACCGATCCAGAGCCCTGACGACCACAGACCCTGCGCAACCGACGCGGGACCTCGTCGTCTTCGCGCGATACAGTGCGCGCCGTGTGCACCTCGACCCGCACTTCTCGCCCTCCGCTCGGGCGGCTCTGTCGGCGTCCCAAAGCGGAAGCGGGCGGGCCGACGTCCGTGATGCCCGAGAATTCTGTGCCCTCAGGCCGGGCGGCCAAGTGGCCGCGCGGGCTGAGGGCAAAGAGCTTCGTCGTCGTCGCCCTGGCCGGCGCCCTGGGCTGCGGGCCCTCGTTGACGTCGACGCGGGAGGCGTTGCCCTTTGCTGCCGCCGGCGTCGACGCCGCCCCCGATCCTGCCCTCGAGGGGCCCTATCCAGTGGGCGTGCAGACCATCACTCTCGTCGATGATCGGCGCACCGAGACCAATGCCGCCGGCGTCGAAGGGCCGCGCACCTTCGCCATCGAGGTGTGGTACCCGGCTCGAGAGAGCGCCCGCGACGACGACAAAGAGGTGATCGAGCTCTTCGACGAGCTGCCGGCGGACCTGCAAGAAGACTTTCGTCCCGAAGACCTCGGCAGCCTGCCGACCCTGGCTGTGCGCAACGCACCCGCCCGCCAAGACGCCGACGCCGGCGCCGACGTCGATGTCTTTCCCCTGGTGATTTTCTCCCATGGCAAGGGCGGGCTGCGCCTGCAGTCCACCTTCTACACGGCGTTTCTGGCCAGCCACGGCTACGTCGTCGCCGCCCCCGACCACACCGGCGACACCATCGTCGAGCTGCTGCGCGAAGTGAAAGACAGCGGAAACATCCAGGCCGATTCCACCGTCCAGGCCATCGTCGATCGTCCCCTCGACGTCATCGCCATGCTCGATCTCCTCGAGGATCTGCTCCCCGAAGACGTCGCCGCCGTCACCGATCTCTCGCGGGTGGGCATGACCGGCCACTCCTTTGGCGCGCTCACGAGCTTCCTGGTGGCCACCGCCGACAGCCGCATCGACGTCGTCGTCGGCCAGACCCCGACCTCACAGGACGTCATCGCCCTGCAGCAACGCACGCCACTCCAGGAGGTCTCGATCCCCATGGTCATTCAGTCGGCCCATCTCGATCAGACCCTGCCCGAAGACACCAACGCCCGACCGCTCTACGACACGTTGACGTCGTCGAAGGCCTGGCTGTCGTTGAGCCGCGCCGGTCATTTCACCTACTCGGATCTGTGCGTGCTCGATGTCGACGCCATCAGCGCTGCTGTCGACCTGGACGTCAGCAACGTCCTCGACGACGGCTGCGGGCCCGATGCCATTCCCGCTCCGCTCGCGCAGCCCGCGATTCGTTCGTCGGCCATCGGCGCCTTCAACCTGCACCTGCGCGGGTCCGAGGGCAGCGGGCTTTTCTTGACCCAGGCCGCCCTCGACAAGATCGCGCCCGGCGAAGGCCTGCTGCAGAGCGCGGAGGCGCAATGACCTGGGAGACCGTGGTGGGCCTGGAGGTTCACGTGCAGCTGAAGACGGCGACGAAGCTCTTTTCGCCCGCACCCGTGCGTTTTGGACAGGCCCCCAACGTCGACGTCGACGCCACCGATGCCGGCTTGCCGGGGGCGTTGCCGGTGCTCAACCAAGAGGCCGTGTCTTTGGCGCTGAAGGTGGGTCTGGCGCTGGGCTCCACCATCCACACTCGCAACGTCTTCACGCGCAAGCACTACTTCTATCCCGACCTGCCCAAGGGCTACCAAATCACCCAATCCGAGGCTCCGATCCTGCAAGGGGGAGCGCTGTCCTTCGTCATCGACGACGCCACGGGTGCCGAAAAAAGCGTCAGCCTCGTGCGCGCCCACCTCGAAGAAGACGCCGGCAAGAGCCTGCACAGCGACGACGGAACCCGCTTGGATTGGAACCGCTCGGGCACCCCCCTGTTGGAAGTGGTGACCACGCCGTCGATGTCTTCGGGGGATGAGGCCATGCGCTTCTTTCGCGCCCTGCGCGCCATCGTCGTCGCCCTCGACGTGTGCGACGGCAACCTGCAAGAGGGCTCGATGCGCGCCGACGCCAACGTCAGCGTGCGGCGCCTCGGGGCTCCGCTCGGCACCCGCGTGGAGCTCAAGAACATCAACAGCCCGCGCAACCTGCACGACGCCGTCGTCGACGAAGCCCGCCGCCAGGTCGCCCTGCTCACCGCGGGTGCGGCGGTGGTGCAAGAGACCCGCCTGTGGGACGCCGACCGGGCCCAGTCGCGCACCATGCGCTCCAAAGAAGACGCCCCCGACTACCGCTATTTCCCAGATCCCGATCTCCCCGTCGTCGTCGTCGACGCGGCCCGCATCGCCCTGGCGCGCTCGACCCTGCCCGAGCTGCCTGGCGCTCGAGCCCGTCGCTATGTCGCGAGCTTCGGCCTCGGCATCAAGCAGGCCGCGGCGATCGTCAACGAGCCCGAGCTCACGGCTTTCTTCGAAGCAACCTTGGCCGCCACCGCCGCCGGCCACGAAAAGAGTGTCGCCAACTGGTTGCTCAACGAGGTGCTCGGCCTCGACGACGGCCTCGCGCGCATCACGCCTGTGCAGCTCGCGCGCTTGGTGACCCTGGTCGAAGACGGCGCCCTCGCGGGACGATCGGGCAAAGAGCTCGTGCGCTCGCTGCAGAGCAACGATGACGTCGACGCCGTGGTCGCGGCCCGCGGCTTGCGGCTGCAGCGGGGCGGCGACGTCGACGCTGCGGTTCGTGAGGCTGTGCGGTCGGTCTTTGCGGCCAATCCTACCCAGGTCGCCGGCGTCAAAGCGGGCAAAGACAAGCTCAAGGGCTTCTTGGTCGGTCAGACGATGAAGAGCCTGGCGTCGTCGTCGGTGGGGGCCGTGGATCCCAAACGCGTGCAACAGATCGTCGACGAAGAGCTGGCAACATGAACGACGCCGTCCTCGTAACCCGCGGGCTCACCAAGCGCTACGGCGCGCGCACCGCCGTCGACGCTCTCGATCTGGCGGTACGGCGCGGGTCGATCACGGGCTTTCTGGGTCCCAACGGGGCGGGCAAGACGACGACGCTGCGCATGCTCTTGGGCCTGGTGCGTCCCACCAGCGGCAGCGCCCTGGTGTGCGGTGTCGACGTCTCCACCAGTCGACCACCGGTGCAGAAGATCGGCGCCATCATCGAGACGCCGGCGGCCTACCTCTGGCTCTCGGCTGCCGATGTTCTCTTGGTGTGCGCCCAGACCAGCGGCTTCGGGCGCAGCCGCCGCGACGTCGACGCTCTGCTCGCCCGCGTGGGTCTGGGGGGGCGGGAGCACGATCTGGTGCGCACGTTCTCCCTGGGCATGAAGCAGCGCTTGGGTCTGGCGTGTGCTCTGCTCAGCGACCCCGAGGTGTTGATCCTCGATGAGCCGATGAACGGGCTCGACCCCGTGGGCGTCGTCGAAATGCGCGAGCTCTTGGCTGCCCTGGGCGCGGAGGGACGCACCTTGGTGGTCTCGAGCCACCAGCTGGTCGAGATCCAACAGCTCTGCAGCGACATCGTCATCGTGGTGCAGGGCAAGAAGCGTTTCGCCGGACCCATGAGCGATCTCGCCGGCAACGAGCGCTTGCGATTGCGCCTCAGCGATGCCGTCAAAGCCCGCGCCCTCGTCACAGCTGCGGGTTTCGTGGCCGCCGCCGATGCCGACGATGCCCGCGTGATCACGGTCGACGCCGCCCATGCCCAAGCGCCGGAATTGGCCGTGCTCTTGGTGAACGCCGGCATCGGCATCCTGGCCCTCGAGCCCCTGAGCTTTGATCTCGAACAGGCCTTCCTCGACGTCGTCGGCGGCGCCCCCGCGCTGGTTGCGCCTTCCCCTGCACCGCCGCGCCTGTTGGGCGGTGCCGCATGACCCTGCTCGATCTGGTGCGCGCCGAAGTCACCAAAGCAAGGTCCGCCCCCTTCGTGCGCGGGCTGCTCTTTCTCTCGGCGGTGTTGCCGCTGGTGCTCATGCTGATTCTGGCGCAGGCGATGTCCACCGATCAGGATCGTCTCTTGCGCTGGCCGTTGAGTGCTCTCTCCGTCGAGGGTTTCTTTCCCCTGGTCTCCGTCGTCGTGCCGGCGACGCTCTTGGCCTGGTTGGTCGGCATCGAGCAGACCGGCGACACCTGGAAGCTCATCCTGGTGCGTCGGCCCACGCGGGTGGGCTTCTTGATCGCCAAGCTCATCGTCGCCGGCGCCGTCTCTGCCTGCTTCTTCCTGTTCACGATCGCTTTTTGGTTGGCGGGCCACGAGCTCGTTGGCCTGTTGATCGGACAGGAGCCCACCCCCGCCGCCGATCGCGTCATCGATCGCGTCATCGTCGGCGTCGTCGGCGCCTGCCTGACCTCGGCCATCATCACCGGCTTGTCCCTGCTGGGGGCCGTACTGGTGCCCAAAAATGGCGTCGTCGTTGGCGCGATGAGCGGCTGCCTGTCGGTGATGGTCGCCAACATCGTCGACACCAAGGATGGTCCCTTGATCACCTTCGTGCGCCCGGTGGATTGGGCCGCCGCGCGCCTGCTCGGCTTCGAGCTCCCCGAGCCCTTGCAGGACCTCGATCCCACGCGCTGCGCTCTGGTGCTCTTGGTGTGGCTGGTGGTGCCCCCGGCCCTCGCACTCGTGGTCTTTGCCCGCCGCGACGTCGAGAGCGGTGCTGGATGAGGCGGCGAACCCTGCTGCAAGGCATGGGCGCCATCGCCGCTGCGACCCTCTCGTGCACACCGACCACGCGCTCTCAGACCGGCGGCGTCGTCGTCGATGATGTCAGCCGTCTCAACGAGTGCCGCGTGCGGCGGGTGGTGTCCTGCTCTTGCGTCGACGATGTCGTCGCCGCGGTCTTGCAGGCGCGGCGCGAGGGCGTGCCGGTGATCGCCAGCGGGCGGCGGTGCAGCCAAGGCGGGCAGAGCTCCATCGACGACGGCGTCGTCCTCGATTTGACGCCCCTGAACAAGATTGGCGTCATCGACGAGATCGCCCGCACCGTGACGGTGCAGGGCGGGGCCTCGTGGGACGACGTTCAGCGCGCGCTCCATCCCCGCGGTCTCGCGCTGCGCACCATGCAGTCGTCGAACGTCTTCACGGTGGCGGGATCCCTCGCGGCCTGCATTCACGGCGACGACGTCAACGACAGCGTGATCTTCTCCACCGTGCGTTCGCTGACCCTGGTCGACGCGTTGGGGCAGGTGCGGGTCTTGGCCCCGGGCGATCCCCTCTTGCCCTTCGTCGTCGGCGGCTATGGCTTGTTCGGCGTCGTCGTCGAAGCGACTCTGTCGGTCACCACCAATTCGCTGATGCAACACCGGGCCCGCATCCTGCGCGCCGTCGACGTCCCCGCGGTGTTCGCGCAGGAGATCGCCGGCACCAATGCTCTTTTCAGCGCCCGGGTGTGCCCCGCGCCCTCCTCCTTTTTCGACGAGACCATCGTCGAGACCTGGACGGCTGCCAACGATACCGCCGACGCATCTGCGCTCGAGCTCGGGCGAGAGGAGAATGTGCAGCGCGATCGCTTGATCCTCGACGCCAGCCGCCGCAGTCCCGCCGGCAAAGAGACCCGCTGGGCCATTCAGCGCCAGAACGTGTCGTCGTCGTCGTCGCTCAGCTTGACCCGCAACAATGTGATGCGCCCGCCCGTGGCGCCGGCGGCTTTCCTCGTCCACGATGCGGACAGCGACAGCGATATCGTGCAGGAGTACTTCGTTCCCGTCGCCGGCTACAGCATGTTTCTGGCAGCAGCGGCGAAGATATCGCTGGCAGATAAGACAAATATCCTGGAAGTAAAAATCAGGTTTGTGAAGGCCAACGACGACGCAGTCCTGTCTTTTGCTCTGGTGGATTCATTCTCCTTCATGATCTCGAGCAATGTGCAACGCACCACCGCGGGTTTGGCCCTTGCCCAGCGCACGACCCAGCGCTTGGTCGACGCCGTCATCGCCGCGGGGGGGCGCCACCACCTCACCTACCAGACCTGGGCGCGGGCGGATCAGGTGGCGCGGGCCTGGCCGCGGCTGCCAGAGTTTCTCGCTGCGAAGAAGGCCGCGGATCCTGGGCTGCTCTTCCAGAGTCGGTTCTTCCGAAACTGCATCAATCTCTGAAGAAAAAAAGAGGTCCGTGCGGACCTCTTTCTGTGACATCGATGACGCCGCAGCAGCCGCCGCGCCCGGACATCAAGGGTTCACTCGCAGAAGCCGGCCTCGACCCACTGGGTATAAGCGGCGAACTGCCCCGCGCCGAAGGGATCGTTGACGCCGTCTTCGAACTGGTGACGCAGGGCCACGGGGAACATCGATCCGTCGATGGCCCGCTCTATGCCCGCCTCCCAAAACGAGAGCGGGGTGCCGTCGCTGTCCAGATAGAAGGGGTGGGTCACCGGCAGAGCGCCGGCGGCGACGTCGACGATGTAGCTCTCGCTGTCGACGTCGAAGCTGCCGACGGGCGGGGCCGAGGGCGCCTGCTGGGGGTCGCCAGCGGCGTGGCAGTACATGCAGTTGTTGGTGAAGAAGTCCGAGGCCGAAGCCGTGTCTGAGGCGTCGACGACTCCGCTGCCATCGACGTCGAAGGGCACCGCTTGCTGGGTCTCGTAGCCGACGCCGCCGCAACCGCCGACGCCAGCGGCCACCGCCTGACCACCGTCGCGGCCAAAGGTCTTGATGGCGACGTCGTCGGCGCATTGGGCGTTGCGGGCGAGGCCGACGGTGATCCAATCGTTGAAGAGCGCCAGCTCGCTGGTGTAGGTGACGCCGTTGACGACGACGGGCGGGTCTTCGGCGCTGAAGTCCCCCAAGGGGGTGGCTTCGCCGAACTCCGAAGGCGGCATGGCGAGCTCACCAGGCGTCAGGGCGACGTCGACGTTGGCGTAGTCGTGGGCGATGTTGAAGAGCGGACCGCCCGGGTTGCGCACGGAGTCGACGCGGAAATCGCGCCACTGGTTGAGCACCACGGTGGCGCCGCCGCGCAGCAGGGTGGGGTCGTTGGGCTGGGTACCGCCGTGGCAGCCGGCGCAACGCGGACCGATGACGTTGTTGTAGACGACGTTGTAGCCGACGTCGCCGCAAGCGGTGTCGTCGAAGAAGGTCTCTTCGAAGGCCGGGACGTCGGGTGCTTCGCCGTCGCAGACCGTCGTGCCGGGCACGAGCACCACCGAGAAGTTCAGCTCCATGTCTTTCTCGACGCAAAAGCCCAGGGCGTTGCGCGGGATGCCATGGGGAGCGCCGTCGATGGTGGCGGTGCCGCTGATGGTGATCTTCTCCCCCTCCTTTTTCGCGTTGTAGCTGACCTCGGCGTCGCTGGTGCTGCCGGCGATGTTGGACTCGAGGGTGGCCGTGCCGTCGCCGTTGATGGTCGAGAGATCCTTGAAGGTGAATTGCAAGGTCGAGAACTCCGACGACTTGACCTCTTCGGCGATGGAGCCGCGGATGGTCTCGCGATCGCCGTCGGAGAGCTCTTGGTTTTCACCCTCGGGCAGGAATTTCACGCGGAGATCCGGGTCGTCGGGGTCGAGGTTGGCCGCGGCGACGACAATCTTGACGTCGCCTTTGCCGGCGCTGTCGAGGTCGTAGGTGAAGATCGCCTGGGGCGCGAGCACGACGTGGGAGTGGAGCGCGCCGCAGCCGAAGGCCTCGACGCGCTTGACCACCAGGACCAGCTCGCTGCCTTCGGCCTGCACCGCGAAGTCGGTGCCATCGATCTGCCCGGTGCCACACAGCTCGCCGCCGGCGGCCGGGTCGGGGGGCGCCCCGCATTCGCAGTTGGCAGCGAGAGCGACGACGGCGAGGGCCACGGTGGGCAAGGCGAGGCGCAAGGTGGGCTGTGGTGCTTTGCGCGCGGCCGAGAAGGGGATGGGCATCGGAGATCCTCACGACGATCGAGGGCAGAGGTGCTGATGGTTGGTGCCCTTGGACGGCCCAAACCATCGTGAACAGGGGGACTGTGCCCCGACTGCGAAGCGGCAACAACCTCGGACGTCCGGGCCGCCGCCGCTTCCCAAGCGGGGCGACTTCGACGAAAAGCTGCCATGAACTTCTTGCTGCAGCTCGTCGACGCCCTGAGGCATTTCGTCGACGTCTTCCGCCATCTCGACAACTATTTGGGCAGCCTGGTCCTCGAGTACGGCGTCTGGATTTACGCGATCTTGTTCCTCGTGCTTTTTTGCGAGACCGGTCTGGTGGTCACGCCCTTCCTCCCCGGAGACTCGTTGTTGTTCGCCGCTGGAGCCATCGCCGCGACGTCGGAGCCGTCGCAACCCGGACTCTCGCTCGGGATCATGGTTCCCCTGCTCGTGGCCGCCGCGGTGCTGGGGGACGCCGTCAACTTCGCCATCGGCTCTCGCGTGGGGCCCGGCATCTTCGAGAGGGAGCGCGTTTCCTTCATCAAGAAGGCGCACCTGGAAAAGACCCAGGCTTTCTACGAGCGCCACGGCAGCAAGACCATCGTGCTCGCCCGCTTCGTGCCGATCGTGCGCACCTTCGCCCCCTTCGTCGCCGGCATCGGCAAGATGCGTTATGCGACCTTCGCCACCTACAACGTCGTCGGCGCGGTGCTGTGGGTCTCTGTCTGCCTGTGCGCGGGCTTCTTCTTTGGGAACTTCCCCATCGTGAAGAAGAACTTCGAGCTGGTGGTGCTCGGCATCATCGGGGTCAGCGTGCTGCCCATGGTCGTCGAGATTGTGCGCGACCGTCTGCACAAGAAGTCCGCCTGAGCGCTCAAGCAGGGCGGGGCTGGTGGCGATCGAGGGCCGCTCGCAGCGCCGCCTGCAGGTGGTCGGCGTCGAAGGGCTTGGCCAACACCACATCGTCTTTCACCACGATGCCCCCGCGCCCGGTGATGACGACGGCCGGCAACGCCGGGCGGCGGCCCCGCAGGCGCACCAGGGTCGCGGGTCCATCCAGATCGGGCATGGTCACGTCGATGACGATGAGCTCGTAGTCTTCGTCGACGGCCAAAGCCGCCAAGCCGGAGCCAACGTCGTGCACGCTGTGGCCGAGCCGCTCGAGCAAGCGGCGGGTGGCGCGCCTCACCCGATCGTCATCATCGACCAGGAGGACGCGCAGCGAAGGCGGCTGCACCCACGCCGGCGCCAGCGACGAGAGCGCCGCCGACGACGACGACGCACAGCGCGGCAGGTGCACGGCGAAAGTGGCCCCGTGCCCAGGGGTTGCCAGGGAGCTCACTTCGACGCTGCCGCCATGGGCCCGGGCCAACCCGAACACCGTCGAGAGCCCGAGCCCGCGCCCCGAGGTCTTGGTCGTGAAGAAGGGATCGAACATGCGCGCCTGCACCGCCGGCGAGCAGCCAGGCCCATCGTCGCTGACCCGGATGACGACCTCGTCGCCGACGACGTCGACGCGCGCGCGCACGCAGCCCGATCCAGCCACCGCTTCGACGCCGTTTTGCAGCAGGTTGAGCACAATCTGTTGAAGCTGGGCGCGATCGCCGAAGACGAAGGCATCGTCGGGACGCGCCTCGACCCGCAGCTGCACCTCACCCGCACCGGGCGAAAGGAGGCGCACCGTGTCGTCGACCACAGCGACGACGTCGACGGCCTCGCTTTGTCGAGCCCGAGCCCCGGCCGTGCACATCAGCTGCTCGACCAATTCCCGGGCGCGGGCGATGGCGTCGCCGGCGTGAGCCAGCACCTCGTCTGAGCCGTCGTCGCCTCGCGTCTTGGCGCGGGCAACATCGACGTCGGCCTTCACCACCGCCAGCAGGTTGTTGAAATCGTGGGCTACGCCGCCCGCGAGCAGTCCCAGGCTCTCGAGGCGCCCGCGTTGTTCCTCTTCCTGGGCGCGCTCGGTGATCTCGCTGATGTCGTGGGAGAGCGCCGCAACCCGCACGACCACGCCCTGATCGTTCACGAAAGGAATGAGCTGGGTGTGGAGCTGCCGGACCCCCGCCACCGTCTTCGTCGGCGCCGAGCTCTGCTGCACGGGCTTGCGCGAGCGCGCTGCATCATCAAGCAGGGCACGAAATTCCGTACCGAAAAGCGCCTCGGCGGTCGGTCTCGGCGCGTGATCGTCGAGGTGGAAGAAGGCTTTGGCGGCAGGGTTGAGGGACTCGAGCACCATGGCTCCACCGGGGGCCGGCGCCCACAGGGACATGAGGTCTGTCGTCGCCTCGAAGAGACTCTGCAGTCGGCGTTCGCTCTCCTGGGCGCGGGCCAGGGTCTCTTTCTGCATCACTCCCAGTCGCCTCGCGGTGCTGCGCTGGCGCAAAGCGGCCAGGAGCAGCGAGACCCAGAGTGCGACCAGCACCACGAAGGCCACCACCGTCAAAGCGCGCTCACTCACACCACCACGCTACGCCACGCACCCCTCAGGCTGCACCCGGGCCCTGCGCCCACAGCGACCTTCCTTGGGCACTCCGCCCGCTGCTGAAGACGTGGAGGCGGGCAGTCGTGGAGCACGACCCTGCGCGCCGAAATGTGTAGGGTTTGCCGATGTCCGACGACCCGAGCCCGCCGAGCCAAACGACGACGACGAGCCCTGGGTCGGGGCCAGTGAACGGTCCAGCTCCTGCTGCTGCAGGGACCCGTGCTGCGCCGCCAGGCCTGTGGACGGCGACGACCTATTTCGCCCAGGGCTTTCCCTATTCCATCGTCATCAACCTGGCGAATCTCTACTTCGTCGCGCAGAAGGCCTCGCTCGAGGCCGTGGGCCTTACCTCGCTCTTTCACCTGCCGTGGAACCTTAAAGCCTTCGTCGGCCCCTTCGTCGATGCCTACGGCACCAAGCGACGCTGGCTGGTGGGCATCGAGCTCCTGCTTTGCCTTGCGCTGGTGGTCTTTTCTTTTGTCGCTTCGTTGAGCGACGTGCTGGTGGCCGCCAGCGTGATGTTCCTCGTCGTCGCGGTGCTCTCGGCCACCCACGACATCGCCATCGATGGCCTCTACCTCGAGGCCATCGACAAGAAAGACCAGGAGCGGCTGGTGGGCTTGCGGGCTCCGGCATGGCGCGCGGCCATGTTGCTCGTGACCGGACCCATGGCCATTCTCTGCGACAAGGCCGGGTGGGCCCTTGGCTTTGGCCTCATGGCCGTCGTCGTCGCCCTGCTCTTTGGCTTTCATGCGGCCTTCTTGCCGCGCACCGAGATCGGGAAAAAGCCGCTGCTCGAGCTCCTGCAACGCGCGCTCAGCCGACGCTTCGCGGGTACCGCCGTCGTCGTCGCCGCTGGCATCGCTGTGGCACGGACTCTGTGGTTGAGTGAGGGGCGGCTCGCGCTCGCAGCGGCCTTCACCGGGAGCTTTCCCGACCTCGCAGCCAAGATGGACAAACTCACCGCCGAAGCCTGGATCGGGCTCGCGCTGCTGACCTTGATGCTTGTGGGTCTGGCGCTGCTGCCCCTGTTGCGGCGACGTCTGAGCCAGAGCACTTCGGACTACGCCCGCTCTTTCGTCGCCTTCCTCGAGCAGCCCCATGCCGGTCGCGTGCTCGTCTATGTGATCACCTTTCGCGTGGGCGAAAGCTTCTTGCAGACCATGCGCTACCCCTTTTTGAAGGCTTCATTGGGCCTGACCCAGACCGAATACGGCGTCGCCCAAGGCACTCTCGGCACCATCGCTGCTCTCGCTGCCCCCGTCGTCGGCGGCCTGCTGATCGCGCGCCTCGGGCTGCGGCGCTGCATCTGGCCCTTCTTGCTGGCGATGAACGGCCTGCACCTGACCTTCTGCGCGACGGCGGTCTTCGCCACGCAGATCAGCGCCGCGCACACGCCCGTCATCGGCGCCGCGCTCGGCATGCACGCCGTGACCCTTGTCGACGTGCGCCTGTTGATCGTCAGCGCGGTGTTGATCATCGAGAACATCGGCGCCGGCCTGGGGACCGCGGCCTTCATGGTTTATTTGATTCGCTGCTGCGTGCCGGGCCACAAGGCGGCGCACATGGCGCTGTTGACCTCGGTGATGAGCATCTCCTTCACCCTGGCTGGCGTGTTCTCGGGTTTCATCGCCGACTTCACGGGCTTCCCGCTGTACTGGGCCCTCGTCTTCGTCATCACCATTCCCGGCATGGCCTTGACCTTGTGGGTGCCGCACATTGACGAACCCGGCGCGCCTCCGGCCCTCGGCCGCTGAGCAGCCCAAGACTCAATCATCGCGATGGCGGCAAGGTCCCCTCACCCCCGGCCCCTCCCCGAGGACGGGAGAGGGGAGGAGAAAACACCGTTTCTCGACGTTGAACCCTCTGACCCTCTCCCGTTTCGGGAGAGGGTGGCCGTTGCGGCCGGGTGAGGGGACTCTGGAGCATGCGGCAGTCGATGGGCGCATCTTGCGTTCTCGCGTACTCCAGCGGTTCGATGGATCAGCGGTGAATGAAACCGGCGACGACGTCGTCCGCTGCCCGCTCGTGCTGACCTGCTGATTGACTGGAGCCCGCGTGCCCCACGCTTTCGTTCTCCCCCATTCGAATTTCGAGGTCGACGGCGCCGCCTGAGCTGCCGGCACCTCGCTGGAGGTGCCCCATGACGTCGACTCTTCGCCCCTTCGCCGACCTGCTCATTTGTACGCCCACCGGCGTCGCCCTCGCCCCGGCGAAGGCGCGCAAGACGTGCGGCAAGTGCGGGATCGAGCACTCCATCACCCGCTTCAACCGCGAGCGCAAGAAGGCCGACGGCTTCTCGGCGTGGTGCAAGGGCTGCAAGTCCAAGGACCAGACGCGGCGCCGGATCGAGAAGCTCGCCGACGATCCCGATTGGCAGCTGCGCCGCAAGACCTTCGCCCGGCTCACGCGGCTCATCGCTGCTGGTGAGATCGTGAAGCCCAAGGCCTGCCCGTGGTGCGGCCAGGAGCCCAAGGCCAGAGAGATCCAGGCCTTCTTCGCCGACGCCAGCGACGCCCACACGGTGCTGTGGCGCTGCCGCTCCTGCGCCCTGGCTCAGGCCGGCAAGGCGCAGCTCTCGGTGTGTCGTTGGTGCCAGGAGCCCTTCGCGGTGCAGCGGACGGCGCTGCGTCGTGGTGGGGGCCGCTACTGCGCCGTGCGTTGTCGCAATGCCTGGATGAAGGCCACCGGCGAGCACGTGAAGAGCGTGCCGGTGGGCGAGCGCACCTCAGCCGAGCAGGTGTTTCACGACGACCGCTTCTGAGAAGCTCGGCCCCCCCAACGAGGATTGGGGGGCCGAGTTTCCTGCTCAGAGCCGACGTTCGCGCAGCGACAGGCCCACCCTGGCCACCGCCGCCAACACCAGCGCGATGCCAAAGGTGACGACGACGGCAGCGCCGGTGGGGAGATCGAGCTTGAACGATCCCCACAGCCCCACGGCGGAGACGACGGCGCCGAGCAACCAGGCCGTCAGCAAACGCGGCCACAGCGCCTTGGTGAACAACGCCGAAAACACCGCCGGCACGATCAGGAACGAGAACACCAAGAGCACGCCCGCCATCTGCACGCTGCTGGTGATGACGACGCCGAAGGTCGCGTAGAACAGGAGGTCCCACAGCATCGCCCGCCACCCATCGTGATCAGGATGATCGTGGTCGAAGGAGAGCTGCAGGAATTTCTTGCGGAAGACCACGTGGACGACGGCGAGGACCGCAAAGATCAGCGCGGTGATGCCGACCTCGCGCAGGGTCACCGTCAACAGGCTGCCAATCAGGATCTCTTTGATCTCTTCGTCGCCGTGGGGAAGAAACTTAGCCACCAGGATCGCCGCCGCCGCCGCCACCGCGTAGGTGATGCCGATGAAGGCCTCCTGGGGCACGCGTTTGCGCAGCCCGCGGGTCAAGGCGAAGAGTGCTGCCCCCGCAAAGGTGAAGCAGAGCGAGACGACGTAGGACTCCGGCGTGTGTGGCTCGATGCCATTGAACGAAGCGCAGGCCGTGCCCAGGGCCGCGATCTGAGCCAAGGCAATGTCGACGAAGATGACCTCGCGGGCGAGCACGTGCAGTCCCAAGTAGGCGAGGAAGCCGGTCAAGAGCAGACAAGCCAAGAAGCCCGGCAGAATGATCTCGAGCTCGAGGCTCATGGGATCCTCCGCGCCCGGTGACGCCGGTTCATGTGGTCCCCGCAGCGGCGACGGCGTCGACGACGACGTCGAAGAGGTCGAAATAGGTCTGCACTTTGTCAGTGCCCCCCACCATGCTCGGCACAAAGACCACCTTGGCGCTGGTGTGCGTCGCGATCTGATCGGGCGAACGTCGGTCGTAGAAGTTCTCCATCAACAACACCTTCACGTTTTTTTCGCGCGCGACGTTGATGACCTCGATGGTGTGTTGGGCGGTGGGCTGGCTGCCCGGCTTGGGCTCGACGAAGGCGACGACGTTGAGGTGGTAGCGGTCGAGGAAGTAGCTCCACGATTTGTGGAAGGTGACGATCGCTTGGCCGCTCAAGGGAGCCATGGCCTTGCTCCAAGCAGCCTCTTTGACGTCGAGCTGCTGTTCGAAGGCCTTGAGGTTGGCGGCGTAGGTTGCTTGGCCGGCGGGGTCCAACGACGACAAGCGCGCGGCGATGCCCCGGGCCATCAGGCGGCCGTTTTCGGGGTCGAGCCAATAGTGCGGATTGCCAAAGGGATGCACATCGCCGCCGGCGCGGTCGGCACTGGCCGTGACATCGAGGGGTTTGACCAGGGTGGACAGGTCCAAGTAGCCGGGGTTTCCCGGTGAGACCTTCGGGTTGCGTGCGCCGTTCAACAGTGGTGGCAACCAGCCGATCTCGAACTCCAAACCGATGGCTTCGACGAGATCGGCCTTGTTCAAAGCCAACATGTACGAAGGCTTGGCGTCGAGGAAATGCGGATCCTGATAGCCCTTGCACAGGGCGGTGACGTCGACGCGATCGCCGCCGACGGCCCGGGTGAGGGCCGCGGGATCCTGGGTGGTGGTGACCACGGTGAGCTTGGCCAGCGCCTGTGTCGAGGAGACGGCGACGACGGCGGTGACGAGGAGCAGGTGCTTGGGGTTCATGGCTGGGTCCTGGGCGAAGAGGGGAAAGAAAAGAAAGGCGGGGCCACGTCGTCAGTAAGCATGGGCACCGTGGGCTCCGATCACGACCTCGAGCTGCAACATGAGGGCGTAGATTGGCGCGTCGACGTAGGTGGGGAGGTCGACGGAGCCTTCGAGGCGCAAACGCGAGAAGTGCGAGGGATAAAAGGTCGTCTGCGCGGCGTAGCGGGTGCGCAGCGACGTCCAGTCGGGATCGAGGGCGTCGTCGGGCAAGCCGCTGACGACGTCGGCCCGGATGCCGGTCTCCCACTCGGGATCGATGCGCCACACGATCTGGCTGTAGCCGCCGCCGTCGACGTCGTTGCGCTCGGCGCTGATGTCGCCGGGGACATCGGTGCGCTTGAAGACGCTGCGCCGCGTGCGGGCAAAGGCCTCGCTTTGCCAACTGAGGGACCAGCGTGAAGGAGCGTCGGGGGGGGCGTAGCGCAAGAGCAGATCGGCGCCGAAAATCTCGGCGCGGGCATCGGGGTTCACGCTGGTCCCAGGTCCTGCCTGTCCGTTGAGGCCCAGCAAGATCGCGAAGTCGTCGCCGACGGGAAAGAACTGTTCGACGACGACGGTGCCCACCAGATCGAGGGGGGAGCGCAACTGAAGAACGTCGACGGGCGCGTAGGTGCGCGCGCAGCACTCGCCGGCGGCCTCCTGCACGGTGACGATGAGGTTCGCGAACCAGGGCAAGGGCGTGAGCCACGACCCTTCGATGCCGAGGCCGCGGTTGTTGTCGCCGCCAAAGAACTTCCCCATCACCAGGGGTTGGTCGGTGAAGCTCCAGGCGTGGGGGTGCTGCTCGTTGATCCGTCCGAAGTGGGTGAGGAATTCCCCAGCGCGCAGCTGCAAGCTGAAGGGCAGCGTCGTCGTCGTCGCGTAAGCCTCTTCGATCTCCACGCCCTCGCTCTTGAACACGATGTTGGCATCGAAGCGGAGCACAGGATCGACGCTGGCACCCAGTGAGAGCTCAACTTGTTGGAGCTTGAAGCCGCTGCGGTTGGGATCGTGCTCACCCGTTTGCAGTGGCGGATCGGTGCTGAACCAGGCGCCGCTGCCGTCGAAGATGAAGGCCATGTTCGGATTCGCGCTCTGGATGCCGGGGATCATCGCTCCGACGTTCACCTGCGAAAGATCGGGGACCGCCGCCGCCGACGACGACGACGAAGGCGCGGCCAGCTCCGCGGCGATGGCCGCTTCTTCTGCCGGCGTCAAAGCTGAGGATGACGGCGGTGCTGGATTGGGGATGAGGGGCGGTGGAGGAACGACGTCGTCAGCCCGTGCTGATCGAGAGGAGAAGGACGAGGCGAGCGCGAGCACCAACAACGGTGCCGCGCGGAGAGACGCGTGCATGGGGAATCCTGCGCAGGAGAATCAGACCGAGCGGGGCAAGGGGCTCGGTTGCGCAGGGGGACCTTGTTTGGGGGCGATGACGAAGACGGGAGTGGCCGGAGCGACGACGACGCCGGAGTCGACGGCTTCGGTGGCTGCCGGTGCAAGCTCGATGGGAACGAGGGTGAGGAGCGCCGAAGGGAAGCCAAGGGATCCACCGGCGCCTGGGTTCAGCGTGAGCGGACAGTGGGCATGCTCATCGTCGGCGACGAGCTCGAACGCCGCGAGGGTGTCAACGTCGTGGGTAACCTGAACCTGAGCGCGGGCTCCGACGGTCTCGACGAGCTCGCCATGCTCGGCACAGCGGACGTGGCGCACCATGCCGTGCAGCACCGACGAGGTCTGGGCAGCCACAAACAAGAGCAGGGCCAGCATGGCGATCGGCGATGATCGCGCCGCGCCGACGGTGGGCTGAGTGCGGGGTGCTGGAGTCTCGCGCGCAGAGAACACGGATGAATCGATGCCATGGAATGTCGAAGCCAGCAAAGTGCTTCCTGCTTTGATTGGCACGGCTCAAGAGGCGCCACGGCGCTTGGCGTCGGCGGGTTTTTGGGAGCAACGTGCGCGTGTGCAAGAGTCTCCCATCGCTCTCGTCTTTGTGTGCGCTCTGGGGCTGGTGGGCTGCGCGACCACGCCCCTGCACCATGACGACGTCGACGTCGCCACTCTTCCCGGGCGGCCCCTGCGGGTAATGGACTGGCAGAGCAAAGGCGCCGCCGCCTTCGACGACCTCGCTGCCTACTTGAAGGTCGACACCATCAACCCACCCGGCCACGAGAAAAGCGGTGCGCTTTTTCTCCAGGCGCTGCTGAAGAACCACGACATCGACAGCGAGATCCTCGACCTCCCCGATGCCGGACCCGAGCGCGCGAGCTTGATCGCACGCGTGAAATCGACACTGCCGGCGACGGCTGGTCCACTGTGCCTGGTGAGCCACATCGACGTCGTCACTGCCGAAGTCGCCCGCTGGCCCACCGATCGGGGTCCCCTGTCTGGCGCCGTCGTCGCCGAAGAGGGCGAGACCTTCGTCTACGGACGCGGCGCCCTCGACATGAAGGGCATGGCGATGATGGAGCTGCACGCTCTCTTCGCCCTCATCGAAAGCAAGATCGAGCGCTACCGCGACGTCGTCGTCGTCGCCGTCGCCGACGAAGAAGTGAAGAGCCGGGGCATGCAGCACATGATCTCCGACGAGGTGTGGGCCAAGATCGGCTGCACCCACGCCATCAACGAAGGAGGCCTTGGGCTCAAAGACGCCATCGTCGAAGGGCAAACCGTGTTCGCCATCTCGGTGGGCGAGCGTGGCGTGTTGTGGTCGAAGGTCGTCGCCGAGGGTCCACCAGGACACGGCAGCACGCCCATTCCCGGTCGTGCCCCCGAGCGTCTGCTGAAAGCGATGAAGCGTCTCGACGCGTGGCGCGACCAGCCGCTCATCCATCCAGCCATCTACGAGCTCCTGGCGGAGGTCGGCCACGAAGCCGGCGGCGCCCAGGGCTTCGTGCTTCAGCGTCCCTTCCTCGTCGACCTCCTGGTCAAAGATCGGCTGCAACAAAAGCCGACGACGCGGGCCATCACCAGCAACACCATCCACCTGACGGGCTTTGGCGGCGCCGAGCAACCCAACGTGGTGCCGTCGACAGTGTGGGCCCAATACGACGTGCGTTTGTTGCCGGGGACGACGCCGGCGGCGATGAGGGCGACCATCGAGGCCCTTCTGCACGACATCGAAGGCGTGCACCTCGAGGTGCTGGAGGAAAAAGAGCCAGGCATCAGCGACTGGGACGATCCCCTGTTTCGCGCCTTGCAGAGAAACGCCGTCGACGGCGTCGCTCGGGCTGTCGCTGGCCCGGTCATCAGCCCCGGCTTCACGGATTCCATCTTGTTGCGACGTCGCGGCGTGAAGGCCTACGGCATCATCCCCGTCGTCATCGATGCCAAGGACTCGGCCACCATGCACGGCGACGGCGAGAGGGTCAGCCGCGAGAACATCGTGCGGGGCACCCGCACCCTGGCCCTGACCCTGGCCGACGTCGTCGGCGCCCCATGAAGACCTGTTGTGACGCGGCGCAAGATCCCTGGTCTCTGGCACCTCGAACGGCGCCGGAAGTCGGTCGACAGCCGCCGCCGAAAACGATGATGATTCCGCCATGAAGTTCCCCCTCTCCGGGCCCGCGTCGACGTCGGGACGTGGCGGCGTCTTGCAGCAGCCCCCATCGACGCCGGCCATCGCCGAGGCCGACCTGCCCTCCCTCAACGACGCCGACCTCGAGCCTCTTGGCGAGGTCAAAGGTGCAGCGAAGCCAGAGCGCGCCGCCGTCTTTGACGCCCGTGCCCACGACAGGACGGCCGCCGCGAGCCTGGGTGGCCCTGCCCGCGCGACGCGCTTCGATCTGGCGGCGGCGGTGTCCTCGCTGCGCAACGAACCTCAGGCCCCCGAAGCCCAGCTCGCCAGCATCGTCGACGTCCATCTCGATGGCCTCGACCCAAAGGCGATCCAGAGCCTCATCAACCACCACCTGACCAAGCTCGGCCTGCGCAATGCCGCCGGAGAGTGGGTGCGACCCGAGCTGAAGGTCGACTTCAAAGACGTCACCTCCAAGCAGTTGAAGGATCTCAGCTGGCAGATGGCCGCCCTGGCCCGCCACAACACCTACATGCACAAGGCCGCCGGAGCCGCCGACAACGCCGCCCTCGGGGAGCTGGCAAACCTCTCCTCCGCGCAGGGCGTGGCCCGGGAGGCCGTCGTCTTTGCCTTCGTGCTCGAGAAGCTCACGCAGTCGTTTGCGACGGACCCCGATCGTCTCGACGCTTTCCTGCAGATCGCCCGTACCCCTGGAGGTCTGCTCGGCGACATGGCGGCCCAAGGCGTGTCCCACGGCATCAAGTTCAGCATCGTCGAAGAAGCGGTCGAGGGCATCGTGCGGGCGCTGCGCCGCGGTGCCGTCGCTCCTGACGAGTTTCGCAAGCTCTTGCAGCTGAACATCAACGTGATGGCAGTGATGGACGACCCCGACAACAACGCCGCCGGCATGCGCTTGTCGGCGCGCGCTGCGGCCGAGGGCGATGGCCACAAAGCCGACGCTGCCACCCTCGACCCCAACTCCAAGCTCATTCGTCTCTCGTTCCTCGCCGACCCCACCGAGTGGGTCAGCATGTACAACACCTGGAACGCGATCCTCGGCCTGCAGTCCGAGATGTCGCCCTTCTTCCTCATGAAGCTGCTCATCCCCTCGGTGGGCAACTTCTACGACGACCCGAAGGCGTACATGCACAACCGCGTCGTCGCCCTCTACATGTTCATGGTGTGGCGGCAGTCGGGCCCCGATCAACTCAGCAGCGGCGAGCCGGTGAATTGGACCCTGCCGAAGGTCGCCGACTCGCTGGCCCGCCAGAACCTCGAGAACACCCGCACCTTCGAAAAGAGAGCCCTGGCCGACGGCTTCGGCGCCGGCGAACCCATCGGGGTCTTGGCCGGGATGCTCAACCGCTATCTCAAGACTCCCGAGCTGTGGGATCAACACCAACCACTGACCCATGCCTCGATCGACGCCTTCACCAGAGATTTGGCGGCTGAGATGCGCCAGGCATCCAAGGGCGGCGTCGTCGATGCGCAGAAAATGACGACGGGCAGCGAGTTCATCCGCGCCCTGGCCCACGACAACAACGGCGCCGGCGTCACCACCGACCAAGCCCTGGCGGCGTTGAAGGCCACCGTCGGTGCCATTCAAAGTGCCGACAGAGAGCTGCTCCTCGACGGCACTGGGCCGATGGTGAAGGCCTACCAGCTCTTGACCCGACACCGCGCTGGTCTTTCAGACGGCGTGTTGAACGCCGAAGAGGAGAAGCACGTCGTCGCCGGCAAAGGGGGGTCGCTGGCTTCGCTCTTTCTCGCCGAGATGCGCTCTCGCAGCCGCTGATGCCCCGACGTTGCGCGAGCGCGTTTTTCGATCATCATCCCGCGTCATGACGACAGCGCCGCGGGTCACTCTCACCATCGTCGAGCACGTCGCCCACGTGCGCCTCAACCGCCCCGAGAAGCGCAATGGCTTCGACGTCGCCATGTTCGAGGCCCTCATCGAAACCGGCGAACGCCTGATCGCCGATCGCAGCGTGCGGGCGGTGGTGCTCGCGGGTGAGGGCAAGGCTTTTTCGGCGGGGCTTGATTGGATGTCGATCATGGCCGCGGGTGCGGAGGCAGCCGAGCAGCTCTTGTCGCCGTCGGGGAGCAGCCCGGCCAACGCCGCCCAACGCTCCTGCTGGGTGTGGCGTGAGGTGCCAGTGCCCGTGATCGCCGCCGTGCACGGCGCGGTGCTCGGTGCGGGCCTGCAGCTCGCCCTTGCCGCCGACCTCCGGATCGCTGCGCCCGACTCGATGTTGGGGGCTCTCGAGGTGCGTTATGGATTGGTGCCCGACATGAGCGCATCGCAGGTGCTGCTCAAGCTCGTGCGGCCCGACGTGGCCCGGGAGCTGCTCTACACCGGCCGTCAGGTCGCCGCCGACGAAGCGCTGCGCCTGGGCCTGGTCACCCAACTGGCCGACGATCCCGTGGCCGCAGCAACGTCGATGGCCCTGGCCATCGCTGCCCATTCCCCCCATGCCGTGCGCGCGGCCAAGGCCTTGTGCCAAGGGGCACCCGAGCTGAGCGTTGCGGCCGCCCTGGCCTTCGAGGCCACGCTGCAGAAGCAGCTGATCGGCACCAAGAACCAGCTCGAAGCGGCGCGGGCGATGATGGCCCGAGACGTCCCGATCTTCGACGATCCAACCTGAGCGAGATTGGGCTCGGTCAGCAGCCCAACCCCCGCACCGGGTAATCCCCGATCTCGCTGAACTTCGACCGCGGAGCGGTCTCGTTCATCTCCCTCGGGGATGCTCTTCTGGGAGGTCTGGTGCAGACCTCCCCCCGCGCCGGCGGAGCCGGACGCGGGGCCCCCCACCAACTCCGCGTTCCGCGGGCGCGCTTCACGCGCATCATCCCGCGTCTTTCCAATTCAGAACGCGGTCGAACATCAAGCGGACGCGGGATAAGACTCCGTCGTCGCTGGGCCGTCGTGTGCGGTGCCACCGGAACAAGCTCTGGAGCCGCACCAACGGCTCGAACCGTCGGCTCTTCGGAGGGTGTGTGTTTTCACCTCGGTCTGCCCCCAGCTTCGCTCTCATCGTCGTCGTCGCCAGCGGCCTGGGGTGCCCGGCACCAGAGCCGCCACCGCTGCAGGGCGTGCAGGTCGGCACCCTGGTCGGCGAGGTCTTCATCGAGGATCCCGATCGGCAGAGCATCGGCGACGCCGTCGTCACTGTGCTTGGATCCCCGGCGTCGGCGGTCTCGGTCGCCAACAAGCAGTTCGTGCTCGAGTCGGTGGCACTCGGCACGCGCACGGTGTCGATCGTGCACGAAGCGCTGGGCCGGGCCACGGTCTTCGACGTCGAGATCAAGAGTCCCTTTCAGACGGTGACCCTCGACGCCGGCGACACCACGCTCAAGCGCGCGGCGGCGATCAACGGCACGGTGTTGGGCGTGTCGCGCGAAAACCTGCCCCAGGTGTTTCTGGTGGGAGGCACGAGCCAGCAAGTGGCCAACGTCGGCGACGACGGCACCTTTGCGCTCGCCAACCTGCCCGCGGCGCGGGTGCAGATCGGGTTTGCGGCCGTCGACCGGGGGCTGGTCGTGCAGGAGCTCGATCTCGTCGAAGGAGAGACCACGTCGCTGAGCCCTGTCACCCTCGAAGCCAGCAGCGTCGGTGATCTGCGCATCACCGGCCGGGTGCGGCTGGCCGGCGAGACCGAGCACACCGGCATCAGCGTGATTCTCAATGGAGGCTCGCAGGTGGTGGCCGCCGACGATGACGGCGTCTACGTCTTCTCCGATCTCTCGCCGGGCTTGTTCACCATCGAGGCCCGTCGGCCGGGCTTCCGCTCGGTGCTGATGCCCACCGTCGCGCTCAGCGCAGACGGCAGCGTGGACGGCATCTTCGATGCGTTCCTGGCTCCCGGCCAAGACGACGCCAGCATCGGGGGCGGGGGAGACGGGGGCGAGGAGGGGAGCGCATTTCAAGTCTTCATCGACAACCCGCGCGTGGGCGACCGCATCTTTGCCAGCGACGAGCTGGTGCTGGGTGCCCGCCTCGAAGGCAGCGGCGCCGACGCCGTCGCCAACTCCGAGTTGTCTTGGGACTTTCGCGCTGCCGGCGGCGGAGGAGCGTTGACGAGCCTCGGCACCGGCCGCGTCGTCGTCGTCGATACGGGGGCGGTGCCGGGATTGCTGGGCGAGATCGAGCTGGTGCTCAGCGGTGTGCATGCCGGCCTCACCGACGTCGCCACCGCCACGGTCTTCGTCGATCCCTTGATCGTCACGCCCACCTTCAACGCCCGCGTTGACCTCGCGCTGGGCAGCTCGGCCATCGCCCTCCCCTCGATCAGCGTCGGCGTCGACGGCGTCATCACCCTGCCGATGACCGAGACCCAACCGGTCGCCCTCACGGCCACCGTGCTCGACGGGCGCGGCGTCGACGTCAGCGGCGGCCTCGAGTGGGCTTCGGACACGGGCTTCTTCTTCACCGGGCCCGAGAGCGCGCTCTCGGTGTTGCCCGTGGGAACCCACACCTTTGCCGTGCGCTTCTCCGATGGGCAGGACCTCATCGATGCCGCCAGCGTCGTCGTCGTCGTCGCCCCTCTCGAATTCGCGCTCACCATCGAGGCCCCGCTCGACGTGGCGGCCAACCCCGCCCCGCGCGGTGATGTGCTCAACAACCCGCCTTACTTCGATGACACCGGCGTGCCTTTGCTCGCCCTCGTCGACCATCCCTTCCAGCTGGTGTTTCCGGTGACCGCGGCGACCTGGCGCGACGGCGACGGCGACGTCATCGCCACCGGACCCCTGGTGCGACAGCTCGACGGCTCCTTCCGATTCACCGGTCGCGCCCGAGACCTGAGCCCCGGAGCGCACCTGCTCTCTCTCGAGCTCAGCGACGTGCAGGGCAACGCCACGTCGTCGACCACGCTGATCACCGTGCAGGAGGTCGTGTTCGACGCCGTCTTTGCCCTGCCGCTCATCGACGCCGACGTCGAAGAGGGCGACGCCGTCGTCGTCGACGTCGACGTCGAGCACAGCTTGTTGGGCAATGGGCTTTTGCGCAGCGATCTGCACGTCAGCTACACCAGCTCGTTGGTCGGGCTCTTGCGCAACGCGGGCGGCGCCTCGGTGTTCGGCGTCGACGAGACGCCGGCCCTGGTCGGCATGGGCATCGGTCGTCACACGCTCACCGCCCGGGTCACCGATGGTCGGGGCGTGGCCGCCGCGACCCGGGATGTGGTGGTGCGCAGACCCGGGGTGAACATCAACATCCTCGAGCCTGCCGACGACAGCGCGCTGTCCCCCGGCTTGCCCGTGCGCTTCACCGCCACCGCCGTCGAAGACGACGCCAACGACGACGCCACCTTCCGTTGGCTCATCGATGGCGAAGAGATCGACGCGACCTTCGGCGACTACGGCACCGACGCCGCCAATCCCACGCGCTTGACCATCGATCTGGGGGCCTTCGCCGCCGACGTCGGCATCTTCGCCGATCCGCGGCTGGCCCCCGGTCCGCACCTGCTCTCGTTCTGCGCGACCCTCGAGGGACTCGACTCCTGCCAGAGCGTGGACCTCGAGGTCCCGCCCTTGGGCTTCGAGCTGTGTCCCTCGGTGTCGCCCCGCTCCATCACGGCGGGCCAAACCGAGGTGTGGGAGGAGGTACGACGCTTGAACTGCGACGTCACCGTCAACGGCGGCACCCTGATCATCGCCCCCGGCGCCCGCATCGTCATCGACGACTTGGGCAGCGGGCTTCGCTTTCTCGCGATGGGCCCCGCTGGCGGCAGCATCCACATCGGCGACATCGGCAGCAATCGTCCGGCGATCATCGAGAGCAACACCCGGGTGGGCGCCAGCTGGTTCGGGCTGCAGCTGCAGGTTACGGGGACGACGGCGGCGTCGGTGGTCATCGAAAACGCCATCCTGCGGGATGCCGATCGCGCGATCCGGCCCGCCTTCGGCGGTGTCTTCGAGTCCGAGCAGCAGCAGCTCTCCTTGCACAAAGTCAGCTTCGAAAAAGTGGGGAGTGCCTGGGAGAACCTCTGCCCCGATCTTGTCGACGACGTCACCATCGACAACGCCGACTTCTCCAGTGCAACCGCTGTGATCTTCGAAGGCGCCTTCCCCCGCTGCTTTGCCGCTCCCCGCACCTACACGGGCTTGCACCTCAACAACGTCACCCGGGGGATCGTGCTCACGCGCGCAGGCACGGTCACCGTCGAGAACTCGACCTTCCACACCTTCGACTCGTCGATCGAGCCCTCGGTGTTCGTGAGCACGAGCGAAGATGCGTCCGCTCGGCTCTTCGTGCAGGACTCGGTGTTCGACGACTGCGGCGACACTTTCAATCCGGTGATCGAGGTGAGCGGCTGTGTCGGTCTGACCGCGCGACGCAACACCTTCACCAACAACCGCACCGCCGTCGCCGACGACCCCGACGAGTGCCGCTTCTTCGACAGCGATGAGTCCCGCCTGCTGCTCGTGCACAACCGCTTCGAGGGCAACGACGTTGCCGTCGACCTTCGCAACGGCATCTCCCGCGCCGAGCTGCACCTGAACGCTTTTGTGGACAATGCCATCGACCTGCGCGCCGACGGCATCCTCATCGGCGCCACCTATGGAGTCGACGTCGATGCCCGCGGCAATTTCTTCGATCGCGGCACCCTTTTTCTGCGGGGCATTGGCGCCGGTCGTACCCTCAACCTCGCGGGCATCGTCGACTTCTTCGACGTTCCGGCCAGCGACCGGGTGGTGCGCACCACGCCCACGCTCATCAATGTCGCCCAGGCGGGCCCCACGGCAACCACCCGCACGGCACTGGTGGGACCGGACCAGCAAGCCCGTCTCACCCCCGGCATGTGCGTGGCACCCGAGGTCTTTGCCCTCGACGGAGCGGTGAGCTTCGTCGACGACGGAGCCGCTGCTTTGGCCCCCGGCGAGTGCGCGGTCTTCACGATTGGAGCAAGCGGCGATGCCGACGGCCTCGACCTCACGCCGGTGTCCGTCGACGACAACGGCTGCATCGACGTCGACTTCGCGCCGGGGGAGCACGCCATTTCCGTCCATTGTGCCCACGCCGCCGGCGTCGATGTTCACGATGCGCGCTTCCTTGTCGATGCCACGCGCTTCTCCGGGCCGCTGCTGGGCGCTCCCGAAGTGCATTGGTCTGGCGAAGTGGTGCTCGACGGCGACGTCACCGTTCCGGCGGGTACGACCTTGGTGATCGAGCCCGGCACCACGGTGCGCCTCGCCACCACCGATCGCCTGGCGGGGCAGATCTTTCACAACCACGGCGACAACCCCGACGGCACCGACAACAGCTGCACGGGGTGCTTCAGCGACAACGTCGTCAACGGCAGCTTCGGTGAACGTGCCCTGGTCGACATCTTCGTCGACGGCGACCTCGTCGCCGAGGGCACAGCCTTGGCGCCGATCGTTTTCCTCCCCGAAGACGCCGTCGTCGCCCCTTCGAAGTGGGGCGGCATCCGCTTGGCGCTCGGTTCCTCGGCGTCCTTGTCCCACGTCGACATCGGCGGAGCCGACATCGCGCTGCATGGGGAATTCGCGCCCATCGATCCCTTCTCCGAACCCGTCGTCGATGTCAGCGACAGCGTGGTCCGCGAGACCCGCGTCGGTTTGCGGGGTCCTTGCCCGGTGACCTTCTCTGGCAACGTGATGAACCGCGTGATCGAGCCGATGGGCGACCTGTTCTGCAGCACCGGACTGGTGATCGCAGACTCGGACTTCGTCGACGTCGGCAATCCCTCGGCCGTGGACTTGAGCCCGCTGTTTTCCTTTGGCAGCTACAGCAGCGGCGGCAGCGACGGCGGCTCCATCGTCTTTAGCGGCGTCACCCTCTCGCGCCTGGGCGGCACCAACGAGCAGGCCTTCGTCACGACCTTGAGTCAGGCTCGCATCGCCACCATCGCCATCCGCGACAGCGACATCGAGAACATCAACGCCCTCGTGCACCTCAACGGCGATCGCCTCGGCCTCTTCGTCGCCGCTGTCGTCGAACGCACCACGGTCACCAACTTCGATCGCTTGGTGCAGGACAACGGCTTCGGCACCATCGATCGCGCCGACATCGATCAATGCCGCTTCACGCGCGGCAACGAGCTCTTCGCCACCGACGACAGCGACATGGTGCGGGACATCGAGATGACGCGCACCGCCATCAGCAACGTCGTCACGCCCTTCAAGGACACCAGGCTCGACGGCAATTCGACCTTCCGACTCGTCGTCACCGACAACTCCTTCGACACCGCCACCGACATCTTTCAGGTCGCGCCGCTGAACATCACCACCGACCGCGCCGTCGACGCCCGCCGCAACAACTTCACCAACGTCAGCGGGCGGATCGTGGATGTGAACAGCACCGACGCCGACAGCCAGATCTCCATCGATGTCAGCGGCAGCTTCTTTGGCACCACTGACAGCGTGGCCATCGAAGCCGCCCTCGACGATCCCCAGCTCGACCTCGGCGCCGACTTCAAGGGTCGCTGCCACTACGCACCTTTTTCGACGACGGCCTTGAACCAGGATTTGCTGCCATGAGCCCCCTGCTGCTGCTCCTCGCCCTCGCCCACGACGCTGTCCACGACGTCACGCCCGCCCCGGCCGCCGTGGTGACCGAGGCCAAAGAGCCCGCGTCGTCGGCAGCACCGACGAGCACTCCGCCAGCACCTGGAGAGACGAAGCCCGCGCCGGCCGCCCGCACGGGTCCCCGCATCTACATCGTGAAGCCCGCGCTCTCGGGATTGCCGCCGTCTATGGCTGCAACCATCGTGTCGACCATGGCCCAGGCCATCGGCCGCGAGGGCTTCAGCGTGCTCACTGCTGACGACGTCAAAACCGTGATCGATCAGCAGGCCGACCTCTCGCTGCTCGGGGGCGACGCCGATCCCCTGGCTTTGTCGGCGCTGGCCACGGCGGTCGGTGCGGACATGCTGGTGGCGACGGTGGTGAGCTCCATCGACGGCGACACGGTGGTGCAGACGCGCTTGATCGATCCCAAACGTTCGACGGTCTTGGCCCGCCGTGAGCTCAAGGCCTCCGAGCAAGGCAACGAGGTGCTGCCGACCCTCGAAGACGCCGCCCGCCTGGTGCTGCAGCCTCTGTTGGCGTCGGGGCGCGCGAGCGTGAGCGTGGCCGTCAGCGAAGAAGGGGCCAACGTCGTCGTCGACGGCGACGTCGTCGGCGTCTCACCCGTGGACCTTCCCATCGGGCTCACGGGGGGTTTGCACCAACTCGTGGTCACCAAGGCCGGCTTCATTCGCTTTCAAGAGACGCTGCGGGTGAAGAGCGGCGATGCCCTCGCGCGCGAGGTGAGGCTGCGCCCGTCGGTCGAGTTCCTCGCGAGCTACAACGCCGACGCCGGCCTGTACCGCACGCTGGCCTGGGTCAGCACCGTTGGCGTCGTCGTCAGCGCGGGGGTTCTCACGGCCGGCGCGATCGGCTGGATCGGGGCGGTCGACAACCAAGCCAAGGTCAATGCCGCGGCGCAGAAGGAGATCGCAGACAAGGGCATCGATGCGACGCAGCCCCGTTTCAATGAGCTCCAAACACTGCAGACCGACGCCCAGAACGCGGTCACGCCTTGGTTCGTCGCCCAGGTCGCTGGCGGCGTCGCCACCGGGGTCACCGTGTTGCTGGCGAGTTATTTCTGGGCCTTCGGCGACGACCCGAGCCGCTACGCCGACGTCGAAGCCGCTGTGCACTGACCCAGCAGCGAAGCGCTCGTTGTCGCCCGCCGCGCGCTGGGCTAGCCGTCGTCGTCGTCACTCCAGCAGAGGTTCACCGTGATCATTGGCTGTCCCACCGAGATCAAGACCCGGGAAAACCGCGTCGGCATCATCCCTGCCTCGGTCTTCGAGCTCACCAAGGGTGGGCACAAAGTGCTCGTGCAAAAGGGCGCGGGCTTAGGCTCGGGCATCACCGACGAGAAGTACCTGGCCGCGGGTGCGGTGATTGTCGACGACGCCAAAGACGTCTGGGGCCGCGCTGACCTCGTCACCAAGGTCAAAGAGCCGCTGCCGCCGGAGTACCCGCTGATGCGCGCAGGCCAGATTCTCTACACCTACTTGCACCTGGCGCCGGAGCCCGAGCTCACGCAGCAGCTGCTCACACGCAAGGTCAGCGGCATCGCCTACGAGACCATCCAGGTCGGCAACACCCTGCCCCTGCTCAAGCCCATGAGCGAGGTCGCCGGCAAGATGGCGGTGCAGGTCGGTGCCTGGTGTTTGGAGAAGGAGCACGGCGGCAAAGGCATCCTGCTCGGCGGCGTCCCGGGTGTGCCCCGCGGCAAGGTCGTCGTCATCGGCGGCGGCGTCGTCGGCGTCAACGCTGCCAAGGTGGCGGTCGGCATGGGGGCCGATGTCACCATCGTCGACAACTCCCTCGAGCGCCTCGAATACCTCGAGGACATCTTCATGGAGCGCGCCCAGACCCTCTACTCGACGCAGCAGGCCATCGCCGAGCAGGTCGAGAAGGCCGACCTCGTCATCGGCGCCGTGTTGGTCGCGGGAGCCCGGGCGCCGCGCCTGGTCACCCGTGACCTGTTGAAGCGCATGGAGCCCGGCAGCGTCATCGTCGACGTCGCGGTCGACCAGGGCGGCTGCGTCGAGACCATGAAAGTGACGACCCACGACAGCCCCACCTTCCTCGTCGACGGCGTCGTCCACTACGGCGTCGCCAACATGCCGGGGGCCGTGCCGCGCACCAGCACCTTCGCGCTCAACCACGCGACTTTCCCCTACTTGCGCCTGCTCGCCGAGCGCGGCTTCAAAGAAGCCATCCGCTCGTCGGCGCCGCTGGCCAAGGGCGTCAACACCCACGATGGCCACATCACCTACCGCGCCGTCGCCGAGGCCCACCCCGCGGCCCCCTTCACGCCCATCGAAGACCTGCTCTGATCGATGCTGCACCTGGTGGGGACGACGTCGTCGGCATGGCTGTCAACGGCGTTGTCGTCGATGGACAAGATCCTCGTCGATCACGCCCACTGTGAGCACAAGGCGGCAGTGACGGCGCTGTCCTTCGTCTCGAAGTACCCCGACGATCCGCGCCTGATCACCGCCCTGGGCGCCCTCGCGCGCGACGAGGCCGGCCACTTCACGCGCGTTGCCGAGCTCTGCGTCACGAAGGGCTTGTCGCTGGGACACCCCGCGAAAGACCCCTACGTCGAAGCCCTGCTCGGCCGCTGCCGCACTTCGAGCGTGCTCGACGGACGCGTGGATCGCTTGCTCTGTTGCGCACTCATCGAGGGACGCTCGTGCGAACGCCTGCAGCTGTTGGCCGAAGCCCTGCCCCAGCACAAACAGGCCTTCGTCGACGACGACGTCTGCGCGCTCTACGCCGAACTCTGGCGTGAAGAAGCCACGCACCACACCCTGTTCATCGAGCTGGCCGAACGATCGTTGCGTCGATCCGGCGTCGCCTCCGCTCACGAGCGCACGTTGTCCCGCCTCCGCGAGCTTGCGGCCTGGGAGGGCGAGTTGCTGGCCCGCTTGCCGACGCGTGCCGCGCTGCATTGATGTCGAGGCGTTGCCCCAATTCATCGCCGCCAGGCGATGAACCTGTAGACAATTCACCGACACGCGAAGCGCTGTCGGTGAATTCATCGCCGCCAGGCGATGAACCTGTAGACAATTCACCGACACGCGAAGCGCTGT
>JAHFED010000007.1 GCA_023248635.1 Myxococcales bacterium
AAAAACGAAGTTTTGAGGCAGACGCGTCCTTGGGAGGGAGGCTCGTCGAGGCTTCGCCTCGACGAGGGAGGGTCTGGGACAGACCCTCCGGAAGTACAGCAGGGTGCGAAAAACGGAGTTGTTCCGCACCCTGCTAGCTCGCTGGAGAGCCGATCGCATACGACACCGAGGCTACTGCAGGCTGGGGGACAGCGGCGCAGCCACCGAAGCCGTGCGGGCGCCGTCGTCGGGCGCTTGCAACACATAGCCAGCGGGAACGTCGACGACGCCGTTGCGAATGGGCGCCAGCAAGGCCGGGTTGTGGGCCAGCAGCTCCGCCGTCGTCGTCTGCGTGCACAAGGCAAGGTCGCTGAGCGGCACCGCCTTGGCCAGCTTCAAAGTGCGGCCGGTGTAGGTGTGAAGGGGAAAGACCTCGTCTTTGGTCAAGCGCGCGATGGCGACGATCTGGGCGTAATAGTTCTGCCCGTCGAAGCCGTACTCGCCGATGTCGCCCGCGTTGGCGATCTGCCCCAGGTCGGCGGAGTGGCGGATCTTCATCACCCTCTTCATGCGCGCCGGCCCGGTGTTGAACGCCGTCAGTGTCAGAGGCCACGATTTCAGCTGCTTGTTCATGTCGCTGAGGTAACGCGCCGCCGCCCACGACGAGCGCAGGGGATCGAGCCTTTCGTCGACGACCCCCTCTTTCACCAAGAGGTACTCCTTCGACGTCTTGGGCATGAACTGCAGGACCCCGGCGGCCCCCGAGCGAGACAAGGCCTCCGGTCGCCACAAGCTCTCGACGATGGCCGCCCGGGCGTAGAGACGGGGGACGCCTTGCAAGGTGTAAAGGCCCTCGGCCTGATCGAGTTGCTCGCGGGCCCGCTCCTTCGCCCGACCCAAGGCCTCCTTGCGGCCGCGGACGCCGATCAGGTTCTGCCAGGACGTGCGGGCGAGCAGCTGGTTGCCGGCATAAAGACGGAGGGTGTCGGCCTGCCACCACCCCTTTTTGAGCGCCGCCGTCGCCTTCTTCTTCGCCGTCGTCACCCTTTCGCCGCAACGGTCTTGGGCGAACTTCGGGTCGCCCCACTCGTAGAGATCGCTGCAGTCGACGTCGGCATAGGTCACCCAGGGACGCCGCCCGTCGACGAGGAGAGTGTGCCGCTCCGACACCTCTCCCCACACCTGAGACCAGAGCTTCACCCGCGTCTCGAGGCTCTTGGGGGTGTGCGGCAACACGGCGGCCGTCGGGGGAGCCACAGCCAACCAAGCCGCGTCGACGGGGACGAGGGGACACTCGGTCGCCTGCAGAGGCTGCAACGGAGGCAACGCCGGCCCCTCCGCGGGGGGCACCAACGCCGCCACATGGGGCAGCTCGACCCGCCCAGCACTCGACACCCGCCTCGAGGCCACGTCCAGAAGGACCAGGGCGCCGACGCCGCAGCACAGCCCCAACAGGAGGGCCAGCGAGCGCGGCAAGGGACGGGGCGACACAGACACGAGAGCCGCACGCTGCCACAGGCGTGCCGGGTGGTGCATCCGCCCAAGAGCCCCCTCATGACAAAACGCGTCAAGTCTGGGCCCGGTGCCCCGTCTCCGGAGGGCCTCGGGTGAGCGCCGTCATGCCCCCGCAGTTGACACCGGTGCCAAAAACGGAAGACGGTCGCCCCGCGCTCACGACGAGCGAGTTCTTTCAAACGCCGTGAAACCCACGGCTTCTATTCGAGGTGCACGGTGGGCGGAGCAATAATCGGAATCATCTATCTCGCTGTGGTCGTATTGATGATCGCTTCGATGTGGAAGATCTTTGTCAAGGCCAATGAGCCGGGTTGGGCTGCCATTGTTCCGATCTACAATATGGTTGTCTTGCTCAAGATTTGCGGGAAGCCGATCTGGTGGATCGTGCTTTTCATCGTGCCCGTCGTCAGCTTCGTCGCTGGCATCTTGATCATGGTGTCCTTTGCCAAGAGCTTTGGCAAGAGCACTGGTTACGCCATCGGCATGCTCTTCCTGCCCTTCATCTTCATGCCCATGCTGGCTTTCTCTGACTCGACTTACCAGGGTCCCGCGGGCTGAGTTTCTCGATTTCAGGTCAAAAGGGGCGCATTTGCGCCCCTTTTTTTTATGTTGAGACGGGAACATCAAGGAACACTGAAACCGCCCCGCCGGCCGAGCTCAGCGCTGAGCCTCGGTGGCTTCCTTGACCGGGCATCTGGCAGGGCGATATCCGAGCCCATGCGTCCTGCTGTCCCTCTGTCTCTGTTTGGCCTCCTGGCATTTTCGACGGGCTGCGGGCCGATCTTCTCGACCTACCTGATCGCCGATGCGGAATCCAAGGTGGCCGCTGCCAAAGCCGCCGAAGCCGACCGCTACGCCATCTACGAGTACACGGCGTCAGAGGCCTGCCTGAAAAAGGCCAACGAAGAGCTGGGCTACGCCGACTACGGACCCGCCATCGACTACGCCTTCAAGGCCGGCGAGTTCGCTGCCAAGGGCATGACCAAGGCCACCGAGGAGCGTCACAAGCACATCGACGAGCCCACGATGCCCGCCAGCGGCGAAACCACGGAGCCGACGCCGACGCCGACGCCGACGCCGAAGAAGGTGATCATCAAGAAGCTGCCCATCCCCGGCGTGCCGGCCTCTGATCCCTCGACCCGACCGGCACCGCGATGAGCCACCCCGACCAAAGGCTCAAGCTGGCCCTGGCCCTGGCCCTGGCCGTCGTCGTCGTCGTCGTCGTCGCCTGCGTCGGCCCCCGCATTCAGGCCCAGACCGAAGTGGTGCGGGTCGACGTCGAAAAGGCGAAGAAATCTGGCGCCTACACCTGCGCGCCGCGCGAGCTGGCCCTGGCCGAGACCAGCCTCGACTTCGCCGAAAACGAGCTGGCCCAAGGCGATTCGCTGCGCGCCCAGCAGCACATCGAAGTCGCCGTCGAAAACGCCAACAAGGCGCTGGCCAACTCGCGCGAGTGCGCCCCCAAACGGGTGATGATCAAGACCAAGACCGACCGCGACGCCGACGGCATCCTCGACGAGGTCGATGCCTGTCCCGACGAGCCTGAAGATCTCGACTTGTTCGAAGACGAAGACGGCTGCCCGGACTTCGACAACGATCAGGACACCGTCGTCGACGTCGTCGACAAGTGCAAGAACACTCCTGGACCGGTGGAGAACGACGGCTGTCCCTACGGCGATCGCGACGGCGATGCCATCAACGACAAGGCCGACCTCTGCCCCGATGCGCCCGAAGACAAAGATGGCGACCGCGACGCCGACGGCCGCCCCGACCTCGACGTCGACGGCGACGGGGTCGAGGACTGCGTGCCTGGGTGCGCGCTGGCTCCGATCAAGTCCGCTGATGGCACCGAACGACCGGCGTCGTGCGATCTGTGCATCGTCGGATCCCCCGAGGCGACCAAGGAAGACCTCGACAAGTTCGACGACGGCGACGGCTGCCCCGAAGTCGACAACGACAAAGACGGCATCCTCGACACCGTCGACGGCTGTCCCAACGATGCCGGTCCGCTGGAGACTCGCGGTTGCCCCGATCGCGATGGCGACAAGTTCGCCGACATCGAAGACAAGTGCCCCGACGAGAAGGGCATCGATCAGAAGCTGACCAATCCCGAGAAGCACGGCTGCCCACGGCCCGACCTCGACGGCGACGGCTTCTTCGACGACGAAGACAACTGCGTCAAAGAGCCCGGCATCCGCCACGACGACAATCCCAAGCAGAACGGCTGCCCCAAGAAGTTCACGCTCATCGTCATCAAGAAGGACAAGATCGAGATCAAGCAGCAGGTGCAGTTCGACACCGGCAAGGCCACCATCAAGCCCGCGAGTGCCAAGCTGCTCTCCGAGGTTGGCGAAGCGGTGCGCAGTATCGAGGGCCTGACCAAGATCATCATCGAAGGCCACACCGACGACGTTGGCGACGACGACTTCAACATGAAGCTCTCGCAGGACCGCGCCGACAGCGTGCGGGATTGGCTGGTGCAGAAAGAGCGCGTCGATCGTGCTTTGCTCGAGGCCACTGGCTTTGGTCAGACCAAGTCCATTGCGTCGAACCGGACCAAGGCCGGTCGCCAGCAGAACCGTCGCGTCGAGTTCAAGGTCGAGCGTTAGTCTCGTCTTTGATCGCTTCGCGCGGTGGTTTTACTGTCATGTGGACAGCGCCTGCGGCGGGCCCGGAACGCCTCCGGCGGGGCCAAAGGGGCTCCAGGGCAAGCCCCTCTGGACTCCCTGCCCAGGTGTAGGCGCATTCCCTCGAGCTGTTGCCGGCGCCCCAGCGTTGTCGTCGTCGCATGGCGCCCAGCGGGTGGGCACTTCTGCGCCGGCAGAGCTCGAGGGAAATGAGCGCTTCGATGGCCGCGGCGCGCGTCGCGTCGAAAAACGCGGATGGTGTGTCGCTGTGCTCTCTATCAGCGATTTCGGCAGCTTCTTTTTCGGCGGTTCACGCGCTAGCCCTAGACGCGGTGTAGCTGCCCCGGGGCTCGTGGCCGAATTCGCCGTCGCTGCACTCGGGCCATGGCGCGGGCCAATTCCAGCAGGAGCCCAGCGGAAGCCCGCAGCTCGGCAGCAGCAGCAGCCAGCGTAGTCGTCGTCGTCGTTTCGGGGCTGCTCATCTGCATCTCCTCGGGCTGCTCAACAAACGGTGCTGGGGAACATTCGATCTGTTCATCGGCACGCGCAGGAACATCCAGGAAACGCTCGCCACTCCGCAGCGATGGGGCGCACAGGTCTGGGCCCGATCGGGTGAGTCACGCCGGGTCGGTGATCGGCGGCACGTCGGTCGACGACGCCGGCGGGGTCGAGCGTCGTTGGGGCAAGCGGATCACGAAGCGCGCGCCGCCGAGGGAAGAGCGCGAGGCCTCGATGGTACCGCCGTGCTCGACGACGATGCGGTGGGAGAGCGCCAGACCCAGGCCGGTGCCGCGCGAGCCCTTGGTGGTGACGTAGGGCGTGAAGAGGCGGTCGGCGACTTCGGCGGCGATGCCGGGGCCGGAGTCGTCGAAGGCGACTTCGACGTCGCTTGGTGCGCCGGGCTCGCCGTGGGCGCGGATGGTGGCTTTGAGGGTGCCGCTGCCATTGAGGGCTTCGACGGCGTTTTTCACCAAGTTCGTGATCACGGTGAGCAGCTGGGTGCGGTCGGCTTCGATGGTGCTGGGGGCGTCGGCGTAGTCCCTTTCGACGACGATGGGCGCCGTGTCGGCGCCGGCGCTGGCGTAGAGCGCCAAGGCGTGGTCGACGAGCTCACAGGGGTTGAGGGGCTCGGGTTTTTGCTCGGGCAAGCGGGCGAAGCGGGCGAAGGCGTCGGCCAATTCCTTCAGGCGCATGACCTCTTCGACGACGGCGGTGGCTTGCTCGTGCAAGATGGCGTCGAAATCCGGGCGCTGAAGTTGGCGGGCGCGCTTGATGACGTCCATGGCGCCGAGGATGGGTGTGAGGGGGTTTTTCAGCTCGTGGGCGAGGCCGCGGGCGATCTCTTGCCAGGCGGCGACGCGCTCGGTTTGCAGCAGCCGGCGCTGTCCCTGCTCGAGGTCGGCGGCCATCTTGTTGAAGGCCAACACCAGCTCTTGCACCTCGCCTTCGGTCTTTTGGGCCGAGACCCGCACGCTGAGATCGCCACCAGCGAGGCGACGCGCAGCTTCGGCGAGGGACTCGATGGGCTGCACCAGGCGCGTCGCCAACATCGCTCCCAAGACGACGGCGAAGACGACGGCCAAGATGCCCACCAGGATCGCGCGTCCGATGATGCCGCTGCGCACGGTGTCGATGCCGGAGCGATCGAGGCCAATCCACAACACATGGCCGCCGACGTCGACGGCTTCGAGGTGCAAGCGCGAGCGTTCGCTGCGGGCCGCGGGATCGAAGGCAGGTTCCGCCGCCAACGTCGCCGCCCGCACGGAGAGACACAGATCGGCGGCGACGTCGCTGCTGCGGCTGCTGGGGTTTCTCTGGGCGTTGTCGTCGACGTTGCGGCACAGGGCCAAGACGTCGGCGCCGGTGCGGGCCCGCAGGCGTTCCAGGGCGGGTCCGTCGAGGAAGCGGCCGGCGACGACGACGACCTCGCGTCCGGAGGCCCGCAGGGTGGTCCAGCGTTCGAGGGCGGGGGCGGAGCCCTCCGGGGTGGCTTCGTCGACGATGCGGGGGAGGCGTCCGGGATCGTTGGTGTAGGCGGCGATGAGGGGGTCGAGGGCGCCGAAGCTGGCCGGCCAGTGTCCGGAGGTCAGGATGGTGCCGTCGGGCTGCAGCACCTTGAGCACTTCCAGGCGACCGCTGGTGAGACGACTTTGGGCGCCGAGAAAGCGCGCTTCGACGCGGCCCGACGACAAGAGGCGCGCGACGCCTTGACGGGGATCCGCAGCGGTGTGCAGCTCCTCGTCGAGGGCCGTGGCGGTCTGTTCGAGATCGGTGCGAATGGCGCCGGTGACGCGGTTGGCCTGGGCCTGCAGATCGTGCTCGAGGCGCGCGGACACCTCGACCAGATGGGCAATGGTGCCCGCGGAGACGGCGACGACGACGGCGGCCAACAGGGCCAGGGACACGCGCCAGCGCAGGGTCGCGAGCGCGGTCTGCACTTCGAGCAGTCGCTCGCGAAGACGGCGGATCAGTGCGGGTCGGGCCGATGCCGGTGAAGCGCTGGTCGACGACGACGTCGGGGCATCGCTGCGCGGGTTCGATGGCAGGCGACCTGGAGCGCTCGGTGGATCGCTGCCGATCACCGTCCGCCTCCCCACCAGGCGCCGTCGAGCAGGGGCACACCGTCGCCGCGCACGACGACCCCGCGCAGGTCGGGATCGACGACGAGGAAGCGATCGACCACCAGCAGTGGGACCACGCGGCGGCTGTCGAGCAGCGCGCGTTCGAGGGCGAGGGCGGCGGCGAGGCGGACGGCGGGGTCGGCGGCGAGCAAGGCTCGGTCGTCGAGGGCGCGGCGCACCGCGGGATCGTTGTTGAGCTCGGGGCGGGCGCCGATGAAGGAGAGCAGGGCCAAAGCGGCGTCCTTGGTCGGCGGGTGCCAGCGCACCAGCTCGCTGCCGCGCTCGGCGCCGTCTTCGCTTTGGGCTTCGGCCCGCCGCACCTCGAGCAAGCGCCCGCGCGCGCGCAGGATCACAGCCAGGCGTTCGGCGACGCCATCGGTGACGACGTCGCCCCCGCGGACCACCACGGAAACCCGGGGCGCGTCGGCGGGTACGGGGCGCAGGGCCAGGGGAGTGCGGTCGACGCCGACGGAGGCGGGCAGGGGTCGTGCGGGGGCGACGCCGGGGGGCAGGAGGGCTTCGGTGGGTCCTCCGCGACCGCTGGCCCAGGCGGCGGCGAGCAAGTCGGCGCGCAGGGCGGTGCGAAAGGCGCGGGTGCCGGCTCGGGCGTCGCTGAGGCCAAAGGGATCGGCGTCGCGGGCGCCGCTGCCCTGCACGAGGACGACGACGTCGGGCCAGGGGGAGAGCTGGGTGGCGCCGTTGCCGGAGTCGCCGCCGGTAGGATTGACCACGACGTCGGCCTTGTCCGTGGTTGTGTCGGTGCCGGCGGAGGCGCGCACTTCGATGGCGCCCAAGAGAGGGGGGGCGTCGAAGCTGCCCGAGCGCCAGGCGAGGCGTCCTGGTCCCGAGATGGCGTAGGCCCCGGTGGGCGCGTTTTGGGCGGCGCGCAGGGGACAAAAGGCCAGCAGCTCGGGCAGCACGAACACAGGCTTGTCAAAGGTGACGACGACGTCGCCGCCGATGCCCTCAACTGTTTCGCTGACGCCGGCTGCGCGCAGGGCCATGACCGGCCAGGAGCTTTGCGGGGTTCGATCGGGTCGACCCGAGAGGCAGCGGGCGACGGCTTCTTTGACGACGCCCACGGGAGCGTGGGGGGTGAGGGTCCAGCGCAGGCCGGCGTCGTCGACGGCGATCTTCGACAGGACCGCGGAGCTCCAAGCGGGGGCGCCCGCCAGGGGGGCGCGATCAGGAGCGGCAGCACCGACATCGAGTCCCCGGGGCTGCAGCAGAGGGGCAAAGATGTGGGCTTCGACGACGGCGCCGACCAGATCGGCTGGCACGGACACGATGACTGTGCCCCCGGGTCCCGGCGCGCGGCGGGCCTGGGCGGTCGCAGAAAAGAGCAAGGCAACGACGACGACGACACCGAGGAAGGCCGCAGCGCGTTCTCCTTCTCCGCGCGCGGCGCGCGGCGCGACCTTGGCCCTCCGCAGGTGCAAGAAGCTCATGGCGCGTGCTCCAAGCGCCACACCTGCACGTCGCCGGAGGCAAGCTCCTCGAGAACCAGCACATCCAGGCGAATGTCAAAATCGACGTGGCCGTAAGCAACGCCAACGATGGATCCACCCGAGAGCGGGCTCTTCAAGAGCACCGTCGACGACGACAGACCAGGACCCAGCCGCCGCAGCACCAGCTGATCGGGCTCTCCCGGCGCTGACGCCGACGTCGTCAAGAGCTCGGGCTCGGCATCGGCGTCGATGTCCACGAGCAAGATTCGATCGCCACAGCGCTCGGGGGCCAAGGGCTCGACGACGCCGGCGTCGTTGCGCGCCATCAAGGAACCGTCTTCGGCGACGAAGATCCAGCTGTCGCCGACGGGGAAGCGGACCAGGTCACGGAGGCGCGGTGGCAGCCCCGGGACGGTGACGTCGACGCCGCCGGCCGAGATCAGGGGCAGGGACAACAGGGGCGAGCCAAAGCGCCAATGCAGGGCGAGGGGGCCGTCGCGGGTGGCCACCGATCGCAGGGGGACCCGCTCGGCCGGGGCTTCGCGCACGGCGTCTTTGGCCGAGGGCCGGACGTCGACGACGACGCTGTGGCCCGCCGACGTCGCCGCCCACAAGGTGTGGGTGCGTTCGCCTGGTGAGCCCACCGCCACCAGCCAACCCAAGGCCACCCGCGGCCAGCGTTTTTCAGGCAGCGCCAAGGGGCCGGCCACCCGCTCCATCTGGGCCCCGTCGACGTGAAAGGCTTCGACCCCGCAGCGGGACAAGACAGCGAGCTCCAGGGCGGGGTCGCCGTCGACGTCGACGAGGGCGGCGTCGAGCACTGCGCAGGAGGGCGTCAGCGGCAGCAGGCCTTTGCGCTCGAGCAAGAAGCGCCCCTGGGTCAGCTTGCTCACCGCCCCCAGGGCGCTCGAGAGCTCGCGGTCGACGCTGGCGGAGACGACGATGGTCGAGGGTCCATCAAGGCCGGGGCCGTCGACGACGACGACGGCCCACAGCTTGCCGCCCTCCTCCGAGAGCGCGAGTCGGGCTTTGAGAGGTCCGTCGGCGGCGTACAGACCCTTGAGGGCCTTCCGGACGCGGGGGAGCAGGGTGGCCCGCGCCTTCGGCAGGTCGACGCCGCGGCTGTCGTCGAGCAGCAAGCGCACGCCGCCGTGCCAGCCCTCGGCCTCGGCGCGCGCTCGCACCGCGGTGGCCAGCGCCTCGGCGAAGGCCTGCACCGATCCAGGGGCAGCGTCGTCGCCGGCGCGGCTGCTTGGGCTCAGAAGCTGTGAGCACACCAGGGCACAGAGGACGACGAGGGCGCGCACGCAATCAAGATGAACCAACGACCCGCAGGCCGGCAATCCCGCAACTTGGGATTTCCGAGAGCCGGCGGCACCCACTTGGCCGGGTTGGTTGGATCACCCGCCGCGAAAAAGACGGCCAAAGAGCCCGCTCTTGGCGTTGGCTGGGCGACCCCGTCGCTGGGAGAGCGCCGCGATCTTGCCGAAGTTGTTTTTGAAGGTGGGGTCGTCGGGGCTCAGCTCGATGGCCCGCGTCATGGCGTTGAGGGCGCCGTCGAGGTCGTTCATGCGCGTCGCCAGCAGCAAGCCCAGGCGGTTCCACGCTGCCGCATTGCGCGGGTTTGCCGTCGTCGCTTGCTTCAGCAGGGTGACGGCGCGGTCGACGTCGCCGGCGGTTTCGGCGCTCACGGCCTGGGCGTGCAGGCGCGCGTCGTCGGCCACCTTGTGCTGCGACACGAACGCATTCCAGTCATCGAGGACCTCGCGGTAGAGCGCAACGTCGGGGGCGGACTCGTGCGCCATCTTGGCCACCCCCCAGGCGCGGGCGACGGCGCCGCCTTTGAGGTCCCGCAAACATTGGCTGTGCAGCGCCAGGGCCCGAGCGTGGCCGGCGTCGTCGACGACCGCGGGTCGCGCTGCGGCGGGCGTTGCCAAAGGCGCGGTGGGAGCCCGTGGGGCGGAAGCGATGGAGGGGAGCGGCAGGCTCGCCGGGGTCGGCTTTGCGAAGGAGCGAGAGGGCACAGGAGAGGACCCCGCGGGCACCGGCGCGGCGGCCCCGGGCGCTGGAAAGGACGCCGAGGGCACGCGCGCCGACGGCGCAGGCAGCGGAAAGGACGCCGAGGGCACCCGCGCCGACGGCGCGGGCAGCGCAAAGGACGCCGAGGGCCCGCGCACCGACGCCGAGGGCGCTGGAAACGAGCCCGAGGGCACCGGCGAGGGCGCCGACACGGGGCTGGGGGGCACCGCAAAGGAGCCGGAGGGCACCGGCGGCGGCGCGCGAAAGGAGCCTGAGGGCATCGGCGGCACGCGAAACCCGGGGTCGGTCGGCTTGGTGGAAGCCGCGCGTCCGACCTGCTCGACCAGCTTCTTGTCGGCGAGCAGCGCCAGGGCGATGCGGAGGTCGGCGTCGCCGAGGCCCATGCGTTTTTGAATGCGGGCCACGGGGCGGACGCCGTCGATCTGGTCGAGGACGAACTGTTCGAAGGGGCTCAAGGCCAGGCCCGACGTTGCTCGGGTGGTCTTTTGCAGCACGGACTCTTTTTCGATCATGCGGGCGACGTCGGCGCCGACGTAGACCTGCAGGGGGATGATGTCGCGCAGCCCGTCTTGGGTGGGCGCCGACAGAAAGTCTCTGTTGTCGGCTGGGCCCGGGCCCACGGGCGGCGCGAAATCGACGCCCTGGGGAATCTCCTGGGGAAGAGGTCGCCCGGCCTGAGCGCCCACCATCGCTTGCCGGGTTCCCACCGTGCTCTCGGTGTCGATCCACAGGGTCTCGACGATGTTGCCGGCGTCGCCGAGGATGAGGGCGTCGGTGGAGGAGCGCAGGTCCTCGGGGTTGAAGTCCGAGCTGGTGTGCTCCTCGAGAAACCCGAGCGACTCCTCAGCAGGCGCGCCCAAGCCTGCGAGCGCTGAAATGGGTCGCGGGGTCTCTGCCGCCCCGAGGCGCAAGGTCGGCGTGTCGGGCTCGGGCACGGGGGCCGCCGTCGCTTCGAGGACCGAGGTCTCAAAGAGCGCCAGGGATCTGAACCTCGGCATCTCGTCGCTCGCCGTCGTGGGCGTCATCGCTTTCATCGGCACCGTGGAATCAGAGAAGGGCGAGCCCCGCTCGCCGCCGGCTGCGGGCTGGTCCTCGAGGAAAGAGAGATCGACGACGTTGTCGCAGTTGGGGCAGATGACGCGGCCGTTTTCGACCATCGTCCCACAGCGTTCGCAGCGCGTTCCCCCGGCCATGGAGAGGGCGTACCACTTCCGAGGCTGAGACGGCGGAGCGCCACCAGCGGGCAGCCTGCCAACTTGGCAAAAGTGCCCGGCCAAGCTCCGCCACCCCTGCCAGGCTGACAAGAAAATTCGTTGAAGAAAAAAGGTCGAAGTCCTTGAAGTAGCAAGGCTTTTCAGGAATGTTGGGGCCAGGCCGCGGCTTCTTTGGTGGAAGCTGTGTTGATGTCTCCAGCGCTGGCGCGCCTCGCAAGGTGGACTGTGCTCGAAACCTTGTTCCGCAAACGCTTCTTCTTCGTTCATCTCGTCTTGTCGGCGGTGCTGGCGGTGCTCTTGGCCCGAACGGTGACCAGCGTCGTGGCCCGCGTCTTGGTGGAGAAGCTTCAGGCGGGTGCTGTGCCGACGAAGCCGGCGCTCTTGCCCTCGCGGGTGGTGGGGGCTGCGCGCGATTTCGTCGCCGCCGCCAACGCCAACATCTTCGAGGGCAAGCGGGAGATCGTCGTCGACGAACCGGGTCCTGAGCCGGTGGCTCCCCTGGACGGGGGCGAGTGGTGGAACGCGCCGAAGTCGTCGCTGCGGCTGCGGCTGGTGGGCACCATCGCTTTTTCGGAGCCAGAGTTCTGCCTGGCCTCCATCGTCGACGAGGGCAAGAGCGGGTCGGGAGCCGAGGTCAACTCGATCAACGACTGCGTCTTCCCCGACATCAGCAACATGAGCCCCGAAGACCAGAAGCTCGTGGGCAAGCCCGCCCCCTGCAACAAGATCGGCGACGTCGCCGTGCTCAAGCGGGTGGAGCCCGAGCGCGTCTTCATCCTCAACACCTCAGAGGGTCGCATCGAGTACCTCGCGCTCAACGAGCCCCCTGCCAGCGGAGAGCCGCCACCGCCGCCCGCCATCAAGAGCGAAGAGCCCAAGGGCGATGGCAAGGACATCGGCGAAGGCATCGTGAAGACGGGGGAGAACACCTACGGCGTCCCCCGCGCCGCCGTCGACGGCGCCCTCAACAACCTCTCGGAGCTCGCGACCCAGGCGCGGGTGGTGCCCGCCTTCGAGGGTGGCAAGGCCGTCGGCTTCAAGCTCTTTTCGATCAAGCCCGGGTCGCTCTACTCCAAGATCGGACTGCAAAACGGCGACGTCATCAACCGCATTAATGGGTATGAGATGTCGAGCCCAGAGAAGGGGCTTGAAGTGTATTCGAAGCTCAAGGATTCCACCAACATCACCGTCGACGTCAAGCGGCGCGGCAAGCCGATGACGCTCGATTATGCCATCCAATAAGAAGCGAAGAGTATCGATCCAATGATCATCACTGTTTCGCCGTCGTCGTCGTTGGTCCGGCCGCTGCTGGTCAGCTTGGCTGCGTTGGCGCTGGGTCTGTGGACGTCGTCGAAAGGCGGTTTCGAGCGTCCCGGTCCCGTCGGTGCCTGGGAGCCTGTGCTCCCCGCCGTCAGCGCCACCTCGGGGCTGCTCGCCTTGCCCTGGGCCGCCGGCGCCGACGTCGGCCTCACGCTCGTCGTGGAGGGGGGCCGCCTCGCTGGCTTCTCGCTCAAGTCCGTGCGCGCTGGTTCGCCCTGGGCCCGCGCTGGGCTGCGCGACGGGGACGTCATCAGAAACGTCGACGGCGCTGCGGTGACCGATCTGGCGCAGGTGCTCCACGTGCTCTCGTCGTCGCCGCGCCACCTCCTGGTCGTCGTGCGCCCCGGCGACGCCGATCCCTCCCTCCTGAAGCTCGACTTGGCCTTTCACCCATGAGACTTGCCGCAATGAATTCTGTCCTCGCCGGGCGTTGCCCCAACTCCGTGTGGTCCCCCCTGAACGCCCGGCTGCAGGAAGTCATGAAGTTTGATGGCTCAAGACGCTGGCGCGTTTTGCAGGGGCTGCACGCCTGTCTGTTTGTCGTCGTCACCGCCGCCGCTCCGGTGCTCGCACAGACACCGCCGCCGGCCCCCCTCGGTACGGGGAAGCCCGAAGAGAAGCGCGACATTTCGACGACGAAGGTGGACCTGCAGACCTGCAAGCCCGCCACGGGAAAGACGCCTTTTTTCTTCGATAAGGCCTCGATTCAAGAGATTCTGGAACCCATCGCACGCATGCGGTGCATGAACTTTATTCTTTCCGATCAGGTCAAAGGAAAGAACGACATCAGCATCATCTCGCGCACGCCGGTCACCGTAAGCCAAGCCTATGCCGCTTTCTTGTCGGCCCTCGAGGCCAACGGCATGTCGCTGGTGCCCGCAGGGGCCTACTGGAAGGTCGTCGAGCGCAAAGATGCGGCCAAGACGACATTGCCATTGTATGATATTGGCAAAGATGGTGTACTGCAAAAATTGACACCAAAAGAAAGTCGCGTGGGCGATTTTCCAAACAGTGACGCGCACGTGACGCTCTTGTACGAAGTGAAGTACGCCAACAAGGACCAGGTGCAGGCGCTGATCCGCAACCTGATGACCAAGAACGCCGACCTGCAGGCCCCCGGCGGCAACCTGCTGATCTTGTCGGATTCAGGCAGCAATATTCTTCGCATTCTTGAAGTGCTCGACAAGATTGACATTCAAGGCAGTAGCAACCAGTTGAACGTATACACGCCCGACTACGCCGACGTCGGATCGATCCAGACCCGCCTGCAGGAGATCTTCGGGGTCGGCGACAAGAGCGGTGCCGCCGGCGGCAAGGCCACCAAGGCCAAGAAGAAGGACAAGGACAAGGAAGCCGCCGTCGCCGCCGCCGAAGCCGCCCGCGCCGAATCCAAAGAGGACGAGGACTTCGACGGCGACGTCACCGATGTCTTCATCGAAAAGATTATCGCCGATGAGCGCACCAATCAGCTGATTGTAATTTCTTCTCCAAAGGCCTTTGAAAGAGTGTTAGAGGTCATCAAGATCCTCGACGTGATGGGACCCGCCGACGGCACCGGTGTGCGCATGTGGGTGGTGCCCCTCGCCAACGCCGACGCCCAGAAGGCGGCCTCGACCTTGTCGTCGCTGGCCACGGGGGCGGGGGCCAAGAAGGGCGCGGATGCCAAAGCGGGAGCCAAAGCCAAAGAGCAGGCCGCCGCCGCCGCCTTGTTCGAGGGCGACGTCAAGGTCACCGCCGACGAGACCACCAACGCCCTCGTCGTCGTCGCCTCGGCCCGTGATTTTCGGGCGCTGCGATCGGTGATCGAACAGCTCGATGTGCGACGGCCACAGGTCTTCGTCGAAGCCGCCATCCTCGAGGTCGCCGTCAACCAGAACCGCAACGTCGGCCTGTCGGCCTATGGCAGCGCGCCTCTCGACGTCCCCATCCCCGGCGCCACGGGTCCGGGCATCCTCACCTTCGCCAATGAGGGCGGCAAAACCCTCTTTGGCCAAGGGGCGCGCGTCGCCAGCGGCATCGCGCTTTTGCAGGCCCTGGAGCGCACCGGTCGCCTCGATCAGTCGAGCGCGGCGCTGGGTCTCGAGCTGGTCGACAGCTTGAGCCAGGGCATCGGCCTCTTCTCCTTCACCGGCCCGGCCATCACTTTGATCGAAGACGCCGCTGGCAACCCCATCGTGAGCTTTCCTTCGGTCGGCGCCGTCGTGAACCTGCTGCAGGGCAACTCCAACGTCGACATCCTCTCGACGCCACATCTGATGACCACGGACAACGAGAAGGCCGAGCTCTCCGTCGGCGACAAGGTACCGGTCAGCAAGGGCACCTCCTTCGCCGGCGCCGGCGGGATCGGGCTCAGTGCCCAACAGCAGATTGGCTTCGAAGACGTGAAGCTCAAGTTCACGGTCACGCCCCACGTCAACGCCGACAATGAGGTGCGCATCGAGCTCGAGCAGGAGGTCGCCGACATCTCGGGCCAGGTGAACATCGGCGGCGTCAGCAACCCGATCATCTCCTCGCGCAGCATCAAGAGCGTCGTCGTCACCGCCGACCAGCGCACGGTGGTCATCGGCGGCCTCATGCAAGACCGGAAATCGGACTCGGAGTCGAAGGTCCCCTTCTTCGGGGACATCCCCGTCATCGGCTGGTTGTTCAAGAATTGGAGCGACACCTCGAAGAAGACGAACTTGATTCTATTGCTGACGCCCTACATCGTGCGAGACGAGGACGACTTCCGGAAGATTTACGAGTTGAAGATGAAGGAACGCCAGGCGTTCATTGATTCTTATTTCACCGATGCTCGTCGCTATGATCCATACATCGATTACGACCGAAAGACCGGTCCATTGGGCAAGTTGGTGCAAGCCATCGATCTCGAGATGCAGCGCGTGGAAAACGGCGGCAAGGGCATCGAAGGCGAAGAGCTGTTCGGCCCGGCGAGCTTCGGCGACCGCAAGGTGGGCAACGGCGGCGACGCCGACGGCGACGACGGCGGCGAATCGGATGGGGGGGGCGAAAGCGCGCCGCCGCCGCCTTCGCCCGATCCGAGTCTTGGAGTGCTGCCACCGGTGCCGCCGCCGCCGCCGCCGCCGCCCACCCCGCCGAACTGAGGAGAGGATCATGAGCGAGAGTGAAGTTTTGATGTCCAAGACGCTGGCGCGTCTTGAAAACATCGCCCTGCACCCGCCCCGCCCCGCGGTGGACCTCGGCGTCACCGCCAAGAAGAAGCACCTCGTGGGGCGCGCGCTGGGTGAGATCTGTGCCGAGCTCTATGGGCTGACCGGCAGCCAGATCGGTGAAGCCCTCGATCAACAGATGGCCAAGGGCGGGCGCATCGGCGAGATCCTCGTCGACAAGAAGTGGATCAGCGAAGCCGACATGCTGGCCGCCTTGGCGTCGCAGCTCGACCTGCCTTTTCTCGCCGAGCTGCAGCCTGACCTCGTGCCCGACGAGCTGCTGCGCAGCGTGCCCATCGGCTTTGCGCGTCAGCAGAAGCTCCTGACCCTGGGCCGCACCGAAGACGGCGTCGTCATCGTCGCCAGCGCCGATCCCTTGGACACAGCGGCCCACGATGAGCTGCGCTTGTTGTTGAAGGTCGAAATCGAGCTGGTGCTGACGCCCTCTGACGTCGTCACCGCCGGCATCAACAACGCCTACGATCGGGTGCGGGCGCAGGCCGACGCCGCCGTGGCCGAGCTCGATGAAGGCGCCACCGCCAGCGAGATCGCCGAAGAAGAGGTGCCCGACCTCCTCGACGCCAGCGACGACGACGAAGCCCCCATCATCAAGCTGGTGAACAGCTTGTTTTCCCAGGCCGTGAAGGAACGTTCATCGGACATTCACATCGAACCATTCGAGACGTCGATGCTGGTTCGATTCCGCGTCGACGGCGTGCTCAAGGAGATTGTGAAGCCGCCGAAGAGGTTTCAAAGCACGATCATTTCTCGCGTCAAGATCATGGCCGGATTGAACATAGCCGAAAAGCGTCTTCCCCAAGACGGCCGCATCCGGCTGAAGATCGCAGGCAAAGACATCGACGTCCGCGTTTCTTCGGTGCCGACGACCTATGGCGAGCGCATCGTCATGCGTCTGCTCGACCGCAGCAGCGTCTTGCGGGATCTGGACACCATTGGTTTTTCGCCGCGCAATTTCGCCGTCATCAGCCAGCTCATCACCAAGAGCCACGGCATCATCTTGGTATCGGGACCAACTGGCTCCGGCAAGACGTCGACGTTGTATGGTTGTTTGGCCAAGATCAATCATCCAGATCTGAATATCTTGACGATCGAAGACCCTGTCGAATACCAATTGAAGGGCATCGGTCAGGTGCAGGTCAACGCCAAGATCGGCTTGAGCTTCGCTGGCGGGTTGCGCTCGTTCTTGCGGCAGGATCCCGACGTCATCATGGTCGGCGAAATCCGCGACAAAGAGACGGCCGAGATCGCGGTGCAGGCGTCGTTGACGGGTCACCTGGTGCTCTCGACGGTGCACACCAACGATGCCCCGGGTGCTGTCACCCGCCTCGTCGATATGGGCGTGGAGCCCTTCTTGGTGGCGTCGTCGTTGATCGGTGTGCTGGCGCAGCGCCTGGTTCGTACTATCTGTCCGAAGTGCCGCGAGGAGTACACGCCCTCGGCCGAAGAGCTGCGCGGCATCAGCTTGGAGCCCAAAGACGTGAGCCGCTTGTTCAAGGGCAGGGGCTGCAGCCACTGCCAAAAGACCGGCTACCGCGGCCGCACCGGCATCTACGAGCTCATGTTGATCGACGACGAGATCCGCAAGCTCATCCTCAAGAACGTCGACTCGGGGACCATCAAGCAAAAGGCCCGCGAGAAAGGCATGCGCACCCTGCTCGAAGACGGCGCCGACAAAGTGCTGGCGGGCATCACCACCTGTGAAGAGGTCTCCCGCGTCACCCAAGAAGACTCGATGTCATTGGAGGCCTTCGCCTAATGCCCGTCTTCGAATTCAAAGGCTTCGACTCCGCCGGCAAGACCGTCAAAGGTCTGCGCGACGCTGACAGCGTCAAGGCGTTGCGCTCGCTCTTGAAGAAGGAGGGCGTGCTCGCCACCGAGGTCAGCGAATCCGGCAAGGGGGTCTCGAAGGGGAAGAACAAGGCCGACGGCAAAGGGCAGGGGCTCTTGGACCGTGAGGTCGACTTCGCGTTCTTGCAGCGGGTCAACACCGACGACCTGGCGCTGGCGACCCGCCAGCTCGCGACCTTGTTGCAGGCCGGCGTGCCCATGGTGGGCTCCTTGGCAGCGCTCATCGAGCAGACAGAAAATAAGGCCCTCAAAAGGATTCTCAGCAAGATCAAGACCGAGGTAAACGAGGGTATTTCACTCGGTGATGCGATGTCGAAGCACAAGCTATTCGATCACATCTTTGTCAATATGGTGCGGGCCGGTGAGAGCTCGGGCACCCTCGACGTCGTCCTCGAACGGCTCGCTGATTTCAAAGAAGGACAAGCCAAGATTCAGGGCGAGATCATTGGATCTCTGATGTATCCGATGATTATGGTCTTCGTTGGTATTATCAACATCAGCGTATTGTTTACTGTCGTCGTCCCACGCATCACCAAAATATTCGATCACGCCAAGGTGCAGCTGCCGCTGCAGACCCGGCTGCTGATGTTCATGTCGTCGACGGTGCGCGATTATTGGTGGCTGATCTTGATCGTCATCGCCGGCAGCGTCTTCTTGTTCACGCGTTGGCGGGGCTCCAAGCGGGGGCGTGGGCAGTGGGACACCTTGGTGCTGAAGCTCCCCGTCGTCGGCAGCCTGGTGCGGATGATCGCCGTCTCTCGCTTCGCGCGCACGCTGGGGACGCTCTTGTCGTCGGGAGTGTCGCTGCTGGTCAGCCTCGACATCGTCAAGAACGTCGTCGCCAACACCCGCATCATGACCGCCATCGAAGTCGCCGCCGAGGCCATCCGCGAAGGCGAAGACATCGCGGCTCCGCTCAAGCGCTCGGGGGAGTTCCCGCCCATGGTCATCCACATGATCGCCATCGGCGAGAAGTCCGGACAACTCGAGCAGATGCTCAACCGCGTCGCCATCGCCTACGAACAGCGCGTCGACGTGCGTCTCAAAGGCCTCATGAGCCTGCTCTCACCGTTGCTCATCTTGTGCATGGGCGGCGCCGTCGGATTTATTGTGTTCTCGATTCTGACGCCGATCTTGCAGATGAATACACTTGTGAAGTGAAATCTGTATGTTCCACCGGTATCAAATCGCGCCAGCGGTGTGATCATCAATACTGTAAAGCGCTGCACGCGCCGTTTGAAGAAGAAGGAGTTACGATGAAGGTGCTCACAATGCTCGATGTGGAACGGATGGCCGGAGCGCGCCGTGCGAAACGCGTGCGGGGCATGAGCCTGCTCGAGATCATGGTCGTTATCACCCTCATCGGTCTGGTCACCGCGGCCATCGGCGTCGCCGTCATCGGCCAGTTGAACAAGGGACAAGCCGACACCGCGCGCAACCAGTCGTACGAGATTGCAAAGGCCCTCGATATCTACAAGCTTCAGAATGGATCGTATCCGTCGACGGGCCAGGGACTTGGTGTCTTGAAAGATCCACCAAAGGGTAAGGGAATCATGGACGAGATTCCGAAAGATCCCTGGGGGCAAGACTACATCTATACTAACCCCGGCCAGAAGAACCCGAAGAAGTTCGACATCCGCAGCAAGGGCAACGACGGCGTCGAAGGCAACGAAGACGACGTCGGCAACTGGTCGGAGTGACCTTGAACGCGAGGGCCCTCCCGGTGTCGGTCAACAGGGGCTTCACGCTGCTGGAGATCGGCATGGCCCTCGTGTTGCTGGGATTGATGATCGCCGTGGCCGTTCCCTCTCTCAACGCCGTCACTGGCGCGCGCATGAAGCAGTCGACCAATCTGATGGCCGGCGCCATCCGAGACACCTATGCGCGTACGGCGCTCCTGGGACGCTCGACGCGGCTGGTGCTGGATCTCGAGCAGGAGGCCTGGTGGATCGAAGAGGCCGACGGCGTCGCCCGCGTGAAGCCGGTCAAGCTGCAGGCCGACCGCGACGGCAAGGTGAAGCTCGAGGCCAAAGACGAACGCCTCGAGCACATCGAAGACGACACCACCGATGTGAAGGAGCGGGCCAAGGTGCAGCTGCTGACTGGTCCCGCCTTTCAGCCCGTCGAGGGCGAATTTGGCCAGCCCAACAAGCTGCCCGACGAGGTGCGCTTCAAGAGCGTGTGGATCGAGCACCTCGACGACAAGGTCACCGCTGGCGTCGCTGCCCTCTACTTCTATCCAGGTGGCTACACCGAAGAGGCGCTCATCACGCTCACCGACGACGAACACGGCGAAAACACCCTCACCCTCGTGGTGCAGTCCCTGACCGGCGAGGTCTTCGTCGAGAAGGAAGAGCCCCGCGTCCCAACGCTCGAGGACGACGGATGAAACACGATCAAACACGCGCTTTTTCGCTGTTGGAAGTGATGGTAGCCCTCGCCATCCTGTCAGTTGGTCTTGTCACTTTGGTGCAGGTGCAAGCCCGCTCGGCCCAGCTCGCCATCGAGGGTCGCGAGATGACGGTGGCGACGATGCTCGCCCGCGGCAAGCTTTACGACTGCCAAACGGATCTGCTGAAAAGAGGCTTCTCGATTGGTGACTATGAGTCCGAGGGAAACTTCGACGACGAAGGTCATCCCACCTTCTTTTGGGAGTGCCACGCCTACAAGCCGCAAATGCCGACGGGCGAAGGCGGCGATCTCAGTTCGCTGGTGGGAGGCGGCGCCGCCGACGCCGCGAGCGCTGGTGGGGCAGCCAATCCTGCGGCCGACATGGGCGCGTCCTTCCTCGCGCCCTTTCTGACGCAGATGTCGTCGGTGATGGGCGATTCCATTCGCGAGCTCGTCGTCATCGTGCGCTGGGGCACCGGCACCGAGCAGCAAGAGATGGTCGTGACAACGCACGTCATCGACAAAGGCCCCGTCAACGGCGTCGCCGCCCTTATTGCCCAGCAATGCCGCTCCCTCCCCGGTGGCACGCCGCCGCCGCCTGCCGATCAAGGGAAGGCCTGCCGCACCGACACCGAATGCGCCCAGGGTGAGCGCTGCGTGACCCGACGCTGTCGCGTTCCCAAAGAGGGCGGCAAGTGAGGAAGCAAGCCCAGCACGCCTTCTCGCTCATCGAGATCCTGATCGCCGCCAGCCTGCTGGCGATCATCGGGGCCTTGTTGGCCCAGTCGTTGTCGTCGTCGATCGAAGCCAAGGATGCCATTGAATCGACATCGAATCGATATCATCTGGTTCGCTCATCAATGAGTAGAATGGTCGACGAAATATCGATGGCTTATCTCTCGACCCACCGCCCCACAGGAGGCACAGTGGTACGCATGGTGACGGGCTTCAAGGGCGAGCGCGATCGCATCGACATGACGGGCTTTGGCTATGTCCCGCGCGTCGAGGATGAGAAAAAGTCCGACCAGCGCCAGCTCTCTTTTTACACCGACACCGATCCGCGTACTCAGACCCGATCCTTGGTGCGGCGGGAGCAGGCAAATCTCGACGATGAATACGACGAAGGCGGTCGGATTTTAACGCTTTTGCCCGATGTACGAAGTCTGGAATTTCAGTACTGGGATCCGCAGAAGGAAGCCTGGACCGAAAAATGGGACGCCGCCGGCAACGAGCTCAACCGCCTGCCCTCCCGGGTGCGCATCGAGTTGGTGGCGGTGATGGACGACGGTCGTGAGCAGACCTTCGTCACCCAGTCGAAGTTGTGGACGCTGGCACCGCTGAACTTCCGCGCGGGAGGTGGCCCTTGATGGTGCCCATCGAAGCCTCGACCCCGAGCACGCCGAGCAGAACGCAGCGGCTCAAGCGCTTCTTGCTCGAGCCCGTCGGCAGACGCGTGCCCATTCGCAATGGCAAGGGAGCGCCCCACGGCATCGCCCTGCTGACGGTGATGGTGGCCTTGGCCCTCATGAGCGCCGTCGTCACCGACCTCGGCACCAATGAGATGATTCGCTACCGCCTGGCCTGCAACGATCGAGACGCCCTCAAGGCCCAGGCCCTCGCCGAGAGCAGCACCAACATCGCCCGCCTGTTGCTCGCGATGCAGTCTTCGGTTCAGTGCCTGCTGACGGCGGCAGCGGCCATGGGCATCCCGCTGCCCGCGCAAACCTTCTGGGAGCTGGTGCCCCTGGACTCCGAGCTGTTGCGCGGGCTGACCTCGGGCGAGCTGCAGACCATGATCGGTGTCGATGTCACCGCGGCTCTCGAAGAGCGCAAGACCAAGCACGACGAAGCTCTCGAAGAAAAAAAGCACGACTTCGACGCCGACAAAGACGGAGCCGGCGCTGGACCCTTCGAGCCCCCCGAGGGCGGCTTCGGCTACTTCTGCCGGGCCGACTCCGGGGTGTGGCCGGACGAGTGTGTTGGGCAGTTCACCGCCAAGATCGTGGACGAGGAACGCAAGGCAGCGTCGTTGCGGGGTTGGGCGACCGCGACGACGCCCCAACAGAAATTCCCCTTCGCGCAACGCTTGTTCATGGTCCTGCAACCCGAGCGCTACGACTTCTTGTTCGAGGACCGCGACGCCCAGGGCAACCGCACCGATCGCTTCGAGCTGGTCGCCGCCATTCACGATTGGATCGACGACAACCAGGAGGCCACCGACGGTCGCGCCGATGCCGCCAGCTGGGGCCGCATCACCGTCGGCAGCGAGGATGCGTTGTATTCTTCTGGTTACAAGATTGAGCCAAAAAATGCCTATTTTGATTCGCCGGGAGAGCTGCGGCTGGTGCGGGGCATGACCGAGGCCCACCTGCGGGCCTTCGGCGATTCCATCTCGATCTACGGCGAGGGCAAGATCAACCTGCTCTCGGCTCCCGACCCCACCATCGAAGCCCTCATCTTCAGCTGTGCCCAGCCCGGCGATCCCCTACCGCAAAACACCCAGTGGATGGAGGAGACCCTCATCACCTGGCGCGAGTTCAAGACCCTCGGTCCCCTCGCCGGCGGCGGGCCCATCAACGCCGATGGCTTCATCCAGATGCTCGACGCCCGCGGCCTGACGGCCAACGAGACCTGCAAGGATCAAATGGCGACGGAATCCCGCAATTTCACCATCCAAGCGGTCGGCAAAGTCGGTGAAGTTACCCGCACAATTACAACCGTGCTGCGGGTGTATAATTCGACGGAAGAATTTTACTACTATTCCGTGCGCTGACCTCGAGGTCGCGGCGGGCGAGGCGACCGGTCAAGAGGCATCTGATTCGGGGCGACAGGAAGAAACATGGCACAGCGAGTCGTCGGAATTGATCTCGGTAGTTACAGCGTGAAAGTCGTCACGCTGACGCCGCGCAGCAAGAATCCCGGGGTCGGCAAGGCCCGGGCTTCGACGTCGAAGCAGGCGTTCGAGGTGCTCGGCTTCGGCCACGCGCTCGTGCCACCGCCCAACGCCGGCGAAGATGCGGCCGATAGCTTGCGCCGGCGTCAGGGCGAAGCTCTTGCGGAGCTCAAGACCCGCGGTCTGCTCGAAGGCGACGTCTACGTGACTGGTTTGCCCGGCGACTCGGCGGCGGTGAAGACGCTGCTCTTTCCCTTCTCCGACCGGGACAAGATCGCCGTTGCCCTGCCCTACACCCTCGAGGCCGAGATCTCCCTCGACCTCGACGACGTCGCCTGGTCGTGGATCCAGCTCCCGCTCCGGCCCACCACCAAAGAGAGCGAGGTGTTGTGCGCCTTTGCCCGCAAAGAAGCGGTGCAGGAGGTGCTCGATCTCTTCGCCGTACACGGCCTCGATCCCCGCCACGTCGAGCTCGATGCCCTTGCCCTCGATGATCTCTGGGACGGCGTGCTCGCGCCCAACCACACCATCGACGTCGACGGCCCCTCGCAGTTTTCGGCTCTCACCACGCCGGGGGGCACCGTCATCGAGACCGTCGACGGCGCTCCCGCGCCGGCCATCGCTGTCGTCGACATCGGCCACCGCCGCACCAGTGTCTGCGTGATGCACCAGGGGCAGGTGGTCTCGGCGCACACCCTCTTGCACGGCGGTGCCGACGCCACCCGCGCTTTGGCCAAGGACATCGGGCTGCCTCTGGAAGAGGCCGAGCGCGGCAAGCGCAAGGAGGCCTTCCTCGAGGTTGCGGGCGCCGTGGCCCAGTTTCCCGAGCAGCAGATCGTCTCCGACGTGCTCAAGCGGGCCTACGCCCCCATCGTGCGGCGCCTGCGGCAGATCGTGCAGGCGACCATTTCCTCGTCGCGGCTGCGCATCGTCAAAATCGTGCTCACCGGCGGCGGCGGCAAGGTTTTGAACCTCGATCGCCACTTGGCCGAAGAGCTCAACGTCAAGGTGGCTCGTGGTCGCGAGGTGGGGGCCACACTGCGGGCGTCGGGCACCGGCGCCAGCGATTTGCGGGGTGCGCGTCTCACCGACGACGACGACGGCTCGGAGTCTGCGCTGGCCTTGGCCTATGCCTTGTCGGGGCTCGCGGCCCGCAGCAAGCCCCGCATCGATTTCCGCGTGGGTCCCTTTGCTTGGCAGGGGGACTACGACTTCTTCAGGGAACGGGTGCCAGCGTTGACGGCGTGGGCGGCGGCGTTGGTGGTCGTCGTCGGCGTCGGATCGCTGGTGCAGATCGTGGCCCTGGCTCGCGAAGACGATGCGCTGGTGAAAAAGCAGCTCGCGGTCTGTCAGCAAATCACCGGTCAGGCGCTGGAGTCGGCGTCGGTGTGCCGCTCCATGATCCAAGAGCGCATCAACGGCACCGCGGGGTTCCAGGTGCCCGAGCACAGCGCCGTCGACGTCTTCCTCGAGATCTCGCGCCGCCTGCCCTACGCCGCCGAGCTCAAGCGCAAGATCACCGAGCTCGACATCACCTCCGAACGCGTGCGCCTCAAGGGAACGACGACGACCTACGACGCCATCGACACCATGGTCGAGCGCCTCCAGGGCGGGAAGTGCTTCCAGCTGGTTGAGAAGGGCAAGGCCCGCAACATCAGCGCCGACGTCGTCGAGCTCAACATCACCATCAACCTCGACTGCGCCACGGCCCCTGGTGACGGGAAGGTGCCGCCGCCGCCGCCGTCGCCCACGGCGGCTTCGTTGAGAGCAGCCTCGGCGGCCAGCGCCTCGTCACCGTCCACGACGTTGCCGACACCGCCGTCGCCCTACCCGCCGGTCGTCGACGAGCGGCCCGCGCGCACCCCCGACGCCGACCTCCTCGAGTCTGCCAAGCGCCCCACTGCCCTCGACGTCGAAGCGCGCCGGGACCGGCTCAAGAAGCTGCGCGAAGAACGAGAGATGAGGCGCAAGCAAATGCTCGACGTCCCCAACGCCGCGCGTCCGAGCCTGCGGGAACGCTTTCAAAAACCCAACGCGCCCCTCGATCGCACCCGCTCCGTCGATGGAGACCAGTGATGTCTGACTCTCCTGCTGCTTCCCGCATCGCTGCGGCCCTGCAAAAGATGACCGAGCGCGAGCGGCGTTTGGTCTTTGTCACCGTCGGCGTCGCGGCGGTCCTTGGCGTCGTCGGCGCGGGGTGGCTCGTGTCTGGCGCCATCGGCAAGCGCGAACGCCAGATTCAAAACCGCAAGGACGAGATCGTGCAGCTCGAGGCCTTGCACGCCGACTACGACGCCGCGGTGGCCCGCCAAAAGGCTGCGGAGACCCGCATCAAGACGGCTGCGTCGACGTCGTTGTCGTCGCTGCTCACCAAATCCACCGCCGAAGTCGGCCTGGCGCTGAGCGATCTGAACGAGCGCCGCCTTCCCATCAAGGACAGCGAGCTCACCGAGGTCACCGCCGATGTGACTTTCAAAGAGATCACGGTGGACAAGCTTGTGACCCTCTTGGAAAAGATCGAAGGCCGCTCCGCGGGCGGCGTCGTCAAGGTGCAGAAGCTCAAGGTCAAGTCCCGCTTCGACAACCCCGAGGTGCTCGAGGCCTCGCTGACGGTGTCGACGTGGAAAGCGCCGAACACGTCCGCCAGTGGTGCGCCGCCAGCAGCCGCCGACCCGCCCCCCGATCCCAGTGCAGTGGTGCCGGACCCAGCGGGGAAGCCCCAATGAAGGCCGCCAAAATCATCGGCTACGTCGCCTGGTTCTTCTTCTGCTTCACCTTGGCCGTGCTCTTCACCTTCCCTCTCGACGGCATCAAGCCCCTCGTCATCACCGAGGTCGAGAAGGTGCTGGGCAAGGGCAAACAGGGCACGCACGGCATCGACCCCGAGGTCACCATCGAGTCGCTGCGCATGAGCGGCCTGGGTGTGAAGGCCACTCGCGTGCACGTGCGTTTCGGCAACCGCGAGCCCGAGCCCGGACCCGAGCTCGACGTCGACTCCCTTTGGGTCAGCGCGTCGCTTCTGTCGGCGGTGTCCACCAACAAGACCCTGCAGCTGCAGGGATCCCTCTACGGCGGCGACGTCGACGCCACCCTCACCGTCGATGACAAACAGAACGTCGTCGCCCTCGACGCCAGCATCGATGATGTCGACCTTGGCAAGGTGCCCGTGTTGATTGCCAAGCTCGGGGTGCCCGTCGAAGGCAAGATCGACGCCGACGTCGAGCTCGACATGGGCAAGCAGGCCGAGAAGGACGCCGTGGGTCACATCGACCTCGACGTCAAAGGCCTGGCCGTGGGTGCCGGGAACTTGAGCGCGGTGCCCGGCGGCTGGGAGCTCCCCGACGGCATCAAGCTGGGCAACCTCAAGGGCCGGGTGCCGATCAAGCAGGGGCTGGGCACCATTGAGACCCTCAAGCTCGAGGGGGCGCCCGACATCGAAGCCGAAATCAGCGGCACGATCAACGTCAAGGCCAAGCCCCAGCTCTCGCGCCTCGACGCCGACGGCTGGTTTCGTCCGCTGGCTGCCTTTCTCGACAAGAACACCAAGATCAAAAGCGCCCTCGAGCTGGGGGAGAAGATCCAGCTGCCGGGCGCTCCCTCGCTCAGCAAGGCGAAGGACGACGAGGGTCGCTATCACTTCTCGGCCAAAGGCGCGTTCACGACGCTGGTGCCCCAACTGTCGAAGGATGCTGGTCGCAAGGCCAAGGCGCGCCTCGCCAAGGGCAGCAGCCCCGTCGAGGCGCCACCGCCCAAGGCGGAGATGCCCGAAGGAAACGGACCAGAGTGACCCCAAAAAAAGCCCGCGCAGTGCGGGCCTTTCTTGTGGTCCATGGCCCTCGCTCATCCCGGGTCCGCTTGATGTTCGACCGCGTTCCGAGCTGGGAAGGACGCGGGATGATGCGCGTGAAGCGCCCGCGGAGTTGGTGGGGGGCCCCGCGTCGGCTCCACCGGCGCGGGGAGGTCTGCACCAGACCTCCCAGAAGAGCATCCCCGACGGAGCTGAACGAGACCGCTCCGCGGTCGAAGTTCAGCGAGATCGGGGCTCAGTACTGCTGAGAAGCGACCACGACCGGCGCAGCGGCCTTCGACGTCGCCACCTTGGCGGGTTTGCCGGGCAGCGGCGGCTTCTTGATGCGCACGATGTCGCCGGTGACTTTGTAACTGCGGGGATCGACACAGCCGAAGGAGCAGGCACCGATCACCATGTCGACGATGCCTTCAGAGGACTCGTACTTCAGGTTGGCGACCCCGTCGCCGCCTTTGGCCTGCACCGCTTTGGCGATATCAGCAGACAAGAAAGTCTTGTCGGGCGACCCAAGCAGTCCATACAAGAAGAACCAATTTCCCTTCTCAATGGACAGTTGTCCGATGCGTTCGGTGTCGGCGGCGGCGACGTCGGCGCGGAGCGTTCCCGGCAGCTCGGCATTGACGGTCATGCAGCCGCTGGCGGCCGCGCAGGTCAGGATCAAGCAAGCAAATTTCTTCATGGCGTCCTTCAAGACGCTGGCGCGTCTTGAACATCAGAACTGAAAAGGATGGCTCTGGGTGCGGCTCAAAACCCGAGGGCCGGTGGCGTGCCTGGCACGGCGGGGGGGGCGATGGACTCGTTGCGCGGTGAGGCTTCGCCTTTGATGCGCGTACCTTGGGCGGTGAAGTCCCAGGTCATGGCGACGAGGCCGCCGATGCCACCGATGGGGGCGGTGCAGACCTGAAAGACCATTTGGTTCAGCCAGGCAAAGATCGACAACTGGTCGCCAATTTGAACGTTTCTCAAGGCGCCATTTTCGCCCAATGCGGCTTGCCATTCCTCCTTTGAAGATGCGTTGATGATCGGTAGCAACGCAATGATGTAGTGGTTGCGGTCAACGATCTTGGCCTCAGCACCGATCGCGGTGGTGCCGTCGCCGAGGAAGAACCCGCCCAGGCCGCCGCGAGCGCTCGCATCCGAGGGAGGCACCGCTGCTGTCTCGATGGGCGCTGCCGAACCGTCGGAGCGCAGGTCGAGGACACCGGGCACCTCCGAGCTGATGTGCATGCAGCCGCTCGTTGCCAAGCCAGCCAACAAAAAGACCGCCAGTGGTTGCCTCATGCACCGCGGCTACCGCGCTCGGGTGCAGGCGTAAAGCACCGGCTGGTGCTCAGCGCAAGCGCAGGGTCAGCTCGGCGACGTCGAGGCCACCCCGGCCGTCGCTGGCGACGACGACGACGACGACCTCGTCACCCCTGCGGGCGGCGCGGGGGATGGCGAGCTCGGCCTGCGCGTTGCCGCTTTGGTTCACGGGCTGGTTGGGCTCGGCCGCCACGAGGTCGAAGGGGCCATCGGGCACATAGAAGCGCAGCGACGGTGCCTCGCGGCTCAGGCAGGCCGCGACCGGCTGGCTTTCGCACCAGGGCTCGAGCGGGGCCGCAAAGAACTCCTGCACCTCGTCGAAGGCGCCGGCGACGTCGACGACGGGCGCGATGCGCAGCGAGGGTTGGGGCTCGACCTCGGCCACGGCACCCACGTCGACGTCGGCCACGTCTTGGTCACTGGTAGCGACGTCGAAGGTCCGGGCGCTGGGGTTCAGGTCAAAGCCAGTGATGAGGGGCGGCTCGTTGGGGGGCAAGCGCTCGAGGCACGGCGCCGAGCCGCGCGTGGCGGGCGCGCAGGCGTCGTGGCGCAGGCAGTCGTCGCCGCAGCGGTCGCCGTCGGGGGGATCGCAGGACTCGTTGGCATCGACGACGCCGTCGCCGCAGGGACCAGGAGGGCTGCCGCCGAAGCAGACGGCGTTTTCACCGGGGTCCGCGGGGTCGGCGCAGAGGCGCACCGCGGTGTCCTCGGAGACGCTGTTCACGGTGCGCGGGTCCAGCCGCAGGGGCAGCGTCAGGGTGGCGCGCTCGCGTTCGACGGGGTCGGTGCCCGGCTTGGTGACGTCGACGACGATGGTGATCGGCACGGGCACCACCGACAGCGACGACGACGACGACGACAAGAGGGTCGAGAGCAGCCTGGGGGTCAGTGAGAGGGTGGCGGTGGTGTCTGTGACGCGTCCCAGGGGGTGGTGCTCATCGGCCGCGAGCACGACGCTGCGCACCTCGATGGGGACATCGACGCAGGGCTGCGAGAACGACGCCGGCGCGCACAGGCCGATCTGCAGGGCCACCGCGCCGCCGCGGGGGTCGTAGACAAAGGGCGTGACGACGACGTCGGGCACCGATCCATCGGCGTCGACGTAGAAGGAGGCAGGCTCGGCCCGAATCGCGATCACGCGCAGATCTTCGATGCGGTGCTCCTTGCTGGGCGTGGTGTCGAGCAGGGTTTGCCAACCCGACCAGCAGCCGCTCACGCCGACGACGACCACCACCACCACAGAGAGCTTGGGTCCCCTCAAGATTCGCCGCCGCCGCCCGGGCGGGCGCACACGGAGCAGGGGCGACGCCCGGCGAGGAGGACGATCACAACGTCATCTCGAGGCCCACCACGGGCATGAGTGGCGGCCCAGGCAAGAGCACGCGCCGCTCGCGTTGGCGGTAGTCGCCGCTGGGAAAAAAGACCTCGGGGTTGAGCCAGTTGTAGGTGTTCAGCACCTCGAGAAAGGGCGTCACCCGGTACCAATCGAAGATCCAGGTCTGCTCGAGGCGCAGATCCAGGCGGTGAAAGGGCGGCAGCCGCGCCGGCCGCAGCGTCGACAGCAGGGGCGTGTAGCTGTTGGTCGAGACGTCGTGCTCGGTGGCGATGGAATCCGGCATCGGCCCCGGGTTGCCGGTGACGAAGGCGAAGCGCGCGCCAGCGGTGAGGTCCCAGGGCAAGGTCAGCTTGGCGACGATGACGAGGTTGTGGGTCTGATCGAAGGGGGCGGGCACCACGGGTTCGCGGGAGTTGCCCAGCGAGGTCACCGTGCGCGAAAAGGTATAGGCCACCCAGCCAAAGAAGCTCCCCGAACGCAGGGTGCGCGGGCGCTGTCGCAGCAGCAGCTCGAAGCCCTCGGTCTCGCCGCTGCCGAGGCTGTCGAAGCTCCCGAGTCCCGGAAAGCCGGCAAAGACGACGCCGGCTCGATAGCGGGCGTTGCGATCGCGGGTGAGGGCCAAGCGCCGCACGCCGTAGACCTGGGCATCGAGCCCGAGCTCGGGACCAAGCTCACTCTCCAAACCGAACACCAAGTGCAGGGCTTGGGGATGCAAGAGCGCGTCGCCGTCGACGTCGAAGCCCACGGCTTGCAAACGGGGGCGCTGGTGGAAGCCCCCAAAGGCGCCCTTCAAGGTGAGCAAGGGTCCAAAGCGGTAGCGAAGCTGCACGCGGGGATCGACGAAGGCGGCGTCGGCGACGGTGCTGGTCTTGCCATCAAAGATTGGGTCTTCGTCGTTGACCTGGATCGACGAGAGCTCGCCCCGCACGCCAGGAATGACCGTGAGTGCGCCCAGCACGACGACGAGGTCGGACCACAGCGCGGTGGCTGAGATGGCGGCGTGGGAGAGCTTGGTGGCCTCGCTGAGATCCTCGAGGTTGGCCATCGAGAGCCGCTGCACCTGCGTCGTCGATTGCTGCGCATCCAGGCCCGAGCGCAGCTCGAGCCACGGCCACAAGCGCACGCGGCTTTCGTCGCGCACGCCCCAGTCGGATTGGTCCTGTGGGGGCGAGAGCACGTCGCCGGCGAGCAGGGGAACGACGACGCCGTCGGCCAACAAGCCCCGCCGGGTGGTGCCGCCGTAGGGTTGCAAGGTGTGACTGACGCCGGGGAGCGGTCGCCACACTGCTCGACCGACCACGCGGGTGAACTGGCTGCCCAGCAGAGAGTTCAGCAGGTCGCCAACGTCGATGGCGTCGCCGAGCCCGAGGTCAGGTACCGCACCGAGAAAGCTGAACTGGTCCTCGGCACCAAAGGCGAACAAGCTCAGGGTGACGTCGTCGACGACCTCGCTCTCCAATTTGAATTGCCAGTCGTACCAAGAGGGCACCGGGATCGGCGGCAGGGCTCGGCGCAGCAGCGTCGCGGTGCCCAGCAGGAGGTTGGCGGGGACCTCGGTGTGGCTGCGGCGTGCGGCGGCCCCGATGCGCACGTCGGGCAAGGTGGAGGCGAGCTGAGAAAGCCGGGCCGTGCCGCCGAAGAAGAAGCCGACGTCGAGCAAGTCGAGGGTGAAGCTGGCCTCGAGGGGATCTGCCCGCAGGGCATGGGTGGCGACGTCGATGACGCCGGCGGTGGCGTTGCCGTAGCGCGCCGGAAATCCGCCGGGCATCACCGTGAGCTCCTCGACGAAAGCGCCGTTGAGCACCGAGCGCAGCCCGCCGAAGTGGTAGAGGGTGGGCACCGGGACGCCCTCGATCAGCACTTGGGTGTCGGCGGGAAGACCACCCCGCACCAAGAGCGCGCCACCGAGCAAAGGCGCGCGCGCAACGCCCGGCAGGCTCTCAACCACGCGCAGGGCGTCGCCGTAGGTCCCAGGAATTCCTGTGACTTCAGCGCGCGACAAGCTCACCCGCGACACCCCCGGTGCTGAGCGCGCACCGCGCACCACGGTCTCAAAGGCATTGGCCCTGCGCGGTCGCAGCGCGAAGTCGACGACCTCGACGCTGCCGCCGCCGACGTAGACGTCGACGTCGCTGGGCTCATGTCCGCTGCAGCTGACCTCGAGGTGCCAAGGACCTTCAGCGAGCTCCAGGGCAAAGCGGCCGTCGTCGTCGGCGTCGAAGACGAGCTCGCTTGCTGGGTGCTCGCTCTCGAGGTTCGAAGACACCCGCAGCTCGGCGGGCAGGGGAAGCACGCTGCCTTGGGCCCGCACCCGCCCCGAGAGCGTGCCCCGGCGGTGGTTGGGTGAGCTGGCCGTCGGCACGGGTTTGGCGACGTCGGGAACAAAGGTCAGGGTCTGGCTGATGGTGACAGCGGCGGGCTTGCCGTCGACCTCGGCGGGAACAAAGAGCAAGTTGGTGGCGGCACCGAGTGCTGCCCAAGCGAAGGGGGCAGCGGGACCATCGCCGTCGACGTGGATGGCGCTGACTTCGACCCGGCTGACGCATCCCAGGGGGTCGATGACGATGGTGAGGGAGACGGTGGCGCCCTGGTTTTGGGCCTCGATGGGGTGCGAGGGAGGGGCACCCGCGACGAGCTCGGGTGGCTTCGTCAGCGTCTGGGCGACCAACAACCAAGCAAAGGCAAACAGCACCGGCGAGGCCTAGCGGCTCCGCCATCGCAGGCCACGGCTGACAGATCGCCCGCAATCCGAAGCAGGCGGGTGGCATTCCCAAGGATCGGCGACGACGTCGACGGCGCCGTTGTCGGGCGTGACACGGCGAGCTTGCTGCACAAAAAGCCGTGCCTAGAGGTATGACCACCCCGCATGTTTGCGCCGAGGGCGCAGACCACAGCACGTCGCCCCCGCAAGGAGCAGGTCCATGGCAGCCGAGCCGAGCAAGAGCAGCGATCCGCCGAAAAACACGCCCGTCGAGGCCGTCGAGTTCACCTGTGGCGAGTGTGGAGCGGTGAACCGCCTGCCGCGCGACAAGGTGCTCAACCTGAAGGTCTCGCCGCTGTGCGGGCGCTGCGAGAAGCCGCTGCTGCGGGCCTATGAACGCCCCTTCGACGACCTCGACCCCGACAGCTACATCCACCCCCTCGACAAAGAGACCCTCGACGCCCTCAAGCGCATCCCCGGCGTGTCGACGTTGTTGCGCTCCCTGATCCGCCACAGCTTCGAGCTCGCGACCCGCTTGCACCACCACGCGAACTTCGTGCGGGTGGGGCCGACACAATACGCCTCGGTCTGGTCGCGCTTCGAGTTCGCCGCCCGCTGTCTCGGCGTCAAGCAGCTGCCCGAGCTGTACATCTACCAAGACCCGGTCCCCAACGCCTACACCTTCGGCGTCGACAAATACTTCATCGCCGTGTCGACGGGCTGCCTGGAGCTCCTCGACGACGAAGAGATCACGGTGGTGCTGGCCCACGAGCTGGGACACGTGCACGCCGACCACGTGCTCTACAAGTCCGCCGCCCGCGTGTTTGGATCGGTGGCTTCCACCATTATTCAAGCCACGTTTGGAATCGGATCACTCGTTGTTTATCCAGTGCAGTTGGCTTTGCTGCGCTGGGATCGCGCGAGCGAGCTTTCTTCCGATCGCGCAGCGCTCCTGGTGGTGAAGAATCCTCACACGGTGATGCGAACCCTGATGAAGATCGCAGGCGGCACCCGACGCTACGCCGGCGAGCTGAGCATCGACTCCTTCATCGATCAGGCCGACTCCTTCGGCAAAATGCAAGACGAAGGACCGCTTGGTCGTTACATCACGATTTTCCAGAGCCTGTTCCGATCACACCCTTTTCCGATCTGGCGCACCAAGGAGATCATTGACTGGGTGAGCACCGGAAATTTTCTCGAAATCCTCGACGGCGAATACAAGGTCCGTGCGCTGGTCGCCACCAAGGTGTGTCCGGCCTGCAACACCGCCAACAAGATCGAGGCGCTGGTCTGCATCCACTGTGGTCACCAGTTGGTCGCCGAGCCCAGCGGCGAAGAAGCCGCGCGTGCCGTGCGCGAGGTCAAAGAGGCCGCCGGCGTCGACGAAGGCGGCCAAGACGTCGTCGCCAAGACCTGGAGCGACGTGCGGGGCTGGTACAAGCGCACCTTCACCATGGACGGCGCCGACGAGGGCCCCATCGTCGACGGCGAGCCGCCCGCGAACAAGCCCGACCCCGACAAGCCCGACACCTGAAGACGCCGACAGGCGTTGAGGCTCCGAGCCGAGACGGGCCCTGAGTCAGCGTCTTGAAGTTCTGCTGGTTCCAGACGCTTGCGCGTCTTGAAGTTCTGCTGGTTCCAGACGCTTGCGCGTCTTGAACATCAGAACGTCAAGGCCGCCGGGTGATGAACCAGGCAAAGGCGGCGACGGCGGGCCCCACGTCGTCGTGGGCAGTGCCGATGGTCAGCACCATGTCTTCGTGCGTGAGCTTGGGAAGGGTGCGAAAAAAGGCGCGGTCGCCGACGAGGCCTGCGAGGCTTTTTTCGGCGGCGTGGTAGTCCACCAGACAGCTCTCGAAGTCGTTGCTGCCGACGACGAAGAAGATCGGGGCCATCTTGTCGCCGAAGTAACGGGCGGGCGATTGCTCGGCGCCCAGCTTGCCAAAGAGCGGACGCCAGAGGGTGACGCGGTCTTCTTCGAGCTCGGCTCGCGCGGCGGCCCCCGGCACGTCGTAGATGCCCGACAAGGACACGACGCCCTTGATCACCGAGGGATCGATGCCGCGCTTGCGCAGGGCGTCGGGCCGGCTGGCGAGGAGCGTGACGAGGTGTGCGCCGGCAGAGTGGCCCGCGAGCAAGATGCGCTGGGGATCTCCCCCGTGCACCGCGATGTGGTCCCGGGTCCAGGCGAGGGCCGCAGCGACGTCGTCGAGCATGTCTTCGGCGGACGGCACCTGGGGGTAGAGGCGGTAGCTCGGGACCACGGTGACGACGTCGTTGTCGGCGAGGGCCGTGCCGACGTTGCCGTACAGACCGACGATGGACTCGTGGTAGGAGCGATCGCCGGCGCGCCAGAAGCCACCGTGCACAAAGACGACGACCGGCGCTCCCTGGGCTCCCGCGGGTGCAAAGACATTCAGCTTGTGCTTGTCATCGCCGTCGTCGATGTAGGCGATGTTCTCCGCCGTGCGGACGGCTCGGCTGGCGCGGTAGAGGTTCTGCAACGACAGGCACGACGAGAGCAGCAGCAGGAGGAGCACGACGACGGCGCGCTGCCCGTTTCGAGCGCAGGAGTGGGGGGTGCGGCCGCTGTGCATGGGTCCGTCTATCCCGCCGCCGCCACAGACAACAAATGCACGCTCCCCTGTGGCACGGAGCTTGTTTCCTGGCAGACGCTGGTGCGGTGTCTGGAACCCAGAACCACCACCTGCTGCGGAGCCCCCATGCGTCTCGTCCTCCTGTCTTGCGCCCTGCTGGTCGGCACCCTCGCTTGCCCCGCCCCTCGGCAGGGGAGCAACGAAGGCGAAGGAGAGGGCGACGCCGGCGAAGGCGAGGGCGAAGCTGCAGAAGGAGAAGGCGAAGGCGAGGGGCTCGCTGCGCCCCTGGCCGTGTGCGATCTGAACTCAGATTGCGAGTCGGGGCTGTGCACCAATTTCTTCGACGGCGAATTCTCCAACAACTTTTGCACGGACGTGTGCCTCAGCGACGACGACTGCGACTTCGGCGACCAAGACACCTTCTGTCTGCCGCTGAGCGCCAACAGCGGCATCTGCTTCCCTTTTTGCTCCAGCAGCGAAGATTGCGCCGGCTTCGAGGGGCCGGGCACCCTGGGGGCCTGCTTTGCCAACCCCGATGTCGGTCGCAATCTGTGCTTCAGCTTCAACGCCTCGGGCTCTTGTGAAGACGGCGCCGGCTGCCCCTCAGGCGAAGCCTGCACCCTCGTCGACAGCGGGCTCAAGTTCGAGTTTCTTTGCAGCCCAGGTCCCGCCGGCGACGTCGGCGAAGCCTGTGACGCCGCGAAGCTTAACCGCCGCGGGACCCTGTGCCAAGCCGCCGCCGACTGTCCCCCGGGCTTTGCCTGCGTCGACGAAGACGGCGTCGCGGGCGGCAACCGCGTGTGCAGCGCCCCCGAAGAACAAAACTGCGGCGCCTTCGTCTGCTGGGATCAGGGGGTGTGCGCCGGTGCTTGCGACGACGACAGCGACTGTCCCGCGGACTGGACCTGCGACACCTTCGACTTCGGCGCCGACTATCTCGTGCACCTGTGCCGGCCCGGCCACGGCTCCTTCGCTCCCTGCGACAGTGACGCCGACTGCACCGTGCCCGACGAAGTCTGTGCCCTGCGCACCGACGAAGCCGGCGACAACGTGACCCAGTGCGCCTTGCCCAACCTGGGGGATGTCGCCGCCGGCAGCGCCTGCGGCGACAGCTCTCTCACCTTCGACGTCATCGAGCCCAGCGCGGGCTGCACGAGCAACCTGTGCATCAACAATGCGACCTGCGGCATCATCTGCGAGCAGGACAGCGACTGCGGCGCCAACGCCTGCTTGAAGTTCGAGCTCGCCCAAGAGGTGCCCGAGGTGCTCTTGGGGCTGTGCGCATTGGGACCCCAATGCGACAACGACGCCGACTGCGGCGTCGACGGCTTTTGCACCCGCACCCCCACCGCCCTTGGATCCATCGGCACCTGCTCCCCCAATGGGGTTGGCGAGCTGGCCGCCGGCGACGTCTGCGATGTGGCCACCAACCAAAACCTGGCAGCCGGCAACGTCACCTGCTTCGACGACGACGACTGCTTGCTCGCTGGGGGCGCGGGCACCCGCTGCGACGTCGCGGTGCACAACTGCGTTCCACCACTCGCCGAGCTCTGCCGCGGGGGGTGCTTCTTGAACCACTGCCTGCAAAACTGCGGATCCGACGCCGACTGCACGAGCACCGATTTTGTCTGCAGCGGCGACGAAGAGCTCATCGATGCCAACGATCCCACAGACCCGAGCGACGACGAGCGCGACGACTTTGGCCTCTGCATCTTCTTGCCCGGCTCCCGCGCGTCTTGCGGCAGCAACGCCGACTGCGCCGGCAACGAGCACTGCCTCTTCTACGTCGAGCGCGACAGCCTCGAGGTCCTGCCGGTGTGCACAGCACCCCCGGGACCGGCGGCGTTGGGAGATCTCTGCGGCAGGATCGGCACCACCAACCTCCTGTGCGAAGACTTCTGCGCCCTCGACGACGACGGCGCCGCCGCCCATTGCCGCGCCCTGTGCGACGACGACAGCGATTGCGAAGGAGCCCTGGTCTGCCGGGCCTTCGACCTCGGCAACGAGCGCTCGGTGGATTTGTGCCAGCCCGGGGAAGGAGAAGGAGAAGGAGAAGGAGAAGGAGAAGGAGAAGGAGAAGGGGAAGGGGAAGGAGAAGGGGAAGGGGAAGGCGAAGGGGAAGGCGAAGGGGAAGGGGAAGGCGAAGGCGAAGGCGACGGCCCATGATCCGTTGGCAGCCCCAGCACGGGCAGGGTAGGGTGCCGCCGTGACGACGTCGTTGGTCTTCTTTTTCGCCGCCGTGGCCAGCGTACCAACGCCCGTCGCTGAGGCGCCGGCCCCGCTGGTGGTCGCCGAGCCCAAGACGGTGGCCAGCCTCGATCTGGCGGAAAAGCAGCTCGACGAAGGCGCCGCCCTCGAGGCCGTCGCCGCCCTGCTGGCCGAGCAGCGGGCGCCCGCGGGTGGAGCGCTGTCGGACAGCGATCGGGCCCGCATGTCCAACCTCCTGGGACGCGCCGCCGATGTGCTGGCCTCCAACGGCGCCATCAAGGCCGCCGCCGTCGCCGCTGACGCCGGCTGGCTGCTCGAGGGGCGACCCGTGCGGCCGCGGGTTTCCTTGCTGCTGGGCCGCTACGCCGCAAGCGTGCAAGAGAGCGAACCCGACGTCGCCCGGGCCATCGCCGAACGCGCGCTGGTGGCCGACCCCGACAACAGCTCAGCCCGGACGCTCGATGCTTCCCTCAGGGGCGCCGATTCCTGGGTGAACGGACACCTCACCCTCGGTGGCGGCGTCGGCTTGGCCGTGCTCTCGTCGTCGGCCTTCGTCTACGGCCTCGACGTCGAGCGCCAGGCCCGCGTTTCAGTGCACGACACCGCCGCCGTCGACGCGCTGCTGCTGCGGCGCGGTGTGGCAGCCGGGGTCGCCTGGCCGGCTGCCGTCGGCGCCGTTGTTGCCACCGGCCTTGGTCTGGCGCTCATCATGTCCCACGATCCCGGACCCGAGCCGCTGTTGCCCTCGCCCTTCGTGCCCTTGCCCGCCACCGACGCAGCAGCGGGCCAGCCATGAGATTCGTCGTCGCCATCGTCGTCGTCGTCGTCGTGTCCCTGGGTGGCTGCTTGGTCGGAGAGGTCACGGGCATTCCCTGCGGCGACGACAGCCAATGCCCCAGCGATCACTTCTGTGACATTCCCAACGACACCTGCGTCGCCGGCGTCGACGGCCAGGGAGCAGCCGACCTCACCGTCCGTGGTGTGCGGGATCGTTCTGGCGATGTCGTCTCTGCACCTCGAGTGGCCCGCGACGTCAAAAGCGTCTTGCAGCTGGTCATCGAAAACGCGGGTGGCGACGCCGACGACGTCTCCTTGGAGATGGTGCGGCTGGTGTGCATGAACCTCGAGTTCGATCCCACCACGGTCCCCACGCACCTCGAGGCCGGCGCCTCCGTCGAAGTCGAATTCACCGTGCTGCCCGATGGCTGCGGCACGCCCTCGATCCAAGATTGGTTTTTGTTCTATTCTGGTCGGGCCAAGCGTGGCACTTTCAACATTCTCCCCGATCGCGTTCCTCGTCCTGACGAATGAGCAGATGGCACCATGATTGATCCCCTGCTCGATCGCCTGATCGACCTCGCCTTCGAAGAAGATCTCGCCGCCAACGGCGACGTCACCACGCGCTCCACCGTGGCGCCCACCACCCGGGCCATCGGCACCGTCCGGGCCAAAGAGCGACTCACGCTCGCCGGCGTCGCTGTGTTTCAGAGGGTGTTCGAAAAGCTCGATCCTACGGTTCAGTTGAATGTGCGTCATCACGACGGAGAAATCGTCGAAAATGGCACCGAGGTCATCACCGCCGCCGGCCTGGCGCACAGCCTGTTGGTTGGCGAACGACCGGGCCTGAATTTCCTCATGCGTCTCTCGGGCATCGCCAGCCTCACGCGGCAAATGGTGCAGGCCGTCGCCGGCACGACGACGCGCGTCGTCGACACCCGAAAGACGACGCCGGGCTGGCGCAGCATCGAGAAGGCCGCGGTGCGCGCCGGCGGGGGACACAACCACCGCACCGGTTTGTTCGACGGCGTGCTCATCAAAGACAACCACCTCGAGGCAGCCGGAGGCATCCGTCCCGCCGTCGACGGTGCCCGCCGCCACGCCCACCACCTGCTCAAGATCGAGGTGGAATGCGCGACCCTGGCGCAGGTCGAAGAATGCCTCGTCGTCGGCGTCGACGGCCTCTTGCTCGACAACATGGACAACGCCCTGCTCGCTGAAGCCGTGAAGCGCGTGCGCGCCCATCCCCGCGGCGCGGGCGTCTTTCTCGAGGCCTCGGGCAACATGACCCTCGAGCGTTTGCCCTCGGTGGCGGCCACCGGCGTCGACCTGATCTCCATGGGAGCGCTGACCCACCAAGCGCGCTCCATGGACCTCTCGATGAAGCTCAAACTGCTGGCCTGACGCTCATGCTCATCGAGCTCGACACGGTGACGTCGACCCAACAAGAGGCCAAGGCCCGGGCCCAAGAGGGCTGCGCCCATGGCGTCGTCGTCGTCGCCGCCCACCAGAGCGCCGGTCGGGGTCGACGGGGGCGCACTTGGCTTTCAGGTCCCCACGGGTTGTGGATGTCGATGGTCTTGCGCCTCGACCTGCCGCCCAGCTGTGCGCCGCGCCTGCCCTTGAGCGCGTGTGCGCTGGTCGCTGAGGTCCTGCAGGCGGCGGGGACCGCCATCTCGGTGAAATGGCCCAACGATCTGATGGTGCCTTCGACGACGACGCACCCGACCCTTGGACCCTTCAAGAAGGCCGGCGGCCTGTTGATCGAGGCCGTCGACGTCGACGCCCGCGGCCTGCACACCGCGGTTGTGGGGCTGGGCCTCAACCTCACGACGCCGGCGCTGGGCTTTGGGCCCGCGCTCGAAAAGACCGCAGGAACCCTCGAAGAAGGCGGCTTCGACGTCGACGGCTGCTCGCGGCTCGGGCTGGCCGCCCGGCTGCAACGTGCCTTGATGGAGGTGGCATCGAGCACCAGCGACGACGCCTTCGCCGGCGTCTGTGCCCGACTTGCGCTGATCTCGGCGACCTTGGGCCGCCGCGTGTGCATCGACGGCGACGCCCAGGTGTCGGGAATGGCGGTGGGCTTCGGCGACGACGGCGCCCTGCAAATCATGGACGACGCGGGCCAGCTTCAGACCGTGCGCGCTGGCGACGTCATGCTAGCTTGACCCGGTGATGGAACGCCGGGCCGTCGTCGTCGTGTTGCGCACCATTGCGGTGTCGCTCTTGGCCCTCTTGCTCACCTGGTTGGCCCTGCCCTCGCCCATCGGCTCCCTGGCCTGGATCCCCTCGCCAGCGCCAGCCCTCGACGGCGCCTACCGCACCAACGAGGCCCTGGTCTCCGCCGAGCGGCTCTACGCTGGCAGCGTCTCGGGACCCGAGGACATCGCCTTCGACAAAGACGGCCACGCTTGGTCGGGCCTGCGTGACGGCCGCATCGTGCGCCTCGAGAACAACGGCGCGGTGACCGAGGTCCTCAACACCGGCGGCCGCCCCCTGGGCCTGGAGCACGGCCCCGACGGCGCCCTCTACGTCGCCGATGCCCGTCGTGGCTTGCTGCGCATCGACCTGAAGGACCCCAAGGTCGAAGTGCTGGTCGCTGAGGCCGAGGGCGTGGGCTTCCATTGCCTCAACGACCTCGAGATCGCGCGCGACGGCACCATCTACTTCTCCGATTCGTCGGCGGTGTGGGGCATCGATCAGTTCACCGAGGACGTGCTCGATCAGCGTCCTTCGGGCCGCGTGCTCAAATACGATCCCATCGCTCGGGGCGAGCCGCTGGTGTTGGCCCGCGATCTTGCGTTCGCCAACGGTCTCGCGCTCTCCGCTGACGAATCCCAGCTCTTCATCGCCGAGACCGGCCGTTATCGCCTCTGGCGCCTGTGGCTCAGCGGCGACAAGCGCAACCTCAAAGAGGTGGTCACCGAGAACCTGCCGGGGTTCCCCGACAACCTGCAGATCACGCCCCGGGGCACCATCTGGGTCGCGCTCTATGCGACCCGCAAGCGCCTCCTGGACTGGATCCACCCCTACCCCTTCCTGAAGGACGCAACGGCGTCGCTGCCCAACTGGCTGCGTCCTGAGACGCCGCGGTGGGGCTTCGTCATCGAGATCGACGCCAACGGCGTGCCCCTGCGTTCGCTGCAAGATCCCAGCGGCGAGCACATCCCGCACGTCAGCGCCGCCAAAGAGCACGATGGCCTGCTGTGGTTGGGCAGTCTCGAGGGCAACCACCTCTCGCGCCTGGCCCTGTGATCGATGAGAGCCGCAAGAGCTGGCCCAGCCCTTGTCGTCGCGGCCTCGCTCTTTGGCTGCGGCATCGCCCCCATCCAAGCCGGGCGGACGGGGCCTGGCCCACCCCGCACCCACGTCTTCGTCGGCGCCCACGGTCGTCCCCGGGCCTGGAGCGGCGGGGTCTGCCCCCTCACGAGACGGCACGAGCACCTCTACCCGCCCGTGCCCCCCGCAGCCTTCGTCGACGACGACGGCGCCTGGCGCGACACCCGAGCCCTTCAGGACTTCGACGGACCCCATCCCTGGAAGGGCCAGCGCTGCAGCCAACCCGGTTGGCACCAGCACGTTTGAGCCGTGCCAACGGCTCAAACCATCGGCGCAAAGCATCGGCACTTTGAGCCGTGCCAACGGCTCAAAGCAGGAAGCACCTTGCGCCGTGCCAACGGCGCAACCATCGGCACTTGCTAAGGATGAGCTCTCAGCCACGCGCTGACGTCTTGACCGAGCTCACGGCCGCAGGCTTGGGCGGCGTCGTCGGCGAGCTCATCGACCGGTGTCCCCTCGCCTTCGGCGTCGGCGCGCGCGCGAAAGGAGGCGAGCACGTTCTTTTTCGGCAAGAGCGCAAGGGAGGCCGTGCAGCGAAGAGTGACGGCATCGGCGCGCTCCTCGTCGTCGATGCCCAGAGTGAGGGCGTAGCCGCTCTCCGCACGCGCGCGCACGTCGAAGCTCGGCAATGAGCCCGAGAGGCTGCGCACCAGGGCCTTGCGCACCACCGGGGTGCCACCGACGGCCTCGGCGATCACCAAGACCGGGGCTTGGGCACGGGCGAGCTTGGAGGCCCGGGCACTTTGGGCACCTTGGCGCAGGCCCGGCGACGCAATCGACCCCGGCGCCTCGACAAGCACAGGACGTGGGAGCGGCGGTGGGGGCGGGGCCGGCGTCGACGCCGGGGCCACGGTCTGGGTGGGAAAAGCTCCCGCATCGTCGACGACCGCGTGGGGCGGTCCCCGCAGGCCGACGATGACCACTGCCGCCCCGATGCCCAGCAGCCCAAGCACGGCAATGGCTCGTCTTCTTCGCGCAGGTGCGTCGTCTTGTTCGCGGTCCGCGTCGTTCACCGCGCATCGATGGCCGACGAGGAGGCGCCTTTCAAGGTGCTGTCTGCGGCTGCGCGCAGCGCGTCAGTGTGAAGGCGTCGGTCGTCTGGTGTTGCCGCTGTGTGAATTTCGCCCCCGACGTTCGAGAACAAGCGATCGATTCAGCAGCAAGCGGCCAAGCCGAGCATCGACGGCCCAGGCGGCGCGCCTTCATCGTTGCTGGCCCGCCCATTGCTCACTCGTTCATCGCTTCGAGACGCACCGCGACCCCGAGGGATCATGAGCCAACAGCTGACGCAGAACCAAGAAAGCGTTTCCGCACAGAAGCCGTCGCTGGCAGCCCTGCTGAAGCGAGCTCTCGACGACGACGAGGATGCTCCCAGCGTTGATGATCGCGAGCGCTACGTGCGCGACGACGAAGACGGCTACTCGGGCTGAGCTCCGCCACCCCGGCGACGCACCCAACTCACGCGACGGCGGCCCTTGGTGGTCGCCGTTTTTTTTTGGGGTCGGACACCAGGGGGATGCCCCGGCTTGGCCGCCATCGCGAGCGGAGCGAAGTGCGCCCGCAAGGGCAAAGAAGATTCCGGAGCCCGATGGTGCGGCCTCCGCGCAGCCGACAAGGCCAACGGGATGATGCGCGTGAAGCGCGCCGGCGGAACGCGGAGTTGGTGGGGCCCCGCGTCCGGCTCCGCCGGCGCGGGGGCCTCCTAATCCCTGGATTCAGTTGAGTTTGCACTCAACTGAACCCAGGGATTGTGTTTCAAAGGGGGCTGCGCCCCCTCCCGTCGTCGAGCAAGTCGCCGACGGGGCCCTCCCCATCCGTGGTCGCTCCGCTCCCGAAGATGCAGATTCAACTGATCTCTGGGATTAAGATAAGAAAAGCATCCCCGCCGGAGCTGAACGAGACCGCTCTGCGGTCGAAGTTCAGCGAGATCGGGGATCAGCTGAGCCCGCGGGCGTCGAGGTCTTCTTCGTCGAGACCCAAGTGGTGCCCGATCTCGTGCAACAGGGTCACACCGATCTCGTCGACCATCTCGTCCTCGCTCGCGCAGGTGACCTCGAGGTTCTTGCGATAGAGGAAGATGCGCACCGGTTGTCCGGGGCCCGCGTTGGGCGCCAAAGGCTCGGGATCAAAGAGGCCCACCGCCGACGGCGACAAAGGCGGATCGCTCTTCTGCAGCACAGCGAGGTCCGGAAGATCTTCGACGATGACGTCGACGTTCTTCATCGCAGTGCGCACGGCTTCGGGCAGCTCGGCCATGGCTTCTTCGATCACCTTGGCGAAGTGGTCCTCGTCGATGCGAAAGGGGAGCTGGAAGCGGTCGCCGTCGAGGGCGATGGCACGATCGAAGGCCTTGTCGGCTTTGTCGTGATCCCGGCGGATGGTGTGGATGCGCCCGCGCAGCCACCAGGCGTCGGCGTTGCGTGGATCGCGATCGACGGCCTGGGCCACGATCTTCTCGGCTTCGTCGACGCGGCAGAGGTCAAAGAGCGCGGCTGCGCGGGCCACCCGGGCCATGGCGTCGTCGGGCGCGAGCTTGACGGCGAAATCGGCAGCAGCGAGGGCCCCCCGTGGATCGTGGTCGGCGGCGCGCACGTCGGACAAAGTCAAATAGACCTCGACGGCGAAGTCGGCGGCGGCTTCGGCTTTTTCTTCTTTGTCTTCGCCGCCAGTGTCTGGCTGCTCGCCTTTTTGCAGACGTCGCCCGAGCTCTTCGAGAGGTGGACGCGCGCCAACGACGTCGTCGAAGCCGTCGAGGAGCAGGGTGACCAGGCGAAAGCTGATGATCATCGACGTCGGGTGATCTTCGCGGGCCTCTTCGGCGGCGCTAACGGCTTCGTCGAGCAGATCGTCGGCGGCGAGCACGTCGACCTCGAGGAGACGGACGTCGATGGCCCGCCCGTCGACACGCCGCGCCTCGTTCAGCAGGCGCTTCGCATCATCCACCCGCCCGTCGTACAGGGCTTCGTGGGCTTCATCGACGAGTTCACCAAGGCGCGACATGTCTGATGACCTCGACGAATTCGTCGACGAGGTCAACGGGTCTCTTGCTCCGCAGGTGACGGCTCAGCTCAGAAGGTGATGCCGACGTGGGCCTGCACGCCCAATTGCAGGGACTGCTCGATGCGCAGGCGTCGCCCGACGGTGTCGATGGCCGGGTTGTAGTAGGGGTTGCGCTCGGCCGGGTTCGTCAGGTCGATCTCGTTGTTGTCGTCGGTCTCGAGATCCTTGCCGAAGTCTTCGATGCTGAGAAAGTGCTCGGTGTCGTAGTTGAGCATCCCTTTGAGATCAATAAAGAGCAAATCGAACGCTTTGAAGCTTAAACCAGCTTCGGCGCCGACGCGAACAAATTGATCTGTGTAGGTCTGTTCGCGGAACAAATCACTTACTTCTGAGTAGTCGCGTCCTTCGCTGAAATAACGTGCTGATCCTTGCAGCTCGATGGCGAAACGTTGGGTCAGCTTCTTGTCTTCATAGGGAACGATCTCGAGCCCGGCGACGAAGCCCCCGCTCTGTCTTGGCTGCTGCCCCAGCACGTGCTCCGCCTGGCCACCGACGAAGGGGATCGTGTACTCGACGAGGAAATAGGGATCGAGGACGAGGAAGCGCTTGGACATCGCGATACTGAAGTGGAACTTGTTCAGCCCGTCGGAGACGCCACCGGGAGCTTCCTGCTTGAGCTCCTCAGCGGTCGGATCCATGAAACCGAAGAAGGGCGGCGTGTAATCGGTCTGCAGCGTGACCGTCGGCTTCGTCTCGTCGCGTTCGTTGTTCCAGGGCGACCACCGCACACCAAATGTCGGATTGTCGAGGCCCTGACGATACATGGAGGATTCACCGTTGGCGTTAAATCGCCAGTCATTGTACCCGTTAGCAGGAAAACCATACTGCTCTTTATTATCGCCCTGCACCTCTGGTTTGTTGTTGCCGGCGCCGGCGGTCTGGGGCCATCCGTCGACGGTGGGGGTGGGGTTGGGCGAGCGATCTCGGATGAGGGTGCTGTTGGTGGCGTCGGTGCTGGCAGCGAAATGGGTGGTCTGCTGGTCCCACAAGACGATGGGCCACTCGATGAAGAGCGACAGATCGTGAAAAACACCGACCTCGAGGCGGGGCCTGAGGCGAAAGCGCTGCCGCTGCCACTCGAGCTCTTTGACGTCGGCGGTGCGCACGTCGCCTTCCGGATCGTCTGGGGGCGCCTGGGTGTTTTCGCGGGTGATGAGAGCGCTGCTGTTCACGAAGTCGAACTTGAGCTCCAGGTTGACGTCGATGGGGTCGTCGCCGTCGGCAGCGTCGGCGACGTCGGTGACCTGTGCGGCGCGGGCTCCCGGCACCACGGCAAAGCTGGTGCCAACGACGACGGCGAGCAGGGGGAAAGGGCGCATCGCTCCGACGTTAGGGAGACCGAGAAAGCCGGGTCAAGTCTCTGGCCCCTCGTCGGCGTCCTCGGAGGTGCTGCTGCCGGGGGCTGCGGATCGCTCTCCGGGCTGAGGCGGCGTCGTGTCGACGTCGGCGTCATCTTTGGCATCGCGCAGGCCGAGCTCCTTCATCTTGATCTGCAGGCTCTTGCGGGAGATCTTCAGGCGCCGCGCGGCGTGGGTGACGTTGCCCTGGGTCTCGTCGAGGGCGCGGGCGATCAGGTCTTTTTCGAGCTCGGCCGTCGCCAGACGCACGATGTCCTTCATCGACCCGCCGCCCAGCCCGGCGGCCAATCCGTCGAGCCCCGGCGCATCGGACCCGCCCGGACCTGCGCTCGTGAAGACCGCCCGCAGACGCTCGGCCAGCTCAGATGAGGCGACCTTGTCGTCGTCGACGCGCTGGGAGAGTCCGACCTTGGCGTTCAGATCGGGGGGGAGGTCGTCGACGTCGACGACGCTGCCTTCGGAAAACAGCAGCGTACGTTCGACGATGTTCTCGAGCTCGCGGATGTTGCCCGGCCAGTGGTAGCGCGCGAGCACGGCCATGGCCTCGGGCGAGACCACCTCGATGTTCTTGCGCAGCCTCTTGTTGAGCTTCTTGCGGAACTCCTCGACGAGGAGCGGAATGTCCTCGCTGCGCTCGCGCAAAGGCGGCAGCTCGACGGGAACGACGTTGAGGCGCCAATAGAGATCTTCGCGAAAGGACCCGTCGGCGATGGCTTTCTTCAGGTCGCGGTTGGTGGCCGCGATCAGCCGAATGTCGACGTGTAGGGTGCGAATGCCGCCCACGCGCTCGAAGGTCTGTTCTTGCAGCACCCGCAGCAGTTTCACCTGCATGTCGACGGGCAGCTCGCCGATCTCATCGAGAAAGAGGGTGCCGCCATTGGCCAGCTCGAAGCGACCCGGCTTCGACGTCACCGCCCCCGTAAAAGCGCCCTTCTCGTGTCCGAAGAGCTCGGCCTCGATCAGCGTCGGCGGAATGGCGGCCGCGTTGATGCGAATGAAGGGCTTGTCGCTGCGCTTCGACTTTCGGTGCAGCGCGAGGGCCACCAGCTCCTTGCCGGTGCCGCTCTCGCCAGTGATCAGCACGGTCGACGGCGAGTCGGCGACTTTGTCGATGATGTCGATGACGGTGCGGATGCGGCCGGAGTTGCCGACCAAGGTGCGTTCGTCGTCGACGTTGACCCCGCTCGACAGAGACAGCGAGGGCTCGCGTTCATCGCGAGCTCGATGGGCCAAGGCCTTTTTCACGACGGCGATGAGCTCGTCGCGCTCGTAGGGTTTGGTGACGAAGTCGAAGGCACCTTGTTTCAACGCCTGCACTGCGAGATCGACCGTGCCGTGGGCCGTGAGCATCACCACCGGCAGGTCCTTGAAGCGCTTCTTGATGCGCGACAGCAAGGCGAGCCCATCGATGCCGGGCATGCGCACGTCCGTGATGACCAGGGAGAACGGTTCGCCGGTGTCGAGCGCCGTCGAGGCCTCGAGCACCTCGAGCGCCTCTTCGCCGTTTTTGACAGTGACGACGTCGCAGCCCTCTTTCTTGAGGGCCGCAGCCAGCACCTTGCGCAGCGACGCTTCGTCGTCGGCTATCAATACACGAGCGATCATCCGCGCCGGCTATAGCAGCTTCGCCGTCGTCATTTCTCGGCCGCCGCTGCCTTGTCCCGCCGCGCCGAGGCCGGCAGTCGTATGATGAAGGTCGCACCATGATCGCGTGAGGGGGCCTCGATGGAGCGCACCTCGATCTGCCCGCCGTGGTGCTGAACGATGCGCTGGCAAAGCGCGAGCCCGAGACCGGTGCCCCGCTCCTTGGTCGTGAAGAAGGGAATGAAGATCTGATTCAACGTCGCCGCCGACATGCCCGGGCCTTCATCTTTGACGCGCACCTCCACCGAACGCAGCGGTCCCTTCAAGCCGATCAGAGCGGCGTCTTTGAAGCTGTCGACGACGCGGGTGGAGAGAGACACGCGGCCTTTGCGCCCCATGGCATCGGCAGCGTTCAGCACCAAATTGATCAGCACCTGTTGCAAGCGTTCGGCGTCGCCGCTGACGTCGGGAGCGGCTTCGTCGAGGTCCAGGGTCAGCTGCATGTCGGCCAGATCGTGCTGCATCAGCTGGGCGGTGCGCTTGACGGCGTCGTTCACGCTCAACGCTGCAAAGGTGCCGCGAAAGGGGCGCGCATAATCGAGGAATTCGGTGACGACGCCGTTGAGCCGGTTCACCTCGTCGATGATGATCTCCATCAGCTCTTTGTCATCGCCGCGCAGCTGCCGGGGATCGAGCTCTTGGGCAGCACCCTTGATGGCGGCGAGGGGGTTTCTGATCTCGTGGGCCAGGCCGGCCGACATCTCACCGAGGGCCGCGAGTCGATCGCGTTCCCGCAGCACGCCGAACAAGCGGCTGTTCTCGACGTTGATGGCGAGCTGATCGCAGACGGCGATGAGGGCGGCAATTTCGTCGGAGGCGTAGGCATCGGCGAGCCGTTCGTCGCGCAAGCACAAGAAACCGACGACGTTGCCTTGCACGCGCAGCGGCACCACGAGGTCGGCGGTGAGCTCATCGAGTCCGCCCAAGAGCGCGGTCTCTTGGGCCACCGATTCCGACTTGCTTTCATCGGCGGCTGGTTGCTCGAGGGTCCCGCGTTGGGTTGTGAAGGGCCGGTCGTCGCTGCGTCCCAGCCGCCGGGTCAAGGCCTCGCGCGACAGGGGCGTCTGCGCCCGCAACAAGAAGGCGACCAGCGCTGGGTGCGTGTTGCCGTCGAGGACGCGCACGGGTTGGGCCCCGCGGTACTCCTGCAGTTGAAAGGCGAGGCCGCCCTGATCGAGCAAGTAGGCGCCGGCGTGGGTGGCCCGCTTGGCTTCGTAGACTTCATCGAGCACGGCGGCGAAGGCGCGGGGCAGCTCAATGGTTGTCATCAGGCGGGGCACCAGGCGTCGCAGGCCGCGGGTGAAGCTCAGCTGCTCGCGAAAAAACACGCGGGTCGCTGTTTCTTCCAGGCGGGTCTTCACGGGCTCAAAGAGGATCAAGATCAACGAGCTGGCCACGAGCGTGTTCGACAAGAAGAAGCCGCGGCGGTCGCCGACCCACAGGAACAAGAGGCCGTAGACGACGGCGAGGATCAGCGCCAGCGAGCCGAACACCAGCACTTTGCCCAAGAGCTCGTGCAGATCGAGAAGCCGCGAAGACAAGATCGCCTGGGACAAGAAGTACACGTAGAGCGCGACGATCAATCCGCCGACGGCAGGCAACGGCAGGCCCGCGAAGGCCAGCAGGTCGATGGCGCAAAAGAAGGCCGCGACGATGCCGCCGATGGCCAAGGTCTGCAGCCGCGTGCGCTCGGCCAGCGAATCGAGGTGGCGGGCCCGACCGAACACGCGCGCCAAACGCGACAACAGCAACAGCAAGAGCACCGTCGACAGCGCCGGCGTCACCCCCCGCATCGTCAGCAAGGGCGTGAAGGTGACGACCACCACGAGCAAGGCCGCCAGCAGGGTTCGTCGTCGACGTCGCCGCGCGGACAGCGAGTCCTCGCCGAGAATGCCGTCAAAGAAGAGATCGGCTGCGACCACGGCGACGGCGGCCAAAGACACCCGCAAGGACAAGAAGCGTGACGGGTCGGCGGCTGCCGAACCGGCGATGGCGGCGGCGAGAAAGCTCGCATGGTAGGCGCCGACGGCGAAGGCAAACAGAGCGAAGCGAACCGTTGAGCCCTGCGTCGAGCGCAACAACAACGCCGCCGCCGAAGCGATGCAGACGATGACTGCGACGAGGGCGGACTGGGACGCGAGGGTATCGAACAAGAGCCTTCGTCCTTCTGGGCGTGACCGGGGGGCGCTCCGGACAATGGCGCGCTCGTGTCCCAAACGATACAATCAGCGACGCAGGATCAATGGTCGCTTCGGCGACGCTGATGTTCCAGGTCCGCGGGACCCGGAAGGCTCGTGGGTTCGAGGTGCTTGCCGGCCTGGAATAACGTCGACGCCGCTGCCGTCTGGTGGTTCCTCGATGGGCAACGGGCTCCTCGAGAGGGTTTGTGAGGTGTGCCTTCGCCATGTCGATGATGATGATGTCCCCCGCCTTGGACGCGCGGGTTCTGGTGCTGAACCGAGGCTTCCAACCCGTCGCCGTCACCCGCGCCGCCCGTGCCTTTGGCTTGCTGTGCTCCGGTGCCGCGCGAGCCCTCGACAGAGAATTCCGGTCCTTCGACTTCTCGTCGTGGGCGGAACTCGGTGCCGACCTCGACGACGACGTGATCCACACGCCGCGCATGATCCTCAAGGTTCCGCGCGTGGTGGTGTTGCAGGCCTACGATCGGCTGCCGCGGACGCACGTGCGCTTCAGTCGGCAGAACATCTACCTGCGCGACAATTTCACGTGTCAGTACTGCGGGAAGTTGTTCTCGCGCAGCCAGCTGAACCTCGACCACGTCATTCCGCGCTCCCAAGGGGGCCGGACCTCGTGGGAGAACGTGGTTTGCTCGTGCGTGCGCTGCAACCTCAACAAGGGTGGCCGTACCCCCGAGCAGGCCGGCATCAAGCTCTTGAAGGAGCCCAAGCGGCCGTCGTGGTCGTCGTTGTCGCCGTCGTTGGGCAAGGTCCCCTACAAGGAGTGGCTGCCCTTCGTCGACCCGGTGACGGCGAGCTATTGGAACGCCGAGCTCGAAGACTGATGGGGGCCCCGGCAACGGGGCCCTCCCTTTTCGTGCACGACAAGGCAGGACGGGCGACCGGGCTGCCGCAATGAGCGGGGCGGGGGCGCGACTGTGCGACCGGGGTGTCGCACAGAGCGGCGCGACTGTGCGGCCGGTGTGTGGCACAGAGCGGCTGCGCGACTGTGCGACCGGTGTCGCGCGGAGCGGCTGGGCGACTGTGCGACCGGGGGGCGCACACAGCAGCTGCGCGACTGTGCGATCGGGGTGTCGCACAAAACGGCTGTTGGCTGGTTGAAGAGAAGACGAAGACATCGTTACCGACGATTGTCGCGAACTCTGGCAACAGAGATGTCATACTAAGACGACGTGGTCTCGTGCATCACTACTTGCGTGCCGAGCGTTTTCCCGCTCTTGGTGCCGAGCCGGTCGTGCGTGTGCGAGTCATGGAGCGACGAGCCGCAGCAGCGAGAAAGCCCGATCGCGTCAGGCCCTCCAGAGAGGCTGCAGAGTCGATCTCCTTGAGCAGCCGCTCCTCGAGCGTGATGTTGACTCGCACCACGACTGGCTCGGATTGCTCAGCCTCGACCTCGACAAGCGCGTAGAAGTCGTCACCACGCTTTCCCCGGAGCTTGCTTCCAACGTCATCGAGATCGCTCGCTGCGGGAATGGTGTTGCCATCAGCTGCAAGGCCATCGAGATGGAGGCGAAGAGCTTCTCCAGCCATCAGGCGGGCCTCCTCAAGGGTGGAGCCCGCCGAGAAGCAGCCTGGTAGGTCAGGGAACTCGACGCCGAAGTCGGATGCACCCGTCTTTCGCAGGACGCCAATGTAACGCTCCATCACGTACCTCTCAGGCCGGCCTGCCGGCGAATCGCTGCCACTGTTCCAGGCGGGAGGTCCTTCTTCGGATGAGGCACGGTCACTCGGCCCGGCTTTGTCGGGTGCTTGAACTGAACGTGGCTGCCGCGCTGCGCGACCTTCTCCCAGCCGTCCGCTTTGAGCTCACGGATGACGTCCTTGCTTGAGACGGACGGCATGCCGAATCATACACACCCGATGTGTACCCGGCAAGCCTAGGCACGGCAACCGACGGGCCCCGTGCGAGACGAAAAGATCCGCAGCTCGCAGAGAACGACGTCGTCACGCACGCTTGGCGGCTGCGGCGATCGAGTGCTGGTGCAAGCGCTCTGACCGCGCGGCGAGAAAACAGCGGCCCGATCCCACCCGACCAGCCAACAGGGGCATGTGCGCTGGCTCGTCGGCCGCGGGTCGCGTCCGACGCGACACCTCCGTGCCGGGAGGCTCGTTCCTCGCCACCACGGCCCTCCGGTGTCGCACATGCTAAACGGATGGCGCCGAACTAATTGAGCGCGACGATGGCGCCGATGCAGACGCCGAACAGCACGAGCGCGCCGACGACCATCAGGGCCGAGTTGCGGGTCATCGTGGCTCGATCCTGGGCAGAAAAATCGGTCTTCGCGAGCTTGCCGCACTTGGCGCAGGTGAGGCTGGCGAGGGCGGCAAAGATCAGGGCCCCGACGAGGCCGCCGGCCTGCTGCACACCGCTGTTGTGCTGTCGACTCACGGCTCCACCACATTTCGGACAGGCGTAGGCCATCGCATCCTCCGGTGCCGCATTGGGCCAGCCAATCTGGCACGAGGGGCAGCTGGATCAGCTCATCTGACCCAGCGCGAGACGGCCGCCGACGACGACGGCGCGGGTGAGGTCTTCTCCCCAGCGGTAGACGAGGGCCAGGGGATTGACGGCGTCGATGACCAAGAGGTCGGCGCGCTTCCCGCGGGCGATGACGCCGCGGTCCTGCAGTCCGAGGGCTTGGGCACCGCCGGTGGTGATGGCCTGCAGGGCTTCTTCGGCGAAGAGCCCGCTCTGGGTGACGGCGAGGCCGGCGGCGAGGGCCAGATCGCAGGACATCGCGGTGCCCGGGTTGAAGTCGGTGGCGACGGCGACGACGCAGCCGGCGTCTTTGAGCTTGCGCCCGGGGATGGCCCGCTGTGATTTCAAGAACACCTGCGCGAGGGACAACACCTCGCACACGACCCCTGCGTCGGCCAAGGCTCGGGCGTCGTCGTCGGTGATGTGCTCGAGGTGTCCGGCTGACAGGGCCGAAATTTCGGCGGCCAGTCGGGCCCCCCCTTGCCAGGACAACTGCTCGGCGTGCACGCGGGTCTTGAGCCCCCGATCGCTGGCGGCCCCCAGCAAGCGCCGAGCGTCGTCGACGGAGAAGGCGCCTTGTTCGACGAAGACGTCGCAGGCGGTGGCCAGGTTTTCGGCGACGACCTGGGGCAAGAGCTCGGCGATGATGCGGGTGGTCCACGACGTCGCCGTCTCCTCTTCGGGGGGGATGGCATGGGCTGCCAGCAGGGTGGGCTCGATGTGGATGGACTCTTCCTCGCCCTGCAATTGGCGCAGGGCGCGCAGCATCTTGAGCTCGTCGTCGACGGAGAGGCCGTAGCCGCTCTTGATTTCGACAGTGGTGACTCCGCGCGCCCTCATGCGCCTCAGGCGCGGCCGCACCCCGTCCACAAGCTCGTCGACGGAGGCCGCCCGCACGGCCTTCATGGTCGAGCGAATGCCGCCGCCGGCCTGGGCGATCTGGGCATAGGTCTCGCCGCGGGCGCGCCGGGCGAACTCGTCGCAGCGATCGCCCAGAAAGAGGGCGTGGGTGTGGCAGTCGATGAGCCCGGGCAGCACCGCCCCACCATGGGCGTCGACGACGACGGCGCCGGCGGGACGGGCGCAGGATCCGCGCGCTCCCACATGATCGATGCCCCCAGCGGCGCAGACGACGACGGCGTCGTGCACCAGACCAAGCCCGTGGGGACCGGTGCCATCCATGGTCGCCAGCGTGCCAATGTTCTCAATCACCAGCGGCTGCATTCAGGGTCCGTCGGTGGGCGGTCGTTGCTGCAGGGCTTGGGCCTTGGCGAGCTGTTGCAGCCCCTTGCTCAAGACCACGCGGTTGTCGGCGGTGACGACGACGGCGTTGGCCCCGGGCAGGCGATCGATGAGCTTGAGCCCGTCCTTTTCGCCCAGCACAAACACCGCCCGCGATAGGGCTTCGGCGAGCAGGGCGTCGTCGTGCAACACGGTCACGCTGCGGCTGCGCGTCGACGGCAGACCGGTGCGGGGATCCAAGATCGAGTGGTAGCGCACGCCCGCGGCGAAGAAGAAATGCTCGTTGTCGCTGCTGCTCATGACCGCGCCGCCCAAGGCCGCGACCTCGACGGGGAGGGCCAGGAAGGGTCCGGGACCGCGGGGATCTTGCACGCCCACCATCCAGGCTCGGCCGCCCCGCTGGCCGCTGACGACGACGTCACCCCCGCTTTGGAGCACGAAGTCGACCACGCCGCGGCCCAAGAGCACGGCCCGGGCGCGGTCGAAGGCGTAGCCCTTGATGACCCCGTGCAGGTCGATGCGGGCGCCGGGCTTTTTCAAGCGCGCGGTGCGGGCCACGGGGTCGAGCAAGAGGTCGTCGACGGAGACCAGCTGCCGCGCCCGGTCGACGTCGGCCCGGCGGGGCGGGGCGCGGACCTCGTTGCTCGCGCTGTCGGCGAAGGTCCAGGCGTCGTCATAAGCGGCGGCGGTGACGTCGAAGGCCCCCTTGCTCAGCTTGGCCACCCGCTGCAGCGCCACCAGCACATCGAAGACCTCGGGATCGACGACGACGGCCTCAAGTCCTGCCCGCTCGTGCAGCTGGGCCAGGGTCCCATCGGTGCGCCGGGCATCGAAGAGGGTGAAGACCCGCTGGGCCTCGTCGAGGGCGGCGTCGGCGTGGGCATCGCCGTCTTTGGGGTTGGCGCTCACCAGTACTTCGATGACGACGTCGTCGACCGTGCGGGACTTGCGCACGAGTCCTGGAGCGGGGTCCGCCACCACCGGCGCGGGGGGGCCCGAGGCCACAGCGGGCGCTGCAGCGCTGGCCGTCGACATCGTCAGGAGCAACGGCACCAGCAAGCTCATGGGCACCCTCTATCACGACGGCATCTGCAGGCTGTCGGGCGGTGCTCCCGACGCCCCCAGGTCGGCAACCGTCTTAACAGGGTGCGGAAAAACTCCGTTTTTCGCACCCTGCTGTACTTCCGGAGGGTCTGTCCCAGACCCTCCCTCGTCGAGGCGAAGCCTCGACGAGCCTCCCTCCCAAGGACGCGTCTGCCTCAAAACTTCGTTTTTCAGCAGCCTGCTAAACCAGCCGCTGTTCCGTCGCTGCCACGCCGACCCGCCGGGAGCCGCGCAGAGCGCGTCGACTTGCCGCCCATCCCGCCAGTGACCTACACCTCAGGCGTCTCCGACCGGAAGGAAACGATGAGCCTCCCCGACTCCATGGTCGCCAAGATCGCCTCGATGCAGAACCGCCAGCGCTACCAGGAGCTGCACTGGGAGGGCTCCTTCGAGGAATACCTCGAGATGGTGAAGAAGGACCCGCGCGTCAGCCGCACGGCGTTCCAGCGCGTCTACGATATGGTGCTCTCCTATGGGCGTTCAGAGTACATCGATTCTAAGAAGAAAGTGGTACATTACCCCTTCTTCGATGACCCGATCGAAAACGGAAAAGATGCGATCTTTGGGCTCGACATCCCGCTGATGCGACTGGTCAACGTGCTGAAGAGCGCGGCCATGGCCTACGGCACCGAAAAGCGCGTCATTTTGTTGCACGGCCCCGTCGGCAGCTCGAAGTCGACCATCGCCCGCCTGATGAAGAAGGGCCTCGAGGCCTACTCACACACCGACGACGGCAAACTCTATACCTTTGATTGGCACATTCCGAAGGAGCTCTCTCATATCTCGGGCGGGCAAGACATCGTGCCTGATCCGATGAATGAAGATCCGCTCAAGCTCATCCCACTGGACATGCGCAAAGAGGCCTTCGTCGGCCTGGGCCTCATCGGATCCGATGGTGCGGCGCTGCGCATCAAGGGGGAGCTTAATCCTTCGTCGCGCTTCATCTTCAAGCTGCTGATGGAGCACTACAAAGGCGAGATCACCAAGGTGCTCGCCCACGTGCGCGTGAAGCGCCTGTTGCTCTCGGAAAAGGACCGCAAGGGCATCGGCACCTTCCAGCCCAAGGACGAAAAGAACCAGGACAGCACCGAGCTCACCGGCGACATCAACTACCGAAAGATCGCCGAGTTTGGCTCGGACTCCGACCCCCGCGCCTTCAACTTCGACGGCGAATTCTGCGTCGCCAACCGCGGCATCATCGAGTTCATCGAGATCCTCAAGCTCGACGTCGCGTTCCTCTACGACCTGCTCGGGGCCACCCAAGAGCACAAGATCAAGCCGAAGAAGTTCGCCCAGACGGACATCGACGAAGTGATCATCGGCCACACCAACGAAGCAGAGTACAAGAAGCTCCTGAGCAATGAGTTCATGGAAGCACTGCGCGATCGCACGGTGAAGATCGATGTTCCGTACATCACAAAGCTCTCGGAAGAGATCAAGATCTACAAGAAGGACTACAATAACACCACGATTAAAGGCAAGCACATCGCCCCGCACACCATCGAGATGGCGGCGATGTGGGCGGTGTTGTCACGCCTCGAGGAGCCCAAGGGCCACAACCTCACGATCCTGCAGAAGCTCAAGCTTTACGACGGCAAATCCCTGCCCGGCTACACCGAGGACTCGGTCAAGGAGTTGCGCAAGACGTCGGCGCGCGAAGGCATGGAGGGGGTCAGCGCCCGCTATGTGCAGGACAAGATCTCGAACGCGCTGGTCAGCGACAAATCCGAGAGCAGCATCAATCCCTTCCTGGTGCTGAACGAGCTGGAGAGCGGCCTGCGCACGCACTCGTTGATCACCAATGAAGAGCTGCGCAAGAAGTACGTCGAGCTCTTGCAGGTCGTGCGTCAGGAATACGAAGAGACGGTGAAGAACGAAGTGCAGCGCGCCATCTCCGCCGACGAAGACGCCATCGGGAAGCTGTGCGCGAATTACATCGACAACATCAAGGCCTACACGCAGAAAGAGCGCGTTCGCAACAAATACACTGGTCAAGATGAAGAGCCCGATGAGAGATTAATGCGCTCGATCGAGGAGAAGATCGACATCCCCGACAGCCGCAAAGATGCGTTCCGTCGTGAGATCATGAACTTCATCGGCGCCCTGGCCGTCGACGGCAAGAAGTTCGACTACCGCACCAACGAGCGGCTGCACCGCGCGCTCGAGCTCAAGCTCTTCGAAGACCAAAAAGACACCATCAAGCTGACCACGCTGGTCTCCAACGTCGTCGACCGCGAGACGCAGGAGAAGATCGACATCGTCAAGCAGCGCCTGATCAAGAACTACGGCTACAACGACGAGTCGGCCACCGACGTACTGAACTTCGTGGCCTCGATCTTTGCCCGCGGCGATACCAAGGGAAAATGAAGAGCCGCAGCACAGCGTCGCTCCTCTGTGACTGCTCGCTACTGGGTCAGCAAGCAGCGACCCGGCGCGACCAGAGACTCGCAGTCGTCGTCGTTGGGCTGCTGGCGGCCGCGCCCAGCATCGCTGGCTACGACGGCGCCTTCTGGCACCAGTGGAGCGATGGCAAGGCCGAGGTCGACACCTACAAGCTCACCCAGGAGCGCTACGGCGAGCCCCGCGAGGGCGTCGTCGTCGCCATCGTGGTCACCGAGCCCTGGTCGGCCAGCAAGCTGGTGAAAGACGACGGCGCCGTCGGCCGCGACCGCTTGCCGGTGCTGAAGCTCCACACACTGAAATCATTTCAGACCGGTATCTATGATTATCACTTATCTACCACGGCTTTCATCAACCTAGAGCCTCTCCAAAACCTGGCGCCTGGTGGTGCTGCTAAACTTTCATTTTCAGCTCAAGAGTGGTGCGGTCAAGTATACCATGAGATCACTGATGATGGCCACGGATCTTCAGAGGTGATACGCTCCTACTTTCCGGGCGAGTCGGTGATGCGTCCCCTGACACGCGAGGAGGAACCGGTGCTCGTCGAGGACGCGCTGCTGCTCTGGGCCCGCGGGCTGGCCGGTCCAGCACTGCCTCTGACGACGTCGACGGTGCGCTTTCAGTCATCGCTCGAGCGCGCCCGCCTGTTGCACCAACCGGTGGAGCGCGGGGCGGCGACGGTTACTCACGTGGTGGGCAACGCCCTGCCCGGTCACCCCACTGGCTGGGATTCGATCGACATCGCCGCCGGCCACTTCGAGCGCACCGATCGCTATCGTGTCGTCGTCGGCGACCGCACCATCGACGTCGTTGTCGAGCAGGGCGGAGCGCGCCGGGTGCTGAAGGTTGACAGTGCGGCCTCTTCTCTCGAGCTGGTGAAGAGCGAACGCCTCGCCTACTGGCAGATGAACCACCAGGCCGACGTCGGCGCCCGCGCGGTGCTGGGTCTGTCCCCCACTCCCTTGACCCAGGATTGACCATGCACGTCGACAGCGCCGCCCTCAGCGACGTGGGGCTCCAACGGACCCACAACGAGGATTGTTGCGTCGCCGACGACGCCCACGGCATCTACGTCGTCTGCGACGGCATGGGGGGAGCGGAGGCCGGCGAGATCGCCAGCGCCATGGCCCTCGACAGCGTCACGCAGTTCTTTCGCCGCCGGGTGGCCGAGCTGCGCGGCGGCGACGTCCAGAGCCCAGCGTTTCGCCAGCGCCTGGCCCGTCTCGCCGACTCCGCCATCCAGGAGGCCTGCCAGCACGTGTACCAAGCCGCCTCCGACGGCGTCAGCGGCAAGCCGGGCATGGGCACCACCCTCACCTTGTTGGTGCTGCTCGACCGCGTGGCCATCACGGGTCACGTCGGCGACACGCGCATGTACCTCAAACGCGATGAAAAGTTGTATCCTTTAACCCGCGACCACAGCTTCGTTAATGAGATGGTTTCTCGCGGCGCGCTGAGCGCGGAAGAAGCCCTGCACCACCCCATGGCCAATGTGCTGACCCGCGCGGTGGGTCCCCAGGCCAACGTCGCCGCCGACACCAACGTCCTCGACATCTACGAAGACGACCTCTTTTTCCTTTGTTCCGACGGCGTCTCGAAGGGGGTCGACGAGCCGGGCATGTTGACTGCCCTCGGGGCACCCACGCTGAAGGCGGCCTGCCAGGTCATCGTCGACGCCGCCAACGCCGCCGGCGGCGACGACAACGCCACGGTGGTCATGGCCCGGGTGCGGGAGTCCACGGGGATGCACCACCCCTACCGCGAGGCCGTCGAGGAAAAGATCCGCACCCTGGCCTCGCTGCCGGTCTTTGCCGGCCTCGATCCCAGCGAGCTGGCCGCCGTCGTCAGCGTCGCCGGCCAACGCAGCGTCGCCAAAGACGAGGTGATCAGCCGCGCGGGCCTCAAGAGCGAGCAGTTCTACGTGCTGGTGCGCGGCCGGGCCTCGCTGCGCCTGATGGGAGCCGAGGTGCTCGACATCAACGTCGGCAAGGTCTTTGGCGACGTCGAGATGTTCGTCGGCAAGCCCGCGCTGATGGAGGCCGTCGCCGTCGAGTCCAGTGAGGTGTTGACCTTTGCGCGGGCGCACCTCGAAGACCTGTTCCTGCGCGATGCCCCCCTGGGGGTCAAGCTGTTGTGGCGCTTCACGACGGCGCTGTCGACCAAAGTCGATGAGGTGCTCCGCCGCGGTACCCTCACGGAGTAGTCGTCGTCGTCCGTCCCTTCTGCTTCCGCTGGGAGCCCGCATGAGCCTTCGCATCCAGAACGATCACGCGCGCTTCAAAGACATCGTGCGCGGCAAGATCAAGAGCAACCTCAAGCAATATATCAAGAAGGGTGAGCTGATCGGCAAGCAGGGCAAGGACAAGATCACCATCCCCGTGCCGCGCATCGACCTGCCGCACTTCCGCTTCGGCGACAAATCCCAGGGCGGCGTCGGGCAGGGTGAAGGCCAACCCGGTGACAGCGTCGACGGCGAAGAAGGCGAAGGATCGGGTGCTGGCAAGGCCGGCCAAGAGGGGGGCGAGCACGGCCTCGAGGTCGACATCACCCTCGACGAATTGGCCGACATGCTCGGCGAAGAGCTGGAGTTGCCCCGCATCGAGCCCAAGGGCACCGACCTGGTCACCCAGCGCATCAAGTACACAGGCGTCAACACCGTCGGGCCTGAATCACTCAAGCATTTCAAGCGCACCTACAAGCAGGCGTTGCGGCGCCAGATTGCCATCGGGAGCTACGATCCCAAGAACCCCATCATCGTGCCGGTGCGCGAAGACCGCCGCTACCGCACCTGGCGCATCGAACAGAAACCCCAGGCCAACGCCGTCATCGTCTATATGATGGATGTCTCTGGATCGATGGGTGAAGAGCAAAAAGAAATCGTGCGCATCGAGAGCTTCTGGCTCGACGCCTGGCTGCGGCGCAACTACGACGGCGTCGCCAGCCGCTACATCATCCACGATGCTGTGGCCAAGGAGGTCGACAAGGAGACCTTCTTCCACACCCGTGAGTCGGGCGGCACCATGATCAGCTCCGCCTATCGTTTGTGCGCCGATATTATTGACAATGATTATCCGGTAGATTCGTGGAATATATATCCATTTCACTTCTCGGACGGTGACAATTGGTCCATCGACGACACGCGGACTTGCATTGGTCTCTTGCGCGAGCGCATTTTGCCGACGGCGAATCAGTTTTCTTATGGGCAGGTTGAGTCGCCTTATGGTTCAGGTCAGTTTATCAAGGACTTGAGTGAGAACCTTGGCAAGCATGAAAAGGTGGTTCTCTCTGAGATCAAAGACAAAGAGAGCATCTACGGCAGCATCAAGGACTTTCTCGGGAGCGGCCGTTGAAATTCTTTCCCGCGCTGCACGCGGCTGAACGCGCTTCGCGCCTGCTCCCTCTCCGCGCGGCGCGCGGTTTCACAGCCGCGCGCCGCGCACAAGGAATTCTGAAATGCCAAAGCGATTGCCCCCTCAATACGCCGACATGCAAGCCCAAATCGAAGAGCACGCGCGCACCGCGGGCCTCGATATGTTCGAATGCCACTACGAAATGCTCGACTACGACGAAATCAACATGGTTGCGTCGTACATGGGCTTTCCCGTGCGCTATCCCCATTGGAAGTGGGGCATGGAATATGAGCGCATGTCGAAGTCCTATGAGTACGGACTTCACAAGATCTATGAAATGGTGATTAACAACGATCCCTGTTACGCCTACCTGCTTGAATCCAACGCCATGACCGACCAGAAATTGGTCATGTGTCACGTCAGCGGTCACAACGACTTCTTCAAGAATAATTTCTGCTTCCAGCACACCAACCGCAAGATGATCGACGAGATGGCGAACCACGCCACCCGCATCCGGCGCTACATCGATTGGTACGGCGTCGAAGTCGTCGAGTCCTTCGTCGACAAGTGCTTGAGCATCGACAACCTCATCGACATCGAAGCGCCCTACATCATGCGCAAGCGCAAAGAGGGCGCCGAAGCCCCGATGCAGCCGTCGGACAAGAAGCGCGAGTTGGGACTGTTGCCCAACACCAAAGAGTATATGGAGCGCTACATCAATCCCGACGAGTTTGTCGCAGCGCAGAAGAAGAAATTCGACGACGAACAGAAGAAGCAGAAGAAGTTTCCACCGGAGCCTGAGCGCGATGTCATGCAGTTCTTGATGGAGCATGCTCCGCTCGAACGTTGGCAAGTCGACGTCATGGACATGCTGCGCGGCGAAGCCTATTATTTTGCACCCCAAGGCATGACCAAGATCATGAACGAGGGCTGGGCTTCCTATTGGCACAGCCGCTTGATGACCGAGAAGGTCATGGACAGCTCGGAGGTCATCGACTTCGCCGACAAGAACGCTGGCGTGATGTCGACGTCGAGGACGCAGCTCAATCCCTATGCGCTGGGTCTCGCGCTCTACCGCGACATCGAAGATCGCTGGAACCGCGGCCGCTTCGGCAAGGAGTGGCACGAGTGCGACGACATGGCCGAACGGCGACGCTGGGACAAAGCCACCGGCATCGGGCGCGAGAAGATCTTCCAGGTGCGACAGATCTATTCAGACGTCACCTTCATCGACGAATTCTTCACCATTGATTTTTGCCGCGAGCACGGCTTCTTTGCCTATGAGTACGACCGCAAGAAGAAGAGCTTCGTCATCGACAGCCGCGAGTTCCAGGCGGTAAAGCAGAAGATTTTGCAGTCGCTGACGAACTTCGGGCAGCCCGTGATCAAGGTGACCGACGGCAATTTCGAAAACCGCGCCGAGCTGCTGCTCGAGCACAACCACGAAGGCGTCGACCTTGACGGCACCTACACGCACGACACCCTGCGAAACATCCAGGCCATCTGGACCCGGCCCGTGCACCTGCTGACCGCCATCGAGCAGCGCAAGGTGCTGCTGACCTTTGATGGCCGCAGTTTTTCGGAGAAAACGATCTCTTAGACCACGGTCTCAACTGATCTATTCTTAACCTGTTTTAAAGGCGGCGACTCTGCCATCCCCGACGGCCGCAGCGAGATGCCGCCGACGACGGCGAAGAGGGCGGCCCACAAGAGAATGGCCACGCTCGAGAGGGCGTGCAGCAGGACGGCGCTGGCCACCGCGGGGGCCACCGCCACGCCGCTCAAGGTCAGTCCCAGGCGTGCAAAAGCGTGGAAGTTGCCGACATTGCCCGGCGGTGCGGGGATCATCACGCCGATGACCAAGAAGCAGAGGCAGAAGAAGCCCGCGAGCAGGCTGGCGTCGGGGTCGACGCCCCAGACGACGACGCCCGTGGAGAGGCCGTTGAGGCCCCAGTACACGACCGAGATCCCGACGAAGGCTGTGACGTCTCGGGGACCGCGGAAACAGGCCAGTCCGTCGAGGAATCCACCAATGAGCGCGACCAGACGATCGGCCAACTTCGCGCTGACGAGCCCGGCCACGCGCTGCACCAATCCAAGCGCCGCGCTGCGAAAGCGGAAGGCGACAACGAAGAAGACGACGGCGCCGCCGAAGACGGCCAGGGCTGTGAGTCCTCCCGCGCGCACAAAGGGCGGCAGGTCGTGGGGGGCCAAGAGCAGGAGGCAGCCGAAGAGGGCCGTGGTCACCAGTCCGTCGATGACGCGCTCGAGGGCCGAGGCTGCCAGGCCAGCCGACGCCGACATGATGTTGAGGCGCGCACACAGGTTGGGGCGCACCAGCTCGCCCAGGCGAAAGGGAAAAAAGAAGACGGCGGCGAAGGCGAAGGCGTTGATGGCGAGGGCTTCGCGCCAACCGGGGGCCGCGCCGGTCAACCCGCGCACCTGCAGCCGCCAGCGTTCGGTGCGCACCAAGATCTGCACGATCATCAGCACGGCGAAGAGAGCGTAGGTCGACCCCGGCACCGCCAGAATCAAGCGTTTGACGTCGTCGAAGGAGACGTCTTTTTGGTTGGCGCCCCCCTGCACGCCGGAAAAGGCGAGCCAGAGGCAGACGACGCCGATGACGATGCTGACGAGCAGCTGCAGCGCGCGCCGCGCGTTCAACGAGAGGCTCACGGAAACACCTTGGAGGCCGGTTCGTCGTCGAGGATGGCGCGGGGACTGCCCACGGTCAGCCGCTCGAAGGCCGCGGGCGTGAGGAGCTTCAGCGCCGCCTTGCGCCCGGCGACAATGCACTCGTCGACGTCGCTGCCGCGGTGGCAGTCGCCGGCGAGCACCGCGACCCGACCGCGCTTGAGCAAGCGTTCGGCTGCCTTTTGTTGTTGGCGGTTGTAGGCGCCGGCCAGCGAGCCGAGATTGACCTGCACCAGGTGCCCAGCGTCGATCAAGCGGTCGACGAGGTCGTCGTCGTCGCAGGCGTAGGGGAAGCGCTCGAGGTGGGCGAGCAAGATCTTGAAGCCCTTGCGGCGAATGCGGTGCAGCAGCCCGAGCAAATCCGGTGGCGCGCCGAGGTAGGGGCACTCGACCAAGAGCCAGCGGCTCTCGCCATAGGGAACCACGCGATCGACGAAGCTGTCGTCGCCGAAGACGCGGTCGTCGATGTAGTGCTCCGCTCCCTGCACCACTTCGAGGCCCACCTGATCGGCGACGGCGTGGGCGCGGCTGAGGTTTTCGACGACGACGCTGCGATCGTTGACCCAGCCGCGGTCGGGGCGGATGTGCGAGGTGCAGGCCAAGGTGGTGACGCCGGCGTCTTTCAGGGCCTGGGCCAGCTCGAGGGCCTCGCGCCAATCGCGGGGGCCGTCGTCGACGCCGTAGACCAGGTGGCCGTGCAGATCGATCATGTCGTCGGCGGCACGCCAGCAGCGAGCTTGGCTTTCAGCGCAGCGAGGTCGTCTTCGATCTTTTGTGCCGGCGACACCGGGATGGGCTTGCTGGGATCGACGGCAAAGACCGGCTGCTGCACGGCTTGGGCGCTGGCTTTGGTGGCGTGGGGTCCGATGGGCTCCCAGCGCGACGAGGGCGCGTGGGTGCCGGGCAGGGGATCGACGGCGGCGAGGGCCTCGTACAGCGCTTTCTCAGTGGAGAACAAAGCTTCGCCCAAGGCCAGGCCGCGGGCGGCGGTGGCGCCGGGATCGAACAAGCGCCGATCGATGGCCGCGGCCAACTGCAGGGTGCCCATGACGTCGTCGACGACGCAGGCATCGCGCAAGGCTGCGGCCAAGGGCGCGTGGGCCCCCGACGACGCCGGGAGCAGCGCCAGGGGCGTGCGGTAGAGGGCTGCGAGCAGGATCTCGTCCCACGAGGGTGTGGCCACCACCAGATCGGCGACTCCCATCGTCGACGACAGGGCGTCGGGTCCAGCGACCAGCCAGGCATCGACCAGGTGCCGCTGACACAGCTCGCGCAAGCGTCGCTGCAGGTCAACGTCTGCGGGGGCAGCCAAGACCAAAGCGGCGTCGTTTGAGCGCAAGGCCAACTGCACCACGCAGCGCTCGAGGTCGGCGCCGGCGGCCGATCCGCTGCGCACATCGACGACGACGACGCGTTTGCCGGCGAAGCCCCGCTCCACCCGTTCGGCGTCGCTGGCGGGAGGTTGTCCACACAAGCGCGCTGAGACGATGGCGGGGGCGCGGGGCGATTTCTGGGCGGCCTCGCGCACCGCGGGCAGCAAGCGTTCGCAGGGCACCAGCAGGGCATCGAAGCGCGCGAAAGTGCGCGGCGACGACGTCGGATCGACCACCAGGGCCACATGCACGCGGGCCGACGCCGCCTTGGGATCGGGGGGCTGGGTCTGACCATTCAGGTCGGGCAACCAAAGAGCGACGTCGGCGCGGGGGGAACCGTCGGCGGGAGCCCCTTGCAGCTGCAAGCGCGTGTGCACGCCGAGCCCCGAGAGCGCATCGGCGATGCCTTTGGCGACGACGTCGACGGCGTCGGGGACGCGACCATGACTCTGGGGGGCAGCGGTGGAGGCGCTGCGCGAGGCCGAGGCATCGGGCAAGAGCAAACGCAGGCGGGTGACGGGGCGGCTCACGACGCCGGATGTAGCCGAGTGGCCTCGGTTCGGCGAGGCCAGCGCGCCTTGCCTCGGGTCGCGGGCCTGTCACGGGCCGCTTCCGCGGCGGAGACGCGACCTGAGGCAACCACCGGCCCAGTTGTCGGCGACGAAGGGGCGCGGCACAATGTGGAGCCATGAAGCTGGTCACCATCTACACCACCGCCGTTTGCCCCTTTTGCGTGCGCGCCAAGCAGGTCTTGAAGACCAACGGCGTCGACTTCAGCGAGGTCGACGTCAGCGAAGACGACGCCCGCCGCAAGTGGCTCTTGGAGCAGACGGGCAAGCGCACCGTCCCCCAGATCTTCTTCGGCGAGCGTCCGATCGGGGGCTGCACCGATCTGGAGGCCCTGGTGAAAAAAGGCGAGCTGCAAACCCTGCTCTCCTGATCGTCGAGTTGCGGCGAGGTTCACATGGGCATTGGCATCCAGCTCAGGTTCCGGCCCGGGGCTGTCCCGCGCTTCGATGTGCAGACCGACGATCTGTTCCCGCTGCTGATCCCCGATCCCCAAGGCGAGCTGGGGCAACTGGCCCAGAAGCTCGGTCTCCCAGCCAAGGCCTTCGACGTCGTCGGCGCCGCCCCCTTCGCGGTGCGCTGGCTCGAGCTGGCTGCGGTGAAGCCGCCTTTTGCCCAACTGTCCGCCGCCCTCGCCGCTCGTCCCGAGCTCCTCGCTGGCGTGAAGCCGCACTTCCTCGCTGCGGGCGATGTGGAGTTCTTGCCAGGGCTGCTCGCGCGCCTCTTGGCAGCGATGGAGGCGGCTCAGCGGCAGGGAGCAACCGAGGTCGCCTTCGTCGCCAGTGACTGAGACGTCTCGCCATTGCCACCACCCGCGCCTTCGACCGACGCTGTCGCCATGACCGTCGACGAATTTCGGGAAGCACTGCTCCAGGTGATGGAGCAGAAGAAGCACTGGTCCCAACACCACTTCGGCCATGGCCTGGTGCCGCGCGAACTCTTCCACATCCACCTCGAGCAAGAGTACGCGGTCTTTGTGCGCGACTTTCCAATCTTGGTGGGACGCGCCTACGTGCAATGCCCCGTCGTCGACGTCCGCAAAGATCTCGCCGCCAACCTCTTTGAAGAAGAGACGGGTCTGTTGGCGGCCAAGCGTCCCCACCCCGAGCTCTTCTTGGAGATCCCCCGCGGCTTCGGCTTCGATCTGCAGCGCTTCGACGACGTCGAGCTCCTGGCCGGCAGCCGGCGCTACCGGGATATTCTCGATCGCTGCACCCAAGGCGCCGGTTGGGAGATCGCCGCGGCCGTGACGACGATCTTCATCGAAGGCACGTCCTGGGAACGGGGCGAGCTCGATCCCGCTTTCCCCCGGCGGCCGGTGCCACCGCTCGAGCAACACCCCCTGCGCGTGCACTACGGGCTGCCCCTGTGGGCCCTGGCCCTGCCGGCGGTGCACCGCGACGTCGAGGGCGGCCATCGCACGGCGGCCTGGCGCGCGGTCCTCGAGCACGTGCAGCCCGCCGTGCGCCCCCGCGTCGTGCAAGCAATGCAGCGCTGCCTCGAGGGGTGGCGGGCCTACAAAGACGACGTCGCCCTCGCCTGCGGTCTCAACCCGCCTTGATCAGTCGCGCAGGGTGGCTTCGACCCCGAAGCGACCAGGAGATCGAGCTCAACGAAAGAGGAACTTCATTGGATCTTCGCGCAGGGCTTTGAGCACGGCCTTGAGGTCTTTGGCGACGTCTTCGTCGTGGAAGAGCTTGCCAGCTGCTCCCTCTTGGTTTTCGATCTTGCCCAAGAGGCGCTCGGCGCGGCGGGCGGCGGCGTCCAACGACGTCAGCGTCGACGAGAGCTGTGCGGTCACCTTGGTCTGCAGCAGGGGATCGGTGGCCGGACCTTTCTCGAGGGCGCGCAGCAGGATCTCGGTGTGCTGCAAGGTCGAGCGAGCCTCGGCGACGAAGGTCTGCAGTTCGGCCTGCAGCAGTCCGTCTTCGAGACGAGCGGTGCGATCGAGCACAGGCGGCAGGCCCTCGAGGGTGCTCTTGAGGGCGCGGCCGTCGCCGACGCCGACGGCGGCACCCTTCACCAGCTGGCGCAGATCGTCGATGAGGGCGGTGGCGTCTTTGAGACCGTCCTTGAGCTGCTGCTGTTGGTCTTCGTTTTTCAAGACGGCATCGAGGGCCTCGATCAGGCTCGCCGTCGTCGCCATCAGGCGCTTGGCTTCGGGCGAGCTTGGCAGGAGCTCGTCGGCGCGCTCGAGCAAAGCCGACGCGCGGGGCAAGAGGAGATCGGCGCGGGCCAGGGTGACGCCGTCGACGCGGGCCCCGTCGGCCAGGGGTGAGCCTGGCGCGGGATCGATGTCCAAATAGTGCTCACCGAGCACGCCGAGGGTGGTCACGTAAAAGCGCGTGCCGCTGGTCAAAAGATGGGCGACGTCTTGCTCGACGCGGGCCCGCACCCGCACCATGGCCGCGGGGCCCGCCACCCGATCGCGGCCCGCGAGCAGCACCACATCGTCGACGACGCCGACGACGACGCCGGCCACCCGCACCGAAGCCCCGGGCTTGATGGGACCGCAGAAGGCGAAGTCGACGTCGACGCGGGGTCCTTGCAACACGCGGATGGGTCCGGTGAAGAGCAGCACCGCCACAAAGACCAGCACCGAGCAGACGACGACGACGCCGACGCGCACGGCGCGCTTTCGATCCAGGGATTCCTGGGCCAGGGGCTGCAAGAGCAGGGGCGTGGGGATCGGGGGCGGACTGGGTTCGTTCACGCTCGAGCCTCGTTTGCTGCTGCGGCGGACAGACGGCCGGCTTGAACGACGACGACGTTGCTCTTGGGCATCTGCAGCATGCGGCCCACGGTGCGGGGGTGGTGGGTAATCACGATCAACGCGCGCGCGGAATCGACCACCGAGCAGAGGGCTTCGTCGACGTCGGCGGCGGCTTGGGGATCGAGGCCGGTGGTGGGCTCGTCGACGATGAGCACCCCGGGGCGCAGCAGCAGCGCGCGGGCGAGGGCCACGCGACGGGCCTGTGAGGGCGACAATTGGTGCGGCAGGAGGTGGGCGACGTCGTCGACACCGAGCTGCTCCAACCAGGCTCGGGGATCGTCCATCGACGTGCCGCTGTTCTTGGTCTGGAAGCGCGCGGGCAAGAGCACATTGTGCAGCACGTCGAGGTCGTCGAGCAGGGCGGGATCCTGGTGCACGAACACCAGGGGTGGTGCCGAGATCCGCACTTCGCCCGCGCTGCGCAGCAGGAGGCCGGCGGCGGCCTTCATCAACACGCTCTTGCCGGCACCCGAGCGGCCGACGACCAGGGTGACGCTGCCGCGTGCGAAGGACAACGAAACGTCATCGACGACGACGCGGCCGCCCAAGTGCACGGTCAAATGCTCGATGGACAGGGCGCTCATGCCAGGAACCAGGCGACGTCGATGACGAGGTTGACCAAAAGGCAGAGCAAGGTGGCCCGCACCACGGCGTCGGCGGTGGCGCGGCCGACGTCGCCAGGATCGCCCGTGGCAGTGTTGAGGTTCAAGACGCTGGCGCGTCCTGAAAAGGCGGCGGAGACCGAGCCCGCAAAGATGCACAGGCCAAAGACCAGACCCTTGGCAGTCAAGAGGCCGAGCAACGACGGCGTCACCACCTCGGGGTGGAAGAAGGTGAAGGGGTTGATGTTGGATCGCAGCAGCATCACCGCGATGCCTCCCAGCTCCCAGACGACGATGGCGATGGTGCAAAGGACCAGAGTTCCCAGCGGGAGGGCGAGCGCCATGGGCACCACCCGCCGCTGCCAGGGTCTGGTTTGGTAGAGGATTTGGGCATCCCAGGTGCCGTCGGCGATCAACGATGAGAGCTCGGCCGAAAAGCCAGCGCCCACGCGCTGGGCCAAGACGATGGCGGTCACCAGCGGACAGAACTCCTGCACGCCCAGCACGGGATATTCGAGGCCGATGAAGCTCTGATCTCCCAGCAGGCGCATGGCTTGGCGTCCGGCTTGATCGGCCATGGCCGCTCCCACCATCGACGACGCCGCACACACCAGCAGCAAAGAACCCCAGACGACGTCGTCCAGCCGACGTAATACATCACGACCTTCTGGTGCGATGAAGGAATATGAAGAGATCATCCCGTCCCCCCGAGCAGAGAGAGGGCGAGATTGACCGTCACGACGCCGACCAGGGAGAGCACGCTGCCGCGGTAGACGGCGTCGCCGACAGCGTTGGCGCTGCTCCTTGGGGTCGTGGCAGCGGTGATAGTTGGCTGCGCTTGCCAAAGGCTGAGCCCGGCGTGGGTGGTGCACAGCCCGATGATCAAGCCAAAGAGGGCCAGGCGCAGCAGGCCTTCGACGACGACGACGCTGCCCAGGTAGCTGTGCACGGACCACAGGCTGACTGCCAGGTTCTGATCGCCGAGCACGCGGGCAAAGCCAAAGCCCACCGCAAGGATCGAGATCGCGGCCAAGGGATAGAGCAGCACGGTGACGACGACGACGGCGCCGACGCGGGGGGCGGTGACCGCGGCGTGGGGGTCGAGGCCGAGTGCGCAGAGGGCATCAAGTCGCTCGCGCACCGCCAGCGTCGCCACCTGGGCGCTGTTCTTGGTGCCGACGCGAGCAGCGATGGCGAAGGCCAAGAGCAAGGGACCGACGTCGCGAAAGGCCGACAAGGCCGCGGCCCAGCCAAAGACCTCGGTGGCGTTGTAGCGGGTGAGGTAGCCGAGCCCTTGCAGGCCGACGATGCCGCCGATGACGACGGAGCCAAAGGCCACGGTGGGGGCGGCGTCGCGCAGCCCGACATCGACCAGGCGCAGCGTTTCGTCGGCATCGCAGCGGCCGCGCAACAGCACGCGCAGCACCACCAGCAGGCGCAGCAGCAGAGCGCCCGTGCCCGTGAAGATGGCGCTCACGGCGCGACCCCGAGGAAGGGTGCAGAGGGCCGGGGCGCAAAGGGGATCGGCAGGGCGTCGACGTCGACCAGCTCGGCTCCACCGGTGGGCTGCAACCAGAGGGCGCGCCGGCAACGGGGGAGCACGGTATCGATGTCTTGGGTGGCCAAGAGCGCCACGCAGTCCTCGAGACCAGCAGTGACGATGTCGACGACGGCAGCGGCGGTGAGAGGATCGAGGCCCGCGGTGGGATCATCGAGCAAGAGGGTGCGCGGCCGCAGCACCAGGGCCCGGGCGAGGCCCACACGCTTGCGTTGTCCCCCCGAGAGCCCGCGCGGCGATCGCTCTTGGGCGGGTTCGTCGATGCCCAAACGCGAGAGCAGGTTGCGGGCACAGCCCAGGGGATCGGCGATGCCAGCAGCGACGGCGACGTCGACGACGTTGTCGAGAGCGCTACTGCCGTCGTCGAGGGCGCCGCTCTCAAACACCATGCCGATGGGACGATCGACAAGCGCGCGGCCGCCGATGATGGCCCGCGGCAAAAGGCCAGCAAGGGCCAGCAGCAGCAGGGTCTTGCCCGAACCCGAAGCCCCAACGACAGCGGTGATGCCGGTGTCGATGCGCAGGGTGATGGGTCCAATCGAGCGGGTCGCCAGAGCGGCACGGGGGCTGCGCAGCAGAAGGCCGTCGACGTCGATCACGGCTTGTCTCTCTGATCGCGCAGGCGACGCAGGCGGTTGCCCAGCAAGCGCGCGATGGTGATCTTCGGCAGACGGCCGCCGGTCACGTACCAGCCAAAGGCGACGCCGAAGACGCCGCCGGCGGTGGCGAAAGCGGCCAGCGCCAGCAGTCCGGAGCGAGCCTGGAGCAGTCCGCTGGCGTCGAGGGTGAGAAAGCCCGCCAGCACCAGCGACCCGCAGAGGATGCCGCCGAACACCGTCATGCCGACGCCGCGCAAGGTGCTGTTGAGCTGCTCGAGGGCTTCGCTTTTGACGGCGACCTGCACCTGTCCGCGTTCGAAGTCGAGCAGCACCTGGCCCAGCTGCACAGGCAGCTCTTGCACGACCAAGGCGAGCTGCAGGGCCGTGCGCAAACCGCCGCCCTCGAGGGAGCGGGGATCGAGGCGGTTGCGCAGCAATTCTTCGGCTCTCTTGGCCACCGCCTTTGAGGGATCGAAGCGCGGGTGCAGCGCCCGGACGATGCCGTCGATGGAGACCGAGGCCTTCGACAAAATGGCCATCTCGCGCGGCAGGCGCACGCCGAAGCGCGTGGACAGGTCGATGAGATCGGTCAGCACCGCCGCCGTCGACACGTCGCCGACCGCCAACCCGAAGTAGCGATCGAGCAGCTTGCCGATGGCCGCGCGAAAGGGAGCGATGCCGATGCGTCCGTCGACGTCGCCGAGGCGAATGACCAAGCGGGCCAGGGTGTCGACATCGCGCAGCGAGAGCGCGAGCAAGAGCATCAACATCTTGTCTTGCATCTCGCGCTGCACCCGCCCGACCAAGCCGAAATCGATGAAAGCAATGTTGTCGTCGACGTCGATGAGCAGGTTGCCGGGATGGGGATCGCCGTGAAACAGGCCGTCGACGAAGACGTGCTCGAAGGCCACCTCGACCAGCCGCTCGATCACCTTGGCGGCGCGCTGAGGCTCGGGCGCGAGGTCGCTGATCCGCACGCCGTGGATGCGCTCCATGACGAGGACCGTGCGCCCCGAGAGCGCCTGGTGGAAACGCGGAACCCTGATGCCGGTGCGGCCAGCGTTTTTTTCGGCGAAGGCCTCGAGGTTCTTGGCTTCGCGGCGAAAGTCGAGCTCTTGGGCGAGGGCGTCCTTGAATTCCGACACGAGGTCGACGGCGCGGTAGGTGCTGGCCTCCTCGATGACCCGCTCGAGCAATTGGGCGATGACGACGAGGATCTCGCTGTCTTTCTTGACCTGCTCGCCGATGTCGGGCCGCTGCACTTTGACGACGACGTCGCTGCCATCTTTGAGGATGCCCGCGTGTACTTGGGCCATCGACGCCGACGCCAGCGGAGCCTCGTCGAAGGAGGAAAAGTGATCAGAGACCGGCACGCCCCAGGCTTCGGCCAGGGTTCGGCGCACCTCGGCGACGGAGAAGGGTGGCACTTGATCTTGCAGACGGGAGAGCGCAGCGATGAAGTCCGGCGGCAACAGGTCGGCGCGTGTCGACAAGATCTGGCCGAGCTTGACGAAGGTGGGACCGAGATCTTCGAGCATGGCCGCGAAGCGCTCGGCGACGGGTCGGGCGCGGCGGGCGACGTCGTCGTCTTTGGCGAAGGAACGCACGATGGGCATGGTCTGCATGGTCGGCGCGAAGCCGTGGCGCGACATGACCCCAGCGATCTCCGACAAGCGCCCCAGGGCGCTCGTCGACGGCGACGCTCGGCTTCGATCTTCGCTCATGGCGACGACGCTATGGCAAGGCCGGCGTCGGCCTGCGAGACCTTTTTGCGCCGGTCCGACCGGCCGCGCAAGCAGAGAGCAGATCACGGCAGCCGCGAGCACCACGAGGCGGTCGTTGACGACGACGACGTGGCGGGGGGACGCTGTGATCCGATCCCATCGGCCATCGCAGCCCAGGAGAACCGTGAGCAGCTCCCGCATCTACATCGCCGTCGCGGGCAACATCGGTGCCGGGAAGTCCACGCTTGTCGATTTTCTCTGTAAGACGTACGGGGTGTCGCCGTTCTTTGAGCCCAACGATGAAAACCCGTATCTTGCGGATTTTTACCAGGACATGAAGTCCTGGTCCTTCCATTCGCAGGTATATTTTCTTGCGCACAAGTTCTGCATCCACCAGGAGCTGGACAAGACCCCGGGCATCGTGGTGCAAGATCGCACGATCTACGAGGACGCCGAGATCTTTGCGACGGCGCTCCATCAGTCCAGGGCGATGAGCGAGCGGGACTGGAAAACCTATCAGGAACTCTACCGCACCATCTGCAATTCTCTGCGTCCGCCCGATTTGATGATTTACCTACGTTGTTCGCTGAAAACGACGAAGCAACGCATCAAGATTCGGGGACGAGCGATGGAGCAATCCATTCCCACGGCGTACCTGAAACGGCTGCAGGATTTGTACGACCGCTGGCTGCAGGACTGGAAGGCCTGCGAGGTGCTGCAGCTCGACACCGACAACCTCGATTACGTCAGCGACTTCGTCGATCGCCTCGACGTCCTGGCGAAGGTCGAGCGCTACTTGCCGCGGGACTCGATCGAGGCGGCCCGCGCTTCTTCGACGGCGACGAAGGCGGTTGCTGCTTTGTCGGCACCGGCCTGAGCGCGGTCGGCCCTTTGGTCACCGGCGCAAAGCGGGCGCGGGCGGCGTCGACGACGGTGCCGTCGAGCTGGTGCGTCTGCAGCCACAACCACCACGTCGATGGCAGCTTGGTGGTCACGAACGCGCGGCCGCCCTCGGGCCGGGGAAAAGAGATGGCGAAGGCGTGCAGGGCCACATCTTGGCCGTCGACGAAGGAACGCAGCGGGCTGCCATACAGGGCGTCGCCGACGAGGGGAAAGCCGGCGTGGGCGAGGTGGGCACGGATCTGGTGCATGCGCCCGGTCTCGGGGCGGGCCTCGACGAGGGTGACCCCATCACCGCGGCTGAGCACGCGCACGCGCGTCAGGGCGCGCACCCCGTGCTCTTGATCGATGGTCTGGATGGCGAGGGTTTTTTTCCCGCCGATCTTGGGGAGGTCGGGGTCGTCTACGCGGGCCAGGCGCGCATCGAGGTCGAGCTTCTCCCAAGTCGGGACGCCGGCGACGACGGCGAGGTAGCGCTTGTCGATCAAGTGCCGGCGAAAAGCGTCGGACAAAGCCTGTTGGCCAAAGAGAGTCTTGGCGATCACGCAGCAGCCCGTGGTGGGCTTGTCGAGGCGGTGCACCGGGCGGGCGTCCGGCCAGCGCTCGATGGCCAGATCGAGCAGGGTGGGGCGGGGAACACCGCGGCCGCCGACGACGGTGAGGCCCGCGGGCTTGTCGAGCACCACCCAATGAGGGCCCTCGTCGACGACGACGGCCCGGTGTTGTGCCGCATCGATCACGAGGTGGGAACCAGGCGGGCGACGTCCCGGGCGATGGCCCTCTCTTCATCGGTGGGGATCACCAGGATGCGCACGCGCGAGTCCATGGTCGACAAATCGCGCTCCGCCGACGACGACGCGAGGTTCTTTCTCTCGTGCAGCAGCGCGCCGAGAACGCGCATCCCTTCGCACACCACGGCCCGCACCCGCGCCGAGTGCTCGCCGATGCCGCCGGTGAACACGATGCCGTCGAGGCCGCCCATGGCGCAGGCGAGGGCGCCCACGGCCTTGCGCACCCGGCGGGAGAACATGCGGATGGCGAGGTCAGCGTCGACGTTGCCGGCGTCGGCGGCCTTCACGAGATCGCGCATGTCCTGCGAGAGGCCCGAGACCCCGAGCAGGCCCGACTCCTTGTTCAGCAGGTGCTCGGTCTGATCGATGCCAAGGGAGCGCGCCAAACGCAGCACCACGGCGGGGTCGACGTCGCCGCTGCGCGTGCCCATCATCAAGCCTTCGAGAGGCGTGAGGCCCATGGTGGTGTCGATGGACTTGCCGCCGTCGATGGCGCAGGCCGAACACCCATTGCCCAGGTGCAGCGTGACCAGGCGCAAGCTGTCGAGGGGACGGGCGAAGAAGGCGGCGGCGCGCTCGGCCACCCAGGCGTGGGAGGTCCCGTGAAAGCCATAGCGGCGCACGCGCTCCTCGACGTGGAAGCGCCGCGGGATGGCGTAGAGGTAGGCCTCGGGCTGCAGCGTCGCGTGAAAAGCGGTGTCGAAGACGGCGACCTGCGGGATCTTGGGCAGGCGAGCGCTGACGGCTTCGATGCCCTTGAGGTTGGCGGGGTTGTGCAGGGGGGCGAGGGGGACGCAGCGCTCGATTTCTTTCACCACCTCGGCGTCGACGACGACGCTGCTGCTGAACTTCTCACCGCCGTGCACCACACGATGGCCGACGGCGCGGGGTGTAAAGCCCAGAGCCTCGACCTCATCGAGCAGGGCAGCAACGGCGTCGTCGTGGCCGTTCCCCTTCGATCCGGCGAGGGCGCGCTCGCTCTTTTTGCCGCCGACCTCGAGCTTGAGCACCGCCTGTGGAGTGCCAACGCGCTCGGCGAGGGCCGAGAGCGGATTGTCTTTGGCGCTCGCGTCAAACACGTCGAGCTTGACGCTCGAGCTGCCGCAGTTGACGACGACGATGGCGTCTCGGGCTTGCTCTGTGGCCATCGCGCGCCTCCTGGGATCTCGCTGCTGTCGGCGATTCGCCGCCGAAGCTCAAGGGCCATCGTGTCGGGCGGCCGTTCCTCGGCGTCAGGGAGCAGCCGCGGGCCCAGAAGCGCCTGCGGGAAGGGCTCCGCTCCATCGGCTGTGACGGCGTCGAACCTCGATCGGCAGGTCGCGGTGCTTCTCCTTTGCGCCCTTGGGCCGCGCAAAGGGATCACTTGCGCTTTGTGGCCCGCTTTTTTCCGGCAGAAGCATTGAGAGCGACGGCGGCACGGATTAGCGTCTTGAATGCATTCGCGTCAATCTCTTCATCCTCATGAATATCGATCGCACGCCGAACCTTTCCATCAAGACTTGAGTTGAAGATCTTGGCAGGATCTCTCAATGAAGCACCCTTGAAAAATGTCAGCTTCACGATTGATTTGTACGACTCTCCGGTGCAGAGGCCCCCGTCGTGGTACCAAGTGGGGGTTCCCATCCACTTCCACTCTTCGACGACGTCGGGGTCGGCCTCTTTGATGAGGGCACGCATCCGCGCCAGCGCATCGCCCCTCCAGTCGGCCAGCTCGGCGATTCTCTCGCTGATGAGCTCGGATGGCGTCTTTCCTGGTGCCTTTTCTTGACTCTTCATGTTTCTACCTCGGTTGATTTTAACTCGACGATCGACGGTGGAGTCATGCCACCATTATAGATTGAAGTAAGGCCACGGCGACCCGATCTACCAGTGAGCTGCGGGAACGCCGCCGCGCTCGATCTTTGTGCGCATCCGAGTCCCATCCCGATCCCCTCGGCGGCGGTTCCTCTGTCGCCCGGCGCGCGGCTTGATATCGCCCCCATCACCCTCCCGGGAAATCGGGTCGAGCAGCACCCCGCCGCGGCAACCTCGCCTTGTCGTTGAAGTTCTGATCTTCAAGACGCGCCAGCGTCTTGAACATCCAAGCTTCAAGACGCGCCAGCGTCTTGAACATCCAAGCTTCAAGACGCGCCAGCGTCTTGAACATCCAAGCTTCAAGACGCGCCAGCGTCTTGAACATCCAAACTTCAAGGCGCTGGCGCGTCTTCAGGCTCGGCGTATCCTCATGTGCATGAGGCGCTTCCGTCACGATCAGCGGCATCGAGGCTCCCGGGCCGGGCACTAGGCCATGGCAGCGAAGGCCAAGGCACCGAACCCTGCGGCGGTCGACGCGTGGCTGGCGACGCTGCCGAACAACCAGCGAGCTGCGCTCCAACGGCTGCGAGAGCAGATCCGGGCAGCGGCTCCCGAGGCCGTGGAGACCATCGCCTACGGCGTCCCGATGTTTTATGTCGGGTCGACCCCGCTGCTGGGCTTCAACGCTTTCACAAATCACGTTTCCCTCGGGGTCGGCAGCGGGACGCTCGACCCGATGCGGGCCGAGCTCGAGGGCTACGACACCGCGAAGGGCACGGTGCGCTTCTCCCCGGACCTCCCCCTGCCCGCAGGTCTCGTGAGGAAGATCGTGAAGGCGCGCATCGCTCTGCATGCTGCTGGCAAGCCGGCGAGCAGACCCAAGTCGGCCCAGTGACGACCACAGCCTCCGGCCCGCGCGCCAATTGATCACGCGTCCTCGGCGCGGCCCAAGCGCGCGGCCGCGTAGCGGCCGCTGATCATGCTGGCCACGATGCCGCGAAAGCGCCCGCAGGCGTCGCCGACGACCCAGACGCCCGGAGCGACCTGCAAGGATCCATCGTCGACGGGATAGGCACCCACGCCCTCGATGCAGGGCACGTGCACCAGGACGTCGTCGTCGTCGGCCAACGCGGGCGCCCAGGCCAGGAGATGCTGCAGCGCGCGCCAAAGCAAGCCAGCACCCTGCTCCCCAAAGACCGAGGCCAGGTGTGGGGCTCCCCCAGATCGCCAGGCCTGCAGGGGCAAGGTGCGCGGCACCGCCGCAGGCAGCAGGCGATCGAGCTCCGATCCCAGCGACGACGACGTCGAACGCACCAGCAGACCCACGCTGCTGCGGCCCGAAGGTGGCCCGTCGGCGTGTCCCGAAAACGCTGCCAGGCCCCCGGCTCGGCCCAGCAGCACCCGGCCCTGGCGGCAGGTGCAAAAGGTGCGAAATTCTGTACCATCGTCGTCGACGAAGCGCAGTTTGCCGTCGACGCCGGGCAAGAGCGCAAAGAGCTCGGCCGAGGCAGCGGTCTCCAAGCGAACACCAAATTCGACGCGGCCGAAGGCGTAGGCGGCCCCGAGCTCCTCCAACCAGGGACGGATCCAGCGGGGGGACCAGCGACCGGTGGCGACGACGACGGCGCGGGTGCTGACCTGCTCCTGCCGACCCTGCCTGTCGATGTCGACGTTGATGAGGCAGCCCTCGCGCCGCGCTCCCACGATGCGGGCCTTCGTCCACGTCTCTTGGGCCTGGGCCAAGAGCTCCTCGATGCAGCGCAAGCGCCGATCAAAGGGCGCGTACAGGGCGGGGTAGCGCTTCTCGTGCCACGTGCCGGCGGAGGGCTTCGTCGTCGTCGTGCTGGCAGGCAGCGGCCCGGCCTCCACACCGTGACGACGCAGCAGAGCCGCGGTCTGTGAAAAAGCCAACGCCAATGCCTCTCGATCCGGCAGCGTCCACAAGGCCTGGGCCGAGGGAAAAAACGAGTGCTTGCCGTCGGAGAAGAGCCCGGCGCCGCCGACGCCGCTCAGGACCTCTTCGGGGACCTCACGCCGACGAAACGAAGTCGGTCCTCCCTGCTCAATCAACAGCACCAAGCCGCGGCGCGAGAGCTCGCCCGCCGCCGACAGTCCTGCCGGGCCGGCACCCACCACCACCGCGTCGAAGATCTGCATGACGAACCCTCAAGACTTCAAGACGCGCCAGCGTCTTGAACCCTCAAAACTTCAAGACGCGCCAGCGTCTTGAACCCTCAAAACTTCAAGACGCGTCAGCGTCTTGAACCCTCAAAACTTCAGGACGCGCCAGCGTCTTGAACCCTCAAAACTTCAGGACGCGCCAGTGTCGAACCCTCAGCACTTCAAAACGCGCCAGCAGCTCCAGAGGCTTCTATGCTGGCCTTGCATGTCCGACGACGTCACCGGCCGCTTCGAGCTCCATGTCTTCGTGCAACCGTTGGATCCACCTCCAGCGATCGTCGCCGCGTTTCAGCAGGCCTGCGCCAGCGCTCCGACGTCGATGAAAGCCCTGCTCCTGCAGCTGGATTACGTCGACCGGGGCTTCGTCTCTGTGCTGCAATCCTCGCGCTACGTCGACGGGGATCTGGCGGCCGCCGTGGCCGCGGTGCAGGCCGACGCCGCGCTGCTCCGCGCGGCCGGGCTCCAGGTGATCCGCGAAAAAGTCGAAGCCACAGCGACCAATGCCGGTGTGCCCCACAGCGAGAGGGAGGCCGAGGCGACGTCGTCGTCGCGCTATTTCGAGTTCCACATGCTCATCGACGGGAGGCAGCGCGCCATCGACGACGACGACCTGGGATCGCTGCGCTCCTTGTCACGCTCCTTTGCAGCCCGGCTGGCGCGCCCGGTGCCCCTCAGCTTCAACGCCCTCAAGCCGTCGCAGCGCTTCTTGAACCTGCGCGCCGTCGGCGTCGGCATCGAAGCGGCCTCGGCCGTCGTCGAGGAGCTGCGCGCCGCCGTCGAAGCATCCGGTTTGCTCGAGGTGAAGAAGGTGATCGCCGAGTACATCTGCTTCGACAGCCACCGCGCCGTCGACAACGGCTGGCTCGAGCCCCTGGTTGAAGTTCAGGACGCGCCAGCGTCTTGAATCCTGAGAACTTCAAGACGCGCCAGCGTCTTGAGCCGTTGGCAGGTCGAGGTGACGCCGTCGTCCCAGTCGTGCTCCCATGGCCCATGACCGACGCCGACACTCTGGAAAAACTGCTGGGCCTGCAGGACAAAGCGCAGGGGTCGTCGTCGTCGACGGCTGCGCGAGCGGCCGCGGGCCAGGAGCGATGGTGCGCCCTGGTGCGGCGCGTGAATCCGCGGCCTTCGTGGTGGGCCTTTCGGCGACGACCGTTGTGGCAGCAGGCCTTCGACGCCGTCACCGCTCACCGACCACGGTCCCGCCTGATGGAAGCGGTGGTGATCCCCATTTGGATCTGCTGCAACAACAGCGACGAGCCCGCCGTCGGTCGCTTCGAGCGCAAAGCCCTGTTCTGCGGCGTGCACGACGGCGACGTCGACGAGGAGCTCGAGACCGATGGTGTCCCCGATCAACTGCTCTTCGTTCGGGGCGAATGCACCGAACGGGGCTGGCTCGCCCCCATCGAAGTCGTCGACAGCGGCGAGCCCACCCTCTTTCGCAACCAGGCCTACGCCGTGATCGCCCGCAGCCCGCTCGAGCGCATCGTCGGCATCGACGAGGAGCGCCCGCTGCCACCCCAGCCCGCTCCCACCCAAGCCGTGCCTCCATGGGACGATGAGGCCGTCAGCGCCGTCGATCTTTCGGGGCTCGACGAGGAGCTGCGGCGGCGCATCGAAAGCGCGCTGGAGGATTTGCGCTTCGACAACGACGACGACTGATCCCTCGGTCGCTTGGGTGGCTTGTCACCCGCGCGACTGATCAGTCTGCGGGCCAGGGGTCGTCGCTGGTGTCGGCATCGGGGGTGCCGCCCTGGGCGATGACGACGTCGCGGAACTGCTCGAGCAGGGCGATGTCGGCCAGGATGTCGGCGTCGCCGTCGCCGTCGTTGGCGGAGTCTTCGTAGTCGGCGGCGGCGAGCACGAGGCCATCGAGCACCGACGCGGCTTCGTCGGCCTGACCGGCGTGGAAGGCAGTGGCTGCGGCGCGCATGCCGACGACGAGGTTCAACATCACGAAGCTCTTCTCGACGATGCGATCGGAGAAGAAGCCGCGGGCCGGCAGCGTGGTGGAGCCGAGCGGATAGTTCGACGACGTCGCCATGATCGTAGGCTCGCTCGACCCGGGCGCCGAGAACGCGACCCGGACTTCGCCAACCTGCGAGATGTCGCTGGCGTCGAGCGTCGTCGGCATGACCTCGAGCAGGAGCGCCGAGCCACCACCCCGGCGTCCTTCACCCTCGAAGGTGTCGTCGTCGCTGGTGCGTCCGGCGAGGTAGACCGCGTTCAAGGTCACGTGGCCGCCGTTGCCGCCGTCGTCGACGACGAAATCCCGCACACCGTAGACGTTGCGGATGGTCCAGTCAGCACCGAGGTCGACGTCGAGAGTGACGTCGAAGGCCACGGGCATCAAGAAGGTCGAGACCTCCTGCGTGAACACCTCGTCGACGGCAGAGGTGTCGTCGAGGAAGTAGAAGTTCCCATCACCGTCTTCGGCGAGCCCGCGCATGAGCGCGAGATCGAAGTCGGAGCCGACGCCGACGGTAGTGAGGGGAACGCCCTCTGACACCCAGGTGGCCGCCATCGAGCGAATCGCCCCGGGGTCCGTGTTGCCGGCGGTGGCGACGCCGTCGGAGAGCAAGATCACCCGGTGTTGGCGCGCGACGTCGAAGGCACCGACGACCTCGGCAAAAGCGCTGTCGAGTCCATCGAAAATGTCGGTGGCGCCGTCGGCGACCAGAGCGTTGGCGATGTCGATGATTTCATTGCGGTGACCACCCACCGGCGTCAGGGGCAAAGCGAGCGTGGCAGCGTTGCTGTAGAGCACGATGGCCAACTGGTCGTCGTCGTCGAGCTCGTTGCTCAAGCGCACCAACCCTTGGCGCACGAAGCCGATGCGATCGTCGGCGCTCATCGATCCCGAGACATCGACGGCGAGGGCGAGGGTGAGCGGCGGCCGATCAGCGGGATCGATGACGAGCGGGGAGTTCAAGCCGACCTGCAAGAGCGTGCAATCGCTGCCGTCGACGAGGTTGGCCATGGCGCCGAGCATCGCGTGCGGACACACCCGATCGCCGCAGTCGGCCGGCGGCAGGGTCGTGTGGTGCTCGGCGAAGAAGCCGATGTCGTCGATGTCGCTGGCCGCCGGCACCTGGTTGTCGTCGAGCTCGCTGCGCACGAAGCCGAAGTCGCCGGCGCCGCCGAAGCCGATGTTGGTGTTCCCTTCGCCTTCGCCTTCGGTTGCGCCTCCGTCTTCGCCTTCGCCTTCGCCCTGGGGGGCGGCCCCGTCGGAGAGCGAGCAGGCGCTCAGCGACAAAGGCACCAAGGCCAGGGCCCAGAGGTGAGTGCGGGTGATGCGGGGCAGTCTGTTTTTGTGGTTCATGAGCGCTGCGTTGTGCAGGGCCGGTGCCAACGCTGCGCCCGCGCGGGGCGCCGAAGTCACCCGTGTTTTCGACGACTTCGGCACGGGGCTGCGGTGGAGCCAGCCCGCTGCCGAGATTCTCGCGCCGGATTTCTGAGGACGCTCCGACCGCGGCGCCCTTAGGCTCGGGCATGAGCTCGTTCAGCATCAGGCCGCTCGGCAGCTCTTCGCTTTCGGCCTCGCGCGCCTTTCTCGAGGGCTTCACGCCGGCCAGCGGAGGTTCGGCATCCATCGACGAGAGTCTCGCCCTCGCCTTTCGCCTCGACGGCACCTTCGCGCCGGCGGGCGTGCTGCTGCGACAGGACAAAGACATCGTCGATGGCGACGTCTTTGGGGGCGTGGAGGTCGCCGTCGCCCAAAAACAGGTGGCGCGCATGCTCGGGCTCGACGTCGACGCGAACGCTTGGGATCACCTCGCCGATCCCGTGTTGGCGAAGGTGCGCGCAGCCTACGCCGGCTTTCGACCCGTGGCCTTCCCCTCGCCGTGGGAGGCTGGTGTGTGGGGTCTGCTCGCGCACCGCATCAACATGAAGCAGGCGGCTGGCATCAAACGCAAGGTGGCCGAGGAGCACGGTGACGTCGTCGTCGTCGCCCGCAAGAGCATTCCCGTCTTCCCTTCACCGCGGCAGGTGCTGGAGATGCCCAGCAGGCCCGTGGCCATTCCCGACGAGAAATGGTTGCGTATCAAGAGCCTCGCGCAGGCTACCGTCGAAGGTGCGCTCGATCCCGACGAGCTGCGGGCGCTCGCGCCCGACATGGCCATGGCACGGCTGCGCAAGTTGCGGGGCGTCGGCCCCTGGACCGCCGCGCACATCCACATTCGCGGCGCCGCCACTGTCGATGTGATCTCGCTGGACGAACCGCGGGTACGCCGCGCCGTTCAGCACGCCTACGCCCTGAAGACCGAGCCGAACGACGAGCAGATGCACATCCTCTCGGAGGGCTGGCGCCCCTATCGCACGTGGGCGATGGTGCTCCTCGCGATGCATCTCAACCGTACAGGAGCATGGACCACGTCGACGAAGAAGGCTGTCGCTTCAACCGTGCGATGATGCGCGCATGAAACCAACCACGACCCTGCGGGTGGCGCGACCCAGCGACAACATCGGCGCACTGCTGCGCTTCTACCGCGACGGCCTCGGCTTTCAGGAGATCGGCTCGTTCAGCGACCACGAGGGCTTCGACGGCATCATGCTCGGAGTGCCCGGCGCCGCCTACCACCTCGAGCTCACCCACCAGCGGGGCCACAGTGTGGGCCGCGCGCCCACGCGTGATCACTTGCTGGTCTTTTATCTGCCCGACGAAGCCCATTGGCAGGCAGCCATCGAGCGGATGGAGCGCCATGGTTTTGCCTCGGTGCCATCGCTGAACCCCTACTGGGACAAAAGCGGGGTCACCTTCGAAGACGCCGACGGCTATCGCGTCGTGCTGCAGCAGACGTCGTGGCCGCCCTCGAGCGCATCGATCGGCGGTGAGTGCGTGCCGAAGACGCACTCACCGCCGCCAGGCGGTGAGCCGGTAGACAATTCACCGCGGCCCAGGCGATGAACCTGTAGACAATTCACCGCCTCGCGACGCGCTGTCGGTGGATTCACCGACAGCGCGTCGCGACTCGGTGAATTCAGCCCGTGGCGACGGGAGGCACCAGGCAACTTGCACCGCCTGCCGGAGGTGGAGAAGATGCGGAACTCGTCGTGTCACCAGACTCGGAGCCGATTTTGTCCTCGTTGTTCCTCCCGTTGCTCCCCCTGCGCGACATCGTGGTTTTCCCCGAGTCGTTGCAAGCCCTTTTCGTCGGGCGGCCTCGTTCGGTCGCCGCCTTGGAGGCTGCGATCCGGGCCACCGGGCCCGCCGAGCGTCGCATCGTGTTGTCGGCCCAGCGCACGGCCAAGGCCGAAGAGCCGGGCACCGACGACATCCACGCCATCTGCGCCATCGGCGTCGTGCGCACGCTCTTGCCCCTGCAGAACTCGATGATGAAGGTGCTGGTCGCCGGCGAAGAGCGGGCCCGCATCAAGCGCTTCATCCCGGCCATCGAAGCCGGCATCAAGCTCGAAGGCAACGGCGTCGAACCCTTCGTTGTCGAGGTCGAACGCATTTCTCAGCTCGAAGAAGAGCCCTCCGCCGAAGTCGTCGCCGACCTCATGCCGCGCCTGATGGCCACCTTCGAGGAGTTCGCGCGCCTGTCGAAGCGGCTGCAGCCCGAGGTGCCCAAGAACGTCGCCGAGATCGTGCACGCCGGGCGCCGCGCCGACGTCATCGCCGGCTACGTCCCCATCCGCCCGCAGGACAAACAGGCCCTGCTCGAGCAGATGAGCGTCGAGCTGCGGGTCAAACGCTTGATCGAGCTCATCGACGCCGAGTGCGAAGTCGTGCGCATGCAGCGCAAGGTGCGCGGGCGTTTCAACAAGAGGCCTGACCAGCAGCGCGATCAGACCACCCCCCCGGCGGCCCCGGCCAGCACCGGCAACGGCGGCGGCGACGACCTCCAAGACGAATTCAAGAACGAGCTCAACGACCTCGAGTCCCGGCTCGCCAAGAAGAACCTCACCGTCGAAGCCCGCGAGCGCGTGGCCCGTGAGCTGAAGAAGCTGCGCATGATGTCGATGATGTCGGCGGAGGCGACGGTGGTTCGCAGCTACCTCGATTGGGTCGCCGCGCTGCCCTGGAAGACCTACAGCGAAGACCCCATCGACATCTCCACCGCCGAAAAGATCCTCGATGAAGACCACTTCGGCCTGGAGAAGGTGAAGGAGAGAATCCTCGAGCATCTGGCCGTTCAAAAGCTCGTCGATCGCATGAAGGGTCCGATTTTGTGTCTGGTGGGACCGCCCGGCGTTGGCAAGACGTCGTTGGCCAAGTCCATCGCTCGTTCGACGGGTCGTGAGTTTGTGCGGCTGTCCCTGGGCGGGGTGCGCGACGAAGCCGAGATCCGCGGCCACCGCCGCACGTACATCGGCGCCTTGCCGGGCAAGATCATCGCCTCCTTCAAGAGGGCCGGCACGAGCAATCCCGTGCTGCTCCTCGACGAAATCGACAAAATGTCGACGGACTTTCGCGGCGACCCGGCGTCGGCCCTGCTCGAGGTGCTCGACCCAGAGCAAAACCACAGCTTCGTCGACCACTACCTCGACCTCGACTACGACCTGAGCAAAGTACTCTTCATCTGCACCGCGAACTCCCTGACGGGCATCAGCGGGCCCCTACAAGATCGGCTCGAAATTATTCGACTTTCAGGATACACCGATCTCGAGAAGCTCGCCATCGCTAAGCAGTATCTGATTCCCAAGCAACTGGAGGCAAACGGCCTCGCGCGCTTCGCCGATCCGCCGCCGGGTGCGGTCATCACGGGCATTCCTGCCACCGTCGACGGCGAACCCAACCGGCTGGTCGCCGCGCGGGTGCAGGTCTCGGGAGCCCACGTCTCCTTCGACGACGGCGGCATCAAGAAGGTCATCCACGGCTACACGCGCGAGTCCGGCGTGCGCAACCTCGAGCGGGAAATCGGGACCTGCGCGCGCAAGGCCGCCATCGAGCTCTTGAAGCGCGTCGGCGAGGCCGGCGCCACGACGACGACGACGACGACGGCCCCCACTGCGAGCCTGCCGCCGCTCGCGGAGATGGTGGCCAAGGTCAAGACCAAGAAGAACATGGAGCCCGCGACCAGCGACGCCGAGACCGACGAAGGTCCTCCGGTCGAAGCCACCAACGACGTCGAAGAGTTGGCGGCCCGAGCCGACAAAGCGGTCGACGGCGACGACCCCCGCAAGGCGGCCCTGCGGGTGCGCCTCGAGGCCCAGGAGCTCAAGATCACCGCGGCCAAAGTGCGCGACTACTTGGGCACCGAGCGCTTCGCGCGCCACGACAAAGACATGGTCGACCAAATCGGCGTCACCAACGGCCTCGCCTGGACGCAGTTCGGCGGTGAGATGTTGATGACCGAGGTCAGCGTCACCCCCGGGCGCGGCAAGCTCTTGTCGACGGGAAAGCTCGGCGACGTCATGCAGGAGTCGGCGCAGGCGGCCATGTCTTACGTGCGCGCGCGGGCCAAGCAGCTGGGCCTGAGCCCTGACTTCTACGAGCGCATCGACGTGCACATCCACGTGCCCGAGGGCGCCACCCCCAAAGACGGTCCGTCGGCGGGCATCACCATTGCGACTTCGCTGGTGAGTGCCGTGACCCGCATTCCGGTGCGCCACGAGATCGCGATGACGGGTGAGATCACGTTGCGCGGACGCGTGATGGCCATCGGCGGCTTGAAGGAAAAGGCCCTCGCGGCCCACCGCGCGGGTTGCAAGGTCGTCATCATCCCCGCCGACAACAAGAAGGACTTGCCCGACATCCCCGAGGCCGTGCGCAAGAAGCTGCGCTTCATCCCCGTCGAAACCGTCGACGAGGTGTTGAAGGTGGCCCTGGCCGTCGAAGATCCCGAAGCCTTCTTCAAGCGCCTGAACGAGAGCGTCGGCGTCGACGTCTTCGAAGAGAGCGCGTTCAAGAAAAAGAAGCGCGCCGTCGACGGCGCCGCCGAGGAAGAAGAAGCCAAGGTCCACTGACCCTGGGCCCCCTTTGGCCCCGCCGGAGGCGTTCTCCGCCGAAGGCGTCGCTGCGCGCGGCGCGTTCTGCTTCATCCTGCGTCCGCTTGATGTTCGACCGCGTTCTGAATTGGAAGACGCGGGATGATGCCCGTGAAGCGCGCCCGCGGAACGCGGAGTTGGTGGGGGGCCCCGCGTCCGGCTCCGCCGGCGCGGGGGGAGGTCTGCACCAGACCTCCCAGAAGAGCATCCCCGAGGGAGATGAACGAGAGCGCTCCGCGGTCGAAGTTCAGCGAGATCGGGGATCAGACGCGGCTACTTGACCTTGGCGGTGAACGCGAAGAGCACAGCGCTGCCGCCTTCGCCGCGGGGACCGCCGACGATGATGGTGCCGCCGTCGGGAACCGCCACCAGCGTGTCGAACTTCAGGGCCTCGATGCCCAGCGAGAAGCGCAGCTTGCCGCCCGCCTGCCGACCGTGGGCGGCGACGACGAGGAAGCGCTTCTTGTCTTTGCCCTTTTTGGACAGCACCGGAATCTCGAGGCTCACCCGCTCGCCCTCGGCCACCAGCGAGGTGTGGGCGTCTTTGAGCTGGAAGCTCTTGAAGGGCAGGTTCTTGAGATCTTTGGCCAGCGAGGAGAGGCGTTTGTCGACGACGGTGGGCGCATTTTCATCGCCTTTTTCGCCTTCGATCACCCGCAGCTCGACGACGTAGCGCTCGGTGGGAGCCGCGGCCAACGCCGACGACGACAGCATCAAAGCTCCTACGAGCAGCAGGCAGCGCCGCGACATCGAGCCAGACGTGCTTGTGCTCATGTGCCTTGCTCCTCGTCGTCGAGCCCGGCCACCCAGATCACCGTGATGTTCGACGCGTCGGTCGAAAACACCATCGTGGTGCTGGTGGCGTCGATGGCCTCGACCTCAGCGGTGTTGTCTCCCAGCAGGGCCAGCTCGGTGGTCGGTACACTGTGGTTCTCGGCCAGCACCACGGGTGCGACGACGTCGAGGAAGTGCCGCTGCAGCTCGGCGAAGGCGCCGGGATCGGGGTCCTTCGACGTCGGCGGGTCGCTCTGGCTGATCAGCACAAAGACCGCGGCGGCGGCGGTCACGGCGGCCAGGGGCGCCAACGCGTGTCCCAGGGCCGACCGCAAGCGAGCAAAGAAGGACGGCGAAACGCTCGGCGTCGTCGTCTGCTTGGCGGGAGCTTGTTGCCGCTGGGTGGCCGCGATGGCCTGCAGGGCAGCAGCACCCGCTTTGTCGGCCAGCCGCAAGAAGGCAGCGCTGTCGGCGGCAGCACGCAGGGCTTCGGCGACGTGGGCGGTGAGCTGGGACTGGATCTGCAGCTCGTCGAGATGGGCGACGTCGGCGCCGCACAGTCCAACCAGCTCGTTTTCTTCGGCGGCGGAGAGCTGCGCGTCGACGGCACCGGCGGAGAGGGCCCAGGCGCGCTCGGTGCGTTCGACCTTGGCCAGCACGTGCTCGGGCAAGGTCTGCAGCGAGCGGGCGATCTCGGGCACGCCATCGAGGTGCACGGCGGCGCGGGTGACGTCGACGGCGGCGGCGAAGGCGAAGGCGGTGGCCGCGTGGTCCGGGGCGTCGAGGAATTGGTCGAGGCGCTGGGCTTGGGCGGGGGTGCAGGCGCCGTCGACGGCGAGGTGGGTCAGGTGCTCGATGGAGGCGGCGGCGTCGGGCAGGGCGGCGGGGTCGATGTCGGCCATGACCCGGGCGGCGATGGCGCCGTCGAGGTCGGTGCTCGTGCCGGTGTGCGAGGGGTGCAGCAGACGCTGGGTGGCGACGATTTGGTCAGCGAGGGCGTCGAGGGCGTCTTGGAGGTCGGGGCGTTGCGAGAGCTTGTGCAGGAGCGCGCTTTCATCGACCGACGAAAGCTCGCCATCGAGGAAGGCGCTCAAGAGCGCCAGCTCGTCTGAATCGGGTGCGCGCTTCGTGGACACGTCCGTCTGCCTCCTGAACCCCAAAAGAACCCGAAAAGACCATCAACCCGCTCAGACCATCGGCACTTTGGCCGCCGCACCCGCTCTTGAGGGCTCAGGCGAAGGCGTCGTCTTGCTGCGACGTTTCTCGCTGCCCTCCTCTTCAACGTCGACAGCGGGATCTGCCCCGGCCTTGGACGTCGGAGAATTCCTGCCTTCTTCCGAGGGCTTACCATCGAGGCCCCTGCCTTCTTCGATGCCCAGCATGGGGCGCAGGACGCGCTGTAGGTTTTTGCGGGCGTGAAAGAGGCGGCTCATCACGGTGCCCTTGGGGATGCCCAGGGTCTCTGAGATCTCCTCGTAAGACATGCCCTCGACCTCCCGCAGCAGCACGATGGCCCGGTGCTCTTCGGTGAGCTTGGCCAGGGCGACGTCGATCTGCTTGCCCAGCTCTTTGTCGGTGCTGTTGCGCAGGGGATTGCTGCCCGAGAGCCGGGGGGCGAACTCGGCCGCTCCGTAGAGGGAGTCGTTGTCCAGGTTGACGGCGGCGGCGTCGTCGAGGTCGGTCTTTCGGCGTCGGGCGTCGGCGCGTTTGCGATCGATGCTGAGGTTGACGGCGATGCGGTAGAGCCAGGTCGAAAAGGCCGCGTTGCCCTCGAAGTCGACGAGCTTGCGGTGGGCCTTGATGAAGGCGTCTTGTACGACGTCCATGGCTTCGTCGCGGTCGCGCAGCATGCCGAAGGCGACGGAGAAGAGGCGCCCTTGGTGCGCGATCACGAGCTTCTGAAAAGCGTGGGTGTCGCCGGCCTTGGCCTTGTCGACGAGATCCTGGTCGCGGGCCCGATCGCGGGCGCGGCGCTCGTCGTTGGTGGCAGCGATGGTCTTGGCTTCGTTGACCAGCGATCGAGCTCGGGCCGCGCGTTCCGCTGCCGTTGGCCGCGCCGTCACCGGACGCGTGGCCTCGGCGAGGTCCGAATTGGCTGCTCGGCCTGGGCCCTCGGCCCCAGCCGACGGTAAAACCCCGCCCTCTTGGCCGGAGGGCAGAGAACCTGGCGCTTTCCCGTTTCCTGGCTCGCCCACGGGGCTCCTCATCTCCGACAGCTGCACGACGACGACGGCTGCACTATGACATACGCCAGCGGAACGTTCTCGAGAACCCGACGTCGCAGCACTCCTGAAGGTGACATGGCAGAGGCCGGCCCGCCCACCGCAATCCCCGCAGCAGCCACTGGATCCGCCCGGCGGGGTGCGGGGACCGGTGCTGCGTCGGCCTCGGTGCGGGGGCTGAACCGACTGCTGCAAGAAGCCCGGGGCCTGCTGCGCGTGGCAGCCGGGCTCGAAGTCGTCGCCGCCGCCGTGGCCGGGGGGATCGCTGCCGTCGTCGTCGCCGCTCTCGTCGTCGGCCTGGTGCCTTTTTCCGTTTGGCTGCGGGACCTGCTGCTGGCGCTGGTGGCGGTATCGGCATGTGCAAGCGCAGGCGTCGTCGTCGTTGTGCGCCTGTGGCCGCTGCGCCACGATCTCGTCGTCGCTGCTCGTCTCGAGGCCGCCTTGCGCCGCCGGGGACTCGATGTGCGCGATTTGGTGCGCTCGGCGGTCGAGCTGAGAGACACCTCCACCGACGGCCTGGTGGGTCGCTCGCGGGCCCTTTGCGACGCCCATGTGGGGCGCGCCGTCGACGTCGTCCGCTCCGGTCGTGCCTTGGAGTCGATGGCCGGGGTGGCCCTGGAACGGGCGGTGCCGACGCTGTTGTGCGCCGCCGCGAGCGTGCTGGTGCTGGGCGGCTGGTTCATCGCCCAACCCAGCTCGCTCTCGGCCCGGTTGGGGCGCCTTTTTGACGACGTCGCCGTGCATGCTGCTTTGGCCGAGCGTGCGTTGCAGCAGGCCCCCATCGTCACCGATCTCACACTGACCCTGCGCTATCCCGCGTACATGGCCCTGGCCGATGAGGTGATCCCCGGCGCCTCTGGCGACGTCAGCGCCCCGCGCGGCACCGAGGTCACCATCGCCGGACGCGCCGACCGCGACATCGTTGGCGGCGCGCTGCTGATCACGGGCGGTCCAACAGAGCTGGCCCTGGCCGCCGAGGTCAGCAACCGACGACAACTGCGGGCCCACTTCGTCGTCGAGCAAGCGGGGGCCTGGCGCTTTCGCGTCGACGACGACGGCGACAGCTTGATCGATCCGGTGGCCCGCAAGATTCTCGTGCGCGCCGATGGAGCCCCGGTGGTGCGCCTCGAGGAGCCCAAGATCGACCAGGTCGTGCAGATCGACGACGACGTCGGCCTGGGCTTTTTCGCCGAAGACGACGTCGGCATCACCGAGGTGCGGGTGGTGGTGAAGCGGCAGGGGAGCTCGCGCGATCCCTTCATCAAGGTCCTGAGCGCGGGGTCGATCTCTGCTGGCTCCTCGCCGCGCCAGACCCGGGGGGTGGGATCCTTCGCCGTCAAAGACACCAGCGCGCGCCCCGGAGAGAAGCTGGCCGTGACCATCGAGGCCGTCGACAACGACACCATCTCTGGTCCCAAGGTCGGGCGCTCGAGCACGCGCATCCTCACGGTGTTTTCCGCGGCCCAGCACCACAAAGAGGTCATCGCCCGCCTCGATGCCCTCCTGGGCCAGATGGTCGAGGTCCTCGGTGACGAGCTCGAAGCACCTTTCGCCGTCGAGAAAGAGGCTGCTGGCCAACGCAAGGTCCTCGAGCGCCACAAGCTTGCGGCGCCCCGCGTCGCCGCGCTGCTGCAGCTCTTCGACGAGACCCTGGCCGCCGTCGCCCAAGACCAGTTCTTTGCCCTCGGGCCGGGCGGCCCAGGGCTCAACGACGACGCCGTCCGCCGGGCCCTGGCCAACATGCGTTTGGAATTGACCCACGCCGAACTCGACCAGCGCAATGCCGTCGAACGCACCCCACCTCCTGTCGACGTCCGACCAGCGGCCCTGGGCTTGTGGCGTCGTCTGATCGATGTGCAGGGCGTCTTCGTCGCGCGCCTCGAGAAGCACATTCTTTATCTCGAGGACCTCATCCAGCGCGAGCGCGTGCTCGAGGCCCAGAAGCTGGTCAACGACATGAAGCGCGCGCAGCAGGATCTGAAAGAGCTGCTGCAGCAATACAAAGAGTCCGGCGATCCGAACAAACGCGACGCCCTCCTCGACGAGATACGCCGCATGCAAGAGCAACTGCGCGAGCTCGGGGCGCGCTTGTCGGAGCTGCGACGCGAGGTGCCCGACGAATACCTCAACGAAGAAGCCCTGCAGGGCGAAGCCATGATGGAGCAGGCGTCGTCGTTGGACGAGATGATCGAAGAGGGTCGACTCGACGAGGCGCAAAAGACCCTCGAGCAAATGCTCGAACAAACCCAAAAGATGGTCGACGAGCTCGAAAAGACCGGCGACGACCTCGGTGGCGACGAGAACAAGGCCCTGCGCGATAAGATGGAGCGCTTTGGCCAGGAGCTCTCGGCCTTGCAGCAGGCCCAGCAGGAAGAGCTCGAAGCCACCGAGCGGGCGATGGAGGCCGCGGGCAAAAAGCTCGAGGAAAAGACCAAGCCCAAGCTCGACAAGGCCTTCGCCGAGGCCCGCAAGAAGGCCCAGCGCGCGGCGGAGGAATTGCAGAAAGTCGAGCATGACGGGCTCACCGGCAACGAAGAAGAAGACGTCGACGCCGCCACCGCTCGCACTGCGGACTTGCAGAAAGCGTTGGCCTCGGGCGACGTCGAGGATGCCCTGAGGGCTGCTGAGGAGGCCGAGAGTGCGGCGCGCACGGCCGAAGGATCGCTCGACGATCGGCAGAAGGGTCCGCGCGGTCGCTTCGCGTTTTCGGCGGGCAAGCTCGAGGCGGCAGAGAAGGAGCTGCGCGAGGCCAGCGACGCCCTTGGCGATGTGCGCAAGCTGCTCGAAGGCGCCGCCCCCGATCCCTCGCAGATGATGAGCGCCAAAGAGCGGGAGCGCCTGGGCAAGCAGGGCGATCGTCAGAGTCAGCTCGGGGAACAGGCGCAGAAGTTGGGGCAGCTCATGGAGGAGATCGGCAAAGACGCGCCCATCTTTGGACCCGAGCACAAGCAAAAGGTCGACGGCGCCCGCCAGGCCATGGAGCGCGCCAGCCGCCAGCTCAAAGGTCGGACGGACAAAGACGGGGTCCGCAGTGCGCGGCAGTCACAGTCGCAGGCGGTGCAATCCCTCAAGGCGTTGCAGGAGGCGATGGAGCAGATGGGCAAGGGCGGCGGCGGCGGCATGCCTCTTCCGCTTCCTGGGGGTGGGTCTCCCGGCAGCGAGGGGGAAGGCCAGCGCGGCGTGCGCAAGGAAGACGTCAAGATCCCCGACGGCAGCGACTTCAAGGTCAAAGACGCCTTCCGCAAGGACATCCTCGACGCCATGCGCGAAGGGGCGCCCAAGGACTGGGCCGGCGAAGTGAAGCGCTACTACGAGGAGCTCATCAAATGAGCCGATCCCCGCGCGGCAAAGCCTGCTTCCTCCCCTCCCGCCTGTTGGCGAGGGGAACTGCCGAGCCAGCACAGCAAGATGGGGCCGACGTCGAGCTCCTCGCCGCACCGGCCACCCTCTCTCGAGGACGGGAGAGGGTCAGCGGCGTTGTGCTCAGTCTGTTCCTGCTTTTGTCGACGTCGACCTCGGCAGCAGCGTCGTCGGCGGAGGACGTTGCCGATCGCCTCGCCCAGGGAAACCGCGCGCTGCAGGATTGGCAGCTCGACGAAGCCGCCGCCCTCGCTGTGGCCCTGGATCGGGAGCTGCCCGACGTGCCTCCCGTTCAGGCCCTGCTCGGCGCCGTGAAGTTCCACCAGGGCGACTACGACGGCGCTGTCACCTTGCTGCGTCGGGCCGCCGAAGCCGGCGACGTCTCGGGTGGGGCGGGACTCTTGCCGCTGGCCGAGAGCACGCTGAAAGAGACCCGGGGCTCGGTGTCTGCGGAGAGCAAACACTTCGTCGTGCGGGTGCCAGCGGGGAAGGACGAGCTGCTCTTGCCCATCGCCTTGTGGGCCCTCGAGGACGCCTTCACGCACATCACCGCAGCCTTCGACTACGTACCGCAGCACAAGATCGCCGTCGACGTCCTGCACGATGCCCGCGGGTTGGCCAGCGTGTCGACGCTGACGCAGAAGGAGATCGAGACATCGGGGACCATTGCGTTGTGCAAATTCAACAGGTTAATGATCACCAGTCCAAAGGCGCTGGCGAGAGGCTATGCTTGGCTTGATACTCTTTCCCATGAATTCTTGCATTTGATCATCTCGGAAAAGAGCAAAAACACCGTTCCAATTTGGCTGCATGAGGGGCTTGCGAAATACAACGAAACCCGTTGGCGGGGACCGCCGGGCCTCGCCCTCGACCCAGCCTCCGAGAACCTGCTGGCCCGCGGATTCAAGAACAACAAGCTCATCACCTTCGAACAGATGCATCCATCGATGGCGAAGTTGCCGTCGCAAGAAGACACCTCATTGGCCTTCGCCGAAGTATTCTCGGTGATCGAATTCATCGAAAACACTGTTTTGCCGTCGGATGGAAAACGCGCGACCAATGTGCTCTTGGAAAGTCTGCGCGATGACCTGTCGATGGACAGCGCACTGCAGAAAGCCACGGGCCGTGATCTCGCCGGACTGCAGCGCGATTGGCGCTCGTATCTGAAGAAGCGCCCCTTCAAGCTCGTGCCCGGGGCCGAGCCGCAGACGCTGACCTTCGTCAAGAACGCCCGCGGGGCCGGGCCCTCCGCCGACGAAGCAGAAGACGAAGCCGCGCTGCGCGAGGGGGCGGCCAAGGGGGTCGAGGGACGACGCTTCGTGCGCCTGGGAAACCTGCTGCGGGAGCGCCGACGTCTGAAGGCTGCGGCTGTCGAATACGAGCGCGCGACCCTCATCACCGGCGTCACCAGCCCGGCGTTGCACAACCGCCTGGCCGCCGTGTGGCTCGAGACCGGCGAGGTGCAGAAGGCCAAAGAGGTGCTGCAAAAGACCGTCGTCGTCTTCCCCGACGACCCCCAAACCCGCGTGCTCTTGGGTCGCATCGCTTTGCGCGCCGAGCAGTGGAGCGAAGCCCGCGCCCAATACGAACGCGCCACCTGGGAGAACCCCTTCATTCCCGAGGTGCACGTCGCTCTCTTGGCCGTCGCCGACAAGACAGCCGACAAAGCCCTGGCCGAGCGCAGCCAGACCGCCCTGCGCCTCTTGGCCGGACACCAACAGCAACACCCCGACGCCGCCTTCGTGGCCGCCGAAGGCGACGACGCCGGCCTGCTGACCCTGCGCTCCGATCCCTGGGCCAAACTCTTCATCGACGGTGTCGACACCAACCGCATCACGCCGGTGGTGGAGCTGCGCTTGAGGCCCGGCAAGCACTATCTGCGGCTCGAAGATCCTGTCGGCGGACGGGCGGACGGCGCCGCCGTCGACGTCATCGCTGGTCACACCGAGAACATGCAGCTGACCTTGCGCGCACTCAGCGAGCAGCAAAGGCGCGCTCTCTTTGCCGCCGAGGCCGTCGCCCTGCCCAGGCCCTCCGTCGTCGAGAAGCCAGTACCCTCCAGCGGCGACGTCGTTGTGCCGCCTTGGGTCGAGGGCGACGCTGACAGCACCTCCCTTGATCCCCACGACGTCCAGCAGGAGGTGCAACGCCTCTTGGGTGGACCGCAGTGACGTCTTGGAGTCCTGCGGTGTTCAAGACGGGCCAGCGTCTTGAACATCCAAACTTCAAGCCGCAGGCGCGTCTCAAAGTGCTTCCTGGTTTGAGCCGTTGGCACGGCCTCAAGAGGTGACCAGCACCAGCACGCCGACGACGACGATGACGTAGCCGATGGCGTCGAAGACAACGCCCGTGGTGGCCATCTGGCGCACGCTTACGGCCCCGGTGGCGTAGGCCATGGCATTGGGAGCGGTGCTGATGGGCATCATGAAGCCAAAGCTCGCGCCCAGCGTGGCTCCCAGGACGGCCACGCGGGGATCGACGCCGGCCGCCTGGGCCAGGCCGATGGCCAGCGGGATCACCAGGGTGGCCGACGCCGTGTTGCTGGCCAGCTCCGACAACAGCAGCGCCACCGCCGTCACCAGCGCCACCACCGCCCAGGTCGCGTGGACGCCAGAGGCCTCGAGCAGCGCGCTGCCCCACACCTTGGCCAGCCCGCTCTTGTTGGCGAGGTCGCCCAGCAAGATGCCGCCGCCAAAGAGGATGACCGTGCCCCAGTCGATGTGCCGCGCCTCGTCCCACGACAGGGCCCGCCGCGCGGGCTCGCCGCGCTGGTGGATGGGCCAGACAAAGAGCAAGGCGGTGGCGACGAGGGCCACCACCTCCTCCGAGAGGTGGGTCTTCACGGTCTTGACGGCCTCGACCTCAAGGAGCTCCAAAATGCCGGGCACGATCCACAAGCTCACTGCGAGCAGGAAGGCGCTGAGCGCGGCGATTTCCCCCCGGCTCCACGGCGGCGTCGACGTCGGCGCCTGCTTCGTCAGGGGTTGTCCGGGCCGCAGCCCAAAGCGCCAGGCCAACAAGGCGATCATCGCCACCAACATCACGCTGCCAATGGGGAGTCCCACCCCCATCCAGCCGCCGAAGGTCAGGGGCGTCGCTTGGGCCTGAAGGGCGCGCATGCCGATCAGGTTGGGAGGAGTGCCCACGGGCGTGCACAGGCCGCCCATGGACGCGCCCCAAGCAACGCCGAGCACCAGGGCGGCGCGCAGCCCCTTGCCTTGCTCTGCTGAGGTGCCGGCCAGCGCCAGGGCGATGGGCAGCACCACGGCCGTGGCAGCAGCGTTGGAGATCCACATCGAGAGCGCAAAGGCCGTCGTCGACGTCGCCACCAGGGCCGAGAGCCGGCCGTTGGCGTGTCGGGTGAGGGCTGCGGCCAGCCTTTCGCCCAAGCCGTGAATGCGCATGGCTTCAGCGATCATGAAGCTGCCGACGAACAAAAACAGGATCGGGTTGCCCAAGGCGGCGAAGGCCTCCTTGACGCTGCAGGCGCCCACCAGGGGAGCGGCGGCGACGACGACGAGGGCGGTGGCGGCGGGGTGGATGGCCTCGCTCACCCACAAGATCGCGGCGGCGAGGAAGAGGCCGGCGACGATGCCCCGCTCGGCCCCGATCCACCACGCGCTGCCCACCCCCAGCCCCAGCGCCAACAAGGGAAAGCCCAGCGCCCGCAGCGGCGAAGGCGGCGACGTCCTCGAGGTGGACAGGGCTGCGGCCGGTTCGGTCGGGCTCACGCCGGCAGGGTTGCACCAAACGCTCAGGGGCAGAAGGTTGGCGCCATGATTGCTGGTCTTCCGAGTCTCACCGCCGAGTTCGTCTGCTTGTTTCGTGCGCGCGAGGCCCGTGTCGATCCAGCAATGCGCATCCTCGACGACGACCGCGCCGTCGATTTGCTCTCCCCTGCCATGGCCGCCCTGGCGCGGGCCCCGCAAGGCGTAGTCGATCGCCTGTTCAATTGGATGATCCCCGGCCTGGCAACGACCCTGGTGTGCCGCCATCGTTTCCTGGACGATCACCTGCTGCAAGAGTTGGCCAAGCGTGGCTCCGACGAGGTCGAGCAGGTCATCGTCTTGGGGGCCGGCCTCGACGCCCGCGCCCTGCGCTTCACCGCTGAGCTGCGCGGGCGCACGGTGTTCGAAGTCGATTTCCCCTCGACCCTGGGCCGCAAGCGCAAACAGTTGGAGAAGCTCGGACCGGTGCCCCACCTCGAGCAGGTGGGCTGCGACTTTGCCGTCGAATCCTTCGCCGACGCCCTGCTGCGCTCTCCCCGCTTTCAAAAAGGGGCCAAGACCGTGGTGCTGTGGGAGGGCGTGACCATGTACCTCGAGCGGGCCGCGGTGCGTCGCACTCTCGAAGACCTGCGCTCCGTCGTAGGCGCGGGTTCGTCGGTGGGCATCGATTTCTGGTTTCTCATCGACGGTCGCAGCGTGAGCAGCACCGTGCGGCGCATGCTGCCCCAGCTCTTGGGCATCGTCGGCGAACCGGTCTTGCTCTCCCTGCACCCCGAAGACGCTCCGGGCTTCTTGCGCTCGACGGGCTGGGACGTCGTCGACGCGGCCGATCCCCGCTCCCTCTCGACGCGCTACGTCAAAGACGGACGGCGGCCCGCGCCCAGCTTTCACTTCGTTTGGGCCGAGTCGCGCTGAGCAAGAGAAGAACGGCTTGACCGGACGACGACGACGGGCGAGCACCCCCCACGGCCGCCCGGCCTGAGGGCACAGAACGCATGGCGCATCCAAAGATGAAGTTCGTGGCGACGATGGACGGGAAGCAACACACCGTCGAAGTCCAAAAAGACGAGGACAACCCCGATCTCTTCCACATGACTCTCGATGGCAGGCCGCACGACGTCGACGCACGCCGCATGCCCTCACAGATCGTGTCGATTCTGATGGACCACAAGTCCTACGACGTCGACCTCGAGCGCCTGGCCAAAAAGAGCGACACCCTCGACGGGCGAATCCACGTGCGCGTGCGCGGTCGGGTGCTGCGTTTCGAGATGCTCGACGAGCGCCGGCTCAAGATGAAAGAGGCCCAGGGCTTCCGCTTCGACGTCGGCGGCGTCGTCAGCATCGATTCGCCCATGCCCGGCAAGGTCATCAAGATCTTGAAGAAGGAAGGCGATGAAGTGAAAGAAGGCGACGGCATCATCGTCGTCGAAGCCATGAAGATGGAAAACGAGCTCAAGACCCCCAAGCCCGGCAAGGTCAAAGAGATCAAAGTCAAAGAAGGCGACGCCGTCGAAGCGGGCCACCGCCTGGCGCTGATCGAGTAGCGATGACCCCCTATGAAGAAATGGGTGGCGAGGTCGGCGTGCGCTCCCTCGTCGACCGCTTCTACGATCGGATGGAGGTGCTGCCCGAGGCCAAGGTCATCCGCGCGATGCACCCCGCTTCCCTGAACGAGAGCCGCGACCGCCTCTTCTGGTTTCTCTCGGGTTGGCTCGGCGGTCCGCCTCTCTTCGTGCAGAAGCGTGGACATCCCCGACTGCGCGCCCGCCACCTGCCCTTCGCCGTCGACGCCGCCGCCCGCGATGCCTGGATGCTCTGCATGCGCGAGGCCCTGGTCGAGACGTCGTTGTCGCCAGAGACGCGCGACAAGCTCACCACGGCCCTGTTCCAGCTGGCCGACCATATGCAAAATCAGAACACGAACCCGCGCCTTCCATTGGTGGGTGGCAGCGGCGAACCGACCTGAACGACCTCGAATAGCCCTGGATCTCAGGAGATCATGGCTTTCAGCTTCAACACCGTGTTCCAGTTGCGGGCGGTGCCGACGCCGAGCTTGGTCAGGTTCAACTTTGACTCGGCCATGCCCTCGCCGAAGAAGATGAAGGCGGCGCGGTCGACGACGTGGACGAGCTCAGGTCCCTGCCAGGCTTTCAAGAACGCGCGAGCTTCCGCCGACGGCGTCTCCTTGAGGGCCATCATGAGCAGCCGAGAGGGATGGCTCTGGGCTTCTTTGTGGAAGGGATTCGCCGCGATGATCGCCTCCCATTCTTCAGGATCGCGCACGATGACGTCGGTGCTGAGGCCGAAGCGGGTCTTGAGGTCGCCTTCGAGTCTACCCTCCAGCTTGGCCGCTGTGGTCTTGGCTGCTTCGACGACGACGTTGCCGCTGGCCAGCAGGGTGCGCACCTGTTGGTAGCCGAGGCCGGTCAGGGTGGCTTTGAGCTCGGCCATGGGCAGCTTGCGGTGGCCGCCGACGTTCACCCCGCGCAACAAGGCAATGTAATGGGTCATGCGATCCTGCGGCGAACACTGTTCCCAATATCTCGGCGCACTTGCAGGCCTTCAAAGTGCAAGCGATCGACGGCGCGGTAGGCAAAGTCGAGGGCGGCGTCGAAGGTCTGGGCCCGGGCGCTCACCGCAAACACGCGGCCGCCGTCGACGACCAAGCCGAAGGATCCCGCGCTGACGCCGGCGCAACAGACCTGCACCTCCGGTTGGCGCTGGGCGCGGTAGAGGCCGGTGATGGGCGCGCCTCTTTCGGGAGCCTCGGGATAGCCGGGAGCAGCGACGACGACGACGGCGACTTTCAGCTTGGGCTCGAAGCGCAGGCCAGCCGGCAACGGTTCTCCGCGGGCCACGGCCAGCAGCACCGGTACGAGGTCGACGTCGAAGGCCGAGAGCAAGACCTCAGCCTCGGGATCGCCGAAGCGCACGTTGAACTCGAGCAAGGAGGGCTGCGTGCCATCGAACATCAGACCGGCGAAGAGCACGCCGCGAAAAGGAAGGCCGCGGGCCTTCATCTCGACCAGCGTGGGCACAAAGAAGCGCTGGCGGACGTCCTCGAGAAAGGCGGCGCTGACGCCCTCTTCGTCGCCGAGGGGACCCACCGCTCCCATGCCACCGGTGTTGGGACCCGTGTCGTCGTCGTAGAGCCTCTTGTGATCGCGGGCCGCCCCCAGCACCACCGCGTCGTCACCGTCGCAGAGGGCAAAGACCGAGAGCTCCGCGCCGCTCAGACGATCCTCGAGCACCACGGTGCGTGAAGCGTCGCCGAAGCGGCCGGCGAGAAATTCCTGCAAGTGCAGGCGGGCGTCGTCGACGTCGTCGCAGACCACCACGCCTTTGCCGCCGGCCAGGCCGCAGGCTTTGACCACGACGCCCCGATCCCGGCGCGATGCCAAGAAGGCCTCGGCCTGGGCCACCTCGGTGACGACGACGAAATCGGCTGTGGGGACGCCAGCGGCGCGGGCCACGTCCTTCATGAAGGCCTTGGACGACTCCAGCGCCGCCGCCGCCGCCGTGGGACCAAAGCAGGGAATGCCCGCCGCCAGGCAAGCGTCGACGACGCCGAGGTCGAGAAAATTCTCGGGGCCGACGACGACGAGATCGGGCTCTTCGTCGACGACGACCTTCATCACCGCATCGCAGGTGGCAGCGCTGAGCCCGCGGCAACGAAAGAAGGAGGCAATGCCGGCGTTGCCGGGGACGACGACGACACAGCGATCGGCCCGGGGTCGCTGCCCGGCCCCACAAGCCAAGCGCCAAGCCAACGCGTGCTCGCGCCCACCGCCGCCGACGACGACGATCTTCATGCTCACTCCACGGGCAAATCGAAGGAGCGCACCGCGGTGCCCCCGCGTCCGTCGCGCATCACCACCCAGCCGTGCACGACGCCGTCGTCGGGCAGGGGGTCGTCCTCCTCGCCGGTGGGGGCCGTGAATTCGACTTCGGGTGCGCGAATGTCGCCTTCGACGGGCGGGCAAGCGACGCCGCGGGGATCGAAGACGCGGTTGATCACCGATTCGTCGAGCGTGATCTCGTTGTCGACTTCGCCCGCGGAGACGTACCAGTTGAACAGGGGCACCTCGCAGCGCTGCTGGCGTTCGAAGCGGGCCAAGAGATCGTCGACGCCGAGGGCGGCCAGGCTGTCGGGATCGGCGAAGTCGAGGCCGGAGAGATCGGCCTTGAGCGAACCGAAGTCCTCGAGGCTGCGCTCGTCGATGCGGGGCACGAAGAAGTAGGTTTCGCCCTTTTTGATCGTGTCGACCGTGGGACCGTCGACGGCGCCATCGTGGATGGTGACGGCGTTGAGGATGGGGTTGGTGTTGGGCTGCAACACGCCAGCGGCATCGACGCGCACGTCGAGATCGCGCAAGCGCTCGTCGACGTCGCCGAGGGGAAAGGGCAGGTAGACCGGGATGCGTTTGAAGGAGTCGAAGCGCGCGCCTTTGGGACCAGGGGCGTCCATGGTCAGGCCGACGATGCGCCAGTAGCCGAGCAGAGCGCCCAGCATCTTGTCCTTGGGGGTTGCGTCGTCGGCGACGGGCGCGGTGCCGGGCTCGGGCAGCGCGCCAAAAATATCGCTGGGGACGACGTCGACGTAGGGGGTGCCGCCGCCCAGGTCGATGCGCTCGGCGGGCACGGTGCACTGGCTGAAATCGCCGAGGGCATCGCGGTCGTCGTCGGGGCAGCGCCACCAAGCAGCGTCAAAGCCTGCTCCTTCGACGAGGGTGCCGGTGGGCGAGGCGATGACGGGCGTGAGGCTGACGGCCTGCCCGGGGGTGGCCTCGGGGGGATCGGCGACGACGGCCACCACGCGGGCGGCCTTGATCAACGACGCCGGCTCGAACTCGGGTGCACACGCGCTGCTGCCCAGACCCGTGCCGAGGCCCCAGGCGATCCCCCCCCAGACGACGAAGCGTTTGACGACGACGAACGCCATGGCGTTGGCCTTAGCATCCGTCGCCGACCAGCGATAGCCTCCGCTCGTGACCGCTTTGCAGACAGCCGTCGTCGTCGTCGCCTTGCTGGCTCCTGCCCTGCTGGCATTCGCGGCCCGCAGCGCGCAGCGGCAGCAGCGCGCCCTGCCCTCCCTGCGCCCCTGCGCTCTCGACGCGCCCCTGCTGGTGATCGTCCCCGCGCGCAACGAGGAAGCGCGGCTGGGCCTCACCCTACGCGCGCTCCTGGCCGACCCTTTCCCGCACCTGCGCGTGATCGTCGTCGACGACAGATCCACCGACGGCACCGTCGACGTCGTCTCTCGCCTCGACGACGAGCGCCTGCAGCTGCTCTCGCTGGCCACGGAGCCCCCGCGCGGAACCTTTGGCAAGCCCCGCGCGGTGCACGCTGGGATCACGGCCCCTGGTCCTGCCACCGACCTCGTGGCCGTCATCGACGCCGACGTCGTGGTCGAGCCGGGGTTGCTGGGGGCCTTGGTGCGCGTCCGCCGCGAGATGGGTGCCGACGCTGTCAGCGGGGTGCCCCGCTTGGACAACCGCAGCTTCATCGAGGAGCTCTTGGTGCCGGCCTTCGTTGCTGCCGTGGGCGCCACCCACCCCCCGGCCGCGGTGAACGAGGGGCGCACCGCCTTTCTCAACGGGCAACTGATGCTGCTGCGGCGGGCCGCCCTCGACGACGTCGGCGGCTTCGAGGCGGTTTCGCACACGGTGCTCGAGGACGTGGCTTTGGCCCGCCTCTTTCGGGCAAAGGGCAAGAAGCTGCTGCTCGTCGACGCTCGGGCCTTGGCCTGCACGCGCATGTACAGCTCGGCGCGCGAGATCCTCGAGGGTTTTGGCAAGAACGCGCGGGCTCTGCACGGCGACAAGCTGGTGCCCCTGGGACTGCTGCTGGCCAGTGTGGCTTGCTTGCCGTGGCTGGTGCTGGCGGCGGCGTGGTGCAGCGACGGCGTCGTCGACGACGTCGTCGCCGGCCTCGCTTGGTTTTCATGCGTGGGCTTGACCATGTTCAACCGCTGGCAGCTGCGGTCTTCGCCCTGGCTCGCGCTCTTGTCGCCGCTGGCGCATGCGATCGTCGCCGCGGTGTTCGTGCGGGCAGCGGTGGTCCGCCACGCCTCGTGGCGGGGGCGCACATTTTCAACCTGAGGCCGTCGACCTAACAGGCTGCAGCCAGCGCCTCTCTCCGGAGTCTGTTCATGTCCGTTCCCGCGACCTTCGACGACATCCTGGTGGCCATCCAGCCGCACCCCAAAAAGCGGGTCGCCGTCGCCGTCGCCCAAGACGATGCGGTGCTGCAGGCGGTGGCCCGCGCCGAAAAAGAGAACGTCGCCCACTGCGTGCTGGTCGGTGACCAAGACAAGATCCGCGCCGCTGCCGACGCCGCTTCTGCCGACATCTCCGCCGCTGACATCGTGCACGAGGGCGATACCCACAAGGCAGCACTCAAGGCCGTGACGCTGGTGTCGTCGGGGGACTGCCACATCGCCATGAAAGGCAAGCTGCACACCGACGACTTCTTGCGGGCCATCTTGAACAAGGAGACCGGGCTGCGCACCGGGCGCTTGCTGAGCCACGTGTTCATTCTCGAAGTGCCGCCCCCGTCGTCGGCGTCGTCGCCACGGCGGCTGATCTTCGTCACCGACGGCGCCATGAACATCGCGCCCAACTTCGAAGAGAAAGCGCAGATCTGCGTCAACGCCATCGGCCTGGCCCGCCTCTTTGGCATCGAGGCGCCCAAGGTCGCAGCCCTCGCCGGCGTCGAATTGGTGAATCCCAAGATGCAGGCCACCCAAGACGCCGCCGTCTTGGCCTTGATGAGCTACCGCGGCCAGTTCGAGGTCGGCATGGTCGAAGGACCGCTGGCCATGGACCTCGCCGTCAGCGAAGAGGCCGCCCACATCAAAGGCGTGAAGAACCCCGTCGCCGGCAAAGCCGAGATCTTGCTGGTGCCCTCCCTCGAGGCCGGCAACATCTTGGTGAAGGGCTATTCGCATCTCGCGGGCGGGCGCACTGCCGGCCTCGTGCTCGGGGCCAAAGCCCCCATCGTGCTGACCAGCCGCAGCGACACCGCCGAGTCGAAGTTCTTCTCCATCGCCTGCGCCGTCTACGCTGCCGACATGGCTGCGGTGAAGGTCAAGATCGGCAAGGTGCGCGGTTAGCAGGCTGCGGAAAAACGACGTTTTCCCGCAGACGCGTGCTCGGGTGGGGCCCCCCGTCGACTTGTTCGACGAGGGAGGGGCTGGAAACGGCCCCTCGGCAAGACGACAGGAAGAGAAAAGCGAGCATCGCGAGTTTTCCTCACCCCGTCAGCAGTTGCGTGAACGCCGAGGCTTTTGGCCCGATGGTTGGCGCCGAGCCAACGGCGCAAACCATCGGGACTTCTCCCGCGGGGGCTGCGCCCTGCAGCGAAGAAAAGCGAGTGCGCGCAGCGCCGGGCTTGCGCAACGAAGTCTCGGATGGTGCATCTTCCCGTCGTCACCACGATTCGGAGGTTGGGACCATGCTTTCCAAGGACGTCGAAATCGCGATCCGCGTCGCGCTGAACGACGCCCAGCGTCGCCAGCACGAATACGCCACCGTCGAACACCTCACCTTCGCGCTGCTCCACGACGACGAAACCGCCAACGTGCTCAAGCACTGTGGGGCCGACGTCGCCAAGCTCAAAGAGGCCTTCGAGAAATTTCTCGATGAGGAAATCCAGAAGGTCGACGACGACGCCGTCGAAGTTGCTCCCTCGCGCGGCTTTCAGCGGGTCGTGCAGCGCGCCATCATGCACGTCGCCGGGGCCGGCAAGACCGAGGTCAAGGGCTTCAACATCCTGGTCGCCGTCTACGCCGAAGACGACAGCCACGCGGCCTTCTTGCTCAAACAAGCCGGCGTCGATCGCCTCGACGTCGTCAGCTATATCTCCCATGGCGTCTCGAAGCTGGTCGGCTCAGACGACAAGGCCCCCGGACGCAAAGAAGACGCCGGCGTCGGCCCCGGCAGCGACGACGACGACGACGGCGGCAGCGGTGATCCCCTCGCGTCTTTTTGCACCAACCTCTGCGCCGAGGCGAAAGAGGGGCGCCTCGATCCACTGGTGGGCCGGGAGAAGGAGATCCTGCGCACCATCCATGTGCTGTGCCGTCGGCGGAAGAACAACCCGCTCTTCGTCGGCGAATCCGGTGTCGGCAAGACCGCCCTGGCCGAAGGGCTGGCGCGCAAGATCGTGGCTGGCGACGTGCCCGACGCCCTCAAAGACGCCGAAGTCTTCTCTCTCGACATGGGCGCTCTGCTCGCGGGCACCCGCTACCGCGGCGACTTCGAAAACCGGCTCAAGGCCGTGCTCAAGGCCCTCGAGAAGAAGCCCAAGGCCGTGCTCTTCATCGACGAGATCCACACCATCGTCGGCGCCGGCGCCACTTCGGGCGGCTCGATGGACGCCAGCAACCTGCTCAAGCCAGGGCTGCAGAGCGGCAAGCTGCGCTGCATGGGTTCGACGACGTACAAAGAATTTCGTCAGTACTTCGAAAAAGACCGTGCACTGGCTCGACGTTTTCAGAAGATCGATGTCGACGAGCCCAGCGAGGGCGAGTGTATCGAAATTTTGCGCGGTTTGAAGAAACAATACGAGGATTTTCACGGCGTCATCTACGACGACGGCGCTCTCGAGGCTGCGGTCAAGCTCTCCGCCAAGCACCTCCACGACCGCAAGCTGCCCGACAAAGCCTTCGACTTGATCGACGAAGCCGCCGCCGGACTCAAGCTCAAGAAAAAACAGGAGGGCGATCCGACGCCCATCGTGACCGAGAAGCACATCGAGGAATGTGTGGCCCGCATGGCGCAGATCCCGCCCAAGCAGGTCAGCGTCGACGACAAACAGGCCCTCAAAGACCTCGAGAGAGATCTCAAAAAGGCCGTGTTTGGCCAAGACAAAGCCATCGATCAGGTGGCCATGGCCATCAAGATGGCCCGCGCGGGACTGCGCGAGCCCGAAAAGCCCATCGGCGCCTTCCTGTTCACCGGACCCACCGGCGTCGGCAAGACCGAGGTGGCGAAGCAATTGGCCAAGACCCTCGGCGTCGCCTTTTTGCGCATCGACATGTCCGAATACATGGAGCGCCACGCCGTCAGCCGCCTCATCGGCGCGCCGCCGGGCTACGTGGGCTTCGACCAGGGCGGCATCCTCACCGACGCCATCAACAAGACGCCGCACACCGTCTTGCTTCTAGATGAGATTGAAAAGGCCCATCCAGACGTTTTCAATATTCTGTTGCAGGTGATGGATCACGGAAAGCTGACGGACAATAATGGCAAACCGGCTGACTTCCGACATGTGATCTTGATCATGACATCCAACGTAGGCGCCCGCGACCTGGCCCGCAACCGCATCGGCTTCGGCGACTCGGGCAACACCGGCGCCGACGACATCGCTTTCAAGAACATGTTCGCGCCCGAGTTCCGCAACCGCCTCGACGCGCGGGTCTCCTTCGACTCTTTGAAACCCGAGGCAATGGAGAAGATTGTTGCCAAGTTCATTCGTGAGCTCGAGGCCCAATTGGCAGATCGCAAGATCACCTTGTCGATCACCGACGCTGCCAAGAAATGGCTCGGGGAGAAGGGTTACGACAAGATGCTGGGTGCGCGACCCCTGCAGAGGGTCATCCGCGACGAGGTCAAGAAGCCGCTGACCGAAGAGATCCTCTTTGGCGCCCTCGAACACGGCGGCCACGCCATCATCGACCTCGATGCCGAGGCTGCGCTGCGCTACGCACCCGAAGACGGCGACGGCCCCCAAAAGGGACGCCTGGTGTTCCGCTACGAGGCCCTGGTCGCCATCGAAAAAGCAATGGCGACGCCGGCCTGATCAGATCTCGATCATCCCGCGTCCGCTTGATGTTCGACCGCGTTCAGCGAGATCGGGGATCAGATCAGGCGGCTGCGGCCAGGGGCGTCGACTGCTCTTGGGGCAGGGGTCGCTGATCGGCAGGCAACGCCCGCACGTAGACGTCGTGGACCTCGGCGATGTGGGCGTCGAGGTTTTCCCTGGTCCAGTGCGCGGTTTCGATGGGCGGCAGGAACTCGATCTCGACGGTGGTGCGGTAGAGCCGGAAGGTGTGGTTTGCCCAGGCGCGATGACTGCCCCGCAAGACAACGGGAACGATGGGAAACTTGGTTTCCAATGCCATGTGGAAGGCGCCCCTCTTGAAGGGCAAGAGCCGGCCATCGCGGCTGCGGGTGCCCTCGGGCCAAATGTAGATCGAGAGCCGGTGCTTGCCCACGAACTCGACGAGCTTCTTCAGGGCGGCGACAGCGCGGGCGTTGTTGCCGCGGTCGATGGTCAGGTGCCCGGCCAACCAGAAGAACTGACCGAAAAAGGGATAGAAGACGACCTCTTTTTTGGCCACGCCGCAGGTGCCCCACTGCGACATCCAGATGCCCAAAAAGATATCGAGCATCGACGTGTGGTTACACACATAGACGGTCTGTCTCTTGTAGTCGGCATATTGCTCGCCCTTGATGACGTAGCGGCTGCCGCTGAGCCAGGCGGCACCGCGGCCCGCCCACGAGCCGTAGATGTTGCCGACCTTGATGCGCGTCGCCCTCGAGGGCAGGCACAGGAACAAGACCAACACGAAAAAGACGGAGCACAGCCCCACCCACACCGTGCCGAGGAAGAGCCGCGTCCAATTCTCCACGAAGCCCATGGGTCCGTCGACGACGTGGGCGGGGCCGATGACGCGGACGCGCGGCGCGCTGCCAGAGGCTTCGCGTGCTTGGGTGTCGAGGACGGGTGCAGCTTCGGCCACGGCTTCTCCGGGATGGGCGGCTCGTCGATGGTTCCATCGCAAGCCCGGGGGCGAACACTCAGCGCTTCCCATCATGGGCTCGTCACAGAACCGGACACCTTGCCTGACGCGCAGCGTCGCCGCGCCGGCAGGAACGAATCATCCCCGACGGAGCTGAACGAGACCGCTCCGCCGTCGAAGTTCAGCGAGATCGGGGATCAATCCGGCTCCTGAGGAGCTGTGGTGGCCGCTGCGTCGCCGGGGGCCGGGGCCGCCGCAGCAGCTGCAGCGGCGGCGGCGGACGCGGCCTCGTCGGCGGCCCTCTTCGCTGCGGCCTCCGCGGCTTGCTTGGCAGCAGCCTGGGCTTGAACCGCTAGGTTCGCCAAACCTTCGTCGAAATCCTTGCCGACGACGGCGTCCATGCTCATGAACAACGACATCATTTTTCCCATGAAGTTGTTGTTGCCCGACATCGACCAGCTCACCCGCGTCGTCGATCCGACCTCGGGGCTGAGCTCGAAGGTGATGACGGCCTTGTTCGCAAAGGGACGGATGAACTCCAGGTCCTCAGAAACCAACGTCATCGGTGTGACCTTGGTGACGGTCATGCCGCCTTCGCCGACGTCGTCGTTGCCGCTCCAGCGGTAGCTCTGGCCGACGCCGGGGGCCCCCGCAAAGGTGGTGGTGACGTTGGGATCGAGCTTCTGCCACGGCGACCACGACGGAAATTTGGCCAAGTCGCTCACCAGCGGCCACACGATTTCACTGGATGCTGGAATTGAGAGGGATCGCTCGACCTCGTAGGTGGCGGGTCGCGTCGACACCACGGCGAGAAAGAGCAAGACGACGACGACGACGCCAACAGCGATCTTTTTCAACACGACGGACTCCCAAGAGAGGCGCCGGTCCTGCCCTGGTTGGCGTCGGTGAGCAATGTCGTCGGGCGTTGCGGCACGGGCTGGAACAATTGGAAGTCGGTGGTGGCATAGAGGGAGCGGACTTCGGCGACGGCCCCTCGCCCGCCCGACCCCGGGCCCATGGAGGACAAGCATGATGCCGACGCTCATCGATCTGCGCTGTTTTGTGGCGGCGGCGACGTCGACGTCGTTTGCGTCGGCGGCGCGAGGGGTGGGCCTTGCCCCGACGTCGTTGTCGGGTCACTTGCGGGCCTTGGAAGACACGCTGGAGTGCGATCTCTTCGTCAAGCGCGGGCGCAAGAAGATCCTCACACCTGAAGGGGAACGGTTGCTCCCTGCGGCCCGCCGCGTCGTCGACGGCGCCCTGGCGCTCAAAGCCCTCGCCTGGGACGACGACGTCAAAGATCCCTTCACGCTGACCATCGGCACCCGCTTCGAGCTCGGGTTGTCGTGGCTGGTGCCGCTCCTGTCGACGCTCGAGCGCGAGCATCCCGAGCGCACCCTGCACCTTGCCTTCGGCGACACCGCCGACCTGCTCGACCGCACGGCGCGCGGAAACGTCGACGCCACGGTGACCAGCGCTCGTCTGAGCGGCTCGGCGTCGGGTCAACGTTTGCGCACCACCGCACTGCACCACGAGGCCTACGTCTTCGTCGCCGCCCGCCGTTTGGTTGCCCGTCGACCGTTGCGGGGTCCCAGCGATGCAGCAGAGCACACGCTCATCGACGCCGCCGGCGACCTGCCCCTCTTTCGCTACCTGCTCGATGGCGTCGCTGGCGGCTCCACCTCCAAGCCCGCCGAAGCCTGGCCCTTCCGGGAAGTGCTCTCCTATGGCGCGATTTCGGCGATCCGCGCTCGGGTGCTGCAGGGCCGGGGCGTCGCCGTCTTGCCCCGCTATCTCGTCGCCGAGGATTTGCGTCGCCGTCGCTTGGTGATCCTGTGCCCGCGTCGACGTCCCGTAAGCGACGTGTTTCGTCTGGTGTGGCGCGAGGGCCACCCGCGCGAGGTCGAGCTGCGGGCGTTGGCGGAACGAATGGCCCGCGAGCCCTTGCGCTGATTTGCAGAGGTAGCCCCCCAATCACCAGCAATCGGGTGGTCTTCAAGATTCGGAAAATCCGCACCATCTGCTGCGAATCATGCGGATGGTTCGAGCAATCGATCTGCCCCATGCTCCCTTCATCCCGCCCAGAACCGCGGGACAGAGGAGAAGACATGAGAGCCCCTATCGCTTGTGCCGCCTTGTGGTTGTCTGCTTGTGGCGCCGCCTTCGACGACGCCACGGCCAAGGAGCCGACAGGGCTGTCGGCCGACCCTGACGAAACCCCCGGGGCCGAAACCGCCGGCGCCCCGGGGCTTGGCAGCGACTCTGCTCCCGCGATGCAGATGCTGTCGGTGGTCGGGTCGCCGCCAGCCGTTCGTGTGGGCGCCGCCTCGGACGCCGACGCCGCCGACGTGCTCGTGGCGGGGTTCATCGTGGGATGCGGCATTGGCATAGCCGGCGCCCCCGTGGCGACCAGCGTCGCCGACGGGGGCTTCGTCGTTGCCCTTCCCGCGGCAGATCTCGAGTTCGGCTTCGCCGTCGCCTTCGTCGATGTAGACGGCAACCAAGCATGCGATGCCGGCATCGATCAAATCCTGGTTTGGGGCGGCTACGCCGGGGGAGAGCGCGACGTCGATGGCGGCATCACCCTGACGCCCGCAAGCGCAGACGACTTCTTGCCAGTGGCCGCTTGTCAGATGCTGGTCGAGGCCACCCGTGTCCCGCCCGAGCAGTGACGCTCCGTATTCCGGAGGCAGGCGTTCCTGAAGGGCAACGCGCGGCGCGTATCGACGGAGGTGCGCGCCGCGCTAACCTGCGCCGATGAAGAAGCAAGCGGACGTCATCGTCGTCGGCGGCGGACACAACGGCCTGGTCGCTGCTTTGTTGTTGGCCAAGCGCGGTCTGGACGTGGTGGTGCTCGAGGAGCGCGACGTCGTCGGCGGCGCGGTGCGCACCGAGAAGCCCTTCAAGAAGGTCCCGGACCTGGCGACGTCGACGGGGGCCTATCTCTTGGGCGTGATGCCACCGGAGATCATGCACATCACCGGCGTCGAGCTGCCGCTCAAGCGCCGCGATCCCCACTACTTCCTGCCCAAGCGCGACCAGGGCTACCTGCTCTTGGGCAGCGACCAGCAAGCGATGAAGGAGCAGTTCACGGCCTTTTTTTCCGAGGCCGACTGGAAGGCCAACGAGCTGATGCAAGCCGAGCTCTGCCAGCTGCGCGACGACATCGCCCCCACTTGGTTGCAGGAGCCCCTGAGCATCGAAGAAACCGCCGCCCAATTCGTGCGCGCGCCCCTGCGCCAGGTCTTCATCGATCTCTGCCGCAAGCCCGTGCGCGACCATCTCGAGCGCTTCCCCTTTCGCAGCGATCTGGTGAAGGCCATGTACGGCGTCACCGACGGTTTTTCGGGGTTGTTTGGTACCTGGGATACGCCCGGCACCGGCATGAATTTCCTCGTCCACAACATGTGTCGACTCCCCGGCAGCGACGGCACCTGGATGGTCGTCGAGGGCGGCATGGGCACCATCACCCAACGCTTCGCCCACGCGGCCATCGCAGCCGGCGCCACCATTCAGACCGGGGCCAAGGTGGAAAAGATCCTCGTCGAAGGCGGCAAAGTCTGCGGCGTGCGCACCGCCCAGCAAGAAGTCAAAGCCAAGGTCGTCGTCGTCAACGCCGATCCCTTTCGCATGCGCGATCTGGTCGGCGCCGCTGCCTTCCCCGCCGCCTACAATGAGCGCCTCGACAGCTATCGGCGCGATGGCTCCACGTTCAAGGTGAACCTCGCACTCTCGGGACTGCCCAAGTTTAATTGCCTGAAGGAGGATCGGGGACAATATGGTCCCACCATTCACCTTCTCCCCGATGAAGAACACGTGATGCAGTCACTTGTCGACAGCTTCAACGACGTTAAAGCCGGCCGCCTGCCAAAATTTCCCACCATCGAATGGTACATTCATACCACCGTCGATCCATCGCTCAAGGATTCACAAGGAAATCACAACTCGGCCCTGTTCGTGCAGTGGGTGCCGCACACGCTCTCGGGCACCACCTGGGAGCAGGAGGAGGCCGGCTACGTGCGGCACCTGCTGTCGATCTGTGATCAGTTCGCGCCGGGCACCAGCGACCTCGTCGTCGACACCTTTCCCCTGCACCCCAGCAAGATCGAGGACTACTTCGGCATCACGCGCGGCCACATTCACCATGTCGACAACTCTTTCGGCTTCTCCGATCGCCTCCCCTACCGCCAGCCCGTCGACGGCCTCTATTCGGCCTCAGCGGGCACTCATCCCGCGGGCTCCGTCATCGGCTGCGCCGGTCACAACGCGGCGATGCGCGTCCTCAAGGATCTCGGCAAGCAGGACGGCTCGAGCCCAGCGACGTCGTCGTCATCCTGAGGCCCCGGTGTAGCTGCGCAGCGCCCGTCGCCACACCAGCCGCGACGCAATGAAGGCCGCGCAGGCCACGGCGGGGCTGGCCAGCATCCAGGTCGACGTCGACCGCCCCAACAGGGCCTCGGCGGGTACGGTCGTCAAAAAGGCGACGGGCACCACGAAGGTAAAGACCAAGCGATAGATCGCAGGATAGGCGGCCATGGGAAAGCGGCCGGCGTCGAGCAGCCCGCGCAGCACCTCGGTGGCGTTGTAGATCTTGGTGAACCACACCGACGTCGTCGCCACCAGGAACCAGAGCGCATAGAGCAGCACCACGCCGGCGCCGAAGGGAACCACCGCCACCACAGACCAGCCCCCCGCGCGCTGCGATTCCCACAAGCCCCAGGCACAGACCAGCGCACCAAAGACCACGTCGGGGACGCCCCAAGGCGAAAGCACCCGCAGCGAGACCTGCAGCTGGCTGTCGAGAGGTTTCAAGAGCAGGAGGTCGAGCGTGCCCTCCTGCACATGGGTCACGATCCGACTCAGGTTCGGCGACAACACCGAGGCCACCACGCCGGTGAAGATGGAGAAAACGCCGAGAACGACGGCGCCTTCATGTACGGTCCATCCAGGAAATCCGGCGCCTGCGCGATAAAATAACCACAAGGAAAATGCGGAACCAAAGAGATTTCCAAAGCTCGAGAGACAGGCGAAAATAAAATTGCCGCGGTACTCCATCTCGGCAGCCCACGAGGTCCGCCAAAAGAGCCGCAGGACCTTGGCAATGCGGATCATGCGCCCATCGCCGAGAACCGGCGCAACCCGGCCCGCCACAAGAGCCGGTTGGCAACGACAACGGCAACGAACCATCCGCTCATGATCGCCGCTGCTTGGGCGAGCTCAGCCGTGCTCACGGTGCCCATCAGCACCTTGGCCGGGAACCAGATCAAATAGGGAAAAGGGCTATAAAGAATAATCTCACGAAACTGAGGCGGAAAAAAATCAAGTGGAGCAATGGCACCGCCGAAGAAAAGGTAGGCTAGAAACGTCACCATCTCAATGGAAGAAGCCCGCTCTGTCCAGAAACATCCCATCGCGATCGTGTATTGAATAGCGAAACGCAAGCAGAAGGCAGCGCCGCCGAAGAAGAAGAACCAGGCCAGCGTCGACGGCGCCGGTACGAACCAGGCCGCCGGATAGATCGCAAAGAAGAGCGCGACCAGAAAGATCGAGAAGGGGAGGCGCGCGATGCGCTCGGCGATGTGGCTCATCACGTGGCGCCACACGGGATCGATGGGCTGCAAGAGAATGGGCGCCAGCTTGCCTTGCACCACCTGCTCCTCGAAGGCCCAGATGACATAGACGATGGTCAGCTGCCGCACGACGAAGACGGCCAGGAAGTAGCGCACGACCTCGATCGACGTGAGCGCGAACGACGCCCGCTCGGTGGCCTGAAACCACACGCCCATCAGGATGAAGGAGAGAGAGTTCGACAGCGCCCAGAGGATGAGCTCGGCGCGGTACTCGGTCATGAAGGCGTAGTTGCTCCGAAACAGGCCGCGCACCCGGAGCAGAAAAAGGCTCATGCCGGCTCCGACGACGACGACCTTGGGTTCTTGGCTGCCCGCTCCGCTCCGTGGTCTCCGCGGATCGCGCGCCCGATAAGCTCTTCGATGGGTGGGTCTTGGACGCTGAGATCTTTGGGGTCGAGCCGCGCCAGGATGCGAGTCAAGGTCTCTCGGAGCACCGCGGGCTCGACGACGAAATGGGCCACCCGCCCCTCGGTCTTTGTGTGATGCACGCCTTGGCCCGCCACGACCAAGGCAACGTCGACGTCGGTGACCGGCCTGTCGAGCTTGATCTGGATCTCCTTTTTGGGTTGGAAGCGTGCGGTGAGATCGCTGAGGTCGCCGTCGAAGACCAACTGGCCCTCGTGGATGACCAACACGCGGCTGCACAGGGCAGTGATGTCGGCCATGTAGTGGGAGGTCAGCAGGATCGTCGCCCCGGTCGCCTCGTTGTAGCGCTTGAGGAATTCGCGAACCGCTACCTGGGCATTGACGTCGAGACCCAAGGTCGGTTCGTCGAGAAAGAGCACCTTGGGCCGGTGCAGCAGCGACGCCAGCAGCTCGCACTTCATGCGCTCGCCAAGGCTCAGCTTGCGCACGGGCTGGTCGAGCAGAGCACTCACCTCGAGCATGCCGCTGAGCTCGTCCACCCGGCGGCGCATTTCGACGTCGTCGATGCCATAGATGGCGGCGTTCAGCTGGAAAGTGTCCTTGGCCGGCAGGTCCCAGAGCAGCTGCTGCTTGTTGCCCATGACCAGCGCGATCTGGGCGAGGAAGGCTGGCTTTTTGTCAAAGGGCGTGAAGCCACAGACGACGGCCTCGCCTCCGGTGGGCAACAACAGGCCCGAGAGCATCTTCAACGTCGTCGTCTTGCCGGCGCCATTTTGTCCGAGGAAGCCCACGCGTTCGCCGGATTCGATGTCGAAGGAGACGTCTTTGACTGCATCGGTGTGTTTGTACTGACGATCGAAAAAGTGCCGAAGACTGCCGCCGACGCCGTCTTTGCGCACCGGCACCTTGAACGAGCGCGAGAGCTTGCCGGCCTGGATGATGGGCATGACGACAACGCCTCTTAGCAGGCGGCCGAAAAAGCCGCTTCGCGCGCTCAGGAACCGGCAGAGGAGAGACCTGCAGAATGCCCGAACAGGCTATAGCTCGGCGCGTGAACGGCCTGAGCGTACTGCTGCCCGGCGGATTGGCGACGTTGCTGGCGCTCTATCTCGCGCCGATCTTGATCACTGCCGCCAACCGCTACGGCATCGTCGACAAGCCCAAGCCTCCCCTCAAGGCCCAGGCGGCACCCGTCGCCTACCTCGGTGGGCTCGTGGTGTTCGCGGCCTTCTTGTTGTCGCTGGCCATCACCTTCCCTTTCGATCAACGGGTGTTGGCCATCCTGCTGTGCGCCTCCCTCGTCGTCGCCGTCGGCCTGGTCGATGACCTCGGCACCCTGATCCCGCGGGACAAGCTGATCGGACAACTGGTGGCCGCGCTCGTGCTCGTGAAGGGCGGAGTGAAGGTCGACATCGCCGCCGTGCCCTTCCCGCTCGACGAGGCCCTGAGCATGCTCTGGATGGTCACCTGCATGAACGCCTTCAACATCGTCGATGTCAGCGATGGGTTGGCGACCACCGCCGCTTTGGTCGGCAGCCTGGGGGCAGCGGCCATCGCGGTCTTCAACGACGAGCCCATGATCGCAGCGATGTCGGCGTCGTTGTTCGGGGCCAGCCTTGGTTTTCTGCGGGTCAACCGGCAGCCCGCGCGCATGTACCTCGGCGACACGGGATCCATGTTTCTCGGCGCCATGCTCGGAGCCCTGGCCATGATCGGCAACTACAGCAGCGCCAACGTCGTCAGCGCCTGGTTTGTGCCCCTGTGTTTGCTGGCGATTCCGCTCTTCGATCTCGCGCTGGTGATCGTCGCGCGCATCAGGACCGGCCGCCCCGTCTATCACGGCTCTCCCGATCACTTTGCGGTGCGCCTGCGGCACCATGGCAAGCCAGCCCGCTTCGCCGCCCGCAGCGCCGGTGTCGTCGGCGCCGTCGTCGTCGCCGCCGGGCTCTTCTCCATGCCCCTCGACGACGTCGATGCCGCCGCGGTCTTTGGCATCACCGCCGCGGTGTTGGTCGGCACTTTGCTCTTCGTGCTGCTGCGCCTGCCGCCGAATCCGCCCGTCGCCGGACCCGGAGCTTGAGCGGCGTCGTTCACATCATCACCTCGCTCGAGCGCGGCGGGGCCCAACGCAACACCCTCGAAACCGTCGCCCGGCTGCACCATCCAGCGCGCCCCCAGCTCCTGGTGACCGGAGCGCTGCCTGACGATCCCTCGGTCGGCCTCGACGACGAAGCCGCCTCGCGTCTGGGGAGTCGCCTGCTGCGGGTGCCGGCACTGCAGAACCCTTTGGGATGGCACGACGTCGGCGCGCTGCTCGATCTCGGGCGGCTCTTGGCCCGCGAGGTCGCGCGGCTGCGGCCCCCCGTGGTCGTCCACACCCACTCCTCCAAAGCCGGGGTGCTCGGACGCTTGGCAGCCCAGACCGTCAACGGCGTCGTCGTCGTTCACACGGTGCATGGCTTCGGACTGCAGGCATTGGGCGCCCGACGAGCCTGGTTGCTCGAAGCCGCTGAACGCAGCGTGTCCCCGCTGGCCGCGCGTTATGTCTTCGTCAGCAGCGCCGACCGCCGCCGGGCCGCTGAGCTTGGCATCGATGAGCGCAAGACGCGGCTGATTCGCTCCGGCATCGACCTCGATCGCTTCACGGCGTTGCCCGACCGCGCCACGGCGCGAAAGCAGCTCGACGTCGACGCTGATGCTCTGGTGGTGCTGACCCTGGCCAACTGCAAGCCGCAGAAGGACCCGCTCTTTCACATCGAGATCTTTCGCGCTCTGGTCGATCGCTGTCCCCGCGCCCGCGGCATCTTCGTCGGCGACGGACCGCTGCGTCCCCAGGTCGAGGCGCGCATCGCGGCCCTCGGTCTGCAAGCACACGTGCTGTTGCAGGGCAACGTCGTCGACGTGCGGCCCTTCCTGGCAGCCGCCGACGTCTTCTTGCTGGCTTCGGCCTGGGAAGGTTTGCCGCGCAGCGTCCTGGAGGCCACCGCGGCCGGACTCCCCTGCGTCGTCAAGGACACGGGCTGGGCCGACGACACCGCCTTCGCCCACTCGATCCGAGCTCTCCCCATCGACGCGTCCGCCGCCGCCTTCGCCGACGCCCTGATCCTCAAGCACCGCGCAGCGCCCAAGAGGCTGCCCCGGGAGTTCACCCAGGAGGGCATGCTCGCGGCCCTCAAGGACCTCTACGACGAGCTGTGCGGTCCGGTGTTCGATGACGACGAACGCCTCAAGATGCTTCGCCGTCGTCGTCGTCTGCGCCGCTGATGCCCAACTTGGCGAGTCGGTAGCGAAAGGAGCGAAACGAGAGGCTCAAGAGCTCCGCGGCCTTCTTCTTACGGCCATTGGTGCGCACCAGCGCCTTTTCGAGCAGGCGCCGTTCGTAGGCCTCGAGCACGGCCTCGAGCTCCAAGCCGTCGGGCGGGATGTCTTCGACGACGACGGCTGCGGCGGGCAGCAAGGATTGGGTGCCGCGCATGGCCGCGGGGAAGGCATCGAGATCGACGACGTTCGCCGACGCCAGGGTGATACCGCGCTCGATCACGTTCTCGAGCTCGCGCACGTTGCCGGGCCAGTTCCAGTCCATCAGCACGCGCAGGGCCCGATCGCTGACAGCGCGCACCGGCGACTGCTGCTGCTCGGCGAACTTCGCGATGAAGGCTTCGACGAGGAGGGGAATGTCTGCGCGCCGCTCGCGCAAGGCCGGCAGGCGGATCTGAATGACGTTCAAGCGGAAAAAGAGGTCCTCGCGAAAGCGGCCCTTCTCTACCTCGGCCTCGAGGTGCCGGTTGGTGGCAGCGATGACGCGGCAGTCGACGTCGATGTCGAGGGTGCCGCCGACCCGGCGCACTTTGCGCTCTTGCAACACGCGCAGCAGCTTCACCTGCATGGCCAGCGGGAGCTCACCGATCTCGTCGAGAAAGACCGTGCCTTTGTCGGCGCGCTCGAAGAGCCCGGGCTTGTCGGCGACGGCGCCGGTAAAGCTCCCTCGGCTGTGGCCAAAAAGCTCGCTCTCGATCAGGTTCTCGGGGATGGCGCCACAGTTGATGGCGATGATGGCCTCGTTGGTACGGGGCCCTCGAGAGTGGATCGCGCGGGCGACCAGCTCTTTGCCGGTGCCGCTCTCACCCGTGAGCAAGATGGTCGTGCGCGTCGGCGCCACCTTGTGGATGAGCTCGAAGACCTCTTGCATCTTTTCCGACGAGCCCAGCAACCGCGCGTTGGCGGCGCGGGCGTCGAGGGTGGCCCGCAGCGCGCGGTTCTCGGTCTGGAGGTGACGACGTTCGAGAGCGCGATCGATGAGCACCGTGAGCTCGTCGACCTTGAAGGGCTTGATGATGTAGTCGTAGGCGCCGGCCTTCATGGCAACGATTGCCGTCTCGGTCGTCGCAAAAGCCGTCATCATCACCAGCTGGGTCGACGGCGCATTCTTGCTGACCCACGAGAGCACATCCATGCCGCTGCCTTTGGGCAGGCGCAGATCCGAGAGCACCAGATCGTAAGTCTCGTCCTTCAGGCGAGCGACGGCGTCGACGGCGTCCTTGGCCGAACGCACCTGGTGCCCGCTGCGCTTCAGGAGGATCTCGAGAAACTCGCGAATCGACGTTTCGTCGTCGACGACCAGAATGCTCGCCATGGGCTCCCTTCGAAGACGAGCCAGCGTCGTGAACATCACAACGCCAACTCTTGCGCTCTGGCACGAACATCAGGCCGCCGCAGATGAGCGGTCAAGGGCGAGGTGAACGCTGAAGCGGGCTCCGCCCAACGGAGACGTACTGACGTTGATGCTGCCCCCATTTTGGCGCACCAACTGTTGACACGTCGCCAGTCCGAGGCCGTTGCCGTCGGGCCGGGTCGTGAAGAAGGGCTCGAACACACGATCGCGCAGCTCTTCGGGAACGCCGGGGCCGTCGTCATCGACGTGGAAGATCACCTCCTCGCCTTCGCTGCGGACGCTGACGTTCACGGTGCCTCCGCGTCCCGCCAGGGCAATGACGGCGTCGGCGTTGACCAGCAGGTTCCACAAGACCTGGCGCAGCTGGGCAGGATCGCAGCGGGCGACGACGTCGACGTGTGCCTCGCAACGTCCAAGCTCGACGCTGACGGCCTTCAAGCCGTTCTTTGCGGTCTGGGTCAGCTCCTCCAGCAAAGCCCGAGAGGGCACGCCCTGCGCGCGGGGCGCCGACGGCCGGGCATAGGTCAGAAACTCTTCGACGAGCTTGGAGAGGCGTTCGGCTTCGCGCTGCACGATGCCCAGCATGCGCCCGCCTTCTTCGTCGAGGCGGGGCGCGTCGGCGCTGAGAAGCTGGAGACAGCCAATCATCGCCGCCAGCGGATTGCGCACCTCGTGGGCCAAACCGGCCGCCAGACGGCCCAGCTCGGCGAGCCGTTCGGCGTTGGCGACCTCACCCTGCAGCCGCCGCAATTCCGTGAGATCTTGAAACACCACGACGCTGCCGGCGCGCTCCACCCCGACCAGGGGAGCCACGCTGCCGCCGATGAAGCGAGCACCGCGCCCGGGCACCGCCACCTCGAGCTCGAAGCGATCGTTGGCGGCCACGATCTGCTCCGACAGCACCCCGTAGCGCGCACCCAGCGGGCGCCCGATCAGATCCCGAGCCCCCAGAATCTCACCGCCGGCGCCGTTGACGTAGGCGACACAGCCGTTTTCGTCGATGCTCATCACGCCCGACGGCAGGCTGCCCAGTACGTCGGCGTAGAGCTGCTCGAGGCGTTCGATCTCGGCGTGGGCGTCTTCGAGACGCTCTGAAGCGCGGCTCAGCTGCGTGGTCAGATAACCACCCAGGACCGCGACCAGGAAGAAGGACGCCCCGTTGGTGAGAAACGAGGGCACCAACTCCTCGAGCGGTGCATGACCCAAGACCGGAATGAGGTGCGCGGCCTGCAGCCCGAGCACGAGGGCGTACATGCTCGTCGACACCATGGCGATCACCATGGCCCCCGAACGCGAGAGCACGATGGCCGCGTTCAACACCGCGAGCGAATAGAGGAAGACAAAAATACTCTCGACGCCGCCGGTCAGCACGACCAAGAAGCTGCTGACGACGGCGTCGGCGCACAGCTGCAGGTAGGCGACGGCGACGACGTGGCGGTTGCGAAAGCGCCAGATCCACAAGGCACCGGCGAGGATCGTCGTGTAGCTCAACCCGGCGATGGCGTAGAGCAGCACAGCCGCCCGCGCGAACAGCACCTCCTCGGTGGTGGCCTTCACCGCCATCGCCGTTCCCAACAGGAGGGTGACGACGATGGCGCGAAACACCAGCAGCCACGTCAGCCGAACGCGGATGCCGTCTTCACGCGAGGGCGGTCCAGCCGCGTTGCCGGTCCTGGTGAGCGACCGCGAAGGCGCTCGTTCTACCGGGGCATCGCGCCAATTCAGACGACGCCCCTTTCCCCTTCGAGTCGGCTCAGTTGATGGAGCCGGCGATGGTGAAGATGGGCAGGTACATGGCGATCAGGAAGCCGCCGAGCACGACGGCCAAGAACACCATGATGATGGGCTCCAGCAACGAGGTCAGGCCGGCGACGGCGGCGTCGACTTCGTCTTCGTAAAAGTCGGCGATCTTGTTCAGCATGGTATCGAGGGCGCCGGCGCTCTCGCCGATGGACACCATCTGGCACACCATCGAAGGGAAGAGCTTGGTGTCGGCGAGGGGCTCCGACAGTGTCTTGCCTTCGGAGACGCGGCGGCGGGCGAAGTTGATGCCTTCGGAGATGATGATGTTGCCGGACGCACGAGCGACGATGTCGAGGGCGTCGAGGATGGGCACACCCGAGCTCAACATGGTGCCCATGGTGCGGGTGAAGCGGGCCGTCGCCGTCTTGCGAATCAGCGGCCCGAAGATCGGCATGTTCAGAAAGAGCTTGTCGGTCATCCGCCGGCCTTTGGGATGGTTGCGGATGGCGCGGGCGACGAAGAAGATCACCGTCGGCGTAATCGGGAACATGTACCAGTGGCCCACCGACCAGTTCGAGATGTCGATGACGATCTGGGTGGGCACCGGTAGGGTGCCGCCGAAGTCGGCGAACATCTTTTCGAACACGGGAATCACAAAGAGCAGCAGCACAGCAACGGCGCCGACGGCCACGGACATGACGGCGGCGGGATAAAAAAGCGCGCCCTTGATCTGTTTGGTGAGCTTCACCGATTTCTCGGTCTGCATCGCGATGCGGCTCATGATCGTATCGAGAATACCGCCCGTCTCGCCGGCGGCGACGAGGTTGACCACCAGGGGGTCGAAGACCTTGGGGTGCTTGGACAACGCATCGGCGAAGGTCTTGCCGGATTCGACGTCGATCTTGATTTGGCCGAGGACCTTTTTGAACCAGATGTTCTCTTGCTGGTTGTGCAAGATGTCGAGGCACTGCACCAGGGGCAAGCCGGCGTCGATCATCGTCGAGAACTGCCGCGTGAAAATCATCAGGTCGCGGGCGGCGACGCCGGAGCTGCCGGGCAGCTTGAAGTGCAACTCGGCGGGCTTCTTCTTCACTTTCTGAGGCGTGAGCTGCTGGGCGCGCAGGCGCTGCTCGACGGCATCTTTGGTGGCGGCGTCCATTTCGCCGTTGCGCACCTCGCCGTTCTTCGATTTCGCGGTCCAGATGAAGACGGGCATCGCGTGGCCTCCAGGTGCGCTCCGCTGGCGAAGCGCTCAGAACAGTAGCAGCGGGTGCAGCGACGGAACAAATCGAGGTCTCTTGTGCCTCGCGACGTCGACAGCGCTTCTCATCGACGCCGACGCGGGCCGTCTCAGCGCAGCGAGGCTGCGCCACGGATCCGGCTCCGGCTCGACCCGCGTCAGGAGCCTGGCTTTGCCCGCGTCGACGGCGCTGGTCCGCTGCCCGGGGGACCAGCGACCGAGATGCCGGCATTCACGAGCATGGTGCGGAATTCTTCGAGCTCGGAGCAGCGACCCATGGCTTCGTCGACGGAGATCAGCCGTTTTTGCACCAGCGCGATCAAACTCTGGTTGAGCGTGAGCATGCCGAAGCGGGTCTGGCCGACCTGCATCTGCGAGTAGATCTGGTGGATCTTGTCTTCGCGGATCAGGTTTCGGATGGCGACGTTGGGCACCATGATCTCCAGCGCGACGACGCGGCCGGACCCCCCCAACTTCGGGATGAGCTGTTGGCTCAGCACGCCTTCGAGCACGAAGCTCAAGTTGGCGCGAATCTGTGACTGCTGGTACGGCGGAAACACATCAATGATACGGTTGATCGTTTGGACAGCACCGTTGGTGTGGAGAGTCGCAAAGGCCAGATGGCCGGTTTCAGCGATCACCAAGGCGGCTTCGATGGTCTCGAGATCCCGCATCTCGCCAATCAAGACGACGTCGGGGTCTTGACGGAGAACGTACTTGAGCGCTTTCTTGAAGTTATCGGTGTCAGCACCCACCTCACGCTGGTTCACCACCGAACCTTTGTGTGGATGCAGGTATTCAATCGGGTCTTCGATGGTCAAAATATGATAATGACCTTCGGTGTTCACTTTGTCGATGATGCTGGCCAACGTCGTCGACTTGCCGGAACCGGTGGGGCCCGTCACCAGCACCAGGCCGCGGGGACGGTTGGCGATCTCGTTGATGATCGGCGGCAGTCCAAGCTCTTGAAAGCTCAAGATCTTGAAGGGAATGGTGCGAAAGGCGGCGGCGACGGCGCCTCGCTGCATGAAGAGATTGGCGCGAAAGCGGGCCAGCGACTTCACACCAAAGGAGAGGTCGAGCTCGTTTTCTTCTTCGAACTTGTGCTTCTGCGCGTCGGTGAGGATCGAATAGCAGAGCTGCTTGGTGTCGACGGGCGACAGGGGCGGCACGCGCAGGGGCACCAGCTCGCCGTCGATGCGCAGCTGGGGCGGCGTGCCGGTGGTGATGTGGAGATCGGAAGCCCCCTTTTCGATCATCGCCTTCAAGAGCTGGTGAAGATTGACCGGGGGACCTTGGGACTGCGGCTGCTGGCTCATGCTGGGAGGCTTCCTGTGCAGTGCATCGAAGTGGGAGCGCGAGCCAAGCGAGGCAAAGACTTCGATGGACCGTCTTCACGCGAGCGAAGCGAGGCGAAACCCCGGCCCGAGCTCGTCTGATTGTCTTCACGCGAGCGAAGCGAGGCGAAACCCCGGCCCGAGCTCGTCTGATTGTCTTCACGCGAGCGAAGCGAGGCGAAACCCCGGCCGCCTGCAAGGCACAAAATGGTCCCAAAGCGGACGACCCAGCCGGCGCAGCCGGCAAAGTCGTTCGGTTTGGGGCTAGCAGGCTGCTGAAAAACGAAGTTTTGAGGCAGACGCGTCCTTGGGAGGGAGGCTCGTCGAGGCTTCGCCTCGACGAGGGAGGGTCTGGGACAGACCCTCCGGAAGTACCGCAGGGTGCGAAAAACGGAGTTTTTCCGCACCCTGCTAGAGCTCGTCGTTGGCAGTGCCACCGGTGACCTCGTCGATGGGGCAGGTGCCCGCCATGAAGTGGGCGACGGCGCTCATGCGCAGCGTGCGGAAACCGAGCTTGATGGCTTCGGCCTTGATTTCGCCCGTCGAGGCGCCGTTGAGGATCAGCTCGCGCAGCGGATCGCTCATCTTCAGCACTTCGTAGAAGGCGACGCGGCCCTTGCAGCCCGTGCCGCTGCAGATCTCACAACCCGCGCCCTTCATCGGCTGGAACTTGCCGATCATGTCCTTGGGCACTTGGGCCGTCAGCAACGCCTCTTTGGGGATGTCCGCGGGGGTCTTGCAGTTCTTGCAAATGCGGCGACCCAGACGTTGGGCGACGATGACGTTGACGGCGGCGGTGACCAGAAAGGGCTCGATGCCCATGTTGAGCAAGCGCGTGATGGTCGCTGGCGCATCATTGGTGTGCAGTGTGGTCAGCACCATGTGGCCCGTGAGTGCGGCCTTGACGGCGATCTCGGCGGTTTCGAAGTCGCGCACCTCACCGACCATGATGGTGTCGGGGTCTTGGCGCAAAAACGAGCGTAGGGCCGCGGCGAAGTTGAGGCCGATGTCTTCGTGCATCTGCACTTGGTTGATGCCGGCGAAGTTGAATTCGACGGGATCTTCGGCGGTGCAGATGTTGACGTCGTGGGTGTTCAGCGAGGACAGCGCCGAATAGAGCGTCGTCGTCTTGCCCGAGCCCGTGGGTCCGGTGACGATGCACATGCCGAAGGGCTTTTCGATGCCGTCTTTCCAGACCGCGATCTGGTCGTCGGCGAGACCCAGCTTGGTCATGTCGAGCTGCAGGTTGGCCTTGTCGAGCAGCCGCATGACGATCTTCTCGCCGAAGAGCATCGGACACACCGACACGCGGTAGTCCATCTCTTTGCCGCCGCCGATGCGCAGCTTGATGCGTCCGTCTTGGGGCAGCCGGCGTTCGGCGATGTCGAGGTCGGCCATGATCTTCAAGCGCGACGAGATGGCGTTCTTCAGCTTGAGGGGAGGGCGCATGACCTCGTGCAACACGCCGTCGATGCGGTAGCGCACCCGCATCTCCTTCTCGTAGGGCTCGATGTGGATGTCCGACGCGCCCTTCTTGATGGCGTCGACGAGGATGAGGTTGACCAGCTTGACGACGGGGGCGTCTTCGGCGGACTTCTCGAGGTCGACGATGTTGGACTCGGCCTCGCGCTCGGCGACGTCGACGTCTTCGTCGAAGTCGTTCATCAGCTCGTCGATGTTGACGCCGCCCAGGATGTCGGCGTTGCCGCCGCCGGCGTTGACGTAGTACTTTTCGATCGCCGCTTGAATCGAGGCTTCAGCGGATACGACGACTTCGATGTTGTAACCAGTCAAGAACTTGATGTCGTCGATGGCGAAGATGTTCGATGGATCGCTCATGGCGACGATCAGCGAGCCGCCAGCGCGGTTGACGGGCACAACCTGGTGCTTCTGCGCTACCTCTTTTGGAATCAACTTGATGATGTCGGTATCGATCTCGAACTCAGCAAGATTGATCGCTGGAACGCCGTACTGCCGCGAGAGGAATTCGGTGAGCTGGCTCTCTTCGATGTAGCCGAGCTTGGTGAGGTGGAAGCCCAGCTTGCCGCCGTTGACCTTCTGGGCGTCCTGCGCCTTCTGCAATTGCTGCAGCGAAATCAAATTCTCGCGGACGAGCAGCTCACCGAGGCGGGCGGGCATGAGGACTCCTGTGACCGGGGTGCCGCAGGCACATTAGCCAGCTTGGCCGCCGGGAAGCGAGAACGGGACAGTCAGCGACGGCGCAGCCATGCCGACAACGTCGATGACATGGCCCGGCGCTGCTCCTCGCGCAGGGGGCTCCCCTGAAACAAGGCCAGGGCGGCTTCGGCCTGCGCGAGCAACATCGACGAGCCGTCGGCGTACAAGGCGCGCCGCGACAGGGCGGCATTGCGGGTCGGCGTTGCCCGCGCTCCGTAGCGCAGCTCGTGCACCGCTCCACCCGGCGCCAAAGCCAGATCCAGGCAAGAGCCCAGGGCCTCTCCCTCGAGACCGCTGGCGGCGACGACGACCAGGGGGCACTTCTGGGGCCGCGCGCCAGCACCAGACGCAGGTCCGTTTTCGCCCGGGTCGGCGACGGCCGCGTCGAGGCCGCAGGTGGCGGCGAGGGCAACCAGAGCGCCCGCCTGCTCGCGCCGACGAACGTGAACGACGACGCCGCTGGCCCCAGCCTCGGCGGCGGCGACGACGACGGCCCGGGCCGCTCCCCCCCCTCCCACGACGGCGATGGGCCGCCCTTCGACGATGAAACCTGCCCGGTGCCAGGCCACCAACAGGCCATGAATGTCGGTGCAGGCAGCCAAGAGGGCGGTGCCGCCGTCGTCGTAGACCACGGTGTTCACGGCTCCGGCCTTGCGCGCGGGCTCGTCGAGGACGGTGGCGTAGCGGCGCGCGGCTGCGATCTTGAAGGGAGCGGTGACGTTGATGCCCCGGCACTCCCGTTGCGCAGCAGCGAAGGCGCGCTCAGCGTCGTCGTCGACGTGCAGGGAGTAGCGATCGTCGCCCAGGGCGGCGTTGTGCAGCACTGGCGACGGGCTGTCGCGGATGCCCTCGCCGCCCACCAACCACAGCGCCCGCCGACCCATTCAGCCTTTGGGCGTCGCCGCCAGGAGCGCTTTGGCGGCGGCGATGTCGACGTGGATCTGCGCGATGAGGGCGTCGACGCTGGCAAACTTCTGCTCGTCGCGCAGCCGGCCGACGAATTCGAGGCGGAGCCGTTGGCCGTAGAGGTCGGCGTCGAGGTCGAAGATGTGGGTCTCGATGCGGATCTCCTTGGCGGTGCCGTCGAAGGTGGGTCGCAGGCCAACGTTGGTCACCGAGCCCTTCACCACTCCGCTCGGGAGCACCGCGCGCGTGGCATAGACGCCGACCTTGGGCAAAAGCTCGCGCTTGCTGTCGACGTTGGCGGTGCGGATGCCGATGGTGCGACCGCGGGCGTCGCCGCTGACCACGGCGCCTTCGACGAAGTAGGGGTAGCCGAGCAGCCGGGCAGCGTCGTCGACCAGACCTTGAAGCACCAACTCGCGGATCCGCGTGGAGCTGCACACCAGCCCGCCTTCATGGACCACGGGAACCTCGATGGCGAGGTCGCCAAAGGCCTGGCGCAGGTCAGCGATCGAGCCCTTGGCCTTCGCGCCGAAGCGGAAGCCAGCGCCGACGACGACGCCTTTGGCTCCCAACCTCTTGAGCAGCACGTCGTCGATGAAGGGTCGCGGCGGCAGAGCAGCGAGGGCTGCGTCGAAGGGGATGATGTAGAGGACGTCGATGTTCAGGTCGCGCAGCGCGCGCTCTTTCTCATCGACGCGCAAGATCAGCGGCGGCGCGAGCTGGGGTGCGAGCACCCGGACGGGGTGGGGCTCGAACGTGACGACGCCGACGGGGCCGCCGGCCGCTGCTGTTCGAGCGGCATCGAAGAGGGCGAGGTGGCCGCGGTGCAGGCCATCGAAGTTGCCCACAGCGACGACGGCGCCGCGCACCTCGGACACCGCGTCGGGTCCGGCGACAAAGACCTTCATGCCCGCGGATTAGTGCAGCGCGAACAAAGGCACCAGTCGCGGCAGCATCGCGCGGAGCCAACGACGCAAAGTGATCGAGGCGGTCAGGGCGCTTCGACGTCGACGCACCACCTCGTGTAGCGTGCCCGGCGATGTCTGAGCCCTTTGGCGACTACGAGCTCCTGAGCCCCCTTGCCCGTGGCGGCATGGCCGAGCTCTTCATCGCCAAACACCGGGCCACGGGCCAAAATGTCGTCGTCAAACGCTTGCTCCCCGACATGGAGGTGCGCCAGGACGTCGTCGATCTCTTTCTCACCGAGGCCGACATCGGCCAGCTGCTGCGCCACGACAACGTGGTGCGGGTGCTCGATGCCGGCGAAGTCGACGGCCACTATTTTCTGGTGATGGAGCACGTCGACGGCCTCGACGCCGACCACATGTTGGCCGATGCCTGGCGGGAAAAGACGCCGGTGCCGACGCCGGTGGCCTTGCGCATCGCCATCGACGCCTTGCGCGGGCTGCATTTTGCCCACGAGCTCCGCAGCCCCCAGGGCACACGTTTCGGCCTGGTGCACAGAGACGTCAGTCCGGACAATCTGTTCTTGACGTCGAGCGGGATGACCAAGGTCGCCGACTTCGGCATCGCCAAGTTGGCATCTCTCGAGGGCGCGACCCAGTTCGGGCTCATCAAAGGCAAGCTCACCTACATGGCGCCCGAGCAGGTGCAGGGCAAGGCGCTCGACGGACGCGCCGACGGCTACGCCTTGTCGCTGGTGCTCTACGAGATGTTGTCGTCGGTGCGCCCCTACGCGGCCCGCGACGGCGAGGCTGAGATCGAGCACCTCCTGAGGGTGCGCAACGGCAAGATGCGCTCGCTGACGTCGCTGGAGCCCGGGCTGCCGCGTCGCATCACCCGTACCGTCGACAAGATGCTGCGCGCCTGGCGCTATTGGCGTTTTCCCTCGTGCGGCGCCTACGCCGACAAGCTCGAGAAAATCGCCAGCGCCAAAGGCTTGCTCGGCTCCCACCAAGACGTCGCAGACCTGGTCGCCGCCGCTCGTGCCCGCATTGCTCAGCTCCCGCCGGGATCCTGAGCTGGTCCCGCCGAAAGAGCTGCCGATGGTTTGAGCCGTTGACGCGGCTCAGAGTGCCTTCTGCTTTGCGCCGTGCCAACGGCGCAAACCAGGAAGCACTTTGCGCCGTGCCAACGGCGCAAATAGAGTCCGCGCCGATGGCTCGCCCCCTCTGTGGACACCTGGACGACGTCGATCTCGACGAGGTGTTGAGGGTGATCGCTTTGTCGCGGCGCTGCGGGCAGCTCGACATCGACGCCGAGAGCCGGGCGGAGCTTCACTTCGTCGGCGGGCGCCTTGTGCGGGCCCGGCTGCACGAGAGCCGTGAAACCTTGGGGGCGCTGCTGGTGCGTGTGGGCGTGCTCAACGCCAGCGATCTCCTGGGTCGCACCGACAGCGAGACCCTCGAAGAAGTGGTCCGGCGAGCGGAGCTGGTGCGCCTCGACGCCCATCTCTTGGTCAAGGTCGACGACGTCATTGCCGAGCAGCTCGCCGCCGCCCTGCGGCGGGTGTTGCAGCAGCGTCAGGGGTCTTTTTCCTTCCGCCTCACCCCCGACGCCGTCCCTCCCCGGCGCTACGCCAGCGACACGGCCTTCACCCTCCCCTCGGGCATCGACGCCGAAGAAGTGGCCCGCGAGGCCAAGCGACGCCGCAGCGACCGCAAGAGCGACGCCCCGGCTTCCCTCCCGCCCCAGCGGCCCACCCGCAGCCCCAACAAGGAGGTCGTCGTCGTCGACGACGACCCCGCTTTTCTGGCGGGCGTGGAACGCACCCTGGGCGAGGCCGGCGTCCCGGTACAGACCCTGACGTCGGCGCGGGAAGTCATCTCCAAGCTCGGGGCGCTCTTTGCCCAAGGGCTGAGGGCCCTCGTCGTCGATCTCGTCATGCCCCGCAGCAACGGGCGCGGGATCCTCGGTGGGCTCGAGGTGCTGCGCGCCGCCCAGCGGCTCGGACACGCCGATCGGGTGTTCCTGGCCTTCGACGACGTCCACGGCGACGCTGCTGCGCTGGCCCTTGCTCTCGGCGCGGCGGGGGTGTTGGTGAAGCCCCCCGACAGCGAAGGCCTGCCGTCGTTTTGGAACCCCGTCCTGTTGCAGCTCGATCGACCGCCGCTGGTCGCCGCTGGCTTCGATCTGGCCAAAGAGCTGCAGCACGAGCTGCGTGAGCACCGCGACGAGTGGACGACCGCTGGCCGCCGCAGCCTCGACGACGCCACCCACAGCCTCGCCACCCTCAAGGCTCTGCTGGGAGAGCTCAACAGCCCTTCCTTCGACGAAGAAATCCCCCTGCTGATCTTGCGCTTCACCTCCGCCTTCTTCGTGCGCGGGGCCCTGTTCACGGTGCACCGGCATCTGCCGGTGGAAGAAAACGGCGGCGTTGAGCACGGCACCGATGAGCTCTTGGGGCTGGGTGGCTTCGGCTTCGGTGGCAACGATCCGGGGCGCTTGGTGCGCAGCATTCGCCTGCCCCTCGAGGCAGACACCGTCTTCACCCGCGCCATCGCCGAGCGCTGCGGCGTGCGCCAACCTTTGTGGGAGAGCCCGTGGAACACCCGGCTGCTGACGACGCTGGGTGGCCCCCACCCGCGGGAGGTCTATACGGCCCCCTTGCTCTCTCCCCAGGGCATCGAGTGCGTGCTCTACGCCGACAACGCCACAGAGCCCCGCCCCTTTCCCGACATCGCCCTGCTCGAGATCTTTTTGCAGCAAGCCGCGGCGGCCATGGAGCGCGCCACACTCTCGCGCGAGCTCTCGACCCTGCGCGCATCTCAACCGCCCCGATCGATCTGAGGTGTTCATGATTGTCTCCTCGCCAAGCGTTGCCCCTGCTCTGCGTGGCCCCCCCAGAACGCTCGGCGCGTCATGACGACGACGACGAGCGCTTCGCCGGCACCTGCTCAGCATGATGATCTCCGCGCCCGCGCCAAGGCCCTGCGCCGCGCGGTCGACGAGCTGCAGCGACACGCCCCCTATGCGCACGCCTTTGCCCAGCAGCGCTCCGGCAATGTCTTTCGCGCTTCGACCAAGACCCAAGCCATCGAACCCGTCGACCCCGTGAGCGGCGTGGTGTTGTCGGCCTGGACCGGGCGCACCCTGCTCGAAGTCTCGGTCCCCGCCTGCGACGACGAAAGCCTGCGAGGAGCCACGGCCCGGCTGGTGGAGCTGGTGGCCAAAGAAGGCGTCGTCGTCGACGGACCCCAGATCGATCCCGGGCCCGTCATCGAGGCCGACCAGGTCGTCGTCGAAGCCGTGCCCGCCGACGGCCTCTCGCTCGAGGATCGGCTCGCGCGCATGGTGGCTCTCAAGGACCGCATCCACGCCAAGGATAGGCGCGTGAAGAACGCCGTCGCCCGCGGCACCCAGGTGCGGACCGAAGAGCTCTTCGTGTCGTCGACGAAGCGCCTGTGGCAGGACCTGCGCCGCGGTGAAACGGTGTGCCTGATCGTCATGGAGCAGGACGGCAAGATGGCCGATCTCCACGGCGGCCGCGGTCGGCAGGGCGGCGCCGAGCACCTGGGCCTCGCCGATCACGACGTCGACGAATTGGTCGAGGATTGCGGGCGGCTGCTGCATGCCACCCGCGTCGAGGGCGGGCTGTGGGACTGCGTCTTTCTCCCCGACATGGCGGGCTTGTTCGCCCACGAAGCCTTTGGTCACGGCACCGAAGCCGACATGTTCACCCGCAAGCGCGCCCGAGGTGCTGCGTTCATGGGCAAGCCGGTGGCGTCGTCGTTGGTCGACATGTTCGACGATCCGAGCCTCGCTGGCGAAGCGGGTTCCTTCTTCTTCGACCACGAGGGGCAGCCGGCGTCGCGCACGCAGATCATCACCAAGGGCATTCTCACGGCGCCGATGACCGACCTCGTCAGCGCGCTGAAGCTCGGCGTGCCCCGCTCGGCCAATGGGCGGCGCGAGAGCGTGCAGCGCAAGGCCTATACGCGCATGACCAACACCGTGTTTGGGCCGGGGACCTCGAAGGTCGACGACATGATCGCCTCCCTCGACCACGGCTTGGTGGTGCGCCACGCGCGCAACGGCATGGAGGACCCCAAGGGCTGGGGCATCCAGTGCGAGGCCTATCTCGCCGAGGAAGTCCGCGGCGGCAAAAAGACCGGCAAGGTGTTCTCCCCCGTCGTCGTCACCGGCTACGTGCCCGACCTGTTGATGAGCATCAGCGCCGTCGGCGACGCCTGCGAGATTGGCGGGCTCGGCATGTGTGGCAAGGGCTACAAAGAGTGGGTCAAGGTCACCGACGGCGGACCCGCCTTGAAGCTGAAAGCGCGGGTCGCCTGATGAGCCTGCTCGAGCGCCTGCGACAGGCCCTGCAACACGACGCCCGCTTCTCGGCCTGGCAGGTCGCAAGCACCCGCGGACGCAGCACCCAGCGCTACGACGTCTTCGGCGTCCCCGAGGCCCGCCGGGTCGTCGAGACCGAGACCACCGAAGTGCGCGTGCACCTGCAGCACGAGGGAGGCACCCACATCGGCGAAAGCAGCTTCGTCGTCGACGGCACCGCCTCTCTGCATGGGCAGCTCGACGCCGCCTTTGCCCGCGCCCGCTTGGTGAAGAACAAGGCCTGGACCCTCCCGGGACCCCAAGCCCAGCTGCACGTCGACGCCAGCGACGCTCGCATCATCGAAGGCGCCAGCGAGGCCTGCGACGAGATCATGAGCGGGATCGCTGCGGCCCTGTCGTCGTCGTCGTCGTCGTCGTCCTCGTCGGCAGCGGTGCAGTGCTGTGCCGCTGAGGCCTTCTGTGATTTCCGGCGCGTGCACCTGGTGAACTCGCTGGGTCTGGATCGCAGCCGCGAAGACACCGCCGCCTACGTCGAATATGTGCTCCTGGCCCGGGCTCTCTCCGGAGCGGCCAGCGACGAGACCGAGACCTACCAATCGACCCGCGCCCGCCGTCTCACTCAGCTGGGACTGCTCGAGCGCGTCGAGGCCGATGCCCGCGCGGCCAGCCTGGCCCTTACAGCCACGGTGCCCGGCAGCGGCGTCGTCGACGTCGTCCTGTCTGAGCAAGGGGTCGATGAGATCTACGACGCCTTCGTGGCCCACGCGTCAGGTGCGGCGGCGTGGGAGGGCTGGTCGAAGCTGCAGCTGGGCAAGCCCGTCGTCGACGATCGCCTCGGCGATCCTCTCTCGCTCACCTCCGATCCGACCGTCGCCGGTGGCCTGTCGTCCTTTGCCTTCGATGAGCTCGGGCTCTCGGGTCTCAAGGTCGACGTGGTCAGCGAGGGCGTATTCGTGGGGCGTCCCCTGGATCAACGCCACGCCTGCTGGCTCGATCAGCCGGCGTCGTCGTCGTGGGGCAACGTGGTGATCGGCTCTGGCGCCTCGAGTGCCGCCGAGCTGATGACCCGCGCAGAGCGAGAGCTGCTGCACCTCACGCGCTTCTCCCAGCTGTCGCCGCACCCGACCACCGGGGCCTTCTCTGGTGAGATCCGACTCGGCACCGTCGTCGGTGGCGAAGGCCGATCGATCCGCGGGGGCAGCATCACCGGCAACGTCTTCGACGCCTTCCGCCGCGCCCGCTTCTCGATGGAGCGAAGCGTCCGCGGTCGTCTGCATGGACCCCGGTGGTTGCGCCTCGACGCCATTGCCCTCACCGGCGGCTGATCGCCGCGGCGACGCGTCTTATCCCGCGTCCCCTTGATGTTCGACCGCGTTCCGAGCTGGGAAAGACGCGGGATGATGCGCGTGAAGCGCGCCCGCGGAACGCGGAGTTGGTGGGGGGCCCCGCGTCCGGCTCTGCCGGCGCGGGGGGAGGTCTGCATCAGACCTCCCAGAAGAGCATCCCCGACGGAGCTGAACGAGACCGCTCCGCGGTCGAAGTTCAGCGAGATCGGGGATTATCTGTCGTGGTTACATGCGGATAAATGCTATTTATTGACTCAACTCAGCCGCAAGTATTTTACGCCTGTTGATTTTGTCTTCTGCATCGACCACATGGGCAGCGTACTCGTCACTGCTCCCAGCGTAATAACGGCCGAAGTCGCTGGGGTGGCACAGGCCCGCGTCGACGTCGCTCTGGACCTCCTCGAAGTTCCTGAACGGCTCCGGTGCGGATGTATTGCCGCTCCGGTCCTCCACGACAGCATATCCTTCCGGAACTTCAAGTTCAGTGCCATTCAGGGGCTGGATATACGCCAGGTGCTCATCGGTAAACACGATGGCTATTCCTTGGAGCGGGTCGTAGGAAACGGTGCAGGCACTTCCGCGGATGCCGATGGTCGCAACCGGCGTCGATACAGAGAAATCGGATCGTGAAAGAGAAGGCGGGTTTACATACGGCTTCTTCATCTTGACGACGCCTGCATCGAGTTGGCTTTGGAACTTATTCACGTCTTTTGCAGCTTCCGCCACGACGAATTTGTTCAGGTGCAAAGTCGTCAGCTCAAGTAGTTTGACGGTGCCGCCGACGAAGGTGAGACTGGCCTCTGCATCGATGTCGGTGGCGATGAGATCGCCGACCTGCAGCTGCATGCCGACCGTCGCGGTCAGTCTGATCCTGTTTCGGATGACCACCACTTCTCCCGAGACCGAGCCAATGGTCGGAACCTCCGCCGCCGGTTGAACAGGCGCTGGAGCAGGTGGTTCGCTCGGCGGCGGATTTTCCGGCGGCTGGGTCGGTTCATCCGGCGGCGGAGGTTCATCCGGCGGGAGATCCGGCGGTTCATCGGCGTCGACGCAAACGCAGCCAGGACACTCAGCGCCGATCTGATGGGCCGCTTTGTACGCTTCTTTGAGGGCCTCATCGTCACCGAACGGATAAAGGTCATAGCACATGAAGTAGTCGTTATCACCCCGAGTGAGGAAACAGCTGCAGCCGGTTTCCTCGTAGTAATCATCGATGCATTGCGCGCAATCGGCACTGGCAGCCCCGCCCATCGGCTTCGGCTGGCGTGCCCGTTGGGAGGGCAGCGTTCCCTCGGGCGTCAAGTGTTGCAGCGCCGCAGTGGCGACGACGTCGTTGCCGTCGTAGCGCGCGGCGCCCGCCTGGACGATGCCGACGGACGCCGGCGCCTCCGCGTCCCTGTTCCGCCTGGCGCCCCCGTCGGCCGCGCCCCAGCACCCGGCCAGCGCACCGACGACGATGGCAATGCCGATCGGTAGATGGAGACGCCCCGAGATGGGCGCTGGCACGGGACCACCGAGCGACATGAGCGTCGAAGCTGAACGGTGAAAACGGGGCTCTAGCAGGCTGCTGAAAAACGAAGTTTTGAGGCAGACGCGTGCTTGGGAGGGAGGCTCGTCGAGGCTTCGCCTCGACGAGGGAGGGTCTGGGACAGACCCTCCGGAAGTACAGCAGGGTGCGAAAAACGGAGTTTTTCCGCACCCTGCTAGAGTTGCCGCTTTTCTCATGGTGTCTCCGCAACATCGAAGCTTAGGATCTCGCCTCGTACCAGCTCATCCAATGCGACATCGAAATCGACCTGTGCGCGATAAGACTGATCATCGATCGCCCTGATCTCGATCAAATCGGCATAAAGATACCCGCTCGTCGCCACCGTCAACACGACGTCCGCGAGCTCGTCTTGCCCGATCGGCGTGCTTCCCGCCAACGAGACTTGCAGCACCGATGGCTGGGGAACGTGCAACGCAACCTCGCCATACTTCGCCGCCAATGATGCTTCAATCAACTGCAGTGAATTGGATGCGCCGACGAGGATGCGGTTATTGGCACAGTCGGGGTCAAGGATCTTTTCGACATGAGCTTTACTCTCACTTTCACTGCAGGCCAATGCTGGCAACAGAGCAGCGATCAGGCACAAGCCGGTGATGGGGCGGAGTGTCAATTTCAACCTCGGTGGCCGGAGCGCGTGAATCACCTTAGCGAGAGTACACATAGGGTCAGGCCAGAATGTTGGTGCGTCCGCATCAGCGGCGATCGAGCCTGAGTTTCAGGCGCCGCTCGAGACCGCAGCGCCCTGGTGGGCAGCGTAGAGCGCCGGGAGGAAGTGGGGGATGTTGCCCACCTCTTCGACGTTGTGGCGGATCCAGGCTTCGAGCAGGGCCTGGTGTTGCCAGCGGATGATCTGCAGGGGCAGACGCAGCAGGGGGTCGGTGGTGCCGATGGTCTGCTCGACGACCATGCGCATGCCCTCGGCGGTGCGCACGAAGCGCTCGTTCATGTGGGCCACGGCGACGTCGCCGAGGCGGATCTCCATCTCGAAGCCCGACTCATCGACCTTCATCACGTGAAAGATGTCGTCGATGAGAAAATCGGGATTGCGTTGGAAGGCTTCGACGATGTGAAAGCGACAGCCCGGACCAAAGGGGCCATCGATCTTGAAGTGAATGTGATCGCGCGGGTGCCAGTAGCGGTAGGCGATGACGTCGTCGTTGCCGTGCCACGAGAGCTTCTGGTCGACGTGGCCGAGGTACCAGAGCATCATCGCCGGCGTGATGCCGACCCAGGGGGCGTGGGTGATGGTGCGTCGTTGGCGGCCGTCGCCGAGGTCTTCGACGTGCACCTGCGCCGTGGCCACCTCGCGCATCGCCCAATCGATGGCGATGGGCTCGAGGGGCATCCAGGGGGGCCCGGCTGGGTCTGGGCGCGCCGGGGCAGACGCACAGGCTCCGTCGACGAGCGCTCCTCCAGCGGCGGCGGCGGTCAAAGCCAGAACCTCACGACGGGTGCAAGACATGCGGCCTCCTCGAGCGGAGGTGGAGTCATAGCGCGCTCGGTTGACGGACGGAGCAGCGCCTCCCATCGTCGTCGTCATGGCCAATCCCGCGTTCTTTCAGGAGCTGCCGCCGCCACCGGATTTCTACGCCGTCGATCGCGCATTGCACGCCGAGCTCAAGCGCCGACTCTCTCCCGCGACGGCGACCTTGATGGCCCCGCGCTTCGAGGCCCTGGGCAAAGCCACGGCCGACGAATTGCCCGCCGTGGCCGACGAAGCCGAACGCGATCCCCCGCGCCACGTGCCTTACGACGCCTGGGGAAGGCGCATCGACGACATCCGCGTCTCGCCCGCCTGGACCTGGCTGAAGGACTTTTCAGCGCGGCACGGCGTCGTCGCCACCGGCTATGACAACGCTCTCGGTGCCGAGTCGCGGGTGGCCCAGGCCGTGTTGCTGCATTTGTTCTCGGCCTCGTCGGCGACGGCGATGTGTCCGCTGGCGATGACCGACGCCGCCGCTCGGGTGTTGATCGACATCGCCCCAGCCCCGCTGCGCGACCGCCTGGTGCCGCGTCTCCTCTCGCGCGATCCGGCGACCTTCATCACTTCGGGCCAGTGGATGACCGAGCGCACCGGTGGCTCCGACGTCGGCGGCACCTCGACGCTCGCCCGCCTCGCCGAGAAAGACACCCCCGAAGGCGACGTCTACGGCTTGTCGGGGGTCAAGTGGTTCACCTCGGCGGTGACCTCGGAGATGAGCCTGGCGTTGGCCCGCATCGAAGAAAAAGGCGAGACCACCGCGGGGAGTCGGGGGCTCTCGCTCTTCTGCGTCGACGTCGAGAAGGTCAAAGACGGCGGCTACCGCGGCATCCAGGTAAACCGCCTGAAGGACAAGCTCGGCACCCGCGCCCTGCCCACCGCCGAGCTCACCCTCGACGGCGCTCCCGGTCGGCTGCTCGGTGAGCCCGGCCACGGCGTCAAGAGCGTCTCGGGCATGCTGAACATCACCCGCTTCTACAACGCCGCCGCCGCCGCCTCGGGCATGGCCCAGGCCGTGTTTCGTGCGCGCGCCTACTCGTGGAAGCGCAGCGCCTTCGGTACGCCCTTGGCGGGCCACAACCTGCACGCCCACACCCTCGACGACGTCGAAGCCGACGCCGCTGGGGCTCTCGCTTTGGTCATGGAGCTCGCAACCCTCATCGGTCGGCAGGAAAATGGGCTCGCCGCCGACGACGACAAACGCCGCCTGCGGGCCCTGATTCCCTTGGCCAAGCTCACCACCGGCAAGCAGGTCGTCAGCTGCGTGTCGGAGTGCCTCGAGTGCTTCGGCGGCGCGGGCTACGTCGAAGACACGGGCTTGCCCCGCATGCTCCGAGACGCGCAGGTGCTGCCGATCTGGGAGGGCACCACCAACGTGCTCTCCCTCGACGTTCTGCGCGCGGAACAAAAAGACCGGGGCTTCTCGGCGGTGATCGAGCAGCTGGCGCAGAAGGCAGCGGTGTTGTCATCGACGTTGCCGCAGCAGGCAAACCGCACCCTGGGGGACACAGTTGCGCAACTGACCAAGAGAGCAGCCGAGCTCGCGAGCCTGGGCCCCCGCGCCATCGAAGAAAACGCCCGCCGCCTGGCTCTGACCACAGGGCTGTGCGTCGAGGCCACGCTATTGGCCGACACCGCCATGGCCGTCGGCAAAGACGACTGCGTCAAGCGCTACGCCGACTTCGTGCGCTACCGTTTGGGCGGTTTGCTGGCGTAGTTCTCAAATCTGATCGATGCGCTTGTTCTCGAGGGCTTCGCCGATGCGCCGGGTCATGCGCCGCTGGGCAAACGACGTCGTCACCTGATCCAGGGCCTCGGTGGCTTCCTGCAAGACATGACGGTTGTCGCCGGTGATGGCTTGTTCCAGCGCCAGCATGGTGGCGTCGATGCTGGTGCGCTCCCCCGGCTCGAGCAGCGCGCCGTCGTCGTCGAGGGCCTTGTGGGTGGCCTGCAACACGCGCCGGGCCTCGACCCGCTTTTCGATGAGCAGGCGCTCGGTGATGTCGGCTTCGGCGTTGTCGATGCTGGCCAGCAACATCTCTTCGACCTCGGCATCGGTGAGCCCGTAGCTGGGCTTGACCTCGATGGACTGCACCGCACCCGTGGCCTGCTCCGTCGCCGTCACCGTCAAGAGACCATCGGCGTCGAGCTGAAAGCTCACTTGCACCCGCGCCAGACCCGCACCCAGGGCTGGGATGCCCCGCAGCCGAAAGCGGGCCAGCGACTTGTTGTGCTCGACCTTCTCGCGCTCGCCCTGCAGCACGTGAATGTCCATGGCGGTCTGCTGATCGGCGTAGGTCGTGAAGGTGTGGGTGGCCGAACAGGGAATGGTGGCGTTGCGGGTGATGAGCTTGTCGACGACGCCGCCCATGGTCTCGACGCCCAGCGACAGGGGGGTGACGTCGAGCAGGAGCATGTCGCGCTCATCGCTGCCCGAGAGCAAAGCGGCCTGCAAAGCAGCACCCGCGGCGACCACCTCGTCGGGGTGGGCATCCAGCAAGGGATCGCGCCCAAAGAACTCCCGGGCAAAGGCCCGCACCAGGGGCACTCGGGTGGAGCCACCGACGAGAATGACGCCGTCGAGCGCGGCGGGGGTCAAACCGGCGTCGACGAGGGCGCGCTCGCAAGGTCCGGCGCAGCGGTTGATGACCGGGAGCATCAGGGCGTCGAGCTCGGCTCGCGTGAGCGAGAAGGCCACCGATCGCCGCTCTTTATCAACATCTAGAAAGCCAGATACTTCGACGGATTCACGTACAGTCAATATCTCCTTGGCCGAGCGGGCCATCTGCAGGGCCTGCTGCGTCTGCTGCGGCGTCGCCGTCGTCGACAGTCCAACGGCGTCGAGGATCCGGCGGGCAATGGGCCAGTCGAAGTCGTCGCCGCCCAGCGCGGTGTCCCCGGCTGTCGCTCGGACTCGAAAGAGCCCGCGATCAAAGGTCAAAATAGAGACATCAAATGTGCCACCGCCGAGGTCGAATACGGCATAGGTGCCCTGGCCGCGACCCTGGGCTTCCTTGTCGAGTCCATAGGCCAAGGCCGCCGCCGTCGGTTCGGCGAGCAGGCGCAACACGTTGAAGCCAGCGAGGCGGCCGGCGTCTCGGGTGGCCTGGCGCTGGGCGTCGTCGAAGTAGGCGGGAACGGTGATGACGGCGTCGGCGACGGCGCCGCCGCCGAGCACGTCCTCGGCTCGGTCTTTCAAGGCCTTGAGCACGTAGGCGGCGACCTCCACCGGGGTCGAGGCCCGCACCCCACCGCTCCCATCGGGCACTTGAAAAAGCACCTGCCGGTCGTCGTCGGAATCGACCAACAGGTAGTTGCGGGCGCCGTCGACCAGGTGGGCGGCAGCGGCGGCGCGTCCCTTGCCCATGAAGCGCTTGGTCGACGTCAGCAGGGCCCCAGGCTGGCTCCGGGCGGCGGCGAAGGCGTCGAAGCCAACGACGGCGCCCTGTGTCTGGGCTTCGGCGAAAAACACTGCTGAGGGCAGGCGCCCTTCGCCATTTTCGTCGAGGAGGATGCGCGGTGGCGCTCCGGCTCCCGCCACGGCAATGAGGGAGTAGGTGGTTCCGAGATCGATGCCGACGGCGTGGGCCATGGCCAGCCCTAACCCGCAGGAAGGCAAAGCAACAGGCGCCCCTCAGGATCCGCAGGGCGGGAACAGGCTCTCGTCGGACAGGGCGCTGCCACACGAACTCACCGCCGAGACGTCGCCGCCCTGGGCCCGGGCCTGCAAAATCTGCGCGGGGGCGCAGCCGGGAGCGTCGACGCAGACGGTGCCGCAGACCTTGGCGACGAGCTCGTCACAGGTGGCCTGGGTGCAAGGCGGGAAGCTGCGGGCGTCGCTTTCGGCTGCTTCGCAGCTCTCGGGCTCGAAGCGCTGCAGCAAGGTGGCAGCGACGCAGCCTGGATCTTCGGCGCACTCACCCCCGGGCCCACAGGTCGTCGTCAGCAGCGGGGTGCAGTCGGGCGCGACTTTGCGCGTGGGTTCGCCGCCGTCTGCTTCGTCGCCGCCGCCGCCGCCGCCGCCGTTGCCGTCGGCGCCCGCGAAGCAAAAGCCAGCATCAAAGACGCCGCCGTCGAGGGCCTCGACGTCGGTGTCGGCCAAGCCGGCATCGCAAGGCACCCGGTCAAACAGCCCCCCGCCGGCGAGCGGGTCGCACCCGGTGCACAGAGTGAGCAAACCGACGACGAAGCAAGAGCGCATGGCGCGATTGTACGTCAGCCGCGGCGCAGAGCACGGGCCACGTCCCGATCCGCCTCGCGCTTGCGAATGGTGTCGCGTTTGTCGTCGTGGCTCTTGCCCTTGCCGACGCCGATCAGCACCTTGGCCCAGGCGCCTTTGAAATAGAGCTTGAGGGGCACCAGCGTATAGCCCTTCTCTTGCACGAGCTTGCGCAGCTTCTCGATCTCCCTCTTGTTGGCCAAGAGCTTCCGGGGGCGCGCTGGCTCGACGATGTCGATGTTGGCCTGGGCAAAGCGATCGATCTTCAAGCCCCGCAAGACGAGCTGGTTGTTCTCGATGACGGCGTAGGCGTCGCCAAAGCTGACCGCCTTGTTGCGCAGGCTCTTCACCTCGGCGCCGACCAGGGCGATGCCGCACTCGAGGGTGTCGCCGATGGCGTACTCGAAGCGCGCCCGGCGGTTGTCAGCAATCGAGCCGTCGCCCTGCTTCTTCTTCCCACCCATGGCCCACCATCCATCGTCGACGTCGACGTGTCGAGCCATCATGGTTCATCAGGTTCCCGCAGCCGAGCTTCCTGACGGGCCGGCTGGTCTCGGCAGGAGTGCTTCACCGCCCCGTTGCCGTCGATGAAGGCGATAGGTTCTGCCCATGCGCATCTTGAGCTGGAACATCGAAAACGGCGGCGCCGATCGCTTCGAAGCCCAACTCGAAGTGCTGCGCGCGACCGTCCCCGACGTCGTCGTGTTGCAGGAGTGTTTGGGCTGGGACGACGGCCACAGGCTCGCCTCCGTCGCCGCCGCTCTCGACATCCCGCCGAGCGCGCCGCACACCTTCTTGGCCGTGGCCAATGCCCGCGGCAGTGGACGACGCTTTCACGTTGGCCTCGTCAGTCGCACAGGGCTGCACCAGCGCGTCACCCACACCGACGGCGTCGCCCACGTCGTCGCCGAAGCCGTCGTCGACCTGGGCACCGCGCCCTTGGCGCTCTTCGGCGTGCACCTGGTTTGGAGCGATGAAGACGCGCGCATGCTCGAGGTCGAGCGGCTCATGAGCTGGGCGGAGCCGGTGGGGCTGGCGCTGTTGGCCGGCGACCTGAATGCCCTGACGCGAGCGGACCCCTATCCCAGCGACGTCGACGAGCGGCTCCGACGCGCGGGCATCGACAAATACGGCCACCCGCCCCGCTTCGACGTCACCGATCGCTTGCGGGACGCAGGTTGGATCGACGCACTCCAACCAGCAGCCGAAGCCCGATCCCAGGATCCGAACGCGTGGGTCACCGCACGGCGAAAACGCGGAGAAGAGGGCGCCGTCGTCGACGCGCGCAGCGACTATGTCCTGGTGTCACCGGCGCTGTGGCCCCGCGTGGCCCGGGCCGCCGTGCTCGACGTCGGCTCGGCCTCCGATCACCAAGCCATCATCGTCGACATCGTTTGATCGCGCAGGGATGGCCGGCGACGGCCGGGTTTGCTCGTCCAGACGCCGGCCCTCAGGGGCCTCCGCTCCGTCGACGTCGACGTGTCGAGGCATCAAGCAGTAAGGTCGCCGAATGCTGGCTCGCCTTCCTCTCTTTCTTGGGCTCGCGCTGCTGGGGACGGGTGCGGGGGCGGTCCCTCTCACCATCGTCGGCACCAGCGACGTTCACGGCCAGGTCGAGCGCAGCGCAGCCCTCTTGGGACACCTCACGCCTCTGCGCGCCCGGCTGGCCAAAGAAAAAGGCGTCGTCGTCGTCGTCGACGGCGGCGACATGTTCCAGGGAACCCTCGAGTCCAACCTTGGGGAGGGCAAGGCCGTGGTGCAGGCCTTCAACGCCGTCGGCTACGACGCCGTGGCCATCGGCAACCACGAGTTCGACTTCGGTCCGGCGGGCCCGCTCTCGACGTCGAAATCGAGCCAGGACGATCCGCGCGGGGCGCTGAAAGCCCGGGCCGCCGAAGCGAAGTTCCCCTTTCTGGCCGCCAACCTCGTCGACGAGGCCACGAACAAGCCCATCGCCTGGCCCAACGTGCGGCCATCGATCTTGCTCACCCGCGCGGGCATCAAGGTCGGCATCGTCGGCGTCACCACCGTCGACACGCCTCGCACTACCCTCTTTTCGAACTTCGACGGGTTGAAGGTCTGGCCCTTGGCCGAGAGCATCGAGCGGGAAGCCCGGGCCCTGCGCAAAGACGGCGCCGTCGTCGTCGTCGTCGCCGCCCATGCCGGGGGCAAATGCACGCAGCAGGATGACCCGATGCACCTCGAGTCGTGTGAGGCCGACGCCGAGATCATGAAGGTGGCGCGCGCTCTTGCGCCGGGATTGGTCGATGTGATCGTCGCTGGTCATACGCACCAAGCCATGGCCCACGTCGTCAACGGCATCGTCGTCCTCGAGAGCTGGGCCAACGGGCGGGGCTTCGGCCGCGTCGATCTCGAGGTGAAGGGCGAAACAGCGAGCGTGCTGAAGATCCACCCGCCCCACCGTTTGTGCGGACCCCTCGAAGCCACCGACGATGCACCCATCGAACGATGCGCCCCGGTCGGCGCCGACGGCGACGTCGTCGCGGTCGATCAGCCCCTGCTCGCGGCGCTGCGCCCCTCGTTGGCCAAAGCCAAGGAGCTGCGCGCCCGCAAGCTCGGCGTCGTCGTCGTCTCCGAGGTGAAACGGGGTTACGACCGCGAGAGCGCGCTCGGAAACCTCTTCGCCGACCTGATGAAAGAGGCGCGACCCGACGCCGACGTCACCTTGATGAACGGCGGTGGCGTGCGGGCCAACCTCGAAAAGGGCGAGCTCACCTATGGCGCGGTGTTTCAGATGATGCCCTTCGACAACCGCTTCGCCCAAGCCACCCTGAGCGTCGCCGAGCTGCGCTTCGTCCTCGAGAAGAACCTCTCGGCCAGCAAGAAGGGCGGCATCTTCTCCATGGCCGGCGCGCGGGCGAGGGTGAGCTGCGACGCCGCTGGCAACGCCCGCGTCGACCTCGTGAATGACCAGGGTGCGCCCCTCAAAGACGAAGAGAAGCTCAGCGTGGTGACCACCGACTTCGTCGCCCTCGGCGGCGACGGCGGATTGGCCGTGCCCGAGAGCCGGGTCGTTGTCGACGAAGGCGAGCCGGTCCGTGAGCAACTGGTGAACGCGCTCGAGCGGGCCAAAGGACGCCGCAGCCAATTGCGCGGCGACGATCCCGCGCTCTTTTCCCCCGCCACCGCCCGTCTGAAAAACGCCACCCAAGACAGCGCCCGCTGCCAGACCGGCGGTCACTGACGATGGCGGCGAAGAAGCCCTGGAGCATCCGCACCTTCCAGCCTGGCGCCGACGACGCCGGCATCGTCAAGCTGCTGGGGCAAGTGGCGACCTTCGACGGCAGCATGGCGGCCATCGGCTCGGACATGTTGGCCGCGCGCCTCGACCACGCTTCGGCGCGCCGTGGTTCGGCGTGGCGGGTGGCGGTCGCAGCCAACGGCGCCGTCATCGGCGGACTGCTCTGCTTCTTCACCGGCACCCTGCGCACCGAGGTCGTCGTCGGCGTCAACCCGGCCTTTCGCCGCCAGGGCATCGGTCGGGCCCTGATCGAGTGCGCTCCCAGCGATCGCCGGCTCCTGTGCGCGAGTCGGGAGAGCGTCGGCGGAGCGCGGGCCCTGCTCGAGTCCACGGGGTTCACCGAGCGCTACCGGGCGCTGTTGATGCGCAAGGAGGCCGTCGGCATCGAGGACCTCGCCATCGCCGAAGGTAAGATCGTCGAAGACACGCGCAAAGACAGCCGGCGCGCCATCTTGGCCCTCACAGCAGCCCTCGGCGACAGCGGCTCCGCCGGCGACGGCGGCTCCGATGATCGTGCCTGGATGAAGGCCCGACTGGCCCGACCGCGCGCCGCCGCCCTCTACCTCGAAGTCACGGGCAGCGATGGCAAAGCGGTCGACGGCGGCGTGTGCATCGTGGCCCCCTGCGAGCGCGCCAAGAAAGGTGAGCGCACCGCAGCCGGGGAGCCCATCGTCGGCGTCATCGAGGACATCGGCTTGATGAAGAACCTACGGGGCCAGGGTCTCTCGCGCGCGTTGGTCCGCGCCGGCATGCACAAGCTGCAGCAGATCGGCTACCGCTTCGTCGAGGTCAGCGCCGACAAACGCAAGGCGGCGGCCGTCGAGCTCTATGAAAGAGAGGGCTTCGACGTCGTCGACGAAGACGTGCACTGGTTGAAAAAAGAGCCCAAACCGGCAGCGTCCTGATCACTCAGAAGAGAGTTTTCCGCCCAGGAAAAGACCACCGCCGGTGGCAGCGACGACGACGCCAACGACGGTGGCAGCGATGCCGATGTTGTAGGGCTGTTCCCAGACCTTGCGGACTTCGGCCGCACCCGCGACGTCGCCGGCCTCGAGCGCCTCGATGCCTTTGCCGTGCTGAAACGCAGCCAGGGCCCACAGGCACCCCCCCAACACCGCCGTGACGGCGCCGACGCCGGCCGTGACGACGCCGACGGGAACCAGCACCGAGGGCGGCGCTTTGTGGAAGGTCTCGCCCACCAAAGTCTCGATGCCGCCGAGCAGCACGCCCACCGAGTCGCCATCGCGCTGCAGCTGCGCCCGACCCAGGACCGCCAGCGACGAGCGCTCCAGATGCGTGAGGGTGAGCACCCAGGTGGTGCCGAGGCGCGCGACTTGGCCCGTGAGCAACTCGGGCGCCCCCAGGGCATCGGCCAGCTCGGCGGCGCAGGAGTCAGAGGTGCAACCAGCGGCCTGTTTGGCGGCTTCGACGTCGAGCACGGCCTGCACATCGCCGCGGCCGATGATCGAAACCCCGGCTTTGCGCGCGGCCACGAGCACGGCGTCTTCGAGGCTGAGCAGGGCCATGGGGTCGACGTCGTCGTTGGGGCGCAGGGGCGCAAAGAAGACCCGATCCGTCGGAGCCTGGGCGAGCATCGTGAGCAACAACGTCGTCAACATCGGCCGCCATCGTGCCCGGACGCCGGGGGCTGCGCCAGGGCGGTTCCTCCGACTGCTTGCCTTGGGGGGGCGCGGTCAGACACCCTGCCACCATGGTGGTTTCGAGATCGAAGAAGACGAGGCGCTCTGCACCCGCAAAGCCAACGGCGGTGATGGCCAAGGCCAAGACAACCCGCCGAAAAACCAAAGCCCCGGCGAAGAAAAGGGCGGCCCGCCGCGAAGCGCCGCCGTCGTCGTCGGCAGCCGGCGTGCGCTCAGCCCGCGTCGAGGCCCTGAGCCGAGTGTTCACGACGCTCGGTGCGCGCCACCCGGAGCGCTGGGCGCGCTCGCACGTGCAAGACGGCGTCGACCAGATTGGCCGCTTCGTGTTCTTGCGGGCCCTGTGGGGGCGCATCGTCAAGGACGGCCGTTTCCTCGACAAGATGCGCAAGAACAAGAGCGCGCTGACGCCCGTCGTCGAACGGCTGTTGGTGGCGGGGGCCGACGAAGGCGACCTCACCACTCTTGTGCGGGCGCTGCAGGTCGGGCTGCTGGTCGATCTATGCCAACTCCTCGACGACCCCGCCGACAACGACGAAGGCGTGCGCTGGGGGCTCTGGCGCATGGACAAGCGCGGTCTGCCCCTGTGGCAACTGGGTGACCTGCGTCTGGATGTGCTCGACGTGGATCCGGCCGACGACCTCTGATCCCCCGCGGGACGAGTGTCGATGTCGCGCGCAGCAGGCTATGAGGCGCCATGCCCGTGTTCGTCTTGGCGACTGCGATCCTGGTGCTGGTCGTGCCCGCGCGGGCTGCCCCTGAGGATCGCAGCGGCGCGCCCGCTCCGGCCGCACCCAACGACGCCGAGCGCGCGGGTGGACGCCCGCATGCCGCCTACCGCCTGGGATCTTCGTCGAGCAAAGTCGCCCTGCTGCCCCTGCAGTGCGCCCGCGACATGGAAAAAGCGCTGTGTCAGGCCATCGACGAAAGCCTCGGGGTTGAGCTGGCGCGCGACCCGCGCCTCGACGTGTTGACGCCCCGCGATCTCGAAGTGCTGCTGGGCGCGCAGGAGCTCGTCGAGCTCTCATCGTGCGAGAAGGAGGACTGCTTCGACCCCAGCGCCTTCACCCAGATTGAAGCCGAGTACCTGCTGGCCGCGTCGATCGGACGCATCGGCGGCGACGCCATGATCACCATCCGGCTCGTCGACTTGAAGCGCGGTGTGGTTATTGACCGCGACGACGCCCGGGCCTGGCGGGGCAGCGAGGCCGCCATCGATGAAGCCGCCCGCGCTCTCGCCCACACCATCTTGGTGCGCCGGGGCGTGGGCTCCGCCGTCAGCGTCGCCATCGACGACGAGAGCGGCAATCCCGCGCTCTTTTGGGGGGGCGCGGGGGTCACCGGGCTCGGCGCCGCCGGGCTTGCTGCTGGGGGAGCCTTGGGCGTGTTGGCCTACATCGAAGCCCGTTCGCTGCAGCAGTCTTCGGGGGTCGCCCCGGCCACCTTCGACGCGACAGCGGGGCGGGCGCAGGACTTCGCCTTCGCTGCCGACCTCGGGCTCCTCGGTGGGGCGTTGATCACCGTGGTGGGCGCCACGCTGATGGTGGCGGGAAGTCTGTGAGCCGCCGCGCCGTGTCCGTCGCCGCCGGCGCCGCCGTAGTCGTCGCGGCCCTCCTCCTGGTCGGCGGCGGCTGCTCTTTCTACATCGGCGATCTCCTCGAGGAAGCGCGGGCCAACATCGCCAGCGAAGGCGAGGGCGAAGGCGACGGGGGCGAGGGCGACACCGGCGAAGGCGAAGGCGAAGGCGAGATCGACGACGACGATCCCGCTTGCGAAGCTGAGGAGCGTTTGCTGGTGGTGCGCGACGATCGCGCCGGTGGGGGGCTCGATGCTCTGCAGGTCTACGATCTGCAGCCCGGCTCCTTTCGGCGGCGCTTCGCCGAGGGCAACGATCTCAACGTCGACCTGGTCAACGACGACGACAACGCCGAGACCAATGGCTACGGCGCCAGCTCCGTGGCCCTGGGCAGCGACGACCGCCTCTACGTGGTGGGCGATCGTTTCCTCTACCAGCTGCGCAAGAGCACGCTGGTGCAGCAGGACATCGACGGCGGCCCGATGCTCACGCTGGCGGCCTTCAGCTCCTTCACGTCGATGCAGCTGCTCGGCGAGCATGTGCTGATCGCGGGAACCGCAGATCTGCTCGACCGCGCCGAAGATGCGCCCGTCGGCTCCGCCCCCCTCGTGCTCAGCCAGCACGACACCTACGGCCGCTCGGTCGCCTTCAACGTCGACAGCACCGGCTTCGTCGTCGTCGTCGGCGCCTTTGGCTATGTGCTCTACACAGACACCGGTGCCGGCGGAGCGCCCGCGGTGGGCCCCGACATCGACGTCGAATCCGATACCGCGCGCATCCACTCCTTCGGCGGTGTGCAGGCGGCGCAGAAGGGCGTCGCCTTCGATGCCACCACGCGTTCGCTGCTCATTGGCGATCTCGGCCGCGTCATCGTGGCCCCCGAGTCCGACGGCTTCGACGCCTCCCTCGGCGACGGCAGCGGCGACCTCGTCATCGCAGACGCCGAGCAAGTGTCGGTGCTGGGGATCGCTGCTCGAGGCGGGTCGGCCTGGGTGCTCCTGGGCCGGAGCACCAACAACCTGCTGAAGATCGACCTCAACACCTCGCCGCCGACGATCCTCGACCAGACCACCGTCGACACCAACGGCCTGGTGGGCAGCATCACCGTCGGGTGTCGGCGCGTGGTCGTGGCGGGCTCCGCAGGTATCAAGTCCGTGGCCCGCGATGACCTCTCTCCCACCGGCAACCTCGGCGTCGCTGACGTCTCTGAGGTTCGCTTGGTCCGGCGCATCCAGCTCGGCCTCGCCGGTGACGACGGAACATGAAGCAAGCCATCACCGTCGACGTCGTCGCTGCTGCCGCGGCCGAAGTGGTGGGCGGATCGGCCGGCTACGTCGTCGAGCTGCCGCCGAGGGGCACCTTGCGCAGCTTTCGGGTGGGCGGCTCGAGCCCCTTGACCTTGCGCGTCGACGAAGACCCGGCCAGCCGTCGCGTTGACGTCGAAGCCCTGACCTTGATCGCCCTGCAGACCGCCATCGATCCGCCGGTGGTGCCGCCCCTCATCACGCGCCACCTGCTCTTCGGCAAAGACGGCATCGAGCGACGCTTCTTGGCCTACGCCTGGATCGAGGGACGCACTCTCGACGCACCCCTACCCACCACCCAGGCGCGCGACTGCGGCAGCGCGTTTGCCCAGCTGCACGCCGCCCGGGTGATGGACCTACACGAGCGCCTGCCGACGACGACGACGACGCTGTTGGAGGGCTATCGCAAGGCCGCCGACGAGCTCAAGGGGTGGTTGGCCTTTCGCGAGCTCGACGGACTCGGACCCGATCTGCTCACCCTCTCCCTCTCCGATCTGCTGCGCGCCCTGCGACCCTTCGTCGTCGCCCAGGACAATCTCTTCAAGGTCGCTCGTCGACGGGTGCTCTGCCACGGCGCCCCCGAGCCCGCCCTCGTGATTGCTCGGGCCGATCGCAGTCCCCTGTCTTTTTCTGGTGCCGCACCCCACCTGTGTCTGGTGGGCCTCGACAAAGCGGCCTTGGGCGACGGCGCCTTCGATCTCGCGGCCTTTGCCGTCGCCTCCCACCTCGACGACGACGCTGAAGACGCTTTGGTGCACGGCTACCTCGATGCGCTGCAGGTCCTCGATCGCAAGGACCCTCGCTTCGTCGGCCGTTTCTTTGCTTGTCGCACCCTCGAGCTGCTCGCGCGCCCGGTGGCCCGCCTCGCGCGCATCGCCCGGATCAAGAACGGGTCGACGCCGGTGTTGGGGGATCCCATCGCGGCCCTCGAAGACGAGAGCGCGAGGGCCATCGCTGACATCGCCCGGGCCATGAACGGGTTGCGCGACCTCGCCGGACGCGCACGCACCGTGACCACCGCCGAGGTGCAGGCCATGGGCCGCGTCGTCGCCGTCGAAGAAATGTTGCTCGCCGGTCGCACCTTTCGTCTCTCGTTCACCGGCGAGCCCTACACCGGCAAGACCGAGGTCGGCGCCATGGTGGCCCGCCGCTTGGGGCATCGCTTCTTCGGCATCACCGCTCTCTCGCGCGCGTTGGCCCTGATCGAACGCGAGCTCCAAGAGGGTGCTTCGGAGTCGACGTCGGCCGTGACGCCCAAGCAGTTGGTGGCCGCCTTGTTCGACCGCGGCTTTCAGATGGAGCCGTCGACGGAGCCGCCTTTTTATCGGGCTTTTCTCGACAGCGTCGACGTCACCGCTGCCGTGCAACACGCCACCTCCGATCCCGAACGCTTCGTGCGCGCAGGGGTGCTGCTCGACGACGAGAGCGTGCGGGCTGCGCTCAAGGACGCACTGGAGAAGCGCTTCGCCGGCGAAGGCCTGGTGCTCGAGGGCCTCTACGCCGAGAAGATGTTGCCGGGACGCATCAAGGCCTTTCATCTCACCGGCGACGTCGGTGTGCGCCGTGCGCGTTTGATGGGACATCGCAAAGACGTCGACGACGAAGCCGCGGCGGCCACCCTGCTGGCCCGGCTCGATGAGACAGCGCCCAGGCCTCCACCGGACTCCACTCGCATCGACGTCGGCAGCCGTCCGGCCGCCGCGGCTGCCCTCGAGGTGCTGGTTCACCTGCTGCCCCCCGGGCGCCGTCCCGCCGCCGATCTCAGCGGGCGCGCCCCTCTGTGACGCTGGCGCGTCTTGAAGTTCTGATGGTTTAAGACGCTGCTGTCGCTGGCGCGTCTTGAAGTCGTCAGAGCAGGGCGAGCTGTCGGCCCCAGGGGCGGCGGATGTGGATGGTCATGTGGTGATCGCGACAGAGCCATTGCACCTGGCGGTGGGCGTCGTCGCCCTCATAGGTGAGGTGGTGCGCTTCGCTGCGCTGGTCCCCACAAACTTGACAGGGCAGGGCCGCGAGCTCGCCTCGCGCGACGGCCCGCTCGGTGCGCCGTCGAATGCGCTCCTTCGTGCGCTCGAGCTCGGTGGACGGCTTCTGCTGCGCCCGCGCGGCCACCACCATCAGGGCCGTGCAGGGCTTGCAGGCGCTGCGCACGGAGGTCGAGACGTAGTGGCGTCGACGGTGAAAAGACGCCAGCGGCAGCTCTTGTTCGCAGCGAGAGCAGACCTTGGTGCGTGGCAGAGCGGTCATGTCCCAAGCAGATCATGCCGAGCTCGGCGACGAAAGAGGAAGGCGCTAAGCGTCAGGCCTCCTCTTCGCCATCGCCCTCGAGATCGAGCACGATCTCGTCGGCTTCGTCGATCTCTTCGCCGTCGACGACGACCGCTTTGCCTTCGAGCTCGAGGTACTTGCCGCGTTTCTTTTGGATGTTGCTCACGATCTTGGTGACCGTGACGATGTCGCCCGAGTACACGCGATCCACCAGCTTGGTGTCGGCCAGCAAATGGAGGGCTTCGTCGATGGCTTGGGCCGACGTCGCCGACACGCGGTTGGGGAAGAGGGCCTCCCAGACGCCGTATTTGCCCAGCGGCTTCATGTGGCTGTCGAGGAAACGCCGGTAGTCGCTGCCCGGGCGCAGGTCGAGGCGCTTGCCCCGGCCCTTCTGCGTTCGGTAGGTCTCGTAATACAGCTCGCACAGACTGTCGGCGGATTCTTGACGCCAGTCGTCGCCCTCGTCGCCGCCTTTGGCTCGTTCGCGAGCGTCCTCTTCCAAGAGCCTCTTCCAATCAACCATCTCTCAGTACCTCGGTGCCGTGCAGAGTCAGGCTTCGGGTTGGGTTTCGGGCGAAACGCCGCCGACCGTGCGTGCGCGCGGGAACCTAGCGCAAGAACGGTCCTGGCGCAGGTCCTCGTCGCGTGATCCTGGCAATCAGCGCGCAGGCCGGAGGATGCAGCTGGGGGCCGAAGGCCTGCGCGCCAGCGGAATCGGCGCGCAGGCCGGAGCCGGGGGGCCGAAGGCCGGCGCGCCAATGGAACTGCCGTGCGAGGGCGTTCACTCGAACATGGGCAGGTAGTCGCGCTTGCCCACGTCGACGCCGTTGTGGCGCAGGATCGCGTAGGCCGTTGTCATGTGAAAGAAGAAATTCGGCGTCACATAATAACGTAGATAGTTCGCGCCCAGAAACTTGCGGTCGCCGCGGATCGAGGGGTGCACGATGTCTCTATCGGCGCTGCCTTCGAGCTGGGCTGCGGTGATGGTGTTGAGGAAAGCGATGGTCTTGTCGAGGCGCGCGTGCAGCTCGGCGATGCTGCTCTCGTTGTCTTCATAGCGGGGCACCTCGACGCCAGCGAGGCGAGCCAGCCCACCCTTGGCGCCGTCGGTGGCCACCTGCAGCTGCCGCGTGAACGTGAACATGTCGGGCGCCAGACGGGAGCTCAGCAGCACCGTGGGATCAAACTTGCGGCCGACGGCTGCGTCGGCAGCCTTGTCGAGCCAACCCTTGCCGCTGGTGAGCATTTTGGTGAACACGGGGACACTGGCATCGTACATCGAATAGGGCATCTTGAATCCAATCTAGCTGGTACGGGCACGCGAGGAAGAGCCGAAGTGCTCCCCGGGTCGAGGTGGCGGTCGCCAAAGCCATATCGAAACGCCCGCCGAAGCCAAGCTCGACGCCGCCGACCTCCATGGGCCTGCAGATCAAACGCCTCGTTTTTCGCCCCACAGGACCTTGTGCAGCTGCAGCTGAAAACGCACCGGCAAGCGGTCAGCGACGATCTTTTCGGCCAGATGGGCCGGCGCCATGGTCGGAAAGCACGGCGAAAAAAGCACCGTGACCCCTGCGGGAATGGGGCGGCTGCGCACCACGTCGACGGCCCAGTCGTAGTCGGCGTCGTCGACGATCACCAGCTTGAGCTCGTCGAGCCCCGGCTTGAGCAGGGGCAGGTTCTGCCAGCGCACGCGCTCGTGCTCCCCCGATCCCGGGGTCTTGATGTCGACGATCAGGCGGGCCCGCGCATCGAGCCCCTCCACGCTGACCGCCCCCGAGGTCTCGACCAAGACCGTGTGCCCCGCGTCGAGCAAGCGGGTCAGCAACACAGCACAAGCCGGTTGCAGCAGCGGCTCGCCTCCCGTGACCTCGACCAAGGAGAGGCCGGCGGCGGCGACGGCAGCGACGACGTCGTCGACAGAGCGCAGCTTGCCCTCGTGAAAAGCGTGCTCGGTGTCGCAGTAGCCGCAGCGCAGGTGACAGCCCGTGAGGCGGATGAAAGTGCAGGGCACGCCGGCCCAGGTGCTCTCACCCTGCACCGAAGGGTAGATCTCGTGCACCAGCAATTGGCCGCCCGGCCAGAGGGCAGAGAACTGGTCCGACGACGACGACGCCAGCAGCCGCAGGGGGCGCACGCGCTCCTCTTTGGTCTCGCGCCGGGCACTCTCGCTGAGGGTCATGGGCCTGGCTATAGCAGCAGGACGGCAGCGACGACGACGGGGAGGCCGACGACGAAGCGCGCGATCTCGCTGTACACGCCGAGGGGGCTGCGATCGAGCAGGGCTCCCAAAGAGCCGTAAGACCAGGTGAGCCAGGCAGCGACGACGGCCGAGGCGCCAGATCCGAGCTGCGGGGCCACGACGAGATAGGCCACGCTCGAGAGCAAGACGACGACGAACATGCTCCCGACGTAGCGAGAGATCGGGGACGGGGGGCGGGCATCCCACTTGGCGCGGGGGCCGTCGACGGCGGCGCCAGCGACGACGCCGGGTGGAAGCCACTCGGGAGGGGCAAAGATCGAGCGCACCTTGTCGGCCAGGGTTTGCGACGCCGACCACTTCATGGCGATGTCGGCGAAGGGCAACCATGACGCCGTCAGCGGGTTCCAGGTCTCGGCCGGCTTCACCGTGCCGTAGACGGGGGTATCGGCTTCGGCGACGAAAGAACCAAAGAGCCGGTCCCAGAGGATCAAGATGCCGGCGTGGTTCTTGTCGAGGTACTTGCCGTTGCAACCATGGTGCACGCGATGGTGCGACGGGGTATTAAAGAGATATTCGAGCGGTCCCAATCGATCGATCAACTCGGTGTGAATCCAAAACTGGTAGAGCGTATTAACAGACACCATGACCGCAAACATCCCGTAAGGAACACCCACCAGCGCCAGAGGCAGATAGAAGAAGCGCGAGCACAGCGGCTGGATCGGGCCCTGGCGCAGAGCGACGGCCAGGTTGTAGTCTTCCGACGAGTGGTGGGGCGCGTGCGTGGCCCAAGCCAGCATCACCCGGTGGCTGCTGCGGTGAAACCAATAGTAACAGAAGTCGACGCCGACGAAGGCAACGATCCATACCCATACTTCGCCGTCAGGCAGCGTCAGCAGACGATGTTCGTAGGCGCTGAGATACATGAAAGTCAGCAGGCCACCGGCGACGACGGCGAAGATCGTTTGCAATACACCCAGGGCCAGGTTGGCAATGACGTCGGGGCCGCGGTAGATGCGTCGGCCCTTGAGCCGCCCCACGACGAGCTCGACGCCCATGAAGAGAAAGAAAAAGGGGATGGCGAGGGTGATCAGGTCCACAGAAGCGCACAATAGCGCGGCCTGACACCGCTCTCGTCAGCAGAAGGCCTGCACGGCCCCCAGGAGATCTTTGAAGTTCACCGGTTTGTGCAGGATGCCCTTGATGGCGCCGAGCTGGGTGCGATCAGGGCTGCCCGCCGCCGTCACCACGAACACCGGGACGTCGGCGATGGCGGGGTCGGCCTGCTGTTCCTGGCGAAAGGTCCAGCCGTCTTTCACTGGCATCATCAGATCGAGGAGCACCAGGCAGTAGGGACCGCCGTGGCGCAGCAGCTCCAGCGCCTCTTCGCCATCGGCGGCGGCAACGGTGCGGTAACCCTCGTCGTTGAGGACGTCGCAAATGATCTCGCGGATGTCCTTGTCGTCATCGACCACGAGGACGGAGTGCGTCTCTTTGCCCATGCCCATCTGCCTCTCTGGTCTTTCTCTGCTTCGGCAGCTGCACGATAAACCTCGATCCCTCCCCTGGCGCGCTTTCGACCGAAATCGATCCGCCGTGGGAGCTGACGATCTGCTTCACGATCCACAGCCCGAGACCCAGGCCACCAAAAGACCGCACCGGCGCCGCCCGCTCAAAGCGTTCGAAGATGCGCTCTTGGTCGACGAGCGCGATGCCGGGCCCTTGATCGGCAACGCTGAGGCGCGCAGCGCCGCCATCGTCTTCGACGCGCACCGCGATCGGCGTCCCGGCGGCGTACTTCAGCGCGTTGCTGATCAAGTTGGTCACCACCTGCTCGAGTCGTCCGCGGTCCCAAAAGCCCGTCGTCGAACCCGTCACGCTCAGCGACAACGCAGAACGCGCGTCGGCGGCGGTGTCGCTGAAACGCTCGATCACATCTTTGGCCAGGGCGCCGAGGTCGAGGTTCGTACAGCTCAGCGCCAGCGTGCCCGTTGCCAACTGCGAGACGTCGAGCAGTTGGTTCACCAGCGTGGTCATGCGCAACACCTGTGCGTAGAGCCTCTTCATCTTTTCCAGGCTGATGTCCGGCGTCTGTCCGGCCTCACTGCGGGCGATGAAGGTCGATACCTGGAGGTTCAACGCCATCAGCGGCGTGCGCAGCTCGTGTGAAGCCACCGAGAGAAAATCCTCCCGGGTGCGGATGGCGCTCTGGGCGTCTCGGTAGAGGGCGGCATTCTCGATGGCCTGGCCAGCGCGGTCGGCGATCTCCTGCGTGATCGTCAAATCGGTCTTGCTGTAATGGCGGCCGCCTTCGTCAGAGACCAAGCTGAGCACCCCGAGCACATGGCCGCCGGCGCGGATCGGCACCGCCAGCGCCGATCGCAACCCGAGCTCCCGCAGGATGCGCAGGTGGTCTTCGTCTTTGGCCGCCGCCAGGATCATGGCTTCGGGGATGTACTCGTAGAGCTCGGCCTCGCCGGTGCGCAGGATGCGCGGGACGCCGGTGTCGACGGCCGGGTCCGGCGGATAGCGACGGCGCAGCTCTTCGGCGAACTCGAGCTTCTTCGGATCGAGGTGGGCCAGCGCGAGCTGCTCGCTGCTGCCATCGGCCTTGGCCATCTCGACGGCACACCAATCGGCCAGGTGGGGTACCGCCAACCCCGCCAGGTTGCGCAGGGTGGTCTCGTAGTCCAGCGACGAGGCCAGCAGGGCCGTGGCATCGGCGAGGAAGCGCAGCGCGTCTTCGTGCTGTCGCTCAGCGGTGACGTCGTCGTAGATGCCGATGGCCGCGACCATGTTTCCGCTGCCGTCGCGGATGGGCCCCGAGTTCGCACGCAGGTAGGCAAAGGTGCCGTCGTCGCGGCGCACTTTGATGAGCTCGCCTTGCACCAGCTCGCCCGTGCCCAAGGAGCGGGCGAGAGGCTTCGGGCTCTCGGCCGGAGGGCTCCCTTCGGTCCACCCGTCGTAGAGAGTCTCGTGAAGCGCGCCAGGGGTGGCGCGGCTGCCAAAAAGCAGGCGGCTCTGACGGTTGGTCAAAAGCACCAGACCCGACGGCGCTTCGACGATGACGACGGCGACGGGGAGTTGCTCGAGCAGGGCGTGCAGCTGCTGGCGCGATCGCTGATCCTGCTCCAGCGGAACGTCGGGGGGTGCCTGGTTGGCAACGAGAGCCTCGTCGATGACGCGGTTGACGGCCATCACGTCGCGCGCCGACAGCGACGCACCCGCGCTGTCGGCGGCTTCGAACACAGCGTCGCGCAACGTCATCAGGGCCAACCCCGGCAGGGAGACGTCGACGTCGCCTTGGCCTTTGGCGCTGGGCTGCTGGCGCAACGCGGCCCCCATGCGCGTCAGCACGGCACCCGCCCGCTGGATCTCAGGGGAGAGGTCCTCCCGCAGCCGCCCCGTGCGCTGAAGGAAGCGGGCCACCCAGCGTTCCAAGACGCCGTCGCGGCCGGCTTCGACGACGTCGAGCAACGAAGGCGCGTGCCGGCTCACCAGCTGGGTCATGCTGCCTCCTGGCGCCTTCGCCGATGTAACGACTCTCCGGTCGCGCGTGTTCAGAACGGGCGTTTCGTCGGCCTCCTCTCCATCGCCCAAAGCGCGGCACTCTTGAGGTCAGGGGTGGGATCACCGGCGTCGTCGATGCTCCTCTTTGATTTCATCGCCGCCAGGCGATGAACCTGTCGACAATTGGCCGCCCGGCCTGAGGGCAGAGAATTCAAGACGCGCAAGCGTCAGAACTTCATCCTCGGCCGCAGCCCGCCCGCCCCGAAAGAACAACAGCCCGAGGTCAGAAAGCCGAACAGGGTGCGGAAAAACTCCGTTTTTCGCACCCTGCTGTACTTCCGGAGGGTCTGTCCCAGACCCTCCCTCGTCGAGGCGAAGCCTCGACGAGCCTCCCTCCCAAGGACGCGTCTGCCTCAAAACTTCGTTTTTCAGCAGCCTGCTAAGGCTCGTCTTCATCGGCCTGTTAGGCTGTGCGGATGCGCTTTTTGTTGCCGCTGCTCCTGGCGCTGGCCCTGGCCTGCGAGCCCGCCACCCTCGGTGAAGGTGAGGGCGACGCCGGCGAAGGGGAAGGCGACGCCGGCGAAGGCGAAGGCGACGTCGACGAAGGGGAAGGCGACGTCGGCGAAGGGGAAGGGGAAGGGGACCTCGGCGAAGGGGAAGGCGACGGCGGCGACGAGGGAGAAGAAGGCGAAGGCGAGGGCGACGTCGGTCCAGGCGAAGGCGAGGGCGACGTCGGCCCAGGCGAAGGGGAGGGCGAAGGCGAAGGCGCGCTTCCCCTGCTGCGCATCAATGAGGTCTCCTGCCGTGGGACCGAGTTCATCGAAGTGCAAAACACCGGTGTCGTCGACGTCGATCTGGGCCTGGTCCGCTTCGTCGACGACTTTGGCAACCGACCCAGCCAAGGTGTCTTGGGCTTGGGCCTGCTCGCTCCCGGCGGCCGCGCGGTGGTCGAGCCGGGGTCTCGCATCGCTTGCGACGGCGACGAAGTGGCCCTGGTGCTGGGTGAGCGCGTCATCGACCGCGTACGGCCGCCCCTGCTTCCCGCGGGCGCTTCTTGGAGTCGTCTCGACGACGAATACGCCCGCGGCCTCCCCACGCCCGGCGAGGTAAACCTGCCCTGGATCGACGAAGGCGGCCGCCTCTTTCGCACCCTCGACGAAGCGGTGCCGGCCACGCTCCCCCAGTTGGTCATCACCCTCGATCCCACGGCCGAACAACAGCTGCGCAGCGATGGGAGCCAATATGTCCCCGCCCAGCTCAGCTTCGTCGACGACGCCGGCAGCGTGGGTCCGCTCTCGGTCGGCATGCGCATCAAGGGGCAATCGGTGTTGCGCTCCTTCGACCAAAAAGCGGCCTGGCGCCTGGACTTCGATCGCTTCGCTGCCGCCAACCATCTCTTTGGCATCGAGGCGCTCACCCTCAACAACCTCGTGCAGGACAACAGCGCCAGCCACGAACGCCTCTTTTACGGGCTGCTCGCGCGCCAGGGCTTGCCCGCCTCCCGCAGCGGCTACGTCGCCGTCACCGTCAACGGCGTCTTTTTCGGCATCTATCTGGCGCTCGAAGCCAGCGACGACGAAGGCTTCCTGGGGCGCTCCTTTGCAACGACCTCCTACCTATATGAGGGGGAGTACGGGCAGGACCTCTTTGTCGGCAACGAGGGAGTCTTCGACCAAGACTTCGGCGGCGACGATCCCACCCGCGCGACCCTGGCCACCATCACCGCCGACCTCGACGGCGCCGTCGGCAGCGCGCTGATGGCCGACACCGCCGACACCATCTCGTGGCCCGAGGTGATCCCGCAGATGGCCGCGGATCTCTTCTGCGGACACTGGGACAGCTACACGTCGACGAAGAACAACTTCACCCTGCACATCGACGACGACGGCCGCTTGTCGCTGCTCTCGGGCGGAGCCGATCAGGCCTTCACCGAGGTGCACGACGTCAACGATGCCGAGGGACGCCTGATGGTGCGCTGCCAGGAAGATCCCGCCTGCGCCGCCGCCGTCGACGACGCCCTGGTTCTCATGGCCGACGACGTCGAAGGCTGGCTGGCCGCCGGTGGGCACGCTCGCTTGGAGGCCGACGCGCTGGCGCTGGAGGCCTTGTTCGCCGCCGACCCGCGCCGCGAGTGGGATCACCGACAGATCCCCTTCCTGGTGGCGGAGCTGCTGGACTTCGTCGACGCCCGCGTCGCTGCCAGCCGGCCCTGAGCTGTCACCGCCACGGTTCATGGCCTTGGGCGTCGAATTCACCGACAGCACTTCGCGTGTCGGTGACCGGTCTACAGGTTCGTCGCCTGGCGGCGATGAATTGTCTGCAGGTTCATCGCCTGGCGGCGATGAATTCTTTGCCCTCGGGCTGGGCGGCCAACTCACCGACAGCGCTCCGCGTGTCTGTGAATTGTCTACAGGTTCATCGCCTGGCGGCGCTGAATTGGCACGGGGCCAAGGACCGAGCGAGCCGCGGCGAATCCAACTGCTCTCTGGGATCAAAGGGTGCTGTCGTCGAGATAGGCGGTGCCCGGCTCGAAGTTGCCCAGGGTTTCGACGTCGCCGGCGGGTTTGAGCTTGAGCTGCTGATAGGTCTCGTCGAGCACGATCATGGACCGGGCGGAAAGCTTGGTCCCCGCGGCTTCGGTGGCCTTGGTGACGACGTCGAAGGCCGTTCCCGGCGCGCTCTGTTCCCAGGTGATCGGCTGCTTGGTCTTTTGCTTTTTGCCCTTGCAGCTCTCGGCGATCTCGAGAGTGCCTTTGCCGACGTAGACGCCGGCTTTGGCTGCCCCTTTCTGAAAGACGAGCGTCAACCACGGCGATTTGCACGTCGCGCCCTGCAGGGTCCACGAGCCTGCGCGCTCGAGCAGGCGGGACGGGACGTCCATGGTGGCCACCGCCGGCAGACCCAGCAGCTCCCGCACTTCGGGCTCGCCGGTCCAGGCATCGAAGGCGCGATCGTTCTTGGCTTGGTCGAGGAGCTTCCTGGCCGCGGGATCCGACGCCGACGCCTGGGCCAGCCAGCTCAGGTTTTCGATCATGGCGGTGCGCCCGATGCCGCCCTGGGCTTCGGCGGCGGCCCGGGCGTAGTGCACCGGCGCAAAAGTGGGATCCGCAGCGATGGCGTCGTCGAGGATGCGTCCCGCCGTCGACCAATCTCGTTTTTTCAGCGCGAGCTGGGCCTCTTTTTCCTTGGCGATGGCTGCCTTGCGTCCCGCGGGCCCCCCCACCAAGAGCGTGGAGACGTCGGCGACGACGACGACGCTGGTGGGAAGCGCTCCTTTCTCCGCTTTCTTGCTCTGCTCGAGCCTGATGGCCACAGCACCGCCGTCGGGGCGCCACTGCACCAGGGCAAGCTTCGAGGCGCCGGCGTCGGGCGCCGGGAGCACGATCTTCTTACCCGGCCCGTCGCTGACGATGAGGGTGGGCACGACACCGTCGACGCTCAGCTCGACCTTGAGGCCCATGGGCGATGTCGGCAGCAGCTTGGTGCCTTTGAGCTCGTGCTGGGCGAAGTCGAGGGCCTTGGCCCCGGCCACCTGATCGCTGAGCTCGGCGCACAGCACGCCCGGGCCCACGGTCAGACCCGGTGGCCAAGCCGCAGGAAGATCGTCGCCGTGGGCACGACAAACGCGCACCAGGGGCGGTCCGGCGAGGCCGACGACGCTGAGATAGGCGACCTGGCCGCTCTCGTGCCATCCCAAGAAAGTCTGACTCTCGGACCGGGCGACGGGAGCCCCGAGAACGCCGACGGCAGCTGCGACGACAACCCACAGCGGGCGAAGGGGAGAAGGCATGGCCTGGCCTACGCCGATCGCCGTCGCTTTTGAAGTTCTGACGGTTCAAGACGCTGGCCCGTTGTCTGCTGCCCCCAAGACGCAAAGCGATGGGCAATCGAAGCCGTCGTTCCCTCGAGCACTTGCCAACGAGGCGACCCGAACCTGGAAAGCCTTCGGGGGCAACTGCTCGAGGGACGCGATCACCCAAGGGCAGGGATGGATTTGCCCTGGAGCTGGTGGGCGCCCACCGACATTTGCTTCGAAGCAAGGGCCCGACGTTGACGGCGGCGGAACGCTCCGTTCTGGGACGCTTGGCGCTGGGTCCAACAGGACCCAGGCAGTCTGGGTTTCAATCGCTGGTGCGCATCGGGATCACGGGCGGTTGGGCGGAGTGTGAAGGATGAGCCGGGGAACGGTCTTGGTCATCGACGACGACGCGCTCTTGCTGCGCACGGTTCAGCGCATCCTGGGTTCAGCGGACTTCGAGACGGTGGGCTTTCACGACGCCGAGGCCGCCCTCGCCGAGCTCGACAAGTTGCCAGCGGTGCGCGCCGCCCTCGTCGACGTCACCCTGCCGGGGATGTCGGGCTTGCAGTTTCTGCAGAGGGTCAAGCACACCCGGCCGGGACTCGAGGTCGTGATGATGACGGGTGGGAGCTCGTTGGAAAACGCCGTCACGGCGATGAAAGACGGCGCTTATGACTACCTGGCCAAGCCCTTCGAGAGCGTCGAAAAACTGATCAGCGTCGTCGGCCACGCTCTGGAGCGCAGCGCTCTCATCGATCGAAACTCCGAGCTCGAGCGCCTGCTCTCGGTGCGCGAAGAGGTGTCGGAGATCATCGGCAAGAGCCCGGCCATGACCCCGGTCTTCGACGTCATCGCCGCCGTCGCCGACACCCCCGCCACGGTGCTGGTGACCGGGGAGAGCGGGACGGGCAAAGAGCTCGTGGCCCGCGCTCTTCACCGCCTCTCTCGGCGCCGCAAGAAGCCCTTCGTCGCCATCAACTGCGCGGCTTTCACCGAGACCCTGCTCGACTCGGAGCTCTTTGGTCACCAAAAGGGTGCGTTCACGGGTGCCTCTGCCACGCGGCGCGGTGTGTTCGAGATGGCCGACGACGCCACCCTCTTTCTCGATGAGGTCGGCGACCTCGCGGCGGGCACCCAGGTGCGGCTGCTGCGCGCGCTGCAGGAAGGGGAGATCAAGCGCGTCGGCGGCAACGAGACCCTGCTTGTCGACGTCCGCGTCGTCGCCGCCACCAACGTCGACCTCAAAGACGCAGTGCGGCGTCACTCTTTCCGCGAAGATCTCTACTACCGGCTGAACGTCGTCTCCATTCACCTGCCGCCCTTGCGAGAGCGCATCGGCGACATCCCGGCTCTGACGGCCCACATGCTGCAAAAACACGCGGTGCGCATGGACCGCGCCGTCGACGGCATCAGCGACGCCGCCCTCGCCCGGCTGTGTGCCTACCGCTGGCCCGGCAATGTGCGCGAGCTCGACAACTGCATGGCCCGCGCAGTGGTGCTGGCCCGCAGCAGCCGCATCTCGGAGAGCGATCTGCCTCTCGAGCTTCAGAACAACGCGGCGGTCCTGGCCAACGGCGACGCCAGCATCGAGGGTTTGTCCTACGCCGACGCCAAGCGCCGCACCCTCGAGACCTTTGAGCGCTCCTACCTCCGCGCGAAATTGAGGGAGGCCAGCGGGAACATCAGCCGCGCCGCCACCGCCGCCGGCATGGACCGCTCGAACTTCAAGCGCTTGTGCCGATCCTTCGCCGTCGAAATTGATGACCCCGAAGTGTCCGAGCCCGTTCCCTCCTTCTCGGGACCCGCGCGCTGATCTCCGGATCTCGCTGAGCTTCAACCGCCGAGCTTCGACGGCGCGGCGGTCTCGTCCCCTTCACCGGGCACGCTCGTCTGGGAGGGGCAGAGAATTGTCTACAGGTTCATCGCCGCCAGGCGATGAACCTGCAGACAAAATTCGGTTCAGGGGGCGACGTCCCAGGTTTCGAGGGTCTTTTTCAGATCGGCCATGAAGGAGTCGGCGGCGGCCCCGTCGATGAGGCGGTGATCGAAGCCGAGCGAGAGCAGGCCCATCAAGCGGATGGCGATGGTGTCGGAGCCGTCGACCTCCATGACCCGCACCTCCTTCTGGATGCGTCCCACGCCGAGGATGGCGAGGTTGGGCTGATTGATCACCGGGGTGCCGATGATGGCGCCGAAGTTGCCGGGGTTGGTGATGGTGAAGCTCGATCCCGAAAGCTCATCGGGCTTGATGCGGCGGCTGCGGACGCGGGCGGCGACGTCGGCGATGGCTTTTGCGATGCCCCGCAGGTTCATCTGATCGGCGTTGCGGATCACCGGCACCATGAGCCCCGGCTCGGGCGTGTCGATGGAGACCGCCATGCCCAAATGGACGTCATTCTTAAACACCAGGTCGGTGCCGCGAATCTCGGCATTGATGTACTCATGCCGCTTCAAGGTCTGGGCGACGGCGGCGGCGAGAAACACCGTGTAGGTGAGCTTGACGCCTTCGTCGGATTCGAACTTTGCCTTGTGTCGTTGGCGGACGCGCTCAATGGCCGTGTAATCCACATCGAAGAAGGTGTGGACGTGAGCGCTGGTGTGCTTGCTCTCGACCATGTTCTTCATGATCACCTTGCGCATCGACGACGCCGGCTTGATCACGGTGCGCTGTCCCCCCGAAAACACGGTGGGGCGGGCGGCCTGCGGCGCAACAGCGGGCGCAGAGGTCGTCGGCGGCGGCGGCGGCGCTGAGGGCGTCGACGCGGGTGCTGCCTTGCGATGCTCCACGTAGTCGAGCAGGTCCTTCTTGGTGACGCGGCCCCCGTTGCCAGTGCCGCTGATCGCATTGAGCTCGGCGTCGTTGATGTGCTGATCGGCAGCGATCTTGCGAACCAGCGGCGAGACAAAGCGTCCATCCGCAGACGTCGGCGCCGCACGCGGCGGATCGGCCGCTGGAGGCGCTGTTGCGACCGGAGCCGCCGCAGCAGCGACCGGAGCCGCTGCGGCAGGAGCAGCCGCCACGACGGCGGAGCCAGCAGCCCCGACCAAGCCGAGCACGGTGCCAACCGCCACGGTCTCCCCTTCGCCCACAGCGATGCTGATCAGGGTCCCGGCAGTGGGTGAGGGAATCTCAGCCTCGACCTTGTCCGTCGAGATCAACAGGATGTTCTCGTCCTTTTTCACGGCGTCGCCCGGCTTCTTGAGCCATTTGACGATGGTGCCTTCGGCGATGGACTCGCCCAATTGCGGCATGACGACCTTGGTGGCCCCCGCCGTCGACGCCCCCGCCGTCGACGCTGCCGCCGTCTGCACCGGCGCCGCCGGGGCCGGGGCCGCCTCGGGCGCCGGAGCAGGCTTGGGGGGCGATGGCGGCGCACTCGGCATTGCTGCCGCTCCATTGCCCTTGACGCCAGCCTCCCCCGCAGCGCCGACGAAGCCCAGCACCGTGCCGACGGCGACGGTGGCGCCTTCTGCGACGTCGGTGGACAGCAAGGTGCCTGCCGCCGGCGACGGAATCTCCGCCTCGACCTTGTCGGTGGAGATGAGCAGGATGTTCTCGTCCTTTTTGACGACGTCACCGGGCTTTTTCAGCCATTTGACGATGGTGCCTTCGGCGATGGACTCCCCGAGCTGCGGCATCACGATCTTGTCGGCCATGAGAGCTCCTGCGCGCCCTGCTGGTGGTTGGCTTCAGCTGCCCAGGCGGCCGAAGGAGCGGGCGGCGGCGTCGATAGCATGCCGCGGGCGCAGGTGTCCCCCCGAAGCACGGCCCACCTGACGACGACGTCGCCCGCCCTTGGTTCGCGTCTGCGCCGCTGCAGCGCTCAGCGGAGCAACACCAGGGCGACGATGGCGCCGTCGGTGTCCAAAAGCGCCCTCATTTGACGTCCGGTGCCCCGCAGCGCGCGACTCCCCACAACGACATCGGAGCTGGACACCAGATCAACGATGTCCACGTCGTCGGCGCGCACGCTCAGGGATTGGAGTGGGGCCCGCAAGGCAGCACCAGGCGCCAGGGCCCGGCACAACAACGGCGGTGGCTCAGACAACGATCGCGCAGGGTCACCCCGGACGACGACGAAGCCACCGGCGGCCACACTCTTCCCCTGGCGGGCCGCCTCGTCTTTCACCCGCCGGTACACCGCACTCGACCCGAGCAAGGCTTGGGCGTCGGCGATACAGGCGAAGGTCCCCGTGCCCAGGGAGGGGTCGCGCAGGGTTGCTTCTCTGTGACGGGCCCCGTCCGCGCCAGCGACCAGGGACCCGGAGCGACCCAGGGATCCATCGACGCTGCCTCGGTCCGCAGAGGAAACCGCGCCGTCCCCTCGCCTGCCCAGAGTCTCCTCGGCGGGGGGCGCGGCCACCAAAGGAACGACAGCCGCTGCGGTGCCGGTGGGCTGGGCCGCGGCGGGGGGCGTCGCTGCGACAACGACCGAAGCTCGCGGTGGTGCTTCGACGACGGCGGCATCGGGAACCGGCCCGTGCGGCTCGGCAATCACCGGCGTCGCCTTGACGACCGGTGCTTTGACGACGACGACGGGTGCGGTGACGGCCGTTGGCGCTTTCGGCTCCGCAGCCGCTGGCGCTGTGGCTGCGGCGGTCACGGGTGCTGCTTTGACGACGACGACGGGTGCGGTGACGGCATGGAGCGCCTTCGGCTCCGCGGGTGCGGGTGCGGCTTTGACGACGACGGCGGGCGTCTTCGGCTCGGTGGCCACGGGCACGACTGTGACGACGACGGCGGGTGCGGGGACGGCAGGGAGCGCCTTCGCCTCCGCGGGCACGGGTGCGGCTTTGACGACGACGGCGGGCGCCTTCGGCTCGGTGGCCACGGGTACGGCTGTGACGACGACGGCGGGTGCGGTGACGGCAGGGGGATCCGCGGGTACGGGTGCGGCTTTCACGACGACGGCGGGCGTCTTCGGCTCGGTGGCGACGGGTACGGCTTTGACGACGACGGCGGGTGCGGGCACGGCCGCGGGTGGCTTCGATTCCACGGGTACAGGTGCTTTGACGACGACGGCGGGTGCGGGCACGGCAGCTGGCGCCTTCGATTCCACGGGTACAGGTGCTGCTTTGACCACGACGGCGGGTGCGGGCACAGCAGCTGGCGCCTTCGATTCTACGGGTACAGGC
>JAHFED010000112.1 GCA_023248635.1 Myxococcales bacterium
CGCCGGCGGGGCCGGACGCGGGGCCCCCCACCAACTCCGCGTTCCGCGGGCGCGCTTCACGCGCATCATCCCGCGTCTTTCCCAGCTCGGAACGCGGTCGAACATCAAGGGATGCGGGATAACTCCCTCCGGGTCGCTGCTGATGCACCTGGAACAACGGCGACTACTCGCGCCTCTTTGCATCGAAAAACTCGCGCGGATTCCACAACACTGGCTGCGCGCCAACGGGTGAGGCGCGCCAGTCGGGGTCGCTGACCTGCACAAGCACCAGCAGCCGACGACCGCTGATGAGGAAGAAACGCGACGTCGTCGCGATGATGTCGAGCAGATTCCAGGTGAAGTCTGCCCCCGCCTTTTCCTGAAAGAGGTCGAAGGACGACAGCACCAGCACCAGGCCTGAATCCGGCGATATCACAACATCACGAAGGCAGTCGTTGAGCGCGTCTAGATTTATCCCATAATAGTCGGGAAAATCCAGGGCGACGCCGAACGCACGAAGGCTGTCCTCGCGCGAGGACCACACCGCCGCATCCAAGCTGACGACCCGATAGCCCTGCTCGCGAAACCAGCGCGTGTCTTCCTCCAGAAGCGGCACGCTCCGATAGGCCGCGACGCAGGAGCTCTGCAGCAGCCGAACATCCAGCCGCATCGAAGGCTCATCGGGATGAACGCTCATGGGGGCTCCGACGACGACGACGGCTACTTCGTTTTCTTCTTCTTCTTCTTGTCTTTGTCTTTGTCTTTGCCGCCGAGCAAGCCGCCGACGATGTCGCCGGCTTTGTCGCCGAGCGCGTCCTTGGCCTTGTCTTTGACCTTGTCCCCCAGCGCGTCTTTGCCCTTGTCGAGCAGCTCCTTGGCCTGATCGCCGACGATGGCCAGCAGGAACTTATCGATCTCGAGGCCGGTGATGCGCGGGCTGTCCCAGGTGCCGCCGATCTTCAGGGGCAGGGGGATGGCTTCTTTGGGCTTCACCTTGTTGGCGGTCATCTTTGCGACGGTCGCCGGCGACAGCAGGATGGTGCTCTTGAAGTCGAGCACACCGTCGAGCCCGGTGTTGCCCTCGGTCTTCATTTTCCCGAGGGGGGTGTCGGCTTCGATGGGTTTTTGCAGCTTCATCTTGCCGCCGACGAGAGTGCCTACCGCGCTGAAGTTCGACAGGGTGAGCCCCTTCTCGGCGGACACCTTCTTGGCGTCGATGCCGGGGGATTTGCCTGTCTTTTTCAACGCGTCGTTGAGGGGCCCGAGGATGTCGAGGGAGCCGATGCTGAGCTGCTTGAACGCCAAGGTCGTCGGCCCCTCGGCCGTGACCGCGAAGTCGCCCTTGGCCAGCCCGCGCCCCTTGATGTTGACGCCCGCCGACACCACGCCCTTGAACACCTTGCCCATGGGGCTCTGGTCGGCGAGGAAGGCGCCGAAGTCGATGTCTTTGCCGTCGAATTTGATGTCGTACTTGGTGCTCTCGGCGGGCAAATCGAGGCTGGTGCCGCTGGCGCTCACGCTGCCGCCGTAGAAGCCGAACTCGAGCTTCTCGAACTTGGCGACACCGCGGGTCATGACCAACACGCCGTTGAAGCGGGTCATGTCCATGCCCTTCACCAGCGCGCGCTTGGCCTGCAGGGTCGCTCTGCCCGAGACGCCGGCGAGGGTGGCCCGGGTCGAGTCCGACAGACCGTGAGGGTTGTCCCTGGTCTTTTTCGCTTTGACCTTGGGCTCCTTGGCATCGTCGCTGCCGCCGAAGGCCGCGCGCAAGCCGTCGACGTCGAGAAATTCACTGGTGGTGTTCAGAGTGAACTTCGGTTTGTCGAGGTCGGTGATCTTGATCGTTCCCTTCAGGTCGCTCTTGCCGGCGATGAGCTTGGCGATCTTCACGTCGAGAGCGACGCTGCTCATCTTGGCGGTGTCGCCCTTCATCGTCACGGAACCATCGAAGCGTCCTCCGGCCGGCAGGTCGCCCATGGACTCGCTCAAGGGCCGCAAGTCATCGAAGGCGAGGCCCACGGAGCTGAGGTCGACGTCGAGCACGGGTGTATCGAAGTTCTTCACGCCCACCGAGCCCACCAACTTGCTGCTGCCGAAGGTGACGTCGAGGTTCTTGGCGTCGAGCCCGAGCGCACGCGCCGACAGCCCTCCTTTGAGCGCCAATGCACCTTTGAGGTGACCCCCCGCCGGGAGCTTGCCGGCACCGGGCAAGGCCTGGCGCAAATCGTTGAAGGCGACGTCGACGGCGCCGAAGTCCAGGTTCATGGATTCGTTCTTCTTGCCGATGTTGTCGACGCTGCCTTTGCCGCTGATGGCGCTCTTGCCGATGACGAGCTTGGCGCTGTTGATCACCGCGTTGCTCTCCCCCTTTTTCACGTCGACGTCGAAACGCAGCGGCAGGCCCGCGGGCTTGTTGAGCGTGGCTTCTCCCTCGCTCACCTTTTGGATCGACAAGCCATCGAGGTCGGCCTTGGCAACGATGGTGACCTCGTTGCCCGCAGGAGAGGCCTTGACGTCGACGCCGCCGCTGCCTTTGACGATGGTCGAGGCCACGTTCACGTCGAGATTCTTGAGCGCAAGCTCGATGGTCGCCTCTTGTTTGGCGCCCACGGAGCTGGCGTTGACGTCGACGGACACGGTTCCTTCGACCTTTTGGCCCTTGCCGATGGCTTCCTTGAAGGGAGGAATGAGGCCCTGCAGCGAAGCCAGGCCGATGGCGCCAGAGTGCACGTCCGCGGTGAGAGCGCCGTCGCCCGTGGGGATCACCACCTTGCCGCCCAGCCGGAAGGTGTCGATGACGAGGGCGAAGTCGTCGACGGTGAGGGTCTTGCCGTCGGCCTTGCCCGCCAGCTTGAGGTTCAGCGCTTTGCCCGCCGCTTTGTCAAAGGCCGGCGACGAGACCCCGGTCTTTTCGTCGACGGTGGAGTAGCGGACCTGGGCGGCATCGAGGACGACGTTGCCGGTCAAGGCCTCGCCGGTCTTTTGCAACGCAGCGTCGAGGGGCCCGGTGATGCTGAGCTCGGGGGGCAGGCCGCGCAGCGAGGGCGGCAAAGCGCCGAGCAGCTTTTGCAGGTCGGCGACCCTGGCGCTGACGGCGGCCGCTTGCAGGCCGGCGAGCCCGCTGCCCGCAATGGTCAAGGTGCCGTCGACGACGACGCCGCTGCCGTTCACCTTCAGCTTCTCCAGGCGGGTCTGCTGGGGATCGAGGTGCAGGCCGACCTCGACATCGAGATCGAGGGGCGTTCCCCGCGCCGCCGCCAAGCGCTCGACCTTGCCCGCCAGCGCTCCGACGGCGTCGCGCAGCACCAGACCCCGGGCCGTCACGGTGCCGCCGACGTCGACGACATCGAGATTGCTGCTGAGCTTCGCGCTGACGTCGGCGCGCACGCTGCCCCCCACCGGTGCGGGCACGTCACCGGGAGCCAACCCGCCCCAGGGTCCAAGGTCGACGTCGCCGAGCACCGCCTTGACGTCGAGATCCGGCAGGGGATCGAAGGCCAGATCCTTGGGCAATTGGGCCAGCTTCACGTTGAGATCGATTGGACTCTTTTTGCCGCCGTCTTCGAGGTCGGCTTTGAGAGAGACCGAGAGGGGATCGCCCAGCACCACATCGCTCAGCGCAACGTTGAGCGCACCGACGGCCAGGGGACGGCCCAAGACGGCGTCGTCGAGCTCGACCCGGCCGTTGCGCACCATGATGCCGGCCACGCGCAGGCCCTGCAGCGCGGTGGTGTCGGCCTTGCCTGCGGGCTGTGCTGGATCTTTGTCGGCGTCGAGCTTGTCGAGGATGTCCTGGAAGTTCCACACCCCGCCTTCGTCGCGGGCCGCGCGGACGACCAAGCCGTCGACGGTGAAGCGCTCGACGTAGAGGTCCTTGCCGAAGCTCACCAGGGCGCGCAGCAAGGAGAGCTGCACATCGATCTGCTCGATCTCGAGCTGGGGCTTGGCCGGCGGTTGCCCTTCGGCCACGGCCGCTCCCGCGAGGCGCACGCCCTTGATGGTGGCGCCGAGGTTGGCGCCCACGCGCGTGCTGACCTCGCCGCTGCTGAGCTCACGCCCGATCTTTGCCGAGATGTCTTTGAGCAGCTCGTCTTTTTTGCCCGCGATGATCTTCTGGGGATCGACGGTCAGGGCGACGACGACCACGACCAGCACCAGCACCCCCACCAGGGCAGCCAGGGCGACAGCGACTTTCTTCATCTTGCTCATGGCCCGCCTCTCGCGAAACAACGGCGTCGCCACAACCGGGTGCGCCGGGCTGGCATCGTTGTCAGGGAGCTGAACAAGGGTTCAGCAAGTTGGCCGGCCGAGGCCGGGGGCACCGCTGGGCCCGGCTACGGGAGCTGCGAAAGGATCGTCAGACGGACGGCCGGCGCGCCAAACACGTTGGCGACGCACAGCGTGTAATCGCCGAGCAGCAGCGCCACCTCGACCTGGGCGCAACCGTCAGGGCCTCCGTCGGTGGCTTGGTCGATCAAGAACCCAGCGTCGTCGAACAAAGACAAGAGCGAAGGGCTCAGACACTCGCCACTGGCGACGCCGCGGGTGTGGAACTGCAAGGAGCCTTCGATCTGGGTGAACGCGAAGCAGTCGGTGTCGCCCGCGGTGACGTCGACGTTGACGTCGAGGGGCAAGGTGGCCGCCGTGGCGCCGCCAAAGCCGCCATCGTCGAGCTGGCAGGTCCCATCGAAGCATTCGAGCCCCAGCTCCGGTGAACAGACCTGGGCGAGGTTGAAATCCTGGCAGGGGGCCGCCAACGCCAGGCGCTCGCGCGGAGGCAAAGTGAAAGCCAAGGCCCCCGAGCGGCCACAAGCGACCCAAGCAGTGTCACCGGCAACGGTGACGTCGCCGCAGGTGGACGGGAGCGGGTCCCGGCCGATCTCCACGCCGTCGGGAGCGTTGAGGACGGTCAGCTGGGTATCGCTGACGAGGAGCACGAGCTCGCGCGCGACGGCCACGCGGACGACGCTGTCAAAGTTGGGCCGTGAGTTGTCGGCGGGATCGATCACCACGCTCCACACCAGATTGCTTCGATCGAGGGGATCGCCGCGGGCGACGACGACCTCGTGGACGCTGATCACGTCGACGGTGATCAGGTCGCTGCCGATGCTCGCCACGACGCTGGGTCCGTTTGGATCGTCGCTGATCACCAGCGGCAGCGCAGGATCGCTGATGTCCCAAGTCTGCACCCCGCTGACGCCGGCAATGAAAGCGTGATCGCCGACGACGGCCACGGACTGGTAGCTTCCCCCCGTTGCGATCTCATTGGCGGCCACGAGGGGAGCCGCGGGGTCGGCGGCGTCGACGACGATGAGGCCGGCGGTGTCGTTGAACCTCGAGTACCAGACACAGCTCGATGCACTGGCGCCGACGCCTCCATCATCGCCAAAGGGTGTTCGGTAGCTGGTCTCCACCAGCTTGTTGCTCGCAGCGAGGCCATAGACCTCGGCGTGAAAGCTCCCGTTGACGCACAGGTCGCCGCTGCCCGAGACCGCCAGCGGGCCGGAGTCGGTGGCGACGTGATCGCGATCGATGACGAACAAAGGTCCCTCCACTGCGCCCCCGGCGTCGACGTCGAAGGACACCAGGCCAAAGAGGCTGGAGCTGACGTAGACGGTCCCGTTGGCAGCGGCGATGCCCTGGACGTCGCCGAAGCGGTCGTCCATCACGTTGGCGAGCTCGGCATCGAGGCTGTCGAGAGTGCCGCGACCCAAACCAATCACGTCTTGCAGGATCAGCTCGTCGTCGACGAACACCGCTTGGTTTACCCGCGCGTTGCCGCGGGCCCCGAGCACGCGCACCACGGTCGGCACCGCGGGGTTCGCGAAATCGAGCACATAGCCATTGAGACCGAAGGCGACGACGTCGGTGCCCTTGGCCGCGAGCACGAAGATCGTGTCGCCGAAGACGTCGACAGTGACGGTGCCGAGCTCCACGGGTGCGGCGGGATCGGCAACGTCGACAGCGACGACGTCGGAGCCCACTCCCAGGTACAAGACGTCGCCAGCGACGGCAGCCGCCGTAAAGGTCGCGACGACAGGAATACTCCCCACCACGCTGGGCGCCACGCCGTCGAGATTCACCAGGTCGACGCGGGTGCTTTCCCGAACGACGACGATGTGGTCCGCCAACACCGTCATCACCTGGCCGCTGTCTGAGAGCACCGCGCTGGAGCCGTCGACGGCAAAGCTCCGGGCTGCGCCGCCAAATCCGGTTCCGCCGACCAAATGTCCATCGGACAACGCGAAGAACGAGCCCACGGGACCGGGGCGACCTTCATCGACGACGACGGGAGCCGTGGCATCGCTCAGGTCGATGGTGGTCACCACGCCGCCGTCGCCGGCGAACACGCCGCCCTCGCTTGCGAACAACGTGGTTCCGCTGGCCGCGATGGCCACCGAGCCGTTGCCGTTGTCGAAATTGACGCTGTCGTCGAGCCTCACTCGGGCGACGACGGCGAAGCTCGCATCAACGACTTCGATGAAGCCGCCGCGGGCGTAGACCAGGTGGTCGCCGACAGCGACCAGCCCTGACGCTTCGCCCAACAAGCTGGCGTCAGGGATCAGCTCGATGGCGTCGACCTCTTCGCCTTCGCCTTCGCCTTCGCCTTCGCCTTCGCCTTCGCCTTCGCCTTCGCCTTCGCCTTCGCCTTCGCCTTCGCCTTCGGCGGCGCCACAGGTCGCGCCGGCTCCGCCGTCGATGCAGACCCCACCGACATTGCTGCAGCTCGAGGCGAAGGCAACCAGCAGGGCCTGGTCTGCGTTGCCTTGGCCACACTGCAACAGCTTGTCGCCGTCGAGGCAGGAGAATCCGACGTCATCGCAGGCGGCGACGACGCAGCTGCCGGCGTCGAGGTCGCAGGCGAGCCCATGAGCGCACGCCAAGATGGCGCTGCAAGCGTTTCCTTCGGCGGCGAGGCAGGCAAAGAGCTGATCGAAGGGGCAGTCGTCGCCGACACAGGGAACCGCGCTGCAGCGCAGCTCTGCGTTGCCGGTCACCGTGGCGCAGGTCTGGGTCACCGCCAGGCCATCGACGCAGCTCGTGATCTCGCCGGCCTCGGTGCATCCCGCGGTGCAGGCGGCCAGGTCGGCCTGGAGGGTGATGGCGTCGGCAACGGGGCCGTCGGTGGCGATCACACACACTTCGATCTCGTCGATGCCGTCGGGGATCACGAGGCTGGCGGTGGGGCACCCTCCGCTCCCCAGCGCGACGCTTTCACCGTCGACGGCGAAGAAGAGGATGAAGGCGTCATCACACCCCTCGCTGTCGGCGGAGGCAGTGAGCACCCCGGGCGAGACCTCGACCAGAAAGCAATCGCTGTCTTCGTCGGCGGCGAGCTGCACGGTCTCATCGAGGGGGAGCAATCCCTGGGTCGGGTCATCGACGTCGCCGACATCGTCTGGGGGAGGAGCACAGGCTTCGACGCCGTCGACGTCGCGACAGCTCAGACCTTCCCCAAAGAGCGAGCAGGCGACGGCCACCGGGCTGGTGATGACGGCGTCGGCGCCGCTGTCGAGGCAGTCCTGCTGGGCGTCGGGTCCGGCACACCCTGGGGATGCATCGCAATTGCCCCCCTGCGCGGCGACGCACGTTCCCGTCGCCGCGCCTGGCACTCCCGACAGCAAGCACATCAAGCCTGCGGCACAGGGCAGGGGCTGCGCGCCAAAGATGCAGGTGCCACCGAGATCGGCCTGCACGCAGGTGTTGAACGTGGGTGCTTCACAGCCGGCGCCCACGCAAGAGACGCTCGCGCAGCCCAGACCGGGGATGTTGGCGGCGGCGCAGTCGGCGTCTTCTTCGGCGCTGCACCCGCCCTCGCCCTCGCCCTCGCCCTCGCCCTCGCCCTCGCCGGCTTCGCCTTCTCCTTCTCCCTCACCCAGACCGGGCAGGGGACAGCCTGCAAGTCCACAGACCACAGCGGCAACAGCGACCAGGGGAAAACGAAATTGCATGGCGCCCTCAAGAAGAGACGGTCGCGGACCCTAAGCGGAGCGCTGTCCGAGGGTCCAATCGGCCCATCGTCACGACGTCACGAACGAGCGCTCAGGGCAGTCCGAGGGCGGCGCGCAGGGCGACGTCGGTCGAAAACGCCGTGCCGTCGAGCAAGCAGCCGCCGGCGACGCAAGCCAGCTCCATGGGGCAAGGGGCGAGGAAGCCGTCGGCGCTGAAGTCGTCGCACACGCACTGCAACGGGCGTCCGGGCCCCGGAAAGGCGCAGTTGTCGACGTTGAGACCCGTCGCCCGGCAATCTGTCGGGTCGTCGCAGCTGCAGCCGCCGCCCAGACAGGCTCCCGTCGCTGGGATGCCGGTCTCGGCCGCGGTGCACGAGCGCGCTGGTTTGCCGCAATTCTGCGGATCGTCGACGAAGGACTGACAGCCGCCCGAGGAAGCGCAGTCCGGGGTCGGGCCATCAGGATCGCAGACGTCGGCGGTGCCCAGGGAAAAGCACACACAACTGAGGTCCGGCGTGCAGATGTCAGCGACTCGATGGGGACGCCCAGCGGTGTCGACCGCGGCGCGTTTGCACTCGTTGTTGTCGCCGCTGCACGAGCACACCGGCTGCGCTCCTGCAGCCTCTGGCGCGGCGCAGATGGGCCCTCCCTCGGCGGGCGTGCAGCCACAGCCGCAGACGCCCTGAGCGACGTTGTCTGGCGTGGCGACGGTATCGCCGACGAGGCAGAGGGCATTGCTGACCTCGGCGGCAGTGCACGTCTCGCCCGCGCTCGCCGTCGGCGAGGCACCGCAGCCGCAGCGCTCCTCGATGTCGGCGGCGGGACGACAGATGCCCTGGCAGCAGAAGGCACCGTCGACGCAGTCGCTGTTGCTGCCGCACTCCACGCACTGGGCGGCGGCGCACACTTTGCCTGCTCCGCAGTCGGCGTCGGCGCGGCACTCGGCGTCGTCCTCGCACCCTGAAAACACCGCAAGAGCAAGGACGGCGACAAACCCAAGATGCATCGACAAGTTCATGAGCCGGTTTTGCCACAACGGCGGCGGGGTCGCTCGTCAGCGCCCTTGGAAGAGGGCGCAGCAACGTTGGTTCGACAGCGGTGCTGCGGCGGAGCTGCGGCGATCGACCTCAGCGCCACTCCGCTGGCGAAGCCGCCGGCGGCGACGCTGTTGCTGGCGGGCCACGGAGCCCGCTGGTCCTTCGCGCTGCCCTTGAACGCAACGCAGCAGACCGGGCACCAAGGGCGCGGGACGGCACCGCCCCCGCTCATCCCCGATCTCGCTGAACTTCGACCGCGGACCGGTCTCGTTCATCTCCCTCGGGGATGCTCTTCTGGGAGGTCTGGTGCAAACCTCCCCCCGCGCCGGCGGAGCCGGACGCGGGGCCCCGTGCGCCCGGCATGGGTGCTGACTTGGAGGTGAAAGTCCTCTCGTGAGTTGGTCACAGCGAACGAAGCAGACCGCAGAGCGTC
>JAHFED010000057.1 GCA_023248635.1 Myxococcales bacterium
CCCCGTCGGCGACTTGCTCGACGACGGGAGGGGGCGCAGCCCCCTTTGAAACACAATCCCTGGGTTCAGTTGAGTGCAAACTCAACTGAATCCAGGGACTAGGGCGAGGACGATCGAGAGCCCAAGGCGCCCGTCAGCTCGTGCAGCGCGTCCCACGCCGCCGACCTCGGCAGGGGGCGCACCTCGAACGCGAGCGATCGAGCTGCGTCGAGATGAGCCGCTGCACCCTGCCCGCCACGCAGTGCCCATTGGCCCCGCAGGCAGGCGCAGCGCAGCAGCATGGCGAGATCAAAGAGCGTCCGCGCGCGCGCCTCGGCTTCGTCGAGCAGGGGCTCGCTTTGGTCGAGCTCAGCGATGAGAAAGAGGGCTTCGAGGGCGGCGTCGGCGGTGGATCCAGCCAGCACCTCGTCACCGCCACCGAGGCGCGGGCCATCGAGCAGCCTCAGGGCCGCCTGCGCCTCGATGCGCGCGGCCGCCAACGCGCCGCGCGCCCGCTCCACCAGGGCGAGCTCGATGCGGGCGAGGCCTTGGTTGTGGGCTTGGGGGTCGACGACGATGGCTTCTTCGAGCAGCGCTCGGGCCCCGGCGTGACGCCCTGCCAGCCGCCAGATGCGCGCGCACTGCCGCAACAGGGGGGCGGTGCGGACCGGAAGGAGCGCGAGCCCGGCGGCGTCGACGGCTTCGTCGGTTTGGCCGGCCGCAAGCAGCGCTTCGGCGAGGTCGACCCGGGCCGCGCCGACTTGAGCGCGCGCACCCTCTTTTTCGAGCAGGGCGACGGCTTCCGCCAGGAGCGCACGCGCCTCCAAGCCTTCGCGCAGCGCGCATACACCCAACAGGTGCACATTCACGCCATCGCGCCCCAGGCGGACGCTGTCGTTGGCAAAGCCGCGCGCCCGCCGCACGTCGCCGCCGTCCAGACACAGCGCGCTCAACTGGGCCAGCACGAGCGAGCGCGCCGCCGCAGCAGCAGTCGGCGACGTCGTTGCCTGCAGCGCCCTGCGCGCACTCTCAAGGGCCGCCATCGTGAGACCGGCATGACGCTGGGCCTCGGCGAGGGCGGTGCAGGCGGCAACGAGACGGTTGGTGTCGCCCGAGGCTTCGGCGTCGTCGACGGCGCGTCGACGGTCGAGCAGCGCCTTTGCCTGCGTGGTGCGCAGCGCGTACCGGTGGGTGTGCGCGGCGGGGGCGCAGACGACGCCGACGACGTCGTCGGTGCGCTGCTCGTGGCTGGGCCGCAGGTGCCAACCAGCTCCATCCCTGATCAAGACCCCGCGTGCTGCCGCCGTGCGCAGGCCCTCGATGAGCAAGGCTGGGATGCCCCGGGCTGCTGGCACCAACGCCTCGACGAGCTGCGGCTGCACGCGAGCCGGGGGGGCCAGCGCCAAGGCATCGGCCAGCATGTGCCCCACAGCGCCGTCGTCGAGGGGACCGACGTCGACGACGAGGGCCGGGGCGGTTGCCGATTTCTGCAGCTCGGGGGGCGCGACACTCGAAGTCGCGAGCACGATGAGATCCAGGGTCGCGAGCGCCGCACCCGCGACCAAAGCAGCCAAGAAAGCGCGGCTGTCCTCGTCGGCCTGCTCGAGGTCATCGAGCAGCAGAACCAGCGGCGCGGCGGTGGTGAGTCGGTGCAGGGCGGCGAGCACGTCGTCGGCGCCGCCGCGGGTCCCCAGGGCGTCGTGAAAGGGTTGCAGCGACGGGCCGTGGTTGCATGGCCCCACCAGCACGCGCGCTCCGGTTTTGGCGATGCGGCGAGCCAGCTCTTTGGCCAGGCGCGTCTTGCCGATGCCGCTGTGGCCCTGCAGCAGCACCAGCGCTCCCGCGCCGTCGACGGCAGCGATGCGGGCACCGACCTCGGCCATCAGGGTTTCGCGACCCACGAAGCGAGGGTGGTAGAGCGTGGGCCGTGGTGGTGGGCCGTCGTCGTCGACGTCCGCTCCGAGGGCCAGGAGCGCGGCGGCGACGTCGACGGCGTGGCCCAGGCGGTGGGCTGGATGTTTCTCGAGCAGGCTGCTCACCAGGGCCTGCAGCGCAGCGGGGATGGCGGCGACGCGATCTTCCAGCAGGGGCGGCGGCGCATGCAGGTGTTGCAGCAGCAGGTCGCTCGGATTGCGGGCGCTGAAGGGATCGGCCCCGGTCAGCAGGCGCATGCACAGGCAGCCGAAGGCGTAGAGATCGGCGCGGGCATCGACGACGTCGCCAGCGATTTGCTCCGGCGCCATCACGCTGGCGGTGCCGGCGCGGTGCAGGGTCAACGCGGCGGCTTCGGTGGCGTTTTTCGGATCGCGAACGACGACGACGCCGAAGTCCACCAACACCGGCTGGGCGCTTCCCGCACGCACCAGCAGGTTCGCGGCGCTGAGATCGCGATGAACGAGCCCCTCGCCGTGGACGTGGGCCAAAGCCAGGCTCACGCGGCGCAGCAGGGTGAGCACCCGCCGCAGGTTGGCGTCGTCGATGCGGGGACGCACGCCCGCGGTGACCGGGTTCCAGAAGCGTCGGGCGTGGGCGACGATCGGCTCGCCCTCGACGAGCTCCATGGCAAACCACGGCACGCCAGCGTCGACGCCGCTGTCGACGACGGCAACGATCCCCGGGTGCGTTAGGCGTCGCAGCGCCTGCACCTCACGCCGAATCGCGTCGATGGCGACCGCACCAGGGCCCGCGCCTTCGGCCGCAGCGCGTGAGGCGCTCGTCAAGGGCATGCGGGGATCGGTGGCGAGCATCTTGACGGCGACGAAAGCGCCGGTGTCTTCGTGCGCGGCGCGATACACCACACCGGCGGCTCCGCGCCCCAGCTCCTCGTAGACGAAATAGGGACCCACCTTCACGACGTCATTCTGACGCGTTCAGCGGAAAATGTAGAAAGCCGTGACGCTGAAGCGGCGGCCGCGGCGCACTTCGCAGACCTCATGGGGTCGGTTCCTCGGCGGAAAGATCAGCAGCGAGCCGTAGAGCGGCGGAATGACCAGGCTGGGGTCGGCGCCTTCGTCGTCCGCGGGAAAAACGAGCTGGCCGCCGTCGACGTCGACGCTGAAGTTGTAGATGGCCGCCACGCCTTCGTCGTCGGTGTCTGTGTGCAGCGGGAAACGTTCTCCGGCGATCATGCGGGACACCTGCACCTGGATTTCGGCCAGGTGTCGGTCGTGGCGCACGCCGACGAGCTTGAGGTGCAAGCGGGCCGCAGCCGGGGTCGAGAGCCAGGCGACAAATTCGCGCAGCGCGCCTTGTTGCTCGTCGTGGGGGGCGATGTGCAGCGGGTAGGCAATGTGGTGATGGGGGCGAAAGCGCGCGCGCTTCAACTCGGAAAGCAGGGTGGCCGCCCGTCCCTGTGCCAACGACGACGACAGAAACAGGTGGGGCGGCTCCGAGCCCGCATAGTGCGCGCGCGACTCCTCAAGGGCGGTGCTGGTGAACAAGTCGGGCTCGAGCCAGCCCGTGTCCGTCGGGCCCCCACCAAAGACCGGGTCGACGGCGAGATCGGCACAAAACAACGCGGCCGCGGAGGCCTCGGCAGCGGGCACGACGTCGACGACGCTGCCTGCTGGGCGCGGCCCGAGATCGAAGGATCGTGCGCGGGCAACGAGGTGGGCGGCCAGGGTCGTGACGATCTTTCTCTGTCCGGCTCCGGCGAGGGAATCGTAGGGCTCCAACGCCGGCGTGGGATTGCACTCGAGGACCACGACGTCGTCGCCGCCTCCGCGCACATCGACGGCGGTGAAGACCAGGCCCAAGGCTCGCGCGGCACGCACAGCGACATCGGCCACCTCGGCAGGCGGTCGGGCGCGCTTCACGGCGGCCAGGTTCTCGCGGGCATCGACGACGCCTCTGGTTGGCAAGGCGAAGGCCGCGACCACGACGCCGTCGAGCACGTAGACGCGCCATTCGTCTTGGCGCTCGTCGCGCACCACACGCTCCTGAAAGAGCGCGGGTGCGGCCCCGAGCTGCCAGAGCCGAGCAAGGTCGTCGTCGACGAAGAGCCTGGCTTGGGCTCCGCCGGCCACGGGCTTGTAGACCCCCTCGCTGCCGCGCCCGGCCAGCTCCGACAAGAAGGCTGCGGCGGCCGCGGCCCCGCTGGTGGCCAACGACTTCGGCACCGGAATGTGCGCCCGCGCCAGCAAGGCCAGCTGCCACGGCTTCTGCAGGTGCAGCTCGACGGCTCCTGGGGCATTCACGAAGGCGCGCTTGCCGTCGTCGAGCACCTGCAGAGCTGCTCGCAGCAGGGCGTGTCGTTCACGGGCTGCTGCCCAGCGATCACGCCAGTCGGCAAATCTTTGGGCGGCGATCTCGTCCGGGCCTGGAACCAAGGGCGTGAAGGGGAGATGGCGAAGGTAGACGGCGCCGGCGTCGTCGAGGGCCCTCTCGCCCCACCACACCCGCGCTGTTGCTGCGTCGATCTCCAAGCGCAGCGGAAGGGACGAAGTGGGATCGATGACAAACGAATCGCCGCCAGCGCGTTCAACGCTGGCGGCGATGCGTTCGACCTGCGCGTCAGCGCCGATGAGAGCGACGCGGGGCCGGGGAGAGGGCGTGCTCAGGACCAGGCTCAGCTCTGGGAGACGCCACCGGACTTGTAAGCGCCGTCTTTGTCGAGGAGCGCGTTCACCATCCACGCGGCCTGGCCGGTCTGCCAGTGGTTCACGTGCAGCACTGCGCGGAACTTGCCGTTCTCTTCGCGCACGCCGACGAGGTCGACGGTGTGGGACTTCGAGATTGCATGGCCCGAGCTCTTGCCCGCCTTCTCGGCCACGGCGAAGATCTCAGCGTAGGTGTCGAGCTTCTTGAGCACCTTCGAAGGCACGGGGCCCCGCGTCCAAAAGCCCGTCTGCAGCTTTCCTGCATCGTCGACGGACGCGTGAATCTTCCCGAGCGACTTCTGTCGGCCGTCCCACGAGGGCACGTTGTAGGTGGCGTCGAAGCCGCCGTCTTTGCGCTGCTTGAGCTCCTCGAAGGAGATCTTGCCGTCGCTGCGCGACTTGGGAAATCCAAGGCGCTCGGCGAAGGCGTCGGCGCTGCGGGTGAGGATGCCCGCCAAGTGTGTGCCCGGCTTGGGCTCGATGACCGGAAGGGGATGGGCAGGCGATCCCTTGAACGAGCCACTGAGGAACTTGCCACCGACGTCGAGGAGGGCGGTGACTTCGCCGCGTTTTTGGTCCGGCGACAAAAAGTGGTGCACGCTGAGCGTGACGTGAAGCTTGCCGTCGCTGCGCTCGACCATGTTCTTGAGCGTCACACCATCAGAGCGTGAGAGCTTGGCCCCGGCCTGCTCGGCGATGTCGCGGGCGTGGGCCTGCACGGTCGTCGCCATCTTCATGCCGGCAGCGCCGATGTCGAAGGGTCCCGCCCAGCTCTTGCCGCCCCGCAAGGATTCGCTCTCGAGAAAGAACTGCGTGGCCTTGTTGGGATCGCTTGGATGGTTGAGCTGGCCGGCTTGCACGAACACGCGCAGGGCGTTGCCGTCGCGGGGTCGGTCGTCGCGGATGGTGACGCTCTCGAAGTTCTGCGACCCGATGGGCTGGCTCTGGATGAAGCCGCCGGCCTTGAACTTGGGGGCCTTGTCCATCATCTGCAGCGCGAGGCGGAACTGGTCCACTTTCTCGGGCGTGAAACTGGTCTTCGGCAGCGGATCGTCCGCGCGGATCTTGAAGATGACGGGGCCCGTGCCCGGGTCGTCGGCGCGGATCTTCATGATGATGCGGCCGCTGTCGCGCGCGGGCAGCCCACGCACGTTCGGGTTCACATGCGACTCCTGGATGGCCTCGCTCAGACGGTTGACCACCCGCGTCAACGACGACTTCTCGCCCGTGGTCTTGGGCTTCAGCCCCTCCAGCTGCGTCAGGGTCTTGGTCGCGCTCATGATGTCGATCTGCGAGACGCCGCCGCTCTGGTTGGTTTCGAGGCTCTTGGCCATCGAGTTGCCGGCTTTGACGAGGTTCGTGTCGTACTTTTGGATGGTCATGTGTTTCTCCCGAGGTCTGTAGCGCCCAGCCCGACGGGTTGGCGCGGCGGTGTCACCACTTCTTCTTCTTCGGCTTTTCGAGTGTTTGCAGGCGGGCCATTGCGCCCGGGATGGTGCCCTGGGGCCGCTCGCCTCCCCCCAACACACCCGTCGCCGCCTTCTGGCCGGCGAATTGTTCGAAGGGGTTGGCAGTGACCGCAGCCCCAGCATTGAGCTCCCGCCAGGCCTCCTGCAGCGCGGCCGCGAGGGCGGGGTTGGGCGGGTGCACTTGGTACCAGCGGTCGAAGGCGGCGACGACGTCGTTGGGCCCCATGCCCGCCGTCACGCCGGCCTGCTTTCCGGCAGCGGCGAAGATGCCGATGGTCGCCTCGTCCAGATCGGCCAGATCCACATCCATGTGGAGCAGGGTCCAGGGCAAAAAGTGCTCGATGTCGGCGATGGGAAAGCGCGGCATGTCGTCGTCGTCGAGGAACACCGACATCAAGCGCTCGAAGGAATCAGCCACGGCGCAGGCTACGTCCGCTTTGGATTCAGAAACAAACCCAGCGCAGATGATGCCGCGGCGCGATCATCGCCCAGCGAGGGTTCAGGTGGGATCGATCAGGCCCACCAAGGTGCGCACCGCGAAGCCGGCGCCGCCGCGGGGGGTGTACTCGCCGTCTTTCTCACAGGTGGCCGGGCCAGCGATGTCGAGGTGGGCCCAGGTCGCGCGTCCGTCGACGAATTGCTTGAGGAAGAGGGCAGCCGTGATGGCGCCGCCGTAGCGCAGGCCGGTGTTTTTGAGGTCGGCGATGGGACTCTTCAGCTGGCCCAGCAGATCTTCGTTGAGGGGCAGGCGCCAGAAGTCCTCGCCGTTGCGCTTGCCGATGCGCTTGATGTCTTCAGCGAGGGCGTCGTCGTCGGTGAACACGCCCGCCGTCGACGGCCCCAGGGCCACCATGCAGGCCCCCGTGAGAGTCGCCAGATCGATCAAGAGGTCGGGCTGCTGCTCGCTGAGGGCCAGATCGATGCAATCGCCCAGCACCAGGCGGCCTTCGGCGTCGGTGTTGTTGATCTCCACCGTCAGGCCCTTGCGGGACTTGAGGATGTCGCCGGGGTGATAGGCGTTGCCGCCGATGCCGTTTTCGACGCAGCCCAAGTAACCGGTGACGGCGACGTCGGGCTTGATGCGAGCGATGGCGACCAGAGCCCCCAGCACCGCGGCGGCCCCAGACATATCGACCTTCATGTCGAGCATGCCGTCGGCGGGTTTGATGTCGAGACCACCGCAATCAAAGGTGAGGCCCTTGCCAACGAGGACGACGTGCTTGGCCGCCTTCTTTGCCGCTCCTTTCTTGGCGCGCGCCGCTGGTCGGTACTCCAGGCGCACCACCCGGGGCGGTGTGTACGGCGCCGCCGCCGCCGCCACGGCCTGGATCATGCCCATGCGCTCTTTGGCGATGCCTTTCTCGTCGAGGACCACCACCTTGAAGCCCGCGGCGCGCCCGGCGTCGACGGCGCGTTTGGCGAATTCGATGGGGGTGAGGCTGCCGGCGGGTTCGTTCACGAGATCACGCGCGAGGAACACGCCTTCGGCCACCGCCCGGGCCCGCGCCAGGGCGTCGTCGACTTTGGAACGCGAAGCCAACGCGATCTCCAGCACCTCCACCGACGACGTCGTCTTGTCTTTGGTCAGGTATTTGTCGAAGCGGTAGGTCGCAAGCAAAGCACCCTCGGCCGCGCATTGCACACTGGGCTCCAAGCGCACGCCCTCTTCGTCGGGCAGCACGATCAGGGCCTTCTTCGCCTTGGCCTTTTCCGCGTGTTTGACGACGATGCCCGCAAAGCGACGCAAGGTGTCGGGTCCCAGTTTGTCCGCCGAGCCCAGGCCCACCAGCAGCACCCGCGCAGCGGCAATGCGGCCATGGGTGTGCACCGCCAGCGTCTGGCCCGCCGCTCCCGTGAAGCCCTCCGACGCAGCCACCTCGGACAGCAGCCCAGACAAAGCCGCGTCGACGGCATGCAACGACGGCGGCAGCGTCTTCGGTTTATTGGCGGCAGGCTTCTTGGCGGTGCCTTTGGCACCCTTGGTGTCGGCGGCGGCGAAGACGGCGTAGGCGAGGAGGTCGGTGGAGCGGGCTTCGGGGGCGCCGGACACTGCAAGCAACTTCATCACGTCGGTGGTCCCTTCTTCGTGTCTGACGCAGGCCCGGCTTGGATCACCAGCGCTTCAGGCGTCGGAGCGTCCTGAACGCGCGCTGGGAGGGCAGAGCACACGCGTACCAAGACACGCGCTGCTGACAAGGCGCGAGAGCGACTGCGGAGCGGCGGGTCGCTAGAGCTTGGTGTTCCGAGGAAAGAGGGTCTAGATTCCCCACGCTCATGGCCGACCTTTTCTTGCACCTGCCATTCGCTCGTCGGCTGCGCTTCGCCGAAGGGCTCCACCCGCTGATCGCAGAGGCCCTCGCCCGCCGGCAAACGTTGATGGCTTTTGGTGCCGCGCTGCCCCTGCTCCCCGGGGTCGAGCTCCACGGGATGTCGTTTTTCCGACGCCTCTTCTCCGGCGGCGACGCAGCTCGTTGGCAAAAGCAGCTGGCCCCTGGCCCGTCGGCGCGGGTGGAGCTGGTGAAGCGTTTCCTTCTCGGCGGCGATCCCGGCCAGGGCCTGGGCACCATGTCGCGCCTCGCCCTTGGTCTCGGCGTCCTGTCCCACGAGCTGCTTGAGCTGAAGCTCCAAGGCGCCGGAGCCCCCAGCGCCGGGGAGCGCGCCGCCGTCGAACGCGCCCAAGCCCGCCTGTGGATGCAGGGCGCTATCCCGGACAATCTCGAAAATGAGTGGAAGGCCACAGCCGAGCTCGGCGACGGCGACCTGCACCGGCGCACCTTTGACCACGTCGACGCCGCCCTCAAGGCTGCCTTTGGTCAGGGTCCCGGCAAAGATGCGCTGTTGCGTTGGGCCAAGGGGCTGGTCGCCGAGGTCAGCCCAGCGCTGCAGCGGGGTTTGCCGGCCTCGCTCTCCCTGCCCGATCACGTTGCCCGGGGCCCCCACTTCGAGAACAACAATTTCAGCGCCAAGGTCCAAGCCGCCGTCGTCGGCTTCATTTCATTGGCCAACCGCCTCGGCGAGCGCTTGACCCAGTCCACCGACCTCGACGCCCTCGCCATCGTCGAGGCCCTGTGCGGATCCGGCGGTCAGGGCGTCATGCTCGATGGGCCTCCCGACGCCGCCGCTGCTGGGCGCTGGGTCGAGTGGCAGGTGGCCAAGCGCAAGCAAACGCTCGAGCGCGGGCGCAACGAGAAGCCGGCGTTCATCGAGGGTCTCGGCGAGGTCAAACCCATCCACCGCAGCGCTGCCTTCACGGGCATGATGAACCTCTCGGACATTCCCGCCGACCAGCTTCCCCCCGAGCTCAGACAGGCCCCGCTGCCGCCGCCGTCGTCGGCTTTTTCGCCGCCGGTCCCTGCCACCAGCGACATCTCTCTCGCCGCCATCGAAGCCGCCGCCGTCGGCCAGCCCCCCCTGCCGGTGGATGCCTCTGGTCCCGTTCCGATGCGGCCCCTGGGCCTTCCCCCAGCGCTGACCCAGGAAATCTCGGTCGCCCAGATCGAGGGCGAGATGCGTGCCTTTCCGACGCCGGCGCTGACCCAAGAGGTGGCTGCCATTCAGGTCGAGGGGAGCTTCTCGCCCCCAGCGATGACCCAAGAGGTCTCCCTGATGCAGATCGAGGCCCAGTCGGCGGCGCACCAGCAGCAGGCTCACCAGCACCCACACTCGGGCAACGGTGAAATCAGAAACGGCGAGGCGCGGCCCGAGGACTCCGACCCGCCTCGCGAGTAGGTTCTGCTGCCAAGGCGAAGGCCCTCCCCTTGGCGCCGGAGCTGCGTCAACTCGTTGGAGGCGGCGTCGTTCGAGCTCGCCCCAGGAGATCGGTACCAAGCCCCCACATGCGGGAACACCCCGACGTTCGCTAAGGTCCTTCCTTGCGCCTCCGCCAGACCCAAACGCCGACGTCGACGTTTGCTTTCTGGTCCCCTTCGCCGAAGGACGTCTCGTGACCGCTCGCGCGCCGACAGTACTCATTGCTCCTGGCGCTCGCGCGCCGCGAGTCTCGCTCATCCCCGCGTTGTTGCTGGCCTGTGGTCTGGCGCTGCTGGCCTCGGACTCCCGCGCTGACGGCGACAAAGAAGCCCTCTCCGAGCTGCGGGTGTTCAACCGCGTCGTGCTCTTGGTGAAGGAGCAGTACGTCGAGCCCGATCGCATCCGGCCCAAAGAGATGCTGCGTGCCGCCCTCGACGCCGTCGAAAAGAGCGTCCCCGAGGTGTTGGTCGAAGACGTCGACGACGACACCATCAAGGTCAGCGTGGGCAACGGCTCGGGGACCGAGCAACGCGTGTTCGACATCAACGACGTCACGTCTTTGTGGGAGCTCTCGTTTCGCCTTTCGAGCATCTTTCGCTTCCTCGAGACCCGCATCTCCCCTGACGTGAACAAGAAGGACGTCGAGTACGCCGCCGTCAACGGCATGTTGGGCAAGCTCGATCCCCACTCGGTGTTGCTCGAGCCCCGCTTCTCTCAAGAGATGAAGCTCTCAACCAAGGGCGAGTTCGGCGGCCTCGGCATCGTCATCTCGATCCGCGACGGCGGCCTCACCGTGATCTCGCCCATCGACGGCACGCCGGCGGATCAGGTCGGCATCAAGGCCCAGGACAAGATCGTGAAGATCGGCGAGGAGTCGACGGTCAACATGGGCCTCGACGAAGCCGTCGAACGCCTGCGGGGCAAGCCCGCCACCACCATCACCATCTGGGTGCTGCGCAAGGGCTGGGAGGAAGCGCGGCGCTTCGACATCGTGCGGGCGATCATCAAGGTCGACGCCGTTAGCGTCGAGCGCAGCGGTGACTTCGCCTATGTGAAGATCAAGCAATTCGCCGGGCACGTCGCCGAAGACGTCTTGGCAGGGGTCGAGAAGGCCGAGAAGGCCAGCAAGGTCCCGCTCAAGGGGATGATTCTCGACATGCGCAACAACCCCGGCGGTCTGCTCGATCAGGCCATCGAAGTCTCCAATCTCTTCCTCAAAGACGGCGTCCTCGTCGTCACCCAAGATGGCCAAGCCAAGGATGGCCGTCGCGAGGTCATGGCCCGCGCCAAGAACCAACGCATCGATCTGCCTGTGGTGGTGCTCGTCAACGGTGGGTCGGCGTCAGCGTCGGAGATCGTCGCTGGCGCCCTGAAGAACCGGGGCCGCGGCTTCATCGTCGGCGACCAGACCTTCGGCAAGGGCAGCGTGCAGCAGCTCTATGATTTTCCCGATTCGTCGTCGTTGAAGCTCACCATCGGCCAGTACCTCACGCCCGGCGATGAGAGCATCCAGTCCGTCGGCATCACCCCCGATCTGCAGCTGCATCCCATCCTCGCCTCGGACAAAGAGAACCTGAACCTGCTGCCCGACGAGCACACCCGCGAAGAAGATCTCGATCGGCACCTCGACGACGCCCGCACCAAGACGAACAAGAGCAGCTACGAGCTCGCCTATCTCGCCGAGACCGTCGACAAAGACGAGGCTGAACGCCGCGACGCCAGCTCCAAGCTCGTCGAGGATTTCGAGATCAAGCTGGCCAAGCGCCTGCTCGATCAAGTGCCCGTGTCCGAGGGCAGCCAGCGCCAGCCCATCGTAGGGCGCGATCAGCTGCGCCTGCTCGCCCGGCCCATCGTCGACGAAGTCTCCGCCGAAGAAGACAAGCGCATCGATGCGGCCCTGCTCAAGCTTGGCGTCGATTGGACCCGTGGTGCGCCGTCGTCGTCGATCGGCAAGCTCGGCCTGAGCATCATCGACAGCAAGGCGGTGAAGGCTGGTGACACGCTGCAGCTCACGCTCGATGCCACCAACCAGGGAAGCACCCCGCTCTACCGGGTGCGCGGCAACACGACGTCGACGCTGGGCTACTTGGCCGATCGAGAATTCCTCTTTGGCAAGATCGATCCCGGTCAAACCCGGCGGGTCACCGTCGACGTGAAAATGCCCAAGGAGCTGCAAGGCCGGCGCGATCTGGTGCGCGTCGCCGTCGCCGACGACCTCCATGCTCTTGCGACCATCGACCTGCCGGTCACCACCGAGGGCCTCGATCGTCCGCGCTTTTCCTACGGCCTCTTCATCGACGACGCCGCCGGCAAAGACACCAGCGGCAACGGCGACGGCCTGCTGCAGATGGGCGAAAGCGTCGCCCTCGTCGTCGGCATCAAGAACACGGGCAAGGGCCAAGCCGCCGAGCCCACCGCCTTGCTCAAGAACCTGGGCGGAGCAGAGGTGTTCATCGATCTCGGTCGCCAGCGTCTCGACGCCCTGCCGCCGGGCTCCACCGGCACCGCGCGCTTCTTGTTCAAGGTGCAGCCGCCGACGAGCCAGGGGTCATCTGGTAGCGCCGCACTCGAGGGTCCGCCGCCGCAGAAGATCGAGCTGCGCCTGCAGGTGTTCGACGGCGTCTTGGGCGATTACCTCGTCGAGAAGCTGAGCTTTCCCATCAAGGCCCCCAAGACCGCGTCGACGTCGCCGCCGAAGAAGATCAAGGGCCTGGTCGAAGCCAACGCCGCCCTCTCCATTCTCGCTGCGGCCGATGCGTCGTCGATGGTGCTGGCCCACGCCGAACCCGGGGCCCGCTTCGACGCCGTCGCCGAAGTGAATGGCTTCGTGCGGGTGCGCTTGAACGCCGCCGAAAAAGCCTCCGGCAACCTCTACGGCTACGTGGCCCAGACTGGCGTCTCCCCCGCCAAAGGCAAGGCGAGTGCGACGACGGGGACCGGTGAGCCCCAGGGCTTGAGCTTGGTCTACGGCCGCGATCCCCCGACGATCACCTTCCTCGATGGTGGAGGCGCCACCCAGGGTGAATACGTCGTGACGGCCAGCGATCGCTTCGACATCCGCGCTCACATCGTCGACGACGGCAAGGTCAACGACGCCTATGTCTTCGTCGCCGACCAAAAGGTCTACTACCAGCGCTTCGGTGCCGCCGCCCGCGGGCCCACCGACGTCACGCTCAGCCACAGCGTGCCGCTCAAGCCGGGCATCAATGTCATCACCGTGGTGGCGCGCGAAGACGACGAATTCGCTCAGCGCGAGGTCGTCACGGTGTTCTCGACCAGCGGCGATCCCCTCGCGCCCAAGAAGATCTCGACCCACTGACGCTCCGGCAGACCAAGGTCGGTGACAGCGGACAGGATGACGTCGACATCGCCGTCGTGGGAACCTGAAGCATGAGCGAAGCGACCTTGGCGGACTTTGAGACCGGGCCCGTTTTGGGGCAGGGCGGCATGGCCACGGTCTATCGCGCCACCGACAAGCGCACCGGCGAGGTGGTGGCGCTGAAGCTGATGCTGGCCAACGTCGCCGACGACCCCACCTTCATCGAGCGCTTTCGCCGCGAAGCCCGCGCGACCATGGCCTTGCAACACGAGAACATCTGTCGCGTGCTCGCTGCCGGCGAAGGCGAAGGCAAGCTGTTCATGGCCATGGAGGTCATCGACGGCGGCTCGGTGCGCGAGCTCAAGCAAAAGTTCGGGGGCAAGCTCCCGCCCCAGCTCGCCGCTGAGATCGTGGCCCAACTGCTCCAGGCCCTGGGTGCTGCCCACAAGCTCGGGGTGATCCACCGCGATCTCAAGCCCGCCAATCTGATGCTCACGCGTGCTGGCGTCTTGAAGCTCGTCGACTTCGGCATCGCCAAATCGTCGTCGGACAACACCCTGACGGCAACGGGCATGCTGGTGGGCACGCCGGCCTACATGAGCCCCGAGCAGGTGAAGGGTGACGACCTCGACGGCCGCAGCGATCTGTTTTCAACGGGTCTGATCTTTCACGACCTCATGTGCGGCCGCAGTCCCTATTACTCGGACAACCCGGGCACCTCGCTGATGAAGGTCTTGCAAGAAGAGGTGCCCGGCATCTTCGACGTGCTCTTTGGCGTCGACGCCGTCGTCGAAGCGGTGCACGGCCGCTTGACCGCCAAGGAAAAAGAGGAGCGCTTCGCCGACGCCGCCGCCGCCGTCGCTGCCCTGAAGCCCTACCTGGAGAAGGTGCGCGCTCGTTATCCGCGCCTCATCTCGGAGTGTCTGAGAAACCCAGCGGGGATGAAGCAGTTGCTGTCGCGTGAGCAGGCCGACGCCGAGCTTCAGCGCGCGCGCTCTCTGCTGCAGCGGCATGGACCAGTGCACGCCGCTGCTCTCGCCTTGGAAAATGCCATGCACCTCGATCCCTCTCTCGAGGACGCGCGCCTCGAGCTCGAGGCCATCGCGCCCCAGCTCGGTTTCCATGCCGAGATCATCGATGACCCCCGCATCCAAGAGGCCCTGCAGCAGCTGAAAAAAGCGCCCAGCAACGCCGGCGTGCTCAAGCGCCTCGCGGACTTGCACAAGGCGTCCGGCAACCTGCGCGAGAGCGCGCGTTTCATGAAGCGGTATTTAAGGCTCAAGGACGACGCCGCCGCGCTTCAGCAATTGGTGACGCTGCTGCACGGGCCGGGCAGTGATCCGGCGCTGGTCACGGGGACCATCGGCAAGCTGCGCACGCAGGACATCATGGCCGGGCTCAAGACCGGCGGCATGGCCGGGGTTCGCACCGAGCCGCCCCTGCGAGAGCGCACCCAATCGGCCCTGAAGAACCTCGACACCCAAAAGCGGGCCGCCATCGCCGACGCCGCCCGCCAGAGTCCCACCGGCCAGGTGCGGGCCGTGGGACCCACCATGAGCAGCGAGGCCGCCGACCTCGCCACGCGCACCGAAGACGACTACGGCCCCATCGCCCGTTTGCGCGAGCAGCTCGGGGCCTGGTGGTGGGTGGCCGTCGGCGCCGTCGTCGTCGTCGTCATCGTCATCGTTGCTTCTCGTTTGGTCGTCAGCGGCGTCACCGTGGCCCAAGAGGGACTGATCAAGCACGTCGAGGGACAGGCCATCGACGAGGAGAAAACCGTCTTCAATCTGCAAACGACCAAGCTCAACGAAGCCCGCGCCGCCTTGGAGAAGGGGAGCTTCGTCGCCTGCGGCATCGCTGCGAGCCAGGCCTTGGAGGGGGAGAAGACGGCGAAGTTCGTCCTCGACGCCTACTTCATCATCGCCCAGTGCTCGCTGATGGCCGGCGACGTGTCGTCGGCCAAAGAGCGCCTGCAGGACTTCAAAGACAACGCGAACATGAGCGACAAGCGCTTCGAGATCGCCAAGGATCAGCTCAAGGCCATCGCGCGCGGCGAGACGCCCGGCGCCGTTCGCAAATGGTGAGCTCGCGTCGCTGAGGCTCACGGGGTACGCCGTCGTCGAGGCACATGTGCTGCCAGAACGGCAAAGCTCGGGGAATAAGGGAGGCGCCCGCGGACACACTCTTCTGTGTCCGCGCAGACACAGGCCCGTGCCGGCTCCGCGGTCCGGCGCCCGCTTTCGACCTCTTCGGTCCTGGCACAGCGGCTGCTTTTCACCGCTCATCCGCCGCCCCGAAACGCCGAACGCCGAAGAGGTCGCCCATGCTCCCTGCGCTGTTCCAGAGCTCCCTTCGCTCCACCCACGGTGTCGTCCACACGGCGGTGAGCAGCGCCGCCAGCGCCCTCAGTGCCGCCGTACTGCCGGCGAAGTCGAAGAAGACGCGCTTCGACAAGGAGGCCTTGCCTCATGCTCACGCGCTCTATGGCGCGGCCATGCGGCTGACGCGCTCTCCCGACGACGCCAACGACCTGGTGCAGGAGACCTTCTTCAAGGCCTGGCGCGCCTTCGACTCCTTCGAGTCCGGCACCAACTGCAAGGCCTGGCTCTTCCGCATCCTGACCAACACCTTCATCAACAAATACCGCCGCAAGGTGAAGGAGAAGGACATCCTCGAAGGCAAGGAGCGCATCGCCTGTGAGCACGAGATGGTGCACCTGCCGAGCAAGCGCGCTTTCCTCGATCCAGAGGGGGCCCTCGCCGACGCCACCCTCGCCGATGAGGTCATCGACGCTCTCGAGGCTGTGCCAGCGGACTTCAGGGCGGTGGTCATTTTGAGCGACATCGAGGGGTTTTCGTACAAAGAGATCGCCGACATCGTCGGCATCCCCGTCGGCACCGTGATGTCGCGCCTCTTTCGGGGTCGGCGCATCTTGCAGGATCGCTTGTTTGGCTACGCCGTCGAAGCGGGTGTGCTGCGCCCCTCGTTGGACGCCAGCAAGGAAGGCAAGGACGAGCCGATGTCGTTGGCCGACTATCGCAAGCGGCGCGCCCGCTCAGCTTGATCGGCTCGCCCCTCAGCGCCCGCGAAAACCAACCGGCGTCCCCGACGACGATGCCACGGCTTCATCGGCTCCCGGCACGGGCACTGGGCGCGGGACGGGGTTTGACACGCCGTCGAGGGCGTCGGCGACGGTGCGCACGAGCGAGAACGTTCGCCGGGCCGCTTGCGCCGCCATCGGGCCGCCCACCACGACGGTGAGGACGCCGCCTTCGAACTGGAGACTGCGAACGGGGACTGCGTCGGCAAAGAGAGCCGCCATCGCCTGCTGTACCGCGGGTTCGGTGAGGGCCCTCCGGATGTCGTCTTCGTCGAAACCCCGCACCACGGTGTCGCGATCAAAAAGGGGCAGGCCGGTCGCGATCCCTCCACTGCGAAGCGGACCCAGCATCGAGGGCTCCATGGTGAACCATGAGTGCCGTTGCGCGATGCCGTGTACCGCGATGCTCCAGGTAGCATTGGCGTACCGACCCTCAACGGCCTCCATGTGCTGTCCGGCCGCAGTCGTCGTCACGCACAGCCCATCGAACTGTACGATCGAGCACTGGTATTCAGGGTCCGCAGCAAACGCCGCCAGGAAACGATCTCGAGCGCGTCGCGCGTTCCACAGCGCCACACCGACCGCGAGCCCGGCCAAGCCCAGGGCCGTAATGACAAAGGGGAACGTCCACTCGCCCATCTCGACGATGCTACCGGCTCTTGCGCTTTCAGCAGTCCCGAGGTGTTCAAGGCATCCCGAAATGCAGAAAGCACCGGGGCTCAGCGCTGGCTGGCGATGCGCCGCACTTCGACGGCCAGGAGGCCGACGGCAGCCGGGGTGACGCCCTGGATGCGGCTGGCCTGGCCCAAGGTCTGTGGGCGCAGGCGCAGCAGCTTCTCTTTCACTTCGTTGCTGATGCCCGACAGGCGGTCCTTGCCGGCCAGGCGATCGAAGATCGAGGGAGGCAGGGCTTCGTCGTCGAGGGCGCGCTCGCGAGCGACCTCGGTGGCAGCCCGCTCGAGGTAGCCGCCGTAGCGCAGCTCGGTCTCGACGCGGAAGGCCAGGCGGGCGTCGACGACGTCGTCGGGGAGCACCGGCGCGTGGGCCAGGGAGCGCACCAGAGCCAGGCCGAGCTGGGGACGCCGCATGAGCTTCGCCGCCGTCGTCGTCTCGTGGATGGGCGCGGTGCCGGCGGCGATCAAGCTCGCGTTGGTGGCCTCGGTCGGAAACACGCGCAGAGAGTCGAGGCCAGCGATGGCGGCGGCGACGGCGTCTTCGTGGGCCCGCAGGCGCTCCCGCCGCGCAGCACCGAGCAGGCCGATGCGCTCTGAGACCTCGAGCAGACGGGCGGCGACGTTGTCCTCGCGCAACAAGAGGCGGTGCTCGGCCCGGCTGGTGAACATGCGGTAGGGCTCGTCGGTGCCTTTGGTCACCAAATCGTCGACGAGGACGCCGGCGTAGGCCTGATCCCGGCGCAGCACGAGGGGTGCGGCGTCGTCGAGGGAACGCGCGGCGTTGATGCCCGCGAGCAAGCCCTGGATGGCAGCCTCTTCATAGCCCGTGGTGCCATTGAGCTGTCCGGCGCAGTAGAGTCCCGGCACGGTCTTGGTTTCAAGAGAATTAGAAAGCTGCGTCGGTTCGACGAAATCGTATTCGACGGCGTAGCCCCAGCGGGTGACTTCGCTTTGCTCCAATCCGGGGATGGTTCGCAGGAATTGAAGTTGCACATCGGGCGGAAGGCTCGTCGACAACCCGTTTGGATACACCTCGAAGGTATCGAGACCATGGGGTTCAAGAAAAATCAGATGCGACTCTTTCTCTGCAAAGCGAATGACCTTGTCCTCAAGTGATGGGCAATATCGTGGTCCTCGTCCCTCGATCGCTCCATTAAACAAAGGCGATCGGCCGGCGGCGACGGCGTCGTGGATGACCTGGTGCGTCTGTTTGGTCGTGCGCGTGAGCCAACAGCTGATCTGCGGCAGGGGCGGCAGCGCAGGGCTGTCGGCCGAGAAGCGCGGCGACGGCGTGTCGGGGCGCTGCTCTTCGAGGGTGCTGGTGTCGATGGTGCGCGCGTCGAGCCGCGGACAGGTGCCGGTCTTCAATCGCCCCAGCACGAGCCCAGCCTGGGTCAACGACGACGACAGCCCTTGGGCCTGTGCCTCGCCCGCGCGCCCGCCTGGGGCCCGATCTTGACCGCGGTGCAACAGGCCCCCGAGGAAGGTGCCCGTCGTCAAGATCACCCGCCGTGCGTGCAGGATCTCCCCTGTGCGGGTGACGACGCCGGCGGCGACGCCGTCTTTGAGGTGCAGCCCGGTGACGTCGTCTTGGCGCAGGCGCAGGTTCGTCGCCGTGCTCACCACCCGGCTCATCGCGCGCTGGTACTTGTCCATGTCGCTTTGGCAGCGCGTGGCCCGCACCGCCGGACCGCGGGACTCATTGAGCGTGCGGAAATGGATGCCGGTCTCGTCGGCGGCGCGGCCCATCTCGCCACCCAGGACGTCGAGCTCCTTGACCAGGTGCCCCTTGCCGACGCCGCCGATGGCCGGGTTGCAGCTCATGGCCGCGACGCGCTCGATGGAACCCGTGACCAGCAGGGTCTCTTTGCCCAAGCGCGCGCAGGCCAAAGCCGCCTCGCAGCCGGCATGCCCCCCTCCCACCACGATGACGTCGACGACGCGAGACATGCCCCATGGGAGCACGCTCGAGCGCCGCCGCAATGGGGCCCGTCGGCAGCCCGCCGCGAAAAAAAGAACCCCGCTTGCGCGGGGTTCGGGACCAGCAGGGGTGAGGGTCGTCGCCTATTCCTCGCCGTCGGTCAGACCAGCAGCTTCGCCGAGGTTCAGCTCGAAGATGAGGGTGGACTGCAGCGAGAGCGAGGCCGCCCCATCAGGCCTCAGGACGCGAGAGGCGTCGCCGGCGACTTCCTTCAGCTGCAGGGCCTGGCCTTCGGGAGCTGCGACGACGAGAGTGAAGCTGAAGGTCTTCAGCTTCTCGTTGAACGTTTCCTTGCCGCCCTCGTCGAAGTTGAGGGGCACGGAGTCGGCGACGCCGGCGGCCTGCCCGAGCTCGAGCGCTTCTTCACCTTCACCGACGGACTTGCTGATGGTGCCGACCTTGACGAAGTCCGCGCCGGCGATGAGCGCGGGGACGTCGAGGAGCGCGTCGGAATCGACCGTCGGCCCGATGTAGACGTCGAGCACGGGTGCGTCGAAGGTGAGGGAGTTTTCGAGCCAGCCGAGCGCGATTTCGTCGAAGCTGATGTTCTTCACTTGGTTGGGATCGATGGCGGCGTCGGCCATCTGTTCGCCGAGGTCGACGGGCAGCGCGAGCTGCACCTTGGCGGCCTCGACGAGATCGGGGCCCAACAAGCCCTCGAGGGATTCGCCGTCTTCGATCTCGCCATCGCCGTCGAGGTCGATTTCCTTGAGGAACTGCGCGGGCAGCGTGACCGGATCGCATTCGGCGACGGGGTCGTTTTCGTTGGCGCACAGGGCGGCGATGCCCAGGCAGCTCGCGGCGCTGGGGTCAGAGCAGGCGCTCTCGACGCCGGCGGTGACGGCAGCGCCGATGTCGAGGTCGACCGGGGGGCTGTTGAGGTCGATCGGGATCGGGATCGGCTCGAGCAGCTCACAGCCAGACAGCAGGGCCACAGGGACGAGAAAGACGGCAGCAAAAGACAGTCGCACGCTCATGAGGCTCCTCTTGGCTCGTCGACGAGGTCGACGAAACATGGTTCGAGACATCGAGCATCTCGAATCTCGCGGCAAACCGTAGCTGGGCTCCCGGCGAAGCGCGAACATTGACCGCCGCCCTGCCTCACACTGCGCACCCACATCAGCCCGAATGTGGGACAGGGTCGGTGGCAGCGTCGGCGCCGACGTCGTCGCCCGTTCCGCCTGCTCGGGGGGAGCGCTGGGCCAGCACCTGCAACGCTTTTTCGAGCAGCGCGACGCGCTCTTGCAGGGCGAGGTGCTCGCGTACCTCTCGGGCCAGCGTCGTCGCCAGCTCACCGACCTGCTGCTCGAGGAAGGAGAGCTTCACTTCGACGTCGATGGCGCGCTGGGCCGCGTTGGGGTCTTCTTCCATCCCAGGGGGATGACGGTGTTGGCGACGTCGTGTCAAGGTCTGCCGCGATGGAGCCCACCCGCCTTCGCGCCCGCGTGGAGCACAAGAACCTCGAGGAGCTCGAGTCGGGTTTTGCCGATCGGGTGAGCGCGCGGGCTCTGTTCCTCGCTCGCCGCCAATTGGAGGGGGCCGCCGACGTCGAGGTCGGGGCTCGGGTGCGCGTCGAAGTGCTCTTGGCGTCGGGCGAGCCAGCTCTGGTGGTCGACGGCGTCGTTGCCTGGGCCATCTCGGTGAAGCCACCGCCGGGGAGGGAGCCAGGTCTGGGCATCGCCATCACCGCCAGCGACGCCGCCAGCGCCGCCAGCCTGCAGCGCATGGCCGGCCGGCCCGGATGGGGCGGGCGGGTTCGGGTTCCCGGGCAACGCTTGGCTGACCGCCTGCGCCTGGGCCAGGCCCTGCTCCAGCCTCCCGCGTGGTCGCCCCCCGCTCCGCGCCCCACAGCCCCTGCCCCGACCGCTGCACCAATGGCTGCGCCGGCGCCTTTTGCCTCGCTGTTTCCCCCCGAGCTCGCCCCCGAGCGCCCGACGTCGGATCGGCCTTTGCCTCGCTTGCTCGGCCTGTTCGAGGGCGATTCGGGCATCGATTCGAGCGCCGAACCAACCCAACACCCCCTCGCCCCCCGTTTCGAGACACCCGAGCTCGAGGCTCCCGCTCCCCCCGTCGGCGACGTCACCGCCGCCGGCGAGCCGGGGATCTTTCTCGAAGGCCCCACCCTCGATGGGCTGGATCACGAGGCGGCACCCCAGCCCGCAGCGTCGCCGTCGTCGGAGGGCCTGGCGAGTCTCCCTGATGCGCCGCCCCTCGATCGGTCTCCGTTCAGCGAAAACCACGAAGCCCCCCGACCCTTCGAGAGCCAATCCACCGACGTCGATCTCTTGGCGTCGATTTCGGCCGCCGAGCTCGTCGGTCTCGATCCGGCACATGCACGTCCCTTGGCGCCTGACATCGAGCCCAAAACCGATCCTGGTTGGCGCGAAGGCGACGACCTGCCCTCCGCCGACGCCGAGCTCGTGACCGCCGGCGATTGGGACCACGCTCCCGCCGAGGCCGCCGCTTGGCCCGCGCTGGAGTTGAGCGAGACCCTGGTCTTTGACCCGCGCTCCCTGCCCGAGGCCGACGCCTGGCCGCCAGGGTCGGACCTCGTCGACGCCCGCCCCATCGGCACCTTCTGCTCCTTCGGCAAGCGCGGCGCTCAAAATGTCGAGCAGGTCACCTGGCCTACAGACGGGACCAAGCGCTTCTCGCGCAGCGAAGTGCCGCCCGAGCCCGCCGACAGCGACGTCTTCGCCAGCGGCCACAGCGACCCCTTTGCCGCGCCGCCCGAGCTGGATTGGTCCTCGTCGTCGCCGGCCGTCGCCGCCGCGCCACCTGCCCCCATCGGCCTCGATCCCTTTGCACCCGCAGCAACCGATCCCCGCCTCAACGTCGAGGGCGTGGTCGCCCGGGCATTTCGGACGGCCCAGGGCGACAGCGACGTCGACGCCGATGTCTTTTCTGGCTCGGGTGCTGGGGACGCGGGCGACGAAATTCTCGGCCCTCAGGCCGGGCGGCCAATACTCGGCCCTCAGGCCGGGCCCAGGGCGGAGCTCGCCCCTGCGACGTCGTCACCGCGGCCCTCGCCGCCGCCGCCGCTTGAGCCAGCTGAGCTCGCCAAAAACAACGCGACCACGGATCCTGACCTGCGCCGACCTCCGAGCAAGGAAGGCTAGAAATTCATCCGCAGGGCGACGCCGACGTCGACGCTTTGGGTCGGCAGCGTGAACCCATCGGGCAAGAGTGGGGGCAGTGCGGGGACGTCGAGGCCCAACTTGAACTCGCCGATCTGACCCCAATGTCCCGCCACGAAGGCGTTCACGGTCAGGTACTGGAGCACGACGTATTGAACATCGAGGCGGGACAAGAACGAAACATCGCTGAGATTTGAGAGCGTGCTGACGGTAATCGTGAGATCTTTGAAATCGAAGGGCGCCTGCGCGAAACCGTATATCGAGGCATAGTGGGCGCCGGTGTAGAGCGGTACGAAGGCCTGGTTCAGGAACAAGAAGGGGTAGAGCTCCGCCGACGAATAGCCAGCCTGGTTGTAGAAATACTCGGCGCCGACCGAGAAGCTGCGGGTGTCTGTGTAGTTGAAGCTGGCTTCGAGGCCGGCGACGCCCTGAAACCACCAGTCGTCGTCGTCGGGGTCGCGCTCTTCTGGCACCACGCCCTTTTCGAAATCGAGCTCGCCTTCGAAGAGCTTGCGACCAAGCCCCCGCGAAAGGACGGCTTCGCCGCGCACGTCGAAGATCCAGATGCCGGCGGAGACGTCGGCGCCGAAACGCAGGGGTGCGTCTTTCTTCACCGACGCCGACAGGGCCAGCTCGAGCTCACCAAAGAGCATCTCCGCGCGGGCCGCCAGGGCGGTGTCCTCGAGGAGGTCGACGCCGGCGAAGGAGCTGATCAGGTAGAGGTTCCAGCCGAGAGCTTCGAAAGGGAAGTGCAACTTAAGCATGTCGACGCCAACACGTTGATCGAAGAAATCGACGCTATTTCTGATCTCTTGATTTACGAAATCTGATGGATTCCAGAATCGACCAGTACCCCAGCGAATGCGCTGACGGCCAGCGGTGACGTAGGCGACGCGGCCGAGGTCGAACTTGGCCCACACCTGGGCAAGCTGCAGGCTGAAGGCCGCGACCTCCTGGCCCAACTCGTTCTTCTCACCGGGTTCGACCGTGTAGTCGAAGTTGAAGCGCAGCTGCGCATAGGCGCGAACGCGATCGCTCGGTCGCACGTCGGCGAAGGCGTCGAGCAGCGAGGCGCCGTTCAGCGGCCCTTCACCGATGGATTCATCCTCCCGAAAGCTCCCGTTGAAGCGCAAGAAGAGCTGACCCCCCAGCGCGAGGGCAGCGTCGGCCTCTTTGAGCAGCCCCTGATCGCTCAGCAACCCCGGTGTCGACGTCTCCGGCGTCCCTGGTCCAAAGACGTCGGTGTCGCGGTCGCTCGGCGGCGCAGTGCTCGCGGCTGGGTCGGTGGCGCTGCTTTCTGAGGGCGAAGCAGTGGCCGCTGGATCGGGGCCGAACATTTCGGCTTCGCGCTCTGCGTGGGGCAGGGCGGGCAGCACGCAGGCGAGGAGGAGTGTGTACATCCGACCTCCTCAGCGAGACTTGGATTCGAGCCAGGCCTTGGTGAACAGGTTGGCGTCGAGGGGACGCAGGTCGGTTTCGCGGATCTGGATCAAGGTGCTGTTACCCTTCTCGACCTCGTCGAAAATGCGGATTTCGCCGGGGATGTAGACGTCGCCCTTCTTGGATTCGCTGTAGATCCTGTTCCATTTTGGATAGTAGGTCGTGCGAAGAAGCTTACCAGACAAAGCCTTATCTTCGCGCTTTAGAATGTTGCCATCCTTGTCGATGTAGAGCTCGACGGTCGGGAAGGCCACGTCAACGCCTTCTTTCATGCTCAACGTCATGTGGGTGACATCGTGCTTGCCGAGCTTCTCCATAGCGACGAACTTGGGTGTGTATTCAACAGCCAGTCGGCTCTCATCGAAATCTTGACGATTGGAGTTGGTGCCACCGATGCGCTCGCGTTCGGTGCGCCTCTCCCATTTTCCGACGGTGGGGTCGTAGAGGAAGAGGTTCTTGTCGACCCGCAGATAGCCCTTGCCGGCTTCGGTCTTGGGCTTCGTAAAGAGGATCATCAGCTTGTCGTCGGCGTCACGACGATAGAAGACGACCTCGAAGGCGGTGTCGGCCTTGCCTTTTTCCTTCTGCTCCAAGTAGGCAATCGAGCGGTAGTCGCCGGTGTTCGCCTGGCGGTCGTCGACGACCTTGAGCATCTGCACCAGGTCGGCCTCGCCGGGCACTGCCCCTCCTCCGGGTGGTCCCCCCAGAACGCCTGGCTGCGGAACATCGGTGGGGGCCGCGACGGCGAGGGGGCTCGCGACGGCGACGAGGGCGCACAGTGCACCGAGAATGTTCGGCGAAAGGCTCATGGTGGGCTCCTATTCGGCGGACTGCATGGCAGTCACGGGCGTGATGCGCGCGGCGCGCAGGGCTGGGAAGAAGGCAGCAGCAGCGCTGACAAAAGTGAGGACGGCGACGGCGATGACGACGTCGACGACGCGGGGCACCAGGTGCAGGGTGTCGGAGAGCAGCACGATGCGCATGGCATCGACGTCGACGCGGATGGCAGCGGCGTTGATGGCGGCGGCGATGCCAGCGCCCGCGAGTCCGCCCGCGCCCGAGGCCACGATGCCGAGGATCGCGGCTTCGAGCAGGAAGAGCATGAGGATGCTGCTGCGGTTCATGCCGATGGCGCGCAAGGTGCCGATCTCCCGGGTGCGCTCACGCACCGCGATGGTCATGGTGTTGCTGATGCCGACGACGATGACGAAGGCCAGCAGCATCACCAGCGCCAACGACACCGCCTTGAGGCCGTTGATGATCTGCACCAAGAACGCCCCCTCGTCTTCCCACGTCGTCACATCGAGCTTGGCGCCCGTCCAGTCCTCGCCGGGAACGGTCTGCAACAGCTTGATGAAGAAGGGCTGGGCATCGTGCTCGAGCTGCGCATAGCCTTTCTTCGCAAGATGGGCGCGCAATTCATTCATGGCCGCAGTGCTGCGTTTGATGTCCTTCAAATAAATCTGAACGACGCCAGAGACGCCAGGTTTAAACTGATAGAGATCGATGACGGCCTGCTTGGGCACGAAGGAGGCAAAGCCCGAGAGCAAGCCCAGATCCCGCGCGATGGCGACGACGGTGACGTCGGCGGTGTTGGTTGCGCCCTTGAGCGTCTCGGTGCGAAGAGTAACCGAGTCGCCGACTTCGGCCTTCAACAGCTTGGCCTGACCAGCGAACAAAAGAATCGTATTTGGCTTCTGCAAGTCGGCGAAATTTCCTCGTGTTTCTTCGGGGTTCGCGGGATTTTCTCTGTAGTCCTTTGCAGGGGCGAGCGTCAGCATCGAGAAGAGGTCGGCTTCGTCGTCGAAGGCGATGCCATTGATGCCGGTCTGTACGCTGCCGCGGTCAGCGATGATCTTGCCCCAACCGCGCAAGCGGTCGATGACGACGACGGCGTCGGGCAGAGCCTGCCGTGCTTCCGCTTTCAAGGTGTCGACGTTGGTGACCAAGGCCTGTGAGTCCGTCGGCGACGACTTGTAGTAGCCGGCGATGTTGACGTGCCCCGACGACACCGCCGTCGCACCTCTGATCAGATTGTCGGTGACGCCGGCCGTCAGCGAGAGCAGCAAGACGAAGAGCAGGGTCACGCCAAAGAGCGCCGTGCCCAGAAAGAGAGTGCGACGTCGCGAGGCGAGGAGGTTGTTCCGGGCGATCTCGAAGATGATCATGGTCAGTCCTTGCCTTGCATCGCGACGACCGGTTGAACGCGCGTCGCCAAGCGGGCCGGGTAGAGCGTGGCGAGGATGCCGACGATGAGCGTGGCCACCAACCCAGCGACGACGTTGCTGGCTTCGACCGTGGGGTACAGGCGCGGCCCACCAAAGACGACCTGCAGCAGATCCGCCGGAGCGGGGATGCCGACGCCGTGCAACCAGGTGACGAAGGCGACGCCGAGCCCCGCGCCAAAGAGGCCAGACAGGAAGCCAAGCACCGCGGTCTCGAAGACCACCATCGCGTTCACGAAACCGCGCTGGGCGCCAATGGCCCGCAGCGTGCCGAACTCGCTCACCCGCTCGAGCGTCGCCATCACCATCGAGTTGTTGAGGATGACGATGGTGACCAGGAAGAGGATGAAGATCGCAGTCATCAGCACCGCCCGCACCACCAGCGTGATCTGGCCGATGAAGCCGGTGGCCTGCTGCCAGTCGACGGCCTGCAATCCAAGGGGCTCGCACACCTTGCTCAGCGCGGCCAGCGTGGCCCGCAGCTTCGAGGGGTCCTTCAGCATCACGGCGATCGAGAGCACCAAGCCATCGCCGACGGTATTCTGATCGAAGGTCATCTGCTCATCGCGCACGACCTTTTCAATCACAGGATCTGAGGAACCCGTTCCTACACCTGACCCTTCAACAGTCTTGACCGTGACTGCGATGTCGTCGTCGCCGCCAAAAAGGTCGGCTTCGGCAGTGCCGCGATCCACTTCCTTGATGCCGGCCGACTTCTTCATGGCCGCGAGCTCGTCGTCGAGGACCGCTGTGCGCTGCCCATAGAGCTCGCGGAAGGTCACCAAGTCGACGAGCGAGAGGGCGCCAGCGATGATGGATTCGTCGAGGCCCTGCACGGTGTAGACGCCGTAAACCTTGACATTCATTGACTTCAGGTATCCAGACTTTGTGAACGACGAAAGGGTAATGGTATCGCCGACTTTGAAAGGGTAAAGCTGGATGCGAGGACCGATGACGTCGTAGAAGAGCTTGAGGCGTCGTTCGAAGTTGGCGTCGTCCATCTGAAAAAACGACGACAAGAGGGGGACAAGCTCCGTCGAAGGCGGCTGAGCCAGCTCCTTTGCCAACGCGTCCTTGACGGCAGGCACCTCCCGCGGGGGCAACAGGTAGGCGATGCGCGGTGAGGCGCGTTGGGCTTTTTGCAGGGTCTCTTTGAGCACCGTCGACGTTGCGATGGTCTCGCCCTTGGTCCGCTCGTTGTGCACGAGGTCGAGGAACATGGCGACGCTGAACTTCAGCCTCTTGTCGAGGAGACTCTTGCCAACGAGGACCCCGCGCGCACCCGGGGGTACCGCGGTGCCTTCGACGATGCGCACGCGGTTGAAGACCTTTTCGAAGGTGGGCATGTCGGTGCCCACCAGTCGCATGAAGGCTTGGTTGCCCTGTTCGCCGAGGGGTCCGAGCTTGCTCTCGAGCCAATCGAGGGTCCCGCCGGGGTCTCTGTCCATGTCGGCCCACAGCTCGTCCGAGAGGGCGCGCTCGAGCAAGACCTTGGACTCCGACGACGCCGCCGTCTCGGTGATGGCCGCCTGCTTGGCCTGCTGCTCGAGCAAGACGCGGGCGATGCTCTTCACGCGCGCCGAAAGATCGTGGATCTGGCTCCGGTCGCCGACGTCGACGGCCTTGCGCAGATCGTCGAGGGCGTGATCGAGATCGCCGGGCGATTTCACACCGGCGGTGGCGATGCCCATCGGCACCACAGCGCGAACGTTGTCGACGGCGGCGATGGCGTCTTTGACTTTGTTGAACGAGGGAATGTTGCCCAGCTCCTCGGTGCCGAAGGTGAAACCGCCGAACAACGAGAGCTTGTCCTTGGCGAGCTTGTCGTAGATCTGGATGTCGCCCGAGATCGACTCGACGACGCTTTGGCGGGTACCGCGCTCGACGCTCTCGAGCAGCGCCAGCGAGACGACGACGAGAAAGGCGCCGAAGGTCATCAGACCGCCGACGATGAGGGTCTTGCTGCGGTGGGCCTTGAGGCTTTGCAGACCAAGGTGAACGAGCAGCCGAACAAGAGCAAACATGGTCGTCTCCTCTCAGTGAGCTGCAGGGGTGGGAGCCGCCGCAGACGCGCTCGTCGGCGTCTTGCCTTGCTTGCCGTCGTCGACGACGCGACCGTCTTGCACCTGCACGATGCGGCCAGCGAGCTCCATCACCCGGTGGTCGTGGGTGGAGAACAAGAAGGTCACGCCCTGCTGTTGGTTGAGCTCTTTCATGAGGCCGAGGATCTGGCCGCCAGTCACGGAGTCCAGGTTCGCCGTCGGCTCATCGGCGAGGACCAATTTGGGGCGGGTCACGAGAGCGCGGGCGATGGCGACGCGTTGGCGCTGGCCGCCCGAGAGCTCGTTGGGGCGGTGGCCGATGTATTTGCCGATGCCCACCCGGTCGAGAATGTCGACGACGCGCTTCTTGCGTTCGTCGTTGCCAATCCCGCCCTGCAGCAGCAGCGGCAGCTCGACGTTCTGAAACACCGAGAGCACGGCGACGAGATTGAAGCTCTGAAAGATGAAGCCGAGCTTCTCGAGCCGCAGACGGGTCAGCTCTCGATCGCTGAGCTTGCTGGTGACCGCGCCGTCGAAGACCACGGTGCCTTCGGTGGGGACGTCGACGCAGCCGATCAGGTTGAGCAAGGTCGTCTTGCCCGATCCCGAGGGTCCGGCGATGGCGGTGAACTCGCCGCGCGCGATGGTGAGATCCACGCCGTGGAGCGCCCGCACGCTGAGCTTGCCCAGCGGGTAGTCCTTGATGACGCCCTGGACCTCGATGATGGCACTCATGACTTCTCCTTCTTGATGGCGGATGTCTTTGGGGCCTTGTGAGCGGGCCGCGGGGGAAGCTGGGGGCTGCCGAGCAGGTGCTCCTCGACGTCGTCGCCGACGTCGATTCGCTCGAAGATGCGGTCGAGGTCGCCGGGCGAGCGGTGGCTGCTTTGGTGGTCGGCGACGCCAAGCTGGGCCAGCTCTTCGATGACGACGCGCAGGGCTTCGCTCAAGAGCGCCCGAGCCCGTGGCGACAGGGGCTCGATCGAGCCTCTGGTGTCGTTCATGCGTGACTGCACGAGCTTCTTGATCACGTGTTGGCCGGCGACGCTGAGTCGCATTCGTCGTTGGCGTCGATCGAGGGGATCGTCGCGCCGCTCACACAGCCCCAGCTCGACCAGGCGGTGCAGCAACGCGCTGACTGCACTTGTCGACAGACCCACCCGCTCGACGAGGCGGGTCATGGTCGTCGGCCCCTCGAAGGCGATGACGTGCAGCGCCACCAGCTGGGGCAGGGTGAGGCCAAGCTCGTTCAGCATGCCCAGGTTGTCGGTCATGGGGCGGGCGTGGGCGAGGCGCATCGACAGCCCCACCCAAGTCATGACCTGCTGGGCGACGTCGTCGACGGAGGCGTCGGCGGCCACGTCCTTTCTTCGCGCGGGTGGGACCTTCCGGGTCATCGGATGTTCCTACTCACAGGAACATCTAAGGACAAGGACCTTTTTCGCAAACGGCGCGCGGCGGCGTCAACGGTCAGCGATGGTACCCGGCATTGAGGTAATACGAGAAGGCGTTGCTTAGTCCATGGTATAATATTGCGCCGCTGATGCAGCGCGAACGACGCACCAGCATCGAAAAGACGAAGGCCGGGAAGAAGGGCCCGAAGCGCGCGGGATTGTACTCGCCGAGGAAGTGGCCGAGGGCAAAGAGAAACGACGCCATGACGACGGTGCGGCCCAGGGGGAGACCGAAGAGAAAGCGGCGCGTCGGCCACACCCGCTCCAGCCGGGTCTCGAGGAAACCGCGGTAGAACAGCTCCTCGGGCAGCGCAATCAAAAAGACCTGTTTTAGCAGCACCATTCCGAGATCATCCGGGATGTGAAATCCGTGATATCGGGCCCCCATGAATTCCTGCCAGAAGTGATGGCCCACCAGAAAGAGCGGAAAAGTGACCGCGGCGACGACGACGGCGCGACCGATGTCCTCGAGAAAGGGTCGGGGGCGCAAGGTGGCGCCGCGCCCGTAATGGGCCAGCAGGCGAGAGAAGGGACCGGGCCGCCCGCGTCGTCGACGTCGCCGCCGGCCTCTCACCACGACGCCGCGGAGGGCGGCGATGGGTCCCAGCAGCAGACCGTGCGTGTGGATGGCGTGAGACTCGGGGGACTCGCCGGCCCGTTGGATCAGCCACAGGGGCACATAGAGCTGAAAGCCCGCAATCAGCGTGAAGATGACGTCGCCGAGGCCGGTGGCGTTGGCGAGGTGCTTGCCCACCCAGAGCGAGAGCAGCAGCCCGCACGTCGCCAGCAGCGCCTCACGCTGCCCGGCTCGCGCCCGCGCCGATGGCAGCTCGGCGGCCACCGTGGTCACAGCCGGATGCCCACCTGCCGCAGCGCGACCGTGACCGCCAGCGCGATGGCCCTGGCGCCATCGGGGAGCTCGGCGTGTTGATCGACGAAATCCAGCAGTCGCAGCTCGAGGTCGCCGCCGAGCACGATGATGCAGGGACGGTGCTCGTCCTCGTTGAGATCGAGCAGCGCCGCCAGCAGCGTTGGATGGTTTCGCGGCGCCATCAGCACCAGTGCGCGCGCGCCTCGGGCCGCGCGGCAGGCCGCCATGGCATCGATGTCGACGTCGACGGGACCAAGGAGATCGACGAGCTCGCTCATGAGCGTCGCCCGTTCGTCGGGAGCCAATTCCGCTGGCAGGGCCAGGGTGACGCGCGAGGGTGGGGGGCGGTTCAGCGAGCGCACGCCTTCGACTTCGACGGTCTCGCCATAGAGCGCGTCATCGCGCAGCGCCGTGAGCAGGACCGAGCTCGAAGCCGCCCCGCGCCCGACGACCGACGGCGGCTCGATGCCCAGCTCCGACAGCGCCGCGCTGGTGTCCTGGGAGCGCGCGCCGCGCACCTCGGGGAGGGTGCGTCCGCGCTGGGGAGCAAGGGTATCGGCGGTGGCTTCGGTGAGGGCGGCCAACGAGACCGACGCGGGTCGTCGTCGGAGGTCGAGGGTGGGTCCGTCGAGCTCGAGCCGCGGAGCTTGGGGCGAGCGGGCAAAGCGCAGGGCCTCCGCCGTCGATTCCGTCAGGAGCTCGCTGCCCTCGGCACCCTCGGCGAGCTGACCGACCAGCACCGGAGCGTCGACATCCTCGCCAACGACGGCGACGGCATAATGCCGATCGAACGAGCGGGACAAGGCGTCGTCGTCGCAGGCGAGGGGCTCGATGGTGCGACCGGTGGCCTTCTCGACGATGGCGATGGTGTCGTCGTCGCTGGGATCGGCCATGGCCAAGAAGAGCCGTTCGCCGGCCGGCGCTTGGGTGACGCCGATGGGCAGGATCCGCAGGCGCTCGGCGGCGTAGCGGGGGATCACCTGCAGCAAGCCCGGGTGTACGTCGATGCCGCCGACGTCGATGAAGTTCACATGCAGGGCCCGCGCAAGCAGGCGGGCGAGCTTGTTGCCGTCGACGACCTGGTAGCGAACCAGCACATGCACCAGCGGCGCCTGCGTCTGGGCCGCCACCTGCTCCGCCTGCGCGAGCACCGCCGCGTCGACGGCGTGGGACCGAACCAGGATCTCTCGGAAGCGCACCGCGGCACCGTAGCAGCAGGAAGGGCAGATGACCTGCTGGCGTCGCGGCTCAGGCGAAAAGGGCGTCGAGCTTCTGCAGGAGCTCGGGGGAGACTTTGACGTCGAGGGCGCCGAGATTCTCCTCGAGCTGGGGCACCGAGGTGGCTCCCATGATCACGCTCGACACGCCCGGCCGCGCCAAGGTCCACGCCAACGCGAGCTGGGTGCGCGAAATGCCGGCGTCTTTGGCGAGTGCGCCGAATTTCTTCACCGCGGCGAGCTTTTCCTCGGTGAGAAAGGACTCGCGCAACCAATCGATGCGAGACAACCGGGAGCCCGCAGGGACGCCGTCGTCGTACTTGCCCGTCAAAACCCCCGATGCCAGCGGGCTCCAGACCACCAGTCCCATGCCGAGGGAGCGCGTCTGCGCCAAGAGGTCGCCCTCGACCTTGTGACGGGCCAAGAGCGAATACTGCGGCTGCTCGACGACGGGCGCATATAGGTTGCGCTTGTCGGCGATGGCGTGGACATCGCGAAGTTGGGCTCCGGTCCACTCCGAGGTGCCCCAATACAGAATCTTGCCGTGGTGGATGAGGTCATCCATGGCACGGGCGGTCTCTTCGACGCGAACGTTCTCGTCGAAGCGGTGACAAAAATAGACATCGAGATAGTCGGTGCCGATGCGCCGCAGCGATTTCTCGACGGATTCGATGATGTGCTTGCGACTCAACCCCTGATCGTTGGGGTCCTCGGACATCGGCCAATAGACCTTCGACGAAATCACCAACTCGTGCCGCGGCAGTTGGCGCAATACGGCACCCATCTGCTTCTCGGACTCGCCCTTGGCGTAGACGTCGGCGATGTCGAAGAAATTGACGCCCTTCTCGAAGGCCGTGCGCAGGATGCGGGCAGCGACGTCGACGTCGTCGATGCTGGCACCGAAGGTCGTCCAGCCACCCAGGGAGAGCGCGCTGACCTTGATTCCGGCGGCGCCGAGACGGCGATAGGGCATGGCCGTTTTGCTCATGAAGTCCTCTTGGTCAGATGTTCGGACGCAGGGGCGTCGTGAGCGGTGGATACTTCAAGCACGGCCGGCGCTGAAGCAACGAAGGCATCGATCTGCCGACGCTGGAGCCTCGAGTGACGTTATTCGTCGTCTTCTTCGCCCGGCCAGGCGTCCTTGTATGACGGCCGTTCGCGCAAGCGATCGCGCCACGAGCGCACCCGCGGGAAGGCGTCGAGGTCGATCTTCAGCTGCTCGAGCAGGTCGAGCAGCGGCGTCGCCAAGGTGTCGGCGACGGAGTAGTCACCGGCGAGAAAAGCGCGTCGCGCCAGATGGCGATCGAGGACGTCGAGGTGCCGGTCGAGCTCGGCCTTGGCCCGCACGTTCGACCGCGGCGAGCGTTCGCTGTCGTCGAGGACGTGCTGCTCGCAATAGACCGTCCACAGCTCGACGGCGAAACCGGTGCCGATGTAGCTGAGCCAGCTGTAGGCCTCCCCGCGCGCCGTGAGATCTGTGAACCCCAAGGGCGACTGCGGAAAACGCTCGGCGAGAAAGAGCAGGATCGCCGGGGACTCGAAGATGGCCAACTCGCCGCCCGGACGATGCTCGACCAGCGCCGGCAAACGACCGAAGGGACTGCGCTTCAAGAAGGCGGCCGTGCGCGGTTTGGTGAGGTCGACGTCGCGGGGTGTGAACGGCACCTGGCACTCGTTCAGCCCGACGCGGACGGCGACGCAGAAGGGCGAGGGGCGGTATTCATACAGGGTAAAGGGCGGAGCCTTCGAGGTTGTCGTCATGCTCTTTCCGGTTGGGCGTGGACCCTACGACGGATCGAAACCGGACGCGAGCTTGCGCCGCGAATTACCCTTGGCGCACTATCTGCTGAACCGGCGACGAGGTTCCCCATGCGCGCACGCGGCTTCACCCTGATCGAGCTCATGATCGTCGTCGCGATCATCGGCATCCTCGCCGTCATCGCCATCCCGAACTTCGCCAAATTCCAGTGCAAGGCCAAGCAAAGCGAAGCCAAGTCGAGCCTCAAGCTCATCCAGCTGGGCGAGGAGTCCTACCGCGCGGAAAACGACACCTACGTCGTCGCCGATGCCGCCCAGCTCAACGTCATCAGCGTCGTCATCAAGGGCAAGCAGCGCTACGCGTACAGCGTAGCCGTTCCCCCCGGCGGCGACGTGGTCTCAGCGATCACCATCGCTGCGGTCAGTCCGGGGGGAGAGATGGCGGACGATCTCTGGACCCTCGACCTCAGCACCACCACCGCCGCGCTGACGAATAGCGTCGATGGCTGCCAATCCTTCTGACGTTTTTCGTCACTCGCGTCGCGTCGCGCCGCGATCCCGACGCTGGCTTGGAGATTGCTCAGATCGGGAATGGTCCCATCACCCAGGAGGTTACGTGTCCAAGAGAGCCTTTACCCTCATCGAGCTCATGATTGTCGTCGCGATCATCGGCATCCTCGCCGCCATCGCCATCCCGAACTTCGTGAAGTTCCAATGCCGCTCGAAGCAGTCTGAAGCCAAGGGCAACCTGAAGGCGATCTACGTCTCGGAGGAGAGCTACCGCGCCGAGGCCGACACCTATGGCACCAACACCACCGTCATTGGCTTCCAGCCCAAGGGCAACAAGATCCGCTACGTCTACACCATCGCCGCCAGCACCAACAGCAACACGTTTACGGCGACGGCGACGCCGGCCGCTCAGTTCAGCGGTGAGCTGAGCAGCGACAGCTGGACCGTGGACAACAACAACAATGTTACCAATGGTACCAATGGCTGTAACTGAGTCGTGAAAGGGATCGCTCTCGCCGTGGCGTTGTTGACCCTCGCGACAGCTCAATCCAGACCTCACAGAACGGACAAGTCGTCTCCCAACGACTTGTCCGTTCCTCTTTTGCGGACGCTGTCACTGGGGGACGATCATGCGGCGGCGGCCATCGCCCACCTCGCCTTCGTTCAGTACGTTGGCGGTCCCGTCGTCGACCCCCACGTGGTGTTGTCGTGGGCCCAGCTCATCACCGATCTCGACCCGACGGCGTACCAGGCCTACTACTTCGCCGGCGTCTTCGCCTTTACCGATGAAAAAGAGCACGCCAAGCTCGATCAATTATTGGCTCGTGGTCAGGCCCAGTTTCCCGACTCTGTTGAGCTGACATTGCTCCGTGCCTTTGCCGCCCATTTTGGGGTGCAGGACGTGAAGGCTGCCGCGTATTTCTATGGACTGGCGAGTCGGCAGCCGAATGCCCCTCCCTATGTTGGCGCGTTGGCCGAACGGCTGGCCGCCGACTCCTCATCGTGCGGCGCCGTCTCTGCTTTCGCCGCGCAGCAGGACCGTTCCATCGGGCTGCCCCTCTTGAAGAGCTGCTTGAAACGTCAAATTGAGCTCGCCGCCGCCGCCTACCGACTGCGCTTTTCGGTGGCGCCTGCCGACATCTCCACCTTGCAGCAGGCAGGTTTGCTGGGTCCCCTGCCTTCGTGGTCGGGCTTGTGCTGGACCTTGCATGGGATGGCGGCGGAGCTCGCGCCTTGTTGAGTTCTTTGCCCTCAGGCCGGCCGGCCAATTCATCGCCGCCAGGCGATGAACCTGTTGACAATTCACCGACACGCGAAGCGCTGTCGGCGAATTCATCGCCGCCAGGTGATGAACCGGTAGGCAATTCTCTGCCCTCAGGCCGGGCGGCCGATTCGCCGACAGGCGGAGTGAATCCCCTGATCATCGAGCATCTGGGTCGAGACATCCGCCACGGCTTTCTCGGACGACGTCTGACCCTGCTGGACGACATCTCCTTTGAGGTCGCTCCCGGGCAGACGGTGGGCTTCGTCGGGCGCAACGGCGCGGGCAAGACCACCACCATCCGCTGCATCGTCGGGCTTTCGCGGCCCTCGCGGGGCAGCATCTCGGTGTTTGGGGGACCGCCGCGCGATCCTGCTGTACGCCGCCAGCTGGGCTATCTCCCCGAGTCCGTCATCCTGCCGGGCTCCCTGACGGTGCAAGAGACCCTGAGGTTGCACGCGGCCCTCGCCGGCGTCGTCGTCGACGAAGGCGCTTGCCTGCGAGAGGTGGACCTGATCGATGTGCGCCGCCGGCTGGTGCGCGATCTCTCCAAGGGTCTTCAGACGCGTCTGGGGCTGGCCTTGGTGTTTCTCAGCAAGCCTAAGCTGCTCATCCTCGACGAACCCATGAGTGGTCTCGATCCCGTGGGTCGCCAGCTGGTCCGCGATCTCATTCGGCAGAACGCCGTCGACGGCGCCAGCGTCCTGTTTTCCTCCCACGTGCTGAGCGACGTCGAAGCGCTGAGCGACCGCGTCGTCGTCATCGAAAAAGGACGAATCGTGCACCAGGGCCCGGTGGCGACGTCGGGGAGGGGCTGGGAGATCCTAACCGTTCCCCCCGCGGGCTTGGCGATCGAAGGCCAGCGCAAAGAGGCCGGTCTCGTCGTTTTCGAGCGCGACGACGACGGCCTCGCTGCTGCGCAGGAGCTGAGATCCCAGGGCCACGAAGTGCGCATCGTCCGCCCGGCCCGCTCGTCGCTGGAATCGCAGATCAACTCCATCTTGAGCGCATGATGAGCCGCCTCGGCCCAGAGGACCGATCCGCATGCGGCACCGTCGCGAGGCTGTGCCCGACGAGACTCGGCGGCGAGGAGCCCGGACGGAACGACGACGCAAGGGCGGGGGAGCACTCCCTCGTCGAGGCCGTCCGGCGCAGCCGCAGTGCGCGGCGTATGCGATTTGGCTCTCTCGACAGCGACGTGCCGATGGTTTGCGCCGTTGGCATTGAGCCGTTGGCAGGGCGCAGCGTGCTGATGTTTGCGCCGTCGGCAGGGCGCGACGTACCGCCTTCGGCACGGGGTAAAGGGCCGCTGTTTGAGCCGTTGGCGCGGCTCAAGGTGCCGGTGTTTGAGCCCTTGGCACGGCTCAAGGTGCCGGTGTTTGAGCCGTTGGCACGGCTCAAAGGGCTTCCTGCTTTGCGCCGTTGGCCCGGCGCAAAGGGCTTCCTGCTTTGCGCCGTTGGCACGGCTCAAACTCCAACGGGACCCTCGGTGAGGACGAGATGAAGCTCCTGGTGCTGGTTTATTACGGCTGTGTGCAGCTGGCGCGCGCTCGCATTGCGTCAGTGTTCTTGGTGGGCGGCCTGATGCTGGTGGGGTTCAGCGTCCTGCTCGAGGAGATCGCTGCCGGCCAGGCCGGCCGTGCCCTTGTGCACATCGGTCTCGCCGCCATTTCGCTGGTCACCTCGGGCTTGGCGGCCGTGTTGCCCATCCTCAGCGTGCGCGGCGAGCTCGACAACCGCCACGCGCACGTTCTGTTGACTCGCCCCATCCCCCGTTCGTTCTTCGTCATCGCGCGCTTCGCCGCCACCGTCGTCGTCGTCGTCGCCGCGGCGCTGCTCTTTTCGCTCGTGCTGGGCGCGTTGAGCGTCGTCTACCACGGGGAGCCTTTCGTCGTCGTCGTCGCCGCTGGTCTTTATGGCTCCTTGGGGGCCGTGCTGCTGGCCGCCGTATCGACTTTGGCCTCCGTGGCGACCACGTCGGTTACGAGCATCGTCATCGTCAGTTTGATCTTTGTCCTCGGCAGGCTCACGCCCGAGCTCGCCGAGCTTGCCCAGCGGGGCGGACCCTCGGCTCCGGTGCTCGATGCGCTCGCTCGCGTGCTGCCCGACCTGGGGCGCTTTCACTGGTTCGACATCGCGAGCGCGGGTGACTCCGTCGGTGCCGGCCTCCTCTACTGTTGCACCTATGCCACCTTTCTCATCACCGTCGCCTCCACCGTCATGGGCGGGAAGGACCTTCATTGACCGAGAGTCGAAAGTGCCTGTCTGCGCTGGCGGTCATCGCGTTGGCCACGATTCTCTCTTATTTTCGCGTCATCAACTCCTACTTCAATGCTCTTGATGATGCGTTGTATGTGGTGTTGAATAACTTAATTACGAATCCGACGATAGACTCTCTCAAAGAGCTCTGGAGCCCGGAGCGAGCTCTGGCCGGCACTTTTGTTGAGTATTTTCCGCTGCGCGACAGTATCTACTGGCTCACGTCCAGATTGTTCGGAGTCGCACCAGCGGCGTTTCACGCCGTCAACATCCTGGTTCACCTGCTTTGCTCCTGGATGGTCCTGCGTTTCTTGCGAACGTGGGGATTGAGCTGGGCGGCGGCGACCTTTGGCGGGCTGATCTTCGCGGCGCACCCTGTGCACACCGAGTCGGTGTCGTGGATCTCGGCGCTGAAGGATCCCCTCTACTCGCTCTTCGTCATCGCGACGCTCGACTGCCACCTTCGCTGGCTGCACTCGCGACGAGCGGGGTGGCTCGCTCTTTCCCTCGTCGCACTCATCGCTTCGTTGCTCACGAAGTCCATCGGCGTCGTGGTGTTCCCGGTCATTTTCTTGTTTGGGGTTTGGGAAAAACGGGGCCTGGTCCGCAGCGCCGTCGTCGCCTTGCCCTACGCCGTCTTGTGCGGCTCGTTCTTGACGCTCTTTCTGCAGATCGGCGCGGCCAACGACGTCATCCGCCCTATTGGCAGCTATTGGGTACAGTTCTCCGTGATCGTGTGGAATCTTCTCTGGTATGTCGGTCTAACCGTCTTTCCCTATGACTTGGTCATCTGGCACGCGGTGATGCCATTTTTCGGACTTGAATGGCGCCACGCCATCATCGCTGTCTTCTGCCTCACCGGCCTGGTGCTGTTTTCCTATGCGCTCATGAAACAGCGCGAAGCGGCCCTTTGGGTCTGCTTTTTCGTGCTATTTCTGGTGCCCGTGCTGGGCTTTATTGCCATCCCAGTCTTTTACGCCGATCGTTACCTCTACCTGTCCATCCTCGCAGTGTCGGTGCTGCTGGGCCGCCGCTGGGACGAGAGCCCCCGCTGGCGCCCTTTTCTCGTCGCCGTCTTGCTCTTGTTCTCGCTGCGCACGGTCGCGCGCAATGAGCAGTGGCGCAGCAACATCGAGATCTGGGAGGAAGCGACCAGTCAGCAAGGCGCAGACAGCGCACCCGCCCTTTTTGCGAGCTTGGGTGCCACCCACATGAACGAGGGCAACGCCGGCCGGGCCGCCTTCGCCTACGAGCGGGCGCTGCAGCTCGACAGTCGTACGCTCGACAACGCGCCCGGGCCGTCGCAGCGGGTGCGCGAGCAGTGGCGCGCGCGCACGTGGTCCGATCTCGCCGCCGCCCGCCGGATCGTCGGCGATCTCCCCGGAGCTCTCGTCGCCGCGCGGGAGTCGACCAAGAGGGATCCCGGATCGGCGGCCTTTTGGCTCGTACAGGCCAATCTCGAGGCCTCCTTGGGTCAGCAAGAGGCCGCTCTGGCTTCGCTCACGCGCCTGCTGCGACTCGAGCCCCTGTCGCCGGCAGGTCACTACACGCGCGCCCTCTCCCGCTTTGACCTGGGACAGATCGACCTCGGCCGCGCCGACCTCGAACGTGCGCTGCACCTCGACCCTGCTTTCGTCTGTCCCCTGGGGGTCCGCTATGTAAAAGGCGCAGCGCCAGCGGTGGTGAAGCAGATGCGGGACATCATCGACGACGGCTGCGAGGAACGCGCCCCCCCGCCGGACCCCGACGGCGATTGAGGATGACAGCGGGGAGCCTTTGATCCCGCGTCCGCTTGATGTTCGACCGGAAAGACGCGGGATGATGCGCGTGAAGCGCGCCCGCGGAACGCGGAGTTGGTGGGGGGCCCCGCGTCCGGCTCCGCCGGCGCGGGGGGAGGTCT
>JAHFED010000113.1 GCA_023248635.1 Myxococcales bacterium
GTCAAGAAGACCGCCCAGAAAAAGAGCGCTGCGACGAAGGCGGCCAAGAAGAAACCAGCAGCGAAGAAGACCGCGGCGAAGACGACGGCGAAGGTGGCGGCGAAGAAGAAGGTGGCGGCGAATAAGGCGGCGGCGAAGAAGACGACGGCGAAGAAGAAGACGGCGAAGAAGAAGACGACGGCGAACAAGACGGCAGCGAAGAAGACGGCAGCGAAGAAGAAGGCAGCGAAGAAGACCGCCGCGAAAACTGCCGCCAAAACGGCAGCGGTGAAAAAGACCGTCGCAACGAAGGCCAAGCCGACCCCAAGCGCTCCGACGACGACGACGGCTGCTTCGGTTTCCCCTCTTGCTGAGCTCATCCCGCTGCCCGCGCGCACCAGCGCCGAGTCGAGCCCGCCACCCTCTTTCGACGCCGCCGCCACCCTGGTGCCGGTGCAGGACGACGACGACGATGACGAGCTCGAGGCCGGGTTGGGAGCGGCCTTTGACGGCGTATTTCAAAGTGCGCCAGCGCGCGCCGCCCGGCTCGCCAAACCCTTCGTCGCCGGCGATCCCAGCGAAGACCTGGCCCAAGCCTGTGCGGCCATCGCCCTCGACAAGAAGGCCGATGACGTCGTCATCCTGCGGGTGGCCGAGCTCACGAGCTACGCCGACTTCTTCGTGATCGCCGCGGCTCCTTCGGAGCGCCAGGTGCAGGCCATCGCCCGCACCGTTGCCGACGAGCTCAAGCAGCGGGGTCGGCTTTCGATGTCCACCGATGGCATGGACCAGGGAAACTGGGTCATCGTCGACTACGGCTCCGTCGTGCTGCACGTGTTTTTGCAGAGTGCGCGGCGCTATTACGACCTCGACGGCTTCTGGGTCGACGCGCCCCGTGTAGAAGTCGACGAAGGCCGAGGGCAGGGCGCGCTGCAGGCCCTCTAGGGCGGTTTCCTTGTTGATTGATCGAGCCCGGCGCCGGGAATTTCCTCGAGGCCGAGGCGCGGCGCAGGGGCAGCCTCTCGGCTTCACCGGGCACGCAACGAAGGCATCGAGGACAGGACCAAGCCTGGCGAAGGTCAATCAATTAGGAAACCGCCCTCAGCCCGTCTACGCGCTCTGATCTCGGACTTTTGGCCTGAGCGATGAGGCACTTGGAGTGGCGTGCGATCGCATCGGTGCGTTCCAACGCCGCCTCAGACCAAAATTCGGGCCGTCGGGGTAGAAGCAGCGTTCAGCCCGCACCCCGCGGGAGGAGGAACGAACGATGATCGTCCGCATGCCGCCCGACCTCACCTTCAACAGCGCCCTCAAGAGCGCCCAGAGCCCAGCCAGCCAGGGCAAAGGGACCATCACGGTCACCGAGGCCAAGAAGGCCCTCGCTGAGCTCAGCGGGCATCCGGGAGCCGACGCCGCCGATCGCGCCCGCATCGTTCAAGGCTTCCTCGACGGCAAAGAGGGCAAGGCCCTTTCGCCCAAAGCGCGCAAGGAGCTGGCCGACTTCGTCACCAAGCAGGGCTCCGTCGCCACCGGCACCACGGCCAGTGAGCTCAAGGCGGGCGCGCTGAAGGAGGCCAGGGCTGCCAACGTCGACCTCGACAAGGCCCGCGAGCACGTCACCGCGCTGCTGAACGCCGGCGTCGCTCACCCGGGCCACCCGCCCCCGCTCGTCGCCGCAGCGCAGCTTGCCTCGGTCGTCTCTGGTCTCGATGCCGCGCTGGCGAATGTCGCGGATGCTCGCAAGAACCTTGGCAGCCTGCTGAAGGTTGCCGACTTCGCGGCGGCCACCGCCGACGCGGAGCTCAAGGGCGCGGGGAAAGAGATCGCCCAGGCCCGCAAGGACGTCGCCGCGCTCGTCGCCGGCGCCAAGGGCGGCCTGGTCACCAAGGCGCAGCTCACCGAAGTGCGGGAGTGGCTGGCCGAACCGCGACCGGAGCTCCTCAACGCCCGGCGGGCGCTGGGCGACATCCCGATCAGCGTGACGGCCAAGTTCCCGTCCGACGCCGAAGACGGCGGCTTCAACGGCGGCGGGATGGGCGGTGGATTCCCCACGACCCGCAAGTTCCCCTCGGACAACGAAGACGGCGGCGGGGCCATCTTCACCACCATGAAGGCGCCCTCGGACAACGAGGACGGTGGCGGCGCGGTAGGCGGCGGCGGCGGCGTCGTGACCGAGAAGTTTCCCAGCGACAACGAAGACGCAGGCGGCGGCGGCGGCGTGTTTCACACCATGAAGGCGCCCTCGGACAGCGAAGACGCCGGTGGCGGCCCCTTCATCCACCCGCCCGCACCCGGCGTGAAGCCCGCGGTGAAACAGGAGCGCATCGACGACATGAAAAAGACCTTGGAGGCTGCGATCAAGGGCGGCAACGCAAACTGGCAAAACAGCATGCCGCTCGGCGTTCGCTTCGAGACGGTGCTTCTCAAAAAGGACGCGCACCCCGACGGCTACAAATACGAGGCTCTGATCCCGCTTGGCGCGTTGACGCCGACGGCGCCGCAGGCCGATCCGAACACCGTCGGCTCCTTCTGGGTGAAGCAGACCGGCGGCCTCGCCGGCCTGACCCAGTTTGCTGGACCCTTCAACATCACCACTGGCCACAACCTCATTCCTCCGCACGGCAAGGGGGTCATCGAAGGCACCCTCCAAAAGAAGAACCATGAGTTCTTTTTGACGTCGGGAGGCTTTACGTTCGAGATCCTCGCGGGCGGCGCTGCCAAGCAAGCCCTGGCCAACGCGCACTCCGGCGATCAGCTGAAGATCAATGGCAAGTTCGACATGCTGACCGATCCCTCTGGCGGTCCGATGCGCAGGGTCGTCGAGACCGAAGACATCACCAAGATCTAAGGCTCCTCGGATTCGCGTGAGAGAAGGGGCGCTCCATCGAGCGCCTTTTTTCTTTGGCGCGCCCGAATCGGTGGCGCACGGTCCTTTCTCTCGCGACGGCCCGAAGCGACCAAGAATTGTCTACACATTCATCGCCTGGCGGCGATGAATTCACCGACACGCTTTGCGTGTCGGTGACTTGTCTATGGGTTCATCGCCTGGCGGCGATGAATTCACCGACACGCGTTGCGTGTCGGTGAATCGTCTGCCCCTGGCCGTGCTGGGCCGCGTTGACCAGGGCACCTACACCTCACACCAGCCGTCCGACCGATGGGGTGGTCAAAATCACGGCCAGGCGCGTCGTCGCCGCCGATATGCTTCTGGTACGGAGGCGCACACGTGACCAACCCAGCCACAGTCAAATCCCCTGCCAACACGTCGACGGCGACGCGGACCTCCACCGGTCCCAGCAACGCTCCCACCATGAAGCAGGCCCTTGAAGAGGGGCAGTGGCTCAGATCCGGCCAGCGCGGCCAAAGCGTGCAGCGCCTGCAGGAGATGCTGGCCGCCCGCGGCTACAACGTCGCCACCGACGGACGCTTTGGTCCAGAGACCCGCGCCGCCGTCGAGAGATTCCAGCGTGATCACGGCTGTCGCGTCGACGGCGTCGTCGGGCCCGAGACCCTGGGCGCCTTCGGCGTCGGCACGCCGCGCGACGGCATCGACAGCCCCCGCCAGAGCGATCGACGACAGGATGCGGGCACCGCCGTCGGCCGCACCCGACCGTCGACGGCACCTCCCCCGCTCCCGGCGGGTGATGCCCCGCGCGCCGGCCAGACCCAGGGCCCCCAGGGAGCGACCACGGTCGGGGAGCCGGTGCCTGCTGGTGCTGGCGACGCGCGCCTGGCCGAGCTGCAGCGCCGCACCATGGCCTCGGCGACACACGAGCTCGAGGCCGGCGTCCGCGAGGATGCCGGCAACCCCAACCGCGGCACACGCATCGACCAATACGCCCGCAGCGGCGGCATGCCTGCAGGCCAAGAGTGGTGCGGTCATTTCACGGCCTTCAACTACACGACGGCGGCGGGAGCCGAGGGGCTGCACTTCGCCGGACAGCAGCGCATGCACTCCTACCAAAAAGCGCGCTCCTTCTTCATGTACAGCAACTACACCGACAACTCGGCCGGCACCCGCGCGGCCAACGCCCAGCTGCGCACCCAACAGACCGAGGAGGGCTCTGCTCGTCGTTACCTGACCTTCCCAGGCTCCACCGGCGACCGCTACGCCGAAGCGCACCACCTGCCCCACGAGGTCATCAACAGCCCCAGCGAGCTCCCCATCCGCGCCGGCGACACCGTCCTTTTCAGCCACGGCCACGTCGGCCTCGTCGAGGGTTACGACCCCGCCAGCGGACGGCTGACGACCATCGAAGGCAACACCAACAACCGGGTGCAGCGCCACACCTACGACCTGAACGATCCTGCGGTGCGCGCTCGCTTCGACGGCTTTGGTCGTCCGGCCTCGGGCGACTTCAGCTGACAGCTTGCTGACGAAGGTCTGCCGCCGCGCAGACGGTTCGACGGCGACGCGGCGATGACCTGTAGACAATTCACCGACACGCGAAGCGCTGTCGGTGAATTCTCCACAGGTTCATCGCCTGGCGGCGATGAATTCACGCAGAGCTTCAGGCCGGCTGGCCGAAGGCCGCGAGCCGCTCGTTGCGCCAGGGCCCAAAGCGCCCCTCCTCGAGGGCGGCGCGGGCCCCGGCCATCAACGACAAATAAAATGCGACGTTGTGCAGCGATCCAAGACGATAGAAGAGCAATTCTCCCGCATTAAAAAGATGCCTCAGATATGCGCGAGAAAACGTCGTACATGTGTAACAAGAGCAGGCCGGATCGAGGGGGCCGTCGTCGTCGGCGTAGCGAGCTGACTTGATGCTGAGCTTTCCTTGAGAAGTAAACATCGTCGCGTTGCGCGCATTGCGTGTTGGCATTACACAGTCGAACATGTCGACGCCGCGGGCGATCCCATCCAGCAGGTCTTCGGGGGTTCCCACGCCCATCAAATAGCGCGGCTTCTCGCGGGGCAAAAAGGGCGTCGTCGCCGCCAACGTCGACATCATGTGCTCTTTGGACTCCCCCACCGAGAGGCCGCCGATGGCCCAGCCAAAGAGGTCGTGCTCGGCGGTGAGGACCTTGGCGTGCTCCTCGCGCAGATCGTGAAAGATGCCGCCCTGCACGATGCCAAAGAGCCGCGACGCCGGCCTCGTCATGCTGCGATCGCTGCGCTTTAACCAGGCGGTGGTGCGGGTCATGGCAGCAACGACGACGTCTTTGCTGGCATCGCCGGGCGCGCACTCGTCGAAGGCCATGATGATGTCGGCCCCCAGCAGCATCTGGATGCGCATGCTCTCTTCGGGGGTCATGCGGTAGCGCCGGCCATCGAGGTGAGAGGCAAAGGTGACGCCGTCGTCGTCGATCTTGGCCAGCGGTGCGCCGCCTCCGCCTGCGCGTCCTTGGGAGAGGGAGAAGACCTGAAAGCCGCCCGAGTCGGTGAGGATGGGGCGCTCCCATCCCATGAACTTGTGGAGCCCACCGCGGGCCGCGACCTTCTCCGCCGAGGGCCGCAGCATCAGGTGGTAGGTGTTGCCGAGCAGGATCTGGGTGCCCACAGCGCGGAGGTCGTCGGGGGCCAGGGCCTTCACCGTGCCCGCGGTGCCCACCGGCATGAAGATCGGCGTCTCGACGACGCCGTGGGGGGTTTGCAGCCGTCCGCGGCGCGCGGTGCCCAGTGCAGTTGATTCCTCGGCTTGAAGAGTGAAGGAAAACACCAGCGCTGTGTGACGACGTCGATGACGGGGGTCAACCCGTGCTGAGCCCTTGTTGGTGGCGATCACTCATCGACGACGGGCTCGACGCGCAGGCGCAGGGGGTGGCCGGCGGCGCGCGCGTCGTCGACGATGGAGCGGCGGATAGCGCGCGCGACCTCGAGCGGGGCTTGCAAAATGGTGGCGACGCCTGTGACGTGCACCGACCACATGAGCTGGTTGGCGTCGTCGTCGACGAGCTTGGCGTGTTGGGCCAGCACCTCGGTCACGAAGGCCTGGGTCGTGAATTCGTCGTTGTACAAGACCAGAGCGGCCATCGGCGTCGACGCAGGGATCTCGGTGTTGCTGTCGACGTCAACGTCGCCGTGGGCCATCACCCAGGTCACGTCAAAATGGCGGCGCCCGGTGCGCTGCACGAAGGCGTCGCGCACGAAGCTAGGTGTGCCCTCGCTCAGACAGCCGATGAAGAGCAGCACGCTGTTGAGGCCCAAGCCACCAAACTCAGCCTGGGCGGCAGCGACCCACAGAGCGCGGTGCACAGCCGCCGGGCGAGCGTCGTCGGACGGGCCGAGTCCACTGGCGCTCCGGCCTGCCGCGCCCAAGCTGCCTCCATCGGCCGGCGCGGAGGCTCCCGAACGATCGAGCTCCGGATCCACCGACGCCAAGGCAGCGCGGACGTCGTCGACCAACGCCGCGGCCGAGGTGCCGTGGCTGCGCAGCCAAACGTGCAGCTCTTCATCGATCACCATGGTCAAGAACAAGTCGTCGACGCTCGTGAAAGATCGCCCTTCGGCCAGTGCCAGCTCGTTCGCCGCCTGCACCGCATCGGTGACGAGCTGCTCCCAGGAGCCCGGGCTCGGCCACGCTGGGGCCGAGCGCAGCCATTGCCACAGGCGCCGCCACCAGCGGCGAGAATTCACCGACAGCGCTTGGCGTGTCGGTGAATTGTCTACAGGTTCATCGCCTGGCGGCGATGAATTCACCGACAGCGCTTGGCGTGTCGGTGAATTGTCTACAGGTTCATCGCCTGGCGGCGATGAATTGGTCGGCCGGCCTGAAGGCAAAGAATGTCGCCAGCGCCAGCTCAGGCGGGGCGCCGACGACGTCGACGGCGGCTCAGGCTTCGTCGCCACGGATGGAGAACTCCAGCTTGTGTTGGGCCAAGGTCTCACTCTCTTGGGCGAAGAGCTCGAGGGTGCCAAGCTCAGTCACGCGCGAGCGCAGGGTCACCGGCACCAAGGCTCCGGCCGTTCCTAGCAGCGTGGTCTCGATGGGCGCCACCTCGACGAGCTCGGGATCGCTGGCGCTCAGAGCTTTGGCGACGTCGACGACGGCGCCGGCTTTGTCTTCGGCGCGTTTGCGGCTGGCAAAGAAGCGAAACTGTGCGGGCTCGCCGACGACGAGGCCGAGCACGGTGGCGATCTCGGCTTCCGACCCCTCCTCCATGCCTTGGGGGGCGATGCAGACGGCGTCTACGCGGGGGGCCATGCCGGGTACGGCGAGCTCGCTCTTTTCGAAGCCGACGTAATAGGCCCGGGCTGCTCCGCCTTTGATGCGCAGGCCTTTGTGTTGGGCTCGAACGCGCGCGTAGGAGGCAGCGCCTTTGGCGACGGCGAGATCGAGATCGGCGCCCCCTAAGACCCGCACAGAGGACTGCCAACCTTTGACGACGTCGACGATGCGTTCTTGCAGCCGGGGACTGCGGGTGACGCCACCGTTGAAGAGCAAGGCCGTGGGCTTTTGACCGTTCAAGAAGGCCGCCAGGTGGCGGGTGATGGCGGCGTCGGCGGCGTAGGGCAGCCCCAGAGTTTGCAGGCCCGCGCGCTTGAGCTGTTGGGGTTTGGCGTTGGCGTCGACGACGGGGAAGAAGCCTTCGACCAGGCTCTCTTCGAGCTCGGCCCGGGTGAGCGTGGCCTTGATCGACCCACCGATGAGCTTCGATCCGCGACCGGGGATGACGACGGTGCGCTCGTCGACGCTCTTGTCCTCGAGCATCGCTTCCTTGGCTTGGCGACAAGAGTGGGTGAGGGCCCGCAATTGCCAGTCGTCGACGTTCTTGCCTTCGCCTTCGAGCCTGAGCTTCACGCGCCAGGCCAGGGCGAGATCCATGTTGTCGCCGCCGAGCAGAATGTGGTCGCCGACGGCCTTGCGCTCGAGGGAGAGATTGCCAGCGCCGTCGTCGGTCACAGCGATCAAGCTGAAGTCGGTGGTACCGCCACCGACGTCGACGACCAGGATTTGATCGCCGGGAGCCACCTGCTTGCGCCAGGCGTCGCCGTGAAAAGCGATCCAGGCATAGAGCGCTGCCTGGGGCTCTTCGAGCAACACGCAGTGCGGCAGGCCGGCGGCAGCAGCAGCTTCTTCGGTGAGGGTGCGGGCGACGACGTCGAAGCTGGCCGGCACTGTGAGCACCACGTGCTGTTGGGCCAGGGGTGCCTCAGGGTGGGCGTGGTCCCAGGCCTCGCACACATGGCCGAGGAGGCGGGCCTGTACGTCGACGGGGGAGAGCTTTTTCACGTCGGAGTCGGCGGCCGCACCAAAGGGCAAGATCGCCGCCCGACGATCGACACCGGGGTGCACGAGCCACGACTTGGCCGACGCGATGACCCGACCCGGAACACTGCTGGCGCGGTCGCGGGCAAAGGCGCCGACGGCGAAGGCTCGCGCGGGATCCCACGGCAGGGCGAGGGCGCCGTCGGGGAGCTCGGTGGCGGCGGGCTGATACAAAAAAGAGGGCAACAATTCCAGCGGTCGACTCTCTTGTGCAGCCACCACCTGCGGCAGCAAAAACACAGCAGGAGCGGCCTTATCGTCATCGATAGCGACGAAGCCGACGGCGGTATTGGTGGTACCCAGATCGATGCCAATAGCGAAGCGCTGGTGTGCAACGGTTGCAGCAGTCTTGTTCACGATCGCACCTCGATCTCGGCGGGGGCCACGATGCGAAGGTCTACGAAGCCGGGTCGCTCGGGCAGCTTCACTTCGACGGCCTGCCAGCCTCCGTGCACCAGCGTGCCTTTGAAGGGAGGCTCGCCCTTGACGTCACCGGCCAAGCGGATGGCGTGAGCATCGAAGCCCCTGTCGACGACGACGGCGGCCCCTTCTTCTTCGCTGCGCACGGGCTTCAACACGAAGTAGGCATCGAGGGCCTTCTTGCAACCCTGGTGCACCAGGCGGGCGGCGGCGCCGATGTCGACGTCCTTGGCGCCCGCGAGATCTTCGCGCATGAAGTCGACGAAGCGTCCGTCCCTCTGCAGGATCGCCAGCAGGTGCAGGGCGCCTTCGTCTGGCGGCCGGTGCTTCTCGACGATCTTCTCCACCACTTTTTCGACCACGCGATCGACGGGTTTCTCGACGACACGCTCGACGATTTTCTCGACGATGCGCTCCACCGGCTTTGGCTCGGGCAGGGCCGCTGGGGCCGCGGGCAAGAGCAGCCGACGCGCGAGCAGGGCATCAAAGAGCACGTGAAAAGCCAACGCGACCCGGGCGAAAAAGCCAGGAAGAGCGACGTCGGCGACGACGGGTTCGATCATCGGCTCCGCATGCCAATGACGTGATGCCCCCGCAACCACGCTGATGGACCGACATCAGCCGTCCTGTGGCTCAAGCAGCACTCTGATCCCGCGTCCGCTTGATGTTCGACCGCGTTCCGAGCTGGGAAAGACGCGGGATGATGCGCGTGAAGCGCGCCCGCGGAACGCGGAGTTGGTGGGGGGCCCCGCGTCCGGCTCCGCCGGCG
>JAHFED010000114.1 GCA_023248635.1 Myxococcales bacterium
GCTCGACGCTCTGCGGTCTGCTTCGTTCGCTGTGACCAACTCACGAGAGGACTTTCACCTCCAAGTCAGCACCCATGCCGGGCGCACGGGGCCCCGCGTCCGGCTCTGCCGGCGCGGGGGAGGTCTGCACCAGACCTCCCAGAAGAGCATCCCCGACGGAGATGAACGAGACCGCTTCGCGGTCGAAGTTCAGCGAGATCGGGGATCAGAGCTCGTCGCGGCCTATGTCGTGCGCCGCGCCGTTGGGCCGCGGGGTGCCGTCGAGATCGACGTCAGCGTAGCCGGCTGCAGCCGCCGCACCGAGGTAGCGCGGGGTGGCCACGGCCTGGTCGATCATCGGCGAGGTGGGCTGCAAGTGGCCGTTCGGGTCGGTCTCGACGAGGAGGGGGTCGACGTTGAAGGAGCGGTCCGTCGGCGACTCCTGATGGTAGGGCGCGAGGCCGTCGACGCCCTGGTTCACGGCCTCGATGTCGATGACGTCGGCGACGACGCAGCTGCCGCCTGGTCCTGGCTCCTGCTCTCGGACCAGCGCCCTGAAGGGGGTCGCGTAGTCGGTGTTCTCGGCGCGCGCGGGGCGGCTGTGCAGCGCCTCACCCGCCAAGCCCCCGCCGGCGACGCACTCCTCCAGGAAACCCACCGTGTCGTCGTTGCTGCCCGGGAACAAGATGTTGCCCACCAACGCGGCTGCCGTCTGTTCGAGACCGGAGCCTTGGTTCAAGGCGTTGTCGACGCCGAGGAGGACCGCGAATCCCGAGTTGCCGCCGAGGACGCCGCCAGCATCGATGACGTTGTGCAGCACGATGATCCGCGCCGGCGTATCGGGGTGCTCGTCGTTGTCGTCGTTGGAGTCGCCGCGGATCTCCAAGGCGATGGTGTTGGGCGAAGTGCCGGCGAAGATGAGGTTGCTGCCGATGTAGGTGGTCGGCTGGTCGTCGACGACGGAGCTGATGACCAGCCCCCGTCCCGTCGTGTTGGCACCCCCGGGGCTGCCACCCGAGAGCTCGCTGCCCGTGATCACGCAAGCGTCGCAGCTCCTCATCCTGAGTCCCTCGGTGGCGGTGGCGCCGCTGCCGCCGGAGATGGTGGAGTGTTCGATCAGAAGGTCCACCAGCGCGCCGGCGTCGAGGCCCTGGCTTCGATCACCACTGCCACCGCGGATGATGGCGTCGACGATGGCGAGGCCCGTGTTGCCGCTGCCCACCTCAAGCCCGCGCGACAACCCAGCGGGGGAATCGCCTGCCTGGATTTGGGCGCCATTGTCGATGCGCGACCCGGAGCCGGCGCCGATGAGCTGCACCCCGACGGTGAACTCGCTTGCCGCGCCACCGCCAATCGCCCCCCCATGAATGACCAGTCCTTCGACGGCGACGTTGCCCAAGATGCCCTTGGAAAACCGGGCGGTTCCCGCCTGCACGGCCCCGTTGGTGAGCGTCATCGCCGAGATGCCGTCCGCGGCCACGCCGTCACTGTTGTCTGGCGCGTCGCCAGCGCTGACGGTGGAGTCCGTGAGGGTGCAGTTGCTCAGGGCCAGCCCGGCGACGATGCCGCCGCTCCCGCCGCTGGGGCCGGTGACATCGCCGGCGCTGACCGTGGTGTTGACGATATCGAAGGTCCCTTCGCCGTCAAAAACCACCCCGAAGCTTGAGCCCCCGACGGAAGCGGCGTCCCCAGCGGTGACGGTGCAGCCACTCAGCGACAGCGGACCCACATTGGCGATGCCCGCCGAGGACGTGCTGGTCACGGCATGCAGCAACAGCTCGTTCAGGTCGACGGCGAAGACGCCGGGCGCTGTGACGTCGCCGCTGCTGAAGGAGCTTCCAGTGGCCGTCACGGCCCCGCCGAAAGCGCCGTCCACCGCCAGGGAGGCGGCGTTGTTCGTGTCGGACGAGGCATCCCCAGCGCTGATGGCGGCGTCGATGGCGTGCAGCTGGGCGTCTGCGTCTGCCAGCTGCACACCGGTCGCCACCGCGTTGCCGAGGGCGTTGCTGGCCCCCGTGCTGCGCAGGCTGCCACGGGTCACCGTCGCCGACGTCTGGACCAAGCGCAGCCCCACCGACAGGGGTGCTGAGCCGGCGCTGACATCGCCGTCGGTCAGCGTGAGCGCGCTGCCCTCGCCAAATCCGATGATGCCCACCGTCGAGAGCCCTGCGGAGCCGGCGTGGACGACGACGTCGCTGGCGGCGAGATTTCCGTCGAAGACGATGCCTCTGGCCGTGCCGGCGCCGTCTTCGATGGTGATGGTGCTGCCCGTCAAGCTGGTCGAGCTCGTGTCGCTGTTGTCGATGCCGGTCGACGAGGGGGCGGCGGCGACGCTGACGTCGGTGTCGATCAGGGTGAGCTGGGTGGCGTCCAAATCGAGGCCAGTGGCGGCGAGCGCGGGGGCGACGTCGATGTCGACGTCGTTGAAAGTCACCGTCGCGTTGTTGGCTGCCTGGACGCCGTTGGCCCGGTCGCTGGCCCGCGCGGCGACGAGGGTCGCCCCCGTGATGCTCAAGCTCGAGGCATTGACGATGGCTGTGACTGAGACGAAGGGCAGGCTGCTGACGTCCGTCGTCGACGACAGACTCCCACCAACCATCTCGACCACGGCCCCCGCCTCCACCGCCAGCGATACGACCGCCACCGGCGCGACCGCCAGCGTGTTGTCGAGGCTGCAATTGGTGAGCGTGGCTGCGGCGTCGACGACGTGAACCGCAGCGATGCGGGGGGCCACCAACGGGTGCTCGACGTCGAGGATCAGGGCCGTCAGGTCGGCGTCGGCGCCTTGAATCTCAATGCCGACGGAGCGATCCGGCGCCAAGAGCAGCGTCTCGACATGGACGGTGAGCGCCGCCAGGCTGCTGTCGCGGTCCCATTCTCCGCCCACCAATGGCAGGGACGGATTGAAGCCGCCCCGCAGGGAAAGGCCCTGGAGCGAGACCGGGCCGACGACGTCATACTGCTGGTCGTGGTTGCTCGCGATCTGGATTTCGCGGGCGAGGGGAATGCTGTCGTTGAGCGCAGACCGCAGGTTGATGAGGGCGTCGTCGACGTTGTTGCAGGGGCGGGTGATGTGACCACAGCGCCCTTCACCACCAGACCCGGCGCCGAAAAAGAGGGAGTCGCCGTCGACGTGGCCGCCCCGTTCGTCGAACACGGTGACCGTGGCTGTGGCGCTGTCGACCAGGTCCAGGTCGTCGGTCACGGTGATGCGCACCGTGAAGGTGCGTTCTTGCTCCTCGGCGTAGACCCCGCGGGCCACGTGGAAAGCGGCGCTGGTGCTGCTGTCGTTGTCGATGGAGACACCCTCGACGACGTCGTCGATGCTGACGAGGAGCGTGAGCTGATCGGGATCTGAAGCGGACAAGGCATCGGGATCGAGGTCCGTCAGCGCGATGCCGCTCAACAGGGGCAAGGCGTCGCCCGGGAACAGCGAGCCACCCCCAATGGTGGCCGTCGGCGCGTGGTTTTCGATGGTGAGCTCGACGACCTGGGTGTCGTCGTCGACGCCGTCGCTGACTCGCACGGTGAAGCTCAGCGGCCCGCGTTTCACCTCGGCCGCGATGTCAACCGCGCCCTCGAAAGGGCTGACGGTGTCGCTGGAGACATAAGCCAGGCCTTGGCCTTCGATGCTCACGCTGAGCGGATCGCCGTCGGCGTCGCTGGCCGTCACGGTCAAAGAGACGCTGCCCGGGGAAGCCGACGCCGAGGCACCCAACACCGCCGTTGCGATCACGGGAGCGTGGTTGACGCCTTCGCCTTCGCCCTCACCTTCGCCGGCATCGCCCTCCCCCTCACCCTCTGCTGCGCCTTCGCCTTCGCCCTCGCCCTCTCCTTCGCCCTCTCCTTCGCCCTCTCCTTCGCCCTCTCCTACGCCCTCTCCTTCGCCTTCACCCTCTCCTTCACCCTCTCCTTCACCCTCTCCTTCTCCCTCTCCCTCACCCTCGCCTTCGCCTTCACCCTCGCCCTCTCCTTCACCCTCACCCTCGCCTTCGCCTTCACCCTCGCCCTCTCCTTCACCCTCGCCTTCGCCTTCGCCCTCCGCAGCGACGCATTCGTTGTCCACACAGACTTCGCCGACGGAACAATCGCCCTCGTCGGTGCAGGGCACGACAGCTGGGGCTTGCGAGCAGCCGACCGAGGCGATGAGGCAACAGAAGGACAACGCGACGGTGGCAGTATGTGCGCCCTCGGCACGGCTCACAGTGCTGATGTTTGCCCCGTTGGCGCGGAACGAAGTGCTGACGGTTGTGCCGTTGGCACGACACAAAAGGTTTTTGCCAAGCAATGTCATCGCTGCGACCTCACACGCCCATCGGGCTGGCCACAATTGCACACGCCAGCACGGCCCGCCGCAAGTTCACCGACGAGCTGGTCGGATGGCGAGCAGGCAGGGCGCCTGGGCTTGAAGTTTGGATGTTCAAGACGCTGGCGCGTCTTGAAGCTCTGGCCCGAAGCTCTGGCAGGGAATCGATTCGATACTATCTTTGATAGTTCTCGAAGCTCAAAGAGACTGGAAGATCCTGACCACGCAAGAATTGCTGCACAGCCTGAAGCTCATCGATGTTCTTGCTCTCGACGCGCACCTTGCTGTCACCAGTCTTTTTGTCGTTGTGGATCGATGACGACACCTTGAACTGTTTGTTTTCCTTGATCATCGCTACGATCTTCTTGGCGTTCTCAGTATCGAGCGATTTCTTCAGCAAAACTCTCATGGTGAAGCGCGCCCCCGAAGGCACCGGATCTTTGCGTTCCAAGAACGTCACGCTCAGCTTGCGTTTGACGAATTTGTCTTCGAGGACGTCGGCGACGCCCTTGACCTTTTCTTCGGTGGTGCAGCTGAGCTTGTAGCCGTCCTCGACTTCTTCGATGGCGGGGTCGGTGCCTTTGAAGTCGAAGCGGTTCTTCAGCTCCTTCTCGGCCTGGTCGAGGGCGTTTTTAACCTCGTGAAGGTCCGGCTTGGAGACGATGTCCATCGAGGGCATGACGGTCCTTGGGTGCAAGAGTCATCTGCGAGAGCGGGGTTCGTCGGGGACGACGACGCCGGCGGGTTTGAGGTGACGGGCGGCGATCAAGCGCGGCGCGCGTTCGGCGTCGAATCGCACCAAGGCATTGCTCGAGCGACCGCTGCCCCTTACGCCGACGACGGAGCCGTCGCCGAACAAGCGGTGAAAGACCCGATCGCCCGCGGTCAAGCCGGCATCGTCGGCAGCACTCGACGAGGTGAGAACCGCGGTCTCGGGCGCCGCCGTCGAAGCCCCCATCCAAAAGCGGCGGCCCAACGAAGACGGCGGCGGCGGGGCATCGGAGCTCCCCTCCAAAGCGTCGTTGACGACGACGTCGTCGGGGACGGCACCGGGCTCGGTCAGCACCAGCTGGGTGCGCGAGGTGCGTGACGGGCGGGCGCGTGCGTCGTCGTCGTAGACCACGCGCTGCCCCTGGGCCACGCGGCGCTCGCCGTGGGTGTCGGCCTCGCGGCTGCGCCAGAGATCGAGCAAGGAGTTCCGGTCGTTGCTCTTTCTGACGACGTCGCCGTCGCAGACCTCGCGGGGGATCTCGCTCAAAAAGCGCGAGGGATCGCGCATCTTGGTGACGCCGTTGACCATGCGCCGCTGCGCCCAGGAGAGCACCAGGCGGTTCTTGGCCCGGGTGATGCCGACGTAGGCGAGGCGGCGTTCCTCTTCGAGCCCGCTGAGGTCGTCGTCGAAGAGCACGCGGCTGTGGGGAAAACCGTGCTCCTCGAGGCCGCACAAAAACACGACCTCGAACTCCAAGCCTTTGGCGGCGTGCAAGGTCATGAGGGTGATGGCCCCGCGTCCGCCGTCGTCGTCGGCGTTGCTGTCGTCGGCGGCTCCCAAGAGCGAGGCGGCCTCGAGGAAGGCTTCGACGTCGTGGGCTTCACCATTGCGGGTGGCCTCGCTCTCAAAGAGGGCGGCCGCATTCACGAGCTCGGCGAGGTTCTCGAGGCGGGAGAGGGCTTCTTCGCCGCCTTCGGCCTCGAGACGATCTGACACCCCCGACGCCGCAATCGCCAGCGCCAAGGCGTCTTTGGCCCCCAAGGGCGCGCGGGGAACGCCGAACAAGCCCGGCTGCGCGCGCTCGCCCACGGATGGGGGGCGCCCGATTTTCGCGGCGAGCTCGTCGAGGAGAGCGGCCACCCCCAGACACTTTTTCTGCGCTCCCGCCGACAGCCCTGCCCCCGCCAACGACGCCGGTGACGACAAGGCCTCGAGCAAGGATTGCCCCTGGTTTCGAGCGACGGCGTCGACTTTGGCCAGGGTCGCAGCCCCGATGCCCCGCGGCACCGCGCTCAAGAAACGCAGGGCGTCGATGTCGCTCTTGCGGTTCAAGCACACGCGCAGCGTGGCCAGGACGTCCTTGACCTCCTTGCGATCGTAAAAGCGCACGCCGCCGACGACGCGGTAGGGCAGACCCAGCTTGCGCAGCTCGTCTTCGATCAACCGCGACTGCGCATTGGTGCGGTAGAGAAACGCGATTTCGTCGAGGTGCGTGCCAGCGGCGACGTGCTCCACCAACAACATGCAAACCCGGCGGGCTTCGTCGACGTCGTCTCTGGCCTTCAACACCCGCACGTTGCGGCCGCCATTGATGACGTCGGTGCGGCCGGCGCGCAGGATCTTGCCCAGGCGTCCGTCGTTGTGACTGATGATGCCGTTGGCGGCCGCCAAGATGGCCGGGGTGCTGCGATAGTTGTCCTCGAGCTTGACGACCACGGCACCGGGCAGGGCCTGCAAGAATTTCCTGAGATTGTCCGCCGACGCTCCGCGCCAGCCATAGATGGCCTGGTCGTCGTCGCCGACAACGGCCACCGATTTCGCCTGGCGGGCCAGGGCCAAGACGATGTCGGCCTGTACCTGGTTCACGTCTTGGTACTCGTCGACCAGGACATGACGTACCCGACTGGTGACGACGTCGGCGTCTGTGCCGGTCACCAGCTGGCGCAACTTGACCAACAGTCCGCCGAAGTCCGTGGCTTGGGCGTCCTTGAGCTTCTGCAGATAAAGGTCGTAGGCCTTGAGCGCGGCGTCGAAGAGGAGCTCCGACGACGACGACGACGGCACGTCTGCGGGCAGCAGGCCCTCGCACTGCCAGGCGTCGATGAGGCGGCCGATGCCTTTGGCCTTGTCCTTCTCGAGGTTGAGGTCGCCCGTCACCAATCGGACCAGCAGCCGCTCAGCGTCGTCGGCGTCGTAGATGACGAAGCTCGGGTGGATGTCGACCAGGCGGCCGTAGCGACGCAACAAGCGCGCAGCCAGGCCATGGAAGGTGCCCAGCAACACCCGCGATCCACGGCCGGGCACCAAACGCTCGACCCGCTCCTTCATCTCCCCGGCCGCTTTGTTGGTGAAGGTCACCGCCAACACGCTCTCGGCGGCCTCCCGCTTTTCGGTCAGCAGCCAGGCGATGCGGTGGGTGATGACGCGGGTCTTCCCCGAGCCGGCGCCAGCGAGAATGCACACCGGGGCGTCGAGCCGGGTGGCGGCTTCGAGCTGGGGCGGCGAGAGCAGGCGCGCGAGATCCACGACGTGGCTGCTTAGCAGGCTCAGGTGATCTTGGCCGCCGTCAGGGCAGAGTGCTCCCGGCTTTGCGCCCTTGGCTGGCTGGCGCCAGGCCGTCGTCGTCGCGGAGTGCGCGCGCTCTGCCCGCGAAAGCGGCGCCCGACAGGCACCGAATTCAGCGCTTGTGCGGCTCGGTGCTGTCGCTCGCGGCCACCTCAGCCAAGGCGGCGGCTCGCTCCTCAGCCCCCTTCAGCGCTCCGCCCATCACGAAGCGGTCCGACGACACGAACACGTCGGCGGCGGCGGGCTTGGCAAAGAAGTAGCCCTGGCCAAAGTCGATCTGCAGAGAGCGAACGACCTCGAGCTCGTCGGCGGTTTCGACGTTCTCGAGGATGACCGGGATTCCCAGGGTGCGGCACATCTCGCCCGTGGCCTTGACGATCATTTGCTTGAAGGGGTCTTTGTGAACATCGCGGCAGAAGTAGCCGGAGAGCTTGAGGTATTCGGGCCGCAGATCTTGCACCAAGCGCAGGTTGGCGAAGCCGACGCCGTAATCGTCCAATGCGATCTGGAAGCCCTTGTCTCTCAGCTGTCCAAGAGTTTTTGCAAATGCCTGGGGATTCACGATCGTCTGTTGCTCGGTGAGCTCGAAGACGATCTCTTCGTTTTGGAATCCTGCGGCGGCGATCAGCTCGGGGACCAGCCGCGCAAAATCGGGATTGGTCATGGAACGCGGCTGTGTGTTGATGAACAGTCGGGAGCGCTTTTGCAATTTAAGTCTGGTGGCCTCAGCCAGAGCAGCTTTGATGCAAAGTAGATCCGTCTCCCACAATCGCTCTTTTCGGGACGCGTAGGCGAACAGAATCTCAGGGTTGCGCAGGGGCGTCGTCGCCGGCGCTCGGGCCAGGCTCTCCCACGCGTGGGCGATGAAGGGTGAGGAGGCGCTGCCGTCTTGGGGACCGATTTCAACGATGGGCTGCAAGACCGAGCGGATCGTGCCCGCCTTGAGAAAATCGTCGAGGAGGTCGACTTCGGCGATGGTGCCGTCGGGTCCATCTTGGGGCATGCCGTTTTCGCCGTGCACGTAGCGTTTGAGCCGCCGCAGATCGATGGGCTTCTCGAGGATGGCCGCCGCCCCCACCGCGCGACCCAAGGCGTGGACATCGTCGTTGACGTAGCCGGACATGGCCAGCACCACGGTCTCGGGGAAGTGGGTCGACACCCAGCGGATGAGGCGCATGCCCTCCAATCCACCCAGCTCGCTCACCCGGAGATCGGTGACGACGACGTCGAAGCGGTGGTGCTCGAGGATGGCCTCGGCAGCTTCAATCTCGCGACAAGTCACGATCTCGAGTCCCGGTGACTGCAAATAGTCAGCGAGCACCGAGAGCACCGCGGGCTCGTCATCGAGAAGCAGAACCTTGCGCATCAACGCCCCCGCCAGCGACGACGGAAGACCGCCAGACCGCCCAACATCGACAACAACGCGACGGCGGGTTCGGGGATTGCGTTCTGGCAGCCGCACCCTGCATTCAAAGCAGGATCGGCCGCACAGATCTGGTCGAGGCACTTCTCGCCTTCGGCACAGGGGAAGCGAATCACCTGACCGGCGGCATTGCACAGCGCCTCGTTGTTTTCGTCGAAACAACCTGGCTGGCAGTCACTGACCTCGCCCTCCCCTTCCCCCTCCCCTTCCCCTTCTCCTTCTCCTTCGCCCTCTCCTTCTCCTTCTCCTTCTCCTTCGCCTTCGCCTTCTCCTTCGCCTTCGCCTTCGCCCTCTCCTTCTCCTTCTCCTTCGCCTTCGCCCTCTCCT
>JAHFED010000134.1 GCA_023248635.1 Myxococcales bacterium
AAGGGGAAGGGGAAGGGGAAGGGGAAGGGGAGGAAGTGCCCCCCCTCTTCGACGCAGTCACCCGCTTCGACGTTGGCTCCGACCCCGTTGGGATCGCGGCCGGAGACCTGGACGGCGACGGAGACTCTGACCTCGTCGTGGCGAATTTCCTCTCCGACGACATCTCCGTCCTCTTAGGCGACGGCGCGGGCAGCTATGCCCCTCACATCCGCTTTGACACCGGCCAATCAGGTCCAGTCGACCCCGTGCTCGCCGACTTTAACGGGGACGGAGACCTCGATGTCGCCGTCATGAACCTCGTCGGCGTCGACGCCAGCGTCGCCGTGTCGCTGGGCGATGGCGCGGGGGGCTTTGGCCCCGCGACCTCGTTCTCGGCAGCCGCGCCAGCGGTGGTGGGCGGGGGGGTACAACGTGGAATCGCTGTTGGCGACGTCGACGGCGATGGCGACCTTGACCTCGCGGTCACGAGCGCGGGCTCCTTCGAGAACCGATCGATCACGGTTTTTCGCGGTGATGACCAAGGGAATTTTCTGGCGGACCCAGCGGTTGCGCTCGCCCTTGTGCTCGACGCCGTCACGGCGTTGGCCCTTGGTGACCTGGACGGCGATGCGGATCTCGATCTCGTTGTGACGGGCAGAGACTCGAGCGGACACCACGTCGCCGTCATCCTGCTGGGAGACGGAACTGGCGGCTTCGTCGTCAACGCAAGCCTGGTGGTGGGGACCAATCCGAATTCGCTCAGCATCGGCGATGTGAACCGCGATGGCGACCTCGACGTCGTCACAGCCGACTCGGAGTCCGGGTCTCTCTCGGTGTTGCTCGGCGACGGCGGCGGAGGTTTCGCGACCCCCACCAGCTTCGCGGTCACCGGCAACCCGGCGGACGTCGCGATCGCCGACCTCGATCGGGATGGGCTTCCGGACCTGTTGAGTGTCAGCTTCATTTCGAACGACATCTCGTTTCTTCGCGGCGACGGTGCCGGCGGTTTCGCGACCGCGCGCAACTTCCAGCTCATCGGGCCCTTCCCCGTTTCGCTTGCGATCGCTGACGTCGACGGCGACGACGCCCTCGACGTCGCGGTGTGCAACCAGGGTGGGGACGCCGTTTCCGTGCTCCACAACACGACCTTCGTGCCCCGGTCCGACCCATGAGGACGGACCGCGCCGATCGTCGGTGTCAACAGGTGCGGGATGTCGTGAAGGGAATCTGGTTGCGCGCCTTCTTCTTCTTGGTCTTGGGCGTGGCGCTCGCGCCGTCGTGTCACCAGACCGACGAGAACCCGCAGCAGCAGCGATCTGGCGATCTACTCGCGCCACGGCGACCGCGTCGATCTTGGGTGCACCGAGTGACGGCCTCGGCATGAACGGCCTCCTCTCGGGACTGAGCTGCCTGCACTACGATCTCGCTCCGCAAACGGTGTATTGGGCCCTCGATCCGCCCGCCCAACAGCATCTCGACGGCGTCGTGACCACTTCGTTTGAGGTGGTCGTTCTGGGGGTCCTGCATTCGCTGGCGGCGGGTGCGCGGGTGGTGGTGCTTGAGGTGCAATCGGACTTTCGTCCGGAAAGCTACTGTCGAGATCGCACCGGCACCGACCTCGCCGAGTGCACGGCCGGCGCCGCAGCGCTGTTCGACAACATGCAAGGGGTGCTGCAGGTCATTGGTGCCCACGCGCCGCGCGCGCTCTTCGTCTCGGCCGCCGGCAACTTCTCTCAAGCTGGTGTGGGAGTGACGAGCGACGCCGCTCTCTTTTGGCCCGCAGCAGTGTCGCGGCCAAGCATCGAGAATCCCGCCGATAATTTCATTACCGTCGGCGCGCTGAACCGCGACGGGAGAACCGCCACCGGCTATTCCAACATCAACAAATCCTCCCCTGGCGCAGTGAACATTGGTGCGCCCGTCGGTGGCGGTGGCGACATCAACACCGCCAGCTTGGAGGAGATCCTGGCGACCCTCCCGGACGGCCGACTCACGATGTTCAGCGGCACCTCCGCCGCCACACCGTTGGTCGCTGGCGTGGCCGGCCTGGTATTCGCCGTCGCGCCGATGCTCAGCGGCAAGGAAGTGAAAAGCCTGCTGCTGCAGAGCGCCGACACAGAGGGCATCGACGTCGGCGTGGGCGGCAAGCGCATCAACGCCAAGAGCGCCGTCGACGCCGCTCTGCAGGAGGTCTTCCTGCGGGCGCCCACCCGTCTCGGAAATGGCGACTGCGACGGCAACCTCGACGTCGTCTTCGCGCTGGATGGCACGGCCCAGTCTTCGGCCGAAACCCGCCCGGGTGGCGGGGGTAACCGTTCAGCCCCTCGATCGAATGACCGATCCCGCGATGCCGCCCGTCGTGATCTGACCGGTGCGTGGGCGTCGATGAGCTTCTTGCCGAGCTGACCGTCGTGAAGGCGGAGAACG
>JAHFED010000115.1 GCA_023248635.1 Myxococcales bacterium
ATCAACGCCTACGGCGACTTCTTGCAGAACTCTTTGCACGGCGCCGGCGTGTGGATTCTGCGCGCGGGACTGCTGGCCATCACGGTCCTGCACGTCGTTTTCGGCGTGAAGCTCGCAGCGCTGAACCGCGCGGCCCGACCCATCGAATACAAGATGAAGAAGGACATGAGGACGTCGCCGATGGCGCGGACCATGACCTACACCGGCCTCGTCATCCTTGGGTTCGTGGTGTTCCACCTTTTGCATTTCACGACGGGAACGGTGCTGCCCGACCTCTACAACGTGCACGAAACCGTTGACGGCAAGGTGCGCCACGACGTGTTCCAGATGGTGGTCGCGGCCTTCAAGATCCCCTGGGTCGTCGCCATCTACGTGATCGGCCAAGGGGTGCTGCTCTCCCACCTGACCCACGGCACCGCGAGCCTTTGGCAGTCGATCGGTTTCTCGCACCCGGTGTGGTCGCCCGCGCTCAAGGTGATCGGTCGCGCCACCGCCGCCATCATCTTCGCCGGCAACATCGGCATCCCCCTCGCCATCCTGTTGTTCTGGAAGTGAACCGATGACCGCAGCAACGGCCGAAACCACGCAGAAGACGTCGACGAAGTCACCGATTGACTATCCGTTGTCGGATCTCAAGCTCGACGCCAAAATCCCCTCGGGTCCCCTCGATCAGAAGTGGGAGAAATACAAATTCGACACCAAGCTGGTGAACCCCGCCAACAAGCGGAAGTACACCGTGCTCGTGGTGGGCTCGGGGCTCGCAGGAGCGTCGGCGGCGTCGACGTTGGCGGAGCTGGGCTACAACGTTCACTGCTTCTGCTTTCAGGACTCGCCGCGGCGCGCGCACTCCATAGCTGCCCAGGGCGGCATCAACGCGGCCAAGAACTACCAAAACGACGGCGACTCCGTCTTTCGGCTGTTCTATGACACCATTAAAGGTGGCGATTTCCGGGCTCGCGAGGCCAATGTTTATCGCCTCGCGCTGAATTCCAGAAACATCATCGATCAATGCGTCGCCCAGGGCGTGCCCTTCGCGCGCGAGTACGGCGGCCAGTTGGCGAACCGCTCCTTCGGCGGCGCCCAGGTCAGCAGAACGTTCTACGCGCGCGGACAAACCGGTCAGCAATTGCTGCTGGGTGCCTATTCTTCGTTGTCGCGAATGATCGAGGCCAACAAGGTCAAGATGCACACCCGCACCGAGATGCTCGATGTGGTGCTCGTCGACGGCCACGCCAAGGGCATCGTCACGCGTGACCTCGTCAGCGGGGCGGTCGAAAGCTGGGCCGGCGACGCCGTCTTGTTGTGCACCGGCGGCTACGGCAACGTCTTCTACCTGTCGACCAATGCACAGGGTTGCAATGTCACGGCGACCTATCGGGCGTACAAGCGCGGTGCGGCCTTCAGCAATCCTTGCTATACACAGATTCACCCGACTTGCATTCCGGTGCACGGCGACCAGCAGTCGAAGCTGACGCTCATGTCTGAGTCCCTGCGCAACGACGGCCGCATCTGGGTGCCCAAGAAGTCCGACGACTGCGCCAAGCCTCCGGACCAGATCCCCGAGGACGCCCGCGACTACTACCTCGAGCGGCGTTACCCGAGCTACGGCAACCTCTGCCCCAGAGACATTGCCTCCCGCGCCGCCAAAGTCGTGTGCGACGAAGGACGCGGCGTCGGCCCCGTCGTCGGCGGCGTCCGGCTCGGCGTCTACCTCGACTTCAAAAAGTCCATCGCAGACAAGGGCAAGGCCGACATCGAAGGCAAGTACGGCAACCTCTTCGATATGTATGCGAAGATCACTGCCGAAGATCCCTATAAGTCGCCGATGCGCATCTATCCCGCTGTTCACTACACAATGGGTGGACTGTGGGTTGATTACAACCTGCAAACGAACATCCCCGGTCTGTTCTGTCTGGGTGAGGCAAACTTCAGCGACCACGGCGCCAACCGTCTCGGAGCCAGCGCTCTGATGCAGGGTTTGTGCGACGGCTACTTCGTGATTCCCTACACCATTGGTGGCTATCTCGCCGGCCAGACCGGTGGAGCAGTGACCGCCGAACATGGGGCCTTCAAAGAGACGGAATCCGACGTCAACGGCCGCGTGAAACGCTTGCTGGCGGTCAAGGGCAAGCGCTCGCCCCGCTCCTTTCACAAGGCCCTGGGCAAGATCATGTGGGACCGCTGCGGCATGGGTCGGACGGCGTCGGGCTTGGTGCAGGCCATCTCTGACATCCGCGCGCTGCGGGGAGAGTTCTGGGACAACGTGCAGGTGACCGGCACCGGCGACACCTTCAACGTCGCCCTCGAGATGGCTGGGCGCGTCGCCGACTTCCTCGAATTCGGCGAGATGATGTGCCTCGACGCCCTGCACAGAAACGAGTCCTGCGGCGGCCACTTCCGCGAGGAGTACCAAACCGAAGAAGGCGAAGCCCTGCGCAACGACGACGACTACGCCTACGCCGCCGGCTGGCTCTACCGCGGCGACGACAAGCTGCCCGCTCTCGCCAAGGAGCCACTGGCCTTTGAGAACATCAAGCTTTCGCAGCGTTCGTACAAATAATCTTCTGATACTGATTCGCGCAGTATTTCCACTTCAAGACGCGCCAGCGTCTTGAACATCAAAACTTCAGTATCACGCAAGGATCTCAGCATGCCAGCCGACGGCGCCAACACCCACGGAAAGCTCCTCACGCTCACGCTGCAGGTGTGGCGTCAGCGCGACAGCAAATCTGAAGGAAAGTTCGAGACCTACCAGGCAAAAGGAATCTCGCCCGATCAGAGCTTTCTCGAGATGCTCGACGTCGTCAATGAAGACCTGATTGCCAAGGGCCTCGAGCCCATCGCCTTCGATCACGACTGCCGCGAGGGCATCTGCGGCGCTTGCTCCTTGATGATCAACGGCGAAGCCCACGGTCCCGACCGCGGCACCACCACCTGCCAGCTGCACATGCGCCACTTCAGCGACGGCGACGACGTCGTCATCGAGCCCTGGCGGGCCGCAGCCTTCCCCGTCATTCGCGACCTCGTCGTCGATCGCACGGCCTTCGATCGCATCATCCAGGCCGGCGGCTACGTCTCCATCAACGCCGGCGGCGCCCCCGACGGCAACACTTTGCCCATCTCGAAGAAGGAAGCCGACCTCTCGATGGACGCCGCCTCCTGCATCGGCTGCGGCGCTTGCGTGGCGGCGTGCCCCAACGCCTCGGCCATGCTCTTCGTCGGCGCCAAGGCCTCCCAGCTGCGCCATTTGCCCCAGGGACAGCCCGAGCAGCACAAGCGCGCCCTCAACATGCTCAACCGCGCAGACAAAGAAGGCTTCGGCTCGTGTCGCAACCACTTCGAGTGCGAGGCCGCGTGTCCCAAAGAGATTCCGCGGCGCGTGATGGCCGAGGGCTATCGCGATTACGTCGTCGCCACCCTCACCCGCGACGACTGACCGGTACCCTGGTTGCAGCTGCGCTTGCGAGGCTTGCAGGCGTGGGGTACCGCGCAGATCATGAAGAAGCTTGCCCAGCTCGCCGTCGCCGTCACCGTCTCCGCCGTCGCGGTGGTCTCTGGCTGCGCCACGCCCCAAGCACCTGCTCCGGCCGTGCACCGCTCTGCGGGGTTGACGCTGGCCGAGGCCCAAGCCGTCGTCACGGCCTTCGAGGCCCGGCAGGTCGCCCCCCAAAAAGCCCTCGCTGCCCCCACCGATCTGAAGTCGGCGCTCGAGATCCTGAAGACCGATCGCATCGATGCCTTTCCGTCGACGGTGGCCTACCTGCGCACGCAGGAGGGCTACGACGCCCTCGCGCTCAAGGCCCAGATTGAGCTCGCCTGGGGCGAAGCCGAGCTCACGGTCGCCGAGGTGCTGGCCCAGACCGCGACCCAGCTCGAGCAGAATCTGCGCGGCTGGGAGGTGCGCAAAGACCCCACCGACGCCGACAAAAAGAAGATCGAGACCGAGAAGGAGCGCATCACCCTGTACCGCGAAACCGACGAAGCCCTGCGCCTGCTGGCCGCCGAGCACGTCGGCACCGGAGCCGAAGACGCCGACAAAGTCATCGGTGAAAAACCCGGGGACTACGTCGGCTACCGCATCGCCGCCGACGCCGCCCGCCTGCGCAACCAGTGGACGGAGTTCACGTCCAACGTCGCCAAGGTCGAGGCCGCCAAGCCTGACAGCAACGGGTTGAAATTCCTGCGTGGGGTCGAGGCCTACATGCGCGACGGCGACGCCCGCGAGGCCGCGACCCACTTCCGCGCGGCGCTGGCGGCGGACCCCGGCTTCGTGCGCGCCCAGGCCCAGCTCGTTCTCGTCGCCCCCAACGTCTTCGAGCAACACAAGGAGCTGCTCAAGCTGAAAGAGATGGCTCCCGACCACCAGATCGTGCGTTGGGCCGGTCCCGGCATCGAGCTCGCGCACACGGCAGCTCGCGAACGCCAGCAGGCCATCCAGGACGCCATCACCGGCCGACCCACCCCCGGTGGCGGCGGCCCGGCAGCCAAGCCCTGACGACGACGAGCACTGTGCCAGCACAACGGCGCCCGCTCCGGTGTCGACCGCGCTGAGCGGTTCAACCCGGAAGAAAAAGGATCGGGCGGGAAAGGGTCGCGCGTAAGCATCCAGGACCCCTGGAGGACGCGTGCTCCTACCGCTGCTGCTGCTGCTCGCGCGTGCCCCACCCCTGGCGGAGCCGGCCCTCGCCGAGCTGATGGAGGACCCCCCAGCCGCCCCCACGACGACAGCGACGACGACGGCGGCGACAGCGACAGAGGCGACAGCCACAGCAGCGCCGACCGCGACGACGGCGACTTCCTTTGCGCCCTGGGCGTTGCAGTTCGACGCGGGACTCGATGTCCCGGTAGACCAGCGGCTGCCCATGGCCTCGGTGCGCTTGGGCGGGGCTGGCCGACTCGAGCTGCCCAACCTCCTCGTCGCCACCATCGGGCTGCGCACGGGCTACAGCTACGTCGCCGGCCAAGGTGCGGTGGCCGATCCAACCCTCGGCCTCGATGCTGCTGCCTTCCTGATGGCGCACCGCGTTCCCTTGCGTGGTGACCTCCGGCTTGGGGTTCGCGCCGACGACGGACCCTTCGATCGCCCCCTCGAGATGGGCATCGTCGCCAGCGGCGGGGCCGACCTGGTGTTCGCGCAGACGAACGCCTTCGGACGGGCCGCGAGCTCAACCGCCGTGACCCCGGGGCTGTCCCTCGGCGCGTACCTCTCGTTCGCCCTCGACGAGCGCTTGGGCATCGGCGTCGTCGGCGAATGGGACTCCGCCGCCGTCGACGTGAGAAGCACCGCACCCGGGGTCTCTGGGGATCTGTCGGCTGTGCGCGTGGCGCTTGCTTTGTCGCTTTCCTTTGGAACCTGAGGGGCCGCATGTCGTTGTCGATCGGGCGCGCGTTGTGTGGGGCCCTGTGCGCGGGCGTTCTCGTGGCCGGCTGCTTCGTCGACGACGCTCCACCAGCGGCGCTGCTGCTCGATCCTGCGCGTCCGTTCACCAGCCTCGACCGCGTCGAGCTCGGGGGGAGCGCCGAGACCCTGGCCACGATCACCGTCGTCGGCGGTAGCACCGAGGCGACCGCTGTCGCCGAGTCCCAGAGCGGCCGCTTCGTCGTCGGCGTCCCGCTGAACCTCGGACGCAACGAGCTCGTGATCACGGCCACCGATGCCGCCGGCAACAGCAGCGAGCCCATCACGGTCGTCGTGGTGCGCGAGCCGCCCCGCGCCGAGATCGTGCGCCTGACCCTGCCCGCGGCCGTGACCGACGCCGACAGCGGGACCCTCGACGTCATCGTCGATGTCGACAACGACGAGAGCGAGATCGACCTGAAGACCCTGGCGGTCACCCTTCGCTTGGTCGGCTACGACGGAGCCTTCGCCGACTTGCCTTTGGTCCTCGACCGGGGCGGCCATGTGGCGTTGACGCTGAGCGGGCTCAGCGTCGCCGACAGTGCGCAGATCGTGGTCGAGGGCGACGTCGCCGACGCCGACGGAGTCAAGGCTCTCGACGCCGCCGGCTTCACCGTGCTCCCGGGGGTCCCGGCCCAAGTTGACGTCCAGCTCACAGCGATCGTGGCAGCGGCGTCGGTCGGCCCGGGTGCGGTCATCAGCGTACCCGCCGACACCGAGGTCGACGTCAGCGTCACGGTCAGCGACGCCCAGGACAACGTCATCGCCGGAGCGCCGCTGCGGATCGACGCTGTGGGCAGCGGCGCGCGGGTGCTCGGGACCCAGATCGTCGACGCCACCACCGCCGGGACCTTTGACGTGCTGGCTGAGGCCGCCGGCGGCGTGGCGACGGGCACCGCGACCCTGACTGTGGTCGCCGCCGACCCTGATCACGTCGAGCTCAGCGTCGACGACGACGGCGTCGACGCTGGCACCCTGGTCACCGCCAGTGCTCGGGTCGTCGACGCGTTCGGCAACACCGTCACCAATGCCGTCCCGCTTCTCGAGATTGATGCTCCCCAAGCCTTCGGCGCCGCTGGCATCGTCGGGGGGACCGCCACGGCATCGGTCGTCGTCACGACGGCGGGCGGCTACGTCATCACGGCGACGGATTCGACGTCGGCAGCGACCCTCGCGGCAGTACCCCTGCTGGTGGTGGCGGCTGCGCCCGTCAACGCCGACTTCTTCGAGATCGACGCCGCAGGCTTGCCCTACCGCGCGGGCGGCAGCGCGCGCGCCACCTACCGGCTCGTCGACGCCTTCGGCAACACCAACAGCGCCGTACCGGTGGTCGTGACCATCAACGTGCCCAACGTCGTCGTCGTCAACGACGGCATCGGCAACGTGACGGTCGATGGCCTGACCTTGGCCGGCGACTACAGCCTCCGCGCGCAGGCGGTGGGCACCGGGCTCAGCGACGACACGGCGGTGCTGAGCATCGTCGCGGGCGCTGCCGACCGCTTGCTGCTGGCCGTCGATGCCGCGACTGTTGCCGCGGGCACTCCGGTCACCGCCAGTGCCCGCGTCGTCGACGTCTTCGGCAACACCCTCGCCGACGCAGTCCCCGTCATCGACATCGACGCACCCCAGGACTTTGCCGCTCCCGTGGTTGCCGCCGGCGTGACCACGGCCGTCGTCACAGTGACCACGGCGGGCGCCTACACGGTGAGCGGGTCCGACGCAGCATCACCAGCGACGTCGGCGGCTCCCCTGCAGGTCGTCGCCGCGACCCCGGTCAATGCCGACTTCGTCGAGGTCGATCCCGCCGGGCTACCCTACGCCTCCGGCGACCCCGTGCGGTTGAACTACCAGCTCGTCGATGCCTTCGGCAACGTGAACACCGCGGTCCCTCTGGTGGTCACCGTCAACGCGCCCAATGTGTCGGTCGTCGACGACGGCGCCGGCGTCGTCGAGATCAACGGCATCGTCCGCGCTGGCAGCTATCTGGTACGCGCCCGGGCGGTGGGCACTGGTCTGGCGGATGACACCGAGACCCTGGTCGTCGATCCAAACCCCGAGGCCGCTGGGTTCAACCTGGTGTTGTCCGCGGGGCTCATCGCTGAGCAGGGCACGCTGATCTTCAGCGGCACCGACGGCTTCGGCAATCTCATCGACGACGCCGACATCCTCACGAGCTTCTCCGACCCAGCTGCGGTGCTTCGCACGGGCAATCAGCTGACCTTCGACCGGCCGGGGACCTTCTCGATCCTGGCCTGCCTGACGGCGGTGCCGACCCTGTGCGACACCGAGTTCATCTCGGTGCAAGGCCTGCTCGACACCGTGCCGCCCTCTGTTGCCGTCGTCGTCGAATCACCGATCACGCCCGACGTCGCCACCAATGGCCTCATCGCCTTTCGCGCCGACGTCGGCGACGATCGGAGCCTCTCGGAGCTGCGCTTCGTGGCGACCTTCGGCAACCTCGGCACCTGCACGCGCACCGGCGGCCCGGTGCTCTTCTCCGGCGGGACGACGGCGGCCAGCCGCACCTTCTCCTTCAATGTGCCGAGTTGTGCCGTACCCCTCGACGTCGTCGACATCGTGGTTCAGGCCACCGACGAGGCGGGCAACACCCGCAATGGCGCCGATGCTTCCCTCACGATCCGTGATCCCTTTCAGATCACCTTTCCCAACAACCCCGGCGCCTTCGTCGTCGCCATCGCCGCGTTTCATGATCGACTCGACCAGCCCCAAGACGTCGTCATCGACCCCAGCACCGCCCAACTGAGCATCACCAACAACGGCAACGATCGCGCCATCGTGGCGACCATCGATCGGGCGCAGTTCGACCTGCGCGACATCGATGGCAACCGCGTCGACCTCCCGTCGGTGCGCGGCGTCGCCATCTCGACCGCGGGCAACCAGTTCTTCGGCACCGACGATGCCGGCAACGGCAACCCCGGAATCGTCCGGGTCAGACCGGACCTCAACGTCGACACCTTCGTCGACAACGCCAAACCCGGCGGCCAAGCCACGGCCATCAGCCAGCCCATCCGCGGCGTGGTCGTCGAAGAGACCGGTGTCGACGTTCTGTGCATGGCGGCGCGCGATCAGGATCGCATCTATTGCTACGGCAACCTCGACGCCGTTCCCGCGGCGCCGACACGGCTCGCGGAGCTCGGGACCGGTGGCGGATCCCGGCCCATTGCCCTTGCCATCGACGGCCCCGACGCCGGCGGCGACGTCGACGTGCTCTTTGCGGTCTTTGACCAGGCTCGGCTCGTTCGCGGTTTCACCTTCAACGCAGCCCGCACGACGCTGACCGCGATCGGGGGCGGCGACGTCAGCCTCACCGCCTTTGCCGCGGCCAACGAGCTCGGCGACATCGTGGTGGGCCCGGCCCCTGCGGAGAATCTCTATGTCTGTCACCGCAGTGGCGGTCGAGTGCTCAAGGTCGATCGATCGACCGTGCCCCCGACGGTCAGTGTCTTCGCCGACGGCTTCAGCGCTCCGGTGGGGTTGAGCTTCGACGGCGCCAGCCTGCTCGTCGTCGACGAAAATGATGAGACCGTCTTTCGCCTGAGCCCCGAGCCCAGCAATCCTGGATCGTTCTGAAGCTGATCCCCGATCTCGCTGAACTTCGACCGCGGACCGGTCTCGTTCATCTCCGTCGGGGATGCTCTTCTGGGAGGTCTGGTGCAGACCTCCCCCCGCGCCGGCGGAGCCGGACGCGGGGCCCCCCACCAACTCCGCGTTCCGCGGGCGCGCTTCACGCGCATCATCCCGCG
>JAHFED010000058.1 GCA_023248635.1 Myxococcales bacterium
GCCATTCAAGGAACGAAGGCCCGCTACCGCGGGGCGCGTAAGAACGAGCTGGACCTCAACCGCGCGGCAGCCGTCGCCAACCTGATGGCGGCTTCCCGTTAGCGGTTCGGCTCTCTAGCGTCGGCGCATGGACCGGCGGCCCCGCGACTACCTTGGCGCCCAACACGAGACGATCGGGTCCGACATTCTTGCCGTGCTCCGGACCCTCAAGGAGCCAGAGGCCGTGCTCGGCGCCGTCGTCGCCGCCCGCGTGGCCAGCGTCGATCCGGCGGGCTGGTATCCGATCGCGCAGTTCCTCGAGCTGATGGAGGTGCTCGATGGCCGCGTGGGCGAGCGCGGATTGATGAGCATGGGCCGCACGCTGTTCAAACTGTCCCACGAGAGCCGTGCCAAGGAGGAGGCGACCAGCGCCGCCGACATCATCTTCGGCATCGACGGCATGTATCACTTCGCCAACCGCGGCATCGACATCGGCGGCTGGAAGGTGGTCGGCTTTCAGCCCGGACGTGCAGTGCTGGTGAAAAACACGCCCCATCATTGCGCCATGGAGCAAGGCATCCTCGACGAAGCACTGCGCTTGGTCGGCGCTCCGAGCCGCATCAGTCAGAGCGAGTGCTTTCGCAAGGGCGCTGAGCTGTGTCGCTTCAACGTGCACTCGAGGATCACCGACCATCGCTGGCACGGCGGGCGGCCGAGCATCCCTCTTCCCTGATCACTGCACATAGAAGGGGTTCGCGTAGATCCAGACGTAGTCGTGGCCCTCGTCGGCGCGCTCGTCGAGGATGCGAAAGTCTTCGTCGCCCAGGTCCTGGCGCAGGTGCAGGGGGAGCATGCGCACCTCGACCCGCCAGGCGCCGGCGACGTCGGCGACGACGTCGAGATCGCTTTCGCCTTGGGCTACTTCGGTGAAGCCAGCGGCGGAATCTTCGGCGCGCAGCAGGCGCAGCACCACGCGGGGAGGCTCGCGCTGGGGATCGAGATCGCGCACCGTGGGCATGCGCGCGTGGATCGTGCTGCCCACCGGCACGTCGTCGCCGATCTCGAAGACGTCGCCGCCGCTGGTGGCCGTCGCGTCGAAGCCGACCGGGTAACCCAGCATCTCGAAGGCACCCCAGGCCCGGCCGTGGGCCAGTGCTTCTTTGAGGTCAGCATCGTCGATGGCACTGGGGTCGTCGGCCTTGACGAGCAGGTGGTTGGAAAAGGCGATCATCATGCGGCGGTAGGAATCGGCGCGCTCCCCATCGGCGAGCACCGTCCTGAAGGTGTTGCGGTGGCAGTCGGTGCCCATCGTCGACACGATCCTCTTGCCCGAGGCCAGCACCTTGCCCCAGCGCTCGAGGTAGCGGCTGTCCTCGCTCCACAGGGTGAGCACCATCAGATCGGGATGGGGGAGGCCGGGGTCGTCGTCGACGGCGCGCAACACCAGGTCGAGGGCGAACACCGAGCCGAGCAGCATGTTGGCGTGCAGGTTGTACATTTCGAAGCCGTCCACGGGCAGCACCCGCAGCTGCTCCGGCGTGTAGTCCTCGGGGTGCGCCAGCAAGACGACGGCGCCGGCCTCGTGCAGGGCTGCGGCCGCTTCGATCCCCCGGGCGGCTTCGACGTCGCCGTAGAGGCTGCGATCTTCGAGGTGGCGCTCGAGGCCCACGGGCATGAGACCGTGCTCGGTGCCGGCCATGATCAAGACGTCGTGGCCGTCGTCGCAGGTGATGCGGTTGGCGGTGGGTCCGCCGCCGCGATCGACCAGGACGTCGCCCAGCGCAGGCTCGAACAAGAGCGTCTCGGGGAACTCGGTGGTGTCGAAGCTCTCGCTGTGATCGGTGAGGAAGACGAAGTCGTGCTGCGATTGGCACAGCCCGCGGCGGAAATCGTCGGCGCACACGGCATCGCGGACCCCGTTTTCGCCGACGGGAGCGCCGTCGCAGGCGTCGTGGGAATAGACCGAGTGAGCGTGCACCAGCCCGCGGACGTCGACGAGACCGCGATCCACGGCTCCTTGCGCGGGGTAGAGCACGCCGGGGCTCCAAACCGGGGCGGGTGGGGGGGTGGGGGGAGCCGCGCAGGCGGCGGCAACGACGGTGCAGACGGCAAGGGCGGAGCGCATCCCGGCATCGTGCTGCGCTCGGAGGACTGGCACAATCGGGTTTGCGCCGTACCAACGGCTCAAACCATCGGCACTTTGCGCCGTGCCAACGGCGCAAAGCAGGAAGCCCTTTGCGCCGTCGGCGCAAAGCAGGAAGCCCTTTGCGCCGTGCCAACGGCGCCGTGCCAACGGCGCAAAGCAGGAAGCACTTTTTTCATGCTGCTCGCGTTCTTGTCCCTCTCTTTGCTCGCCGCCGAGCCCACGCCCGCAGCGGCGGCCCCCCGAGGCTTCGACGTCGTCGCCCTGGGGGTGCAGGGGGGGCTCGCGCAAGGCGACCTCAGCTCTTTCCTGCTCGCCCGCCGCGGACAGCCGGCCTACCTGGCCGTCGACGCCGGCAGCGTGTTGACGGGATTGGGGCGGTCGGGCGGCCCGCCGGGCCCGGTCTTGCGCGACCAGATTCGCGGCTGGGCCCTCACCGACCCCCACCTCGATCACGTCGAAGGCCTGGCCAGCGCCGTCGTCGACGACGTCGGCACCAAGCCCGTGTTTGGCTTGCCTTCCACCATCGACGCGCTGCGTGATCATCTGTTCAACGGCGTGTTGTGGGCGAACTTCGGCAACGAAGGCAAAGACCCGCTTCGACGCCTGCGCTACGAACGCATGGCCCCCGCGCGGCCCGTCCACGTCGACGACGTTGGCGTCACTCTCGAGGCTTTGCCCCTTTCTCACGGAGGCACGACGTCGACGGCCTTTTTGATCAGCGACGGCGACGCTGTGGTGGCCTTCTTGGGAGACACGGGGCCCGACCTCGTCGAAGGCGGCTCCCGGCTCGGTGCTTTGTGGGAACGCCTCGCGCCTTTGGTCCGCGGTCGCAAGTTGCGCGCGATCTTCGTCGAGTGCAGCTACGACAACGCGCGACCCGATGCGCTGCTCCTTGGACACCTCACGCCCCGCCACCTGCTCGTGGAGCTCGGCGCTCTGGCAGCGTTGGTGAGCCCCCAAGCGCCCTCGAAGGCCCTGCAGAACGTCGTCGTCGTCGTCTCGCACATCGTGCCCACCCTCGATGGCGGGCGCAGCGCGCGCGACCTCGTCACGTCGGAGCTGGAGGCGGGCAACAAGCTGGGCGTGCGCTTCCTCTTTCCCGCCCAGGGCGAGCGCTTCGCCCTCTGAGCCCGATCTCGCTGAACTTCGACCGCGGAGCGGTCTCGTCCATCTCCCTCGGGGATGCTCTTCTGGGAGGTCTGGTGCAGACCTCCCCCCCACGCCGGCGGAGCCGGACGCGGGGCCCCCCACCAACTCCGCGTTCCGCGGGCGCCCTTCACGCGCATCATCCCGCGTCTTTCCCATCTCGGAACGCGGTCGAACATCAAGCGGACGCGGGATGAGCCCCCGCAAGAACTTACGCAGCCCTGACAAACGGATCAGGTCTTTTGGTTGTCTGATCGTTTGCAGCACGAGCCGCTGCACAGACCACCAGGAGACACCATGAAACCACTGCTGCCTTTCGCCTTCCTCGGAACCGTTGGCGTCGCTGGCGTCGTTGCTGGCACCACGCCTCTCGCCGGCATCGGCTTGCCCGTGGCGCCACACGCGGCGTCGTCGCTGTCGAAGGAGCTTGGACCGGTGAAGGTCGAGGCCTCGCTCGAGCGCACGCACCTGCACGCACACCAGAGTGGCGACACCTACGCCCGGGTGGCGCTGACCGGCATCGCCGACGCCTTGCAGCAGAAGGCCCGGGTCCCGGTCTCGCTGACCCTGGTCATCGATCGCTCGGGCTCCATGGGCGGCGAACGAAAGATGGAAGCCGCCAACGAAGCTGCTTGCAAGGCGCTGCAAGAGCTCGCTGCCGGCGATCGCTTCGCGGTCGTCGCCTTCGACAACGGCGCCGAGGTCTTGCAGAGCAGCAGAATCGTCGACGACGGAGGCACGTCGTCGGCGTGCAGCAGCATCAAGAGCCTGAGCGCGCGCGGCGGCACCGACATGAACAGCGGGCTGCGCATCGGCGGGCTCGAGGCCCAGAAGATCCAGGGCAACGGCCGCGTGAACCGGCTGCTGCTCCTATCGGACGGGCAGCCCGACAGCGAAGCGGGTCTGGCCGCGCAGGCCAAGGCCCTGGCGCAGGCCGGCGTGACGACGACGACCATTGGTCTGGGCACCGACTACAACGAAGACCTCATGGCTCGCATCTCGGATCAGGGGCTCGGCAATTCCTACTTCGTCGAGAGCCGCCCCGACGTCGGCGGCGGCAGCGCTCAGCTGGCCACCATCTTTCAGACCGAGCTCAAGAGCATGGCCGAGGTCGTCGCCAAAAACGCGGTGATCACCTTGAATCCCAAGAACGGCCTCGTCATCGAAGACGTCACCGGCTTCGCCTTCGACAAGAGCGGCACCAAGTTCATGATCCCCGTCGGCGACGTCTACGGCGGCCGCACCACCGATGTGCTCATCAAGGTGCGCCATGGGGATCAGCAAGAGGGCGTGATCGACCTGCTCGATGTCGACGTCAGCTTCTTGGCGGCCAAGGACGACCAGAGCTTCGCGAGCACCCTCGCCGTCAACGCCACCTTCACCAAGGACGACGTGGCCATCGCGACGTCGACGGTGGCGGACGTCGCGGTCAAGGCCACGGAATGGCAGACCGCGACGGCCATGGTCGAGGCCAACGAGGCCTTCAACCGGGGCGACTTCAAGGGCGGCGACCAGATCCTCAACGAGCAGAAGGCGCGGGTGCAGTCGGCGGCCCAGGAGTTCAAGTCCGAGCAGCTCAACACCTTGTTCGGCAGCGTCGACAGCTACCAGGTCGGCAACGCTCAGGGCGGCATGGGTGCCCGAGCGAGCATGAACAAGAAGGCCAAAGCCCTCTCCCGCGACGTCGGCCGCAGCACCGGCACCTACAGCAAGACCGCGCACTGAGAACGCGGTGCACCGATCGGCCGATGCCAGTCCATTGGTCGCTTCGGGTCGCTGCTTGGTGACGCGGAGGCGGGCATGTTGTCGTCGTGGACGGGGCTCGGCCTCCTGCTTCTTCTGCCTCGAAAGACACGCCATGATGCCCGACGTGAGCGAAACCAAACCCCGTTTGCTGCTGGTCGAAGACGAAGCTCCCATTCGGGAAGGGCTGGTGGAGCTCTTCATTTCGCAGGGCTTCGACGTCGACGCCGTCGGCGATGGCCTGCAGGCGGTGGAGCGCGCGGCCGACGGGGGCTTCGACGCGGTGCTGCTCGACATCATGTTGCCCGGCATGGACGGCCTCTCGGTGCTCACTCATCTACGGACGCGCAGCGACTTCGTGCCCGTGCTGCTGTTGACCGCCAAGGGCGCGGAAGAAGATATTGTGAAAGGTCTGGAGAATGGCGCCGATGACTACGTCACGAAGCCCTTTGGCATCCACGAGCTGGTGGCGCGGGTGCGGGGGCTGCTGCGTCGACGGATCATCAGCGCCTCCGAGCCCCAGCGACGCGTGACCATCGACGACGGCGCCGTATTTGATGTGGATCAGCTCACCGTTTCTCGTGGCGCTGAAATCATCAAGCTGACGGCCCGGGAGTGCTCGCTGCTGGGCTTTTTGTGCGGACGCGCCCACCGTCCAGTTCCGCGCGATGAGCTCTTGGTGAACGTGTGGGGCTATCGCGATGGCTCGATCCAGACCCGCACCGTCGACGTGCACGTCCAACAGCTCCGGGCCAAGTTGAAACGCGTCGGTGGCGCCAACTGGATCGCCACCGTGCGGGGTCGGGGCTACCGCTTTGAAGGTCGGGTGTCGGCCAGCGAAGCGGGTGGCTGATGCGACGTCGACGGATCTGGTTGGCTGCCGTCTTTGTCACCGTCGCGGTCACGACGGTGATCGGCGTGGTGGCCACCCTCAACCGCCGCGCCGCCGAGGAGCGTGAGGCCCAGGCGGCCCTGGTGCGGGCAGCCGACCTCTTGCGCTCCCTCGTCGACGAGAGCCTCGAGGAGCTGCGCGCGCGCGAAGAGGCGCGACCCTTCGATCAATACAACGAGGTCTACCGGCCCGAAGGCGTCGTCGCTGCCTCGGATGCGCTGGCCCCCTCGCCCCTGTCCCGAGCGCCCGACGACAAACGCATCCTCGGCTGGTTTCAGGTGAACCCCGACGGCAGCACCACCCTGCCCCACGACAGCTCCCGGCCTCTGGCAGCCCAACGCGTGCGGGCCATCGTCGCCAGCGACGCCTTCGCCCCAGTGCGCGCCCTCGCCCAGCCTGCCGACGCGGACCCGCTCGCTCTTGCCTCCGCTGCACCGAAGCCTCCGACCAAAGCCCGCCGACCCGCGCCCGCGACGACGTCGAAGGCCACCGCCCCCCCTGCGACCGACCTGCCCGCGAGAGAAACGGTGCCGGCCCTGCCAGAGCAGAATGCAGCGGCGGCGGCGTCCAAGCAGCAGACCGTGCAGGAGCTCAACTACGCGTCGTCGCAGGTTTACAAGCAGCTGCAGGACGCCGAGCCCGAGCCCCAAAAACGCGCGGCGCTCGCGGAGAACAAGAAGCTGCCCCAGATCGCGCGCAACGACGTCGACTGGTCGGAAAACGAGCTCGGCAACCTCAGCACCCGCGCGCAGAGATCATCCAAACGCAAGAAGGCGGAGAACGCCGACACCCGGGCCTCGCAGGGCATGAACGAACAGGCGAGCCAGGCCGCGACCACGCCGTCGACGAAGGTCTTGGCGGCACCGACCACCGAGGCCACGAACCTTGCACCAGCACGGCCTGCTGACCCTGGGCAAACACCCCCAAAGCCAAGAGCGCGGCCACCCGCCCTGCAAGGCGTGGTCGCCGCCGTCGACGTCGTCGCCGTCGACTACACGCCCATGGTTTTTGACACCCTCGGCGGCGCGCGGGTGCTGCACCGCATCGTCTCCACGGGCGGCGGCCGCACGGTGCAGGGGGTGATCCTCGACGAGGACGCGCTGCAGAGCAGCTGGTTGCCCGGGCTCTTGTCACGCCGGGTGGGAGCGACCCTGAGTCCCCGCATCGTGGGTGCCGCGACCAGCACCTGCGCCTTTCGCGCTGCCGTGAGCGAAGCCCTCGATGATCTCGAGCTCTGCTTCGACGACGTCGACGGCGCCCCCTTTCCGGTGATCGAGCTTGTTCTGCTCGCCGGCCTTTTTTCCTTGGTGGCGGCCGCCCTCGTGGTGCTCGAACGCGCGGCGCAACAGGCGGACCACCTGACGCGGCAGAAATCCGCCTTCATCTCGGCCATCAGCCATGAGCTGCGCACCCCGTTGACGACGCTGCGCATGCACGCCGAGCTCTTGCGCGATGGCCTGGTGCCCGAGCCGAAAAAACAACACCGCTTTCACGACGACATGGTGAAGGAGTCGGTGCGCTTGGGGCATCTGGTGGAGAACGTGCTCGAGGCCCAGCGGCTCGAAGAAGGCCGACGCCCCCTGCGCCTGGCCTTGCTCGACCTCGGCGAAGTCGTCGCCGACGTTGCCTCCTCGCAGCGAGCCCTGTGTGAGAGCCGGGGCTTCGTCGTCGCCTGCGCCCTCCCCGACGACGACGTCGACCTCCGGGGCTCCTTCGATCGCCAAGCTGTGGAGCAGATCGTGGTGAACCTCGTCGAAAACGCCGTGAAATACGCGCGCGATGCTGGGGAGCGCACGATCCACGTCGAAGTCGCCCCGCGGGAGCAGGGAAAGGTCGTCGTCGTCGTCGTTGCCGATCATGGCCCGGGCATCCCCGAGGCCGAGTGGGAACGCGTGTTTCAGCGCTTTCATCGGGTGCAGCGGGCCGGGGAAGATCACATCGCCGGCACCGGTCTCGGCCTGGCTTTGGTGCGCGAGCTCGCCCGGGCCCACGGCGGCGACGCCCGCGTCGTCGATCGCGCGGGCTGGGGCTGTGCCGTCGAGGTGACCTTCCCGCTTCGAGTTGACGGCTGAGCCGTTGAAGTGACCCCCGCGTTGGGTCAGCAGGGAGCGTGCTGCTCCGCTCTCCCTCCATCGTGTTGCTCCTGGGTGTGCTGACGACGGTGCCCGCACTGGCTGTCGACGACGACGACGACGAAGCCGTTCCCACCGATGCTCTGGAGCGCGTGCGGCAGCGCGGGGAGCTCTTGTGGGGAGCCGATGCCCACGGTGGCGCGCCCTATGTTTTTCAGGATGTGAACGAGCCCACCCACCTCATCGGCTTCGAGGTCGACATCGCCAACGCCATCGCTCGGCACCTGGGTGTGCGAGCGACGATGGTGCAGGGTCCCTGGGACAAATTGCTGGTCCTGCTCAATCGTGGTGACTTCGATTTCGCGCTCAATGGCATCGAAGAATCTGAGGACAAGAGGGCGACAGCGCTGCTGTCTCGTGCCTATTATCTGGCGGGCCAGAAGATCACGGTCAAGAAGGGTGACACGACGGCGCCGACCTCCCTCGATGATGTCAAAGGCCGCCCGGTTGGCTGCTTGCCGAGCTCGATGGCCCAGAAGATTCTCGACGAAAAAGGAGCCGTCACCCGCGCCTTTGATGTGCAAGATGACATCTACAAGGACGTCGTCGTCGGACGAAGTATTGCGGCACTGGCCGACGAACCCATCGCCCACTATTACGGCGACGTCGACGACCGGCTGGTCACCCTGCCCGGGGTCTTTGGTGAGCTGCGCTACGTGGTCGCCTTTCGGCCCGCCGACGAGAGCCTGAAGCACGCCGTCGACGACGCGCTGGGGGTGCTGGCCAAAGACGGCACCCTGCGGGCCATCTATGAGAAATGGGGGATGTGGAACGCCCTGACCGCGGGGCTCCTCCACGACGACGACGTCCAGGCCCGTGGTGTGGCCACCGGCTTCGAGTCCTGGCGCGCCTCCGTGGGCACCCAGCCGCCCTTCCTCGATCGAGTGCGTCATCGCTACCCAGCGATGATGCCCCTCTTCGCGCGCGGCGCCCTGCTCACGTTGTCGGTGAGCGTGCTGGCCATGATCCTCGCGGTGGCCTTGGGGATCCTATTGGCCATCGGTCGCTCCTTCGGACCGGCCCCCCTGCGCTGGTTGTGCGTCGCCTACGTCGAGCTCTTTCGGGGAACGCCCTTGTTGGTGCAGCTCACGGTCATCTACTTCGGGCTCCCCGAGCTCGGCTTGACCTTGTCGCCCTTCGTCGCCGGGGTGACGGCCCTGGGCCTCAACTACGCCGCTGCCGAGAGCGAGAATTACCGCGCGGGGCTGTTGTCGGTGCCCCGCGCCCAACTCGACGCCGCTCGATCCCTCGGTTTGTCGACGTCGCAGGCCCTGAGACACGTGCTCTTGCCCCAGGCCGCTCGTGTGGCCTTGCCGCCGATGACCAACGACTTCATCGCGCTGCTGAAGGATTCGAGCCTGGTCTCGGCCGTGGCTCTGACCGAGCTCACCAAGGTCTACGGCATCCTCGGCAATTCGAGCCGGGACTACCTCGGCCTCGGCGTCGTCGTCGCCGCCTGGTACCTGATCATCGGCTTGCCCTTCGTTTTCTTGGCGCGGCGGGTCGAGGGCCGGTTGGGTCGACACCTCAAGCGCGCGGGAGCACCGTGATCGCCGTCGAGAAACTCACCAAACGCCATCCCGGGGCCGAGAGGGCGACACTGCGCGAGCTCTGCTTCGCCGCCGACGCCGGAGCCATCACGGCCATCCTCGGCGGCAGCGGTGCAGGCAAGAGCACTTTGCTGCGCTGCTTGTCCGGTCTCGACGGCTTCGATGCCGGCGCCATCGTCGTCGACGGCGTCACCGTGCAGGGGGGCAGTCCTCCAGATGCCCTGCGCGGGCGCGTGGGCTTCGTCTTTCAATCCCTCGAGCTCTTTCCCCATCTGACGGTGCTGCAGAACTGCACCCTGGCCCCCGTCGTCGTCAAAGGCACTCCCGCTCTTGCGGCCCAGGCCAAGGCCCGTGAGCTGTTGAAGACCCTGCGCGTCGACGTCGCCGACAGCGCTCATCCCGAGTCTCTGTCGGGCGGACAGCGACAGCGGGTGGCCATCGTGCGGGCCTTGATGATGGAACCGCGAGTACTGCTGTACGACGAGCCGACGTCGGCCCTCGATCCCTCTTTGAAGGCCGAGGTGGGCCGCACTCTCAAAGACGTCGCCGAGCGCACCGGGATGACCCAGGTCGTCGTCACCCACGATCCCGACTGGGCCAAAGAGACCTGCCACGAGGTCTACGTCTTGGCCGAAGGAGCCTTGACCCGCTCTTGAACGTCCCGCTGGAGCGAGAAACGGGCTGCGGCGCGTCGGCTGTGCTCGAGGATGTTGTTCACCAACACGAGCAGCTGCTCGCCGGAGCCGACCACGGCACCGAGGCGATGCGCCAGCAGATCGACGTCGTCGGGCGCGACGCTTCGCTCATCGACGACCAATCCCAAGGCACCACAGGCACTGCAGGCGCGATCCTTCACCGGCCCATCGTCGTCGTCGTCGTCGCACCCCGTGATCTCGCCACAGAATCCACAGGACAGCACGCGCTCGAGCGACATCAGCGTGAGCAAAGAGCCGGGGATGGTGATGATGACGTCCAGAGGCGCCCGCAGCTCGTGGGTCGTGTGGGCGAGGAACTCGTCTTTGAGGCGGTCGAGCTCCGCCAATTGCACAGAGAGCTCCTCGGCGCTGCGTCGGGCCCGCGCCGCGCCCATGGCCAACACCATCGCTTGGCACAAGACAAAGCCGACCAACCCTGGGCCGATCAAGAAGGGAGTATGGAGCAGGTTCTGCAGTCTCAGTATATCATTTATTGTTGCTGCTGCGATAATTATAGCACCGAACAAGATACACCGAACACTCCAAGCATTGGCCTTTTTGCTGGCGCGAGCCAACAAGACCAGAATCCAGACTACCACGACGATGAGAACCGCTTGGTAAGGGAACGTGGTGTAACAGAAGACCCGCAGGGGCGTGAGGAGACAGAATGCGCCGAGACCGACACTCCAACCGACCACCGCTCGCACCAAGGCACGCCCGAGCAAACCCGGAACGGCATCACGCAAATACAATAAAAACACCGCAGGCGCAATATTCATTAGGATGAAAATCATCCGCCGAATCGGCAGCCATATATTTTGGCCCGAGAAGTACTCGGGAAGATAATATCCTCTCTCGATGGTGCGCGCCGCGATGATGAAACAGAAAAGAGCGAGCCACCACGGCGCCGGCTCGCTGCGCCGCATGGCGAAAAGGCCCAGGTGATAGAGGCCGATCATGACAAGAACGCCGACGACGAAAAAGTCGCGCTCCGTGGCGGTGCGGCGTTCTTGCTCAAGCTGGCCCGGGCGACCCAAGCGCAGCGCGCCCGCGGGTCCACCTTGCATGTAGTCGTGGTTGCTGATCTGCAGCAGCAGCGTCGGCGAAGTCGACGGCGGCAGAGTAGCCCGCCTCGGGACGGCGTCGGCCTCGCTGTGAGCCGCGTCTTTGCCCACCCTTCCGACGCTCATCAGGCGTCGCAGGACACCTTCGTCATCGACGACGTCCAGCGTGTAGGCGCTGTTGGCGTGGGTGAGCGTCACGGCCATCGGTCCTGGCGGCAACAGCAGGCGCGCGCGCAACGTGCCGTGGCCGAAGTTCGTCGCCCGGCCTTCGACGGTGGCAGCACCGGTCCATGAGCCAGGCACCTTGAGTCGATCGGGTGTGGAACGCAGTGGGGTGCCTTCGTCGACGAGCAACCGAGCAAAGGCCAGCTCCCAATCGCCAGAGAGCTCCACTGGTCCCTCGCGCTCGAAATCCCAGGAGCGCAGATCGATCACGCCGTCGACGACGACAGGCTGCTCAGCCCCGCACGCGCCGAGCAGCACCCCCACCACCAGGCTCAACCAGCGTGTCGAAGCCACAGGCCAAGAGACCACGAACAGCGCCATCGGTGCCATGCAGCGGCCCGTCGGCGTCACCCCGCGTGTCGTCGCGGCACCCACTGCCCGCCGCGGAACAGCGGGTCGCCGGCGTCAAGGCGCGACGAAGATCGAAGGCCGCCGCCGGCGCACCGCGGAGCGTCGATGGCGACAACGACGACGACGACGCCTCTCATGCGAGCTTCCAGATCTCGACGGGCTCGTTGCGTCCCTTCACCTGCACGGACCCCAAGGACACGGCACCTTGGGCGTCGTCGCCGGCGCGGGCCCGCACCGCTTCGGACAAGAGAAGCATCGATGCGTGCTGCTTGTTCAGTCCCTCGATGCGCGAGGTCAGGTTCACGACGTCGCCGATGATGGTGTACTCCTTGCGGCGGGCGGAGCCGATCTCGCCGGTGACGACGTCGCCGCAGTGCAAACCGATGCCGACCCTCGTCGTGGGCAGGGTGCCGGCGTCGCTCTCTTGGGTCGTTCGTTGCACGATTTCGCGCGCAGCCCGGACCGCGTGGCGGCAGTCGTCGCCGTCGCTGAGGGGCGCCCCGAACACGGCCATGAAGCCGTCGCCGAGGAACTTGTTCACGATGCCGTGGTTGGCGTTGACGATGTCGATCATGAAGGCCCACAGGCCGTTCAAATAGGCGACGACTTCTTCGGGCTTCTTGTCCTCGGAAAAGCGCGTGAAGTCGCGGATGTCGAGGAACATCACGCACACGTGCCGGGTCTCGCTGGCGATGGCGCTGCCTTGGGACATGAGCTTGTCGACGACGGCGGGAGACACGTGCTGACCAAAGAGATCGAGTACCCGCTTCTTGTCGGCCACGGTCTGCAGCGAGGTCTTGAGGTAGTCGCGAATGCGTGCGCTCACCACACCGGTGACGGCGCCCGTGAGCGCGATGAGCATCGCCTTGCCGATGTGGTGGAAGGGGACGATGAGGATGGGCTCGAGGGTCTCGCTCCCCGCCGAGTGAATGGCGAGCATCGAGACCAGGAGATATTGCAGCGCCGACAACAAGCCCGTGAACGCCGAGAGCTTGGGATCGAGACGCAGGGCCGACAGGGCGATGCCCAGAAAGTAGACGAAGGCCGGGGGCAAGAGGATGACGTAGACGGGATGTGTCAGCGCGCTGAGCACGACCATTGCCAGAGTCGGCGCCGACGACTCGATGAAGGCGTTGAGGTAGCGAGCCATCGCTTTGGGTTGGCGCTCTTCGGCCAGCGCTCGGCTCGCCACCCGGGCCATGAGGAGCTCGTAGACGAGGAAAGAGCCGAGGACGACGAAGGGCAGCGCCGGGTGGAGCGCTCCCTGGGAGAGTCGTTCCAGGTCGTCGCTGAGAAAGAGCAGCGCCAAGGCATACACGAGCGCGCCCGCGGCGAAGATCCCCGCGAGGATCAAAGAGCGCATGCGCTCGCTGCGCAAGATCTCCTGGCCGAGCAGACTGTCGAGCGAGGCGTCGTCGTTCATGGGAGCGCACCTTGCCACGGCGGGCACCCCGCGCGCCGACGTCGACGACAAAGCGCCGGTGGTTGAGCCCTTGGCACCGTTCAAGACGCCCTTGGAGGATGAGGGCAAACCTGCAAGCAGCAAGCATGAGCGAGCCCCGCTTCCTAAGAGCCCTCCGTCGTCAAAGCGTCGATCGCCCGCCGGTGTGGTTGATGCGACAGGCCGGCCGTTACCTGCCCGAATACCGCGAGGTGCGTGCCCAGTCGGGTGGCTTCCTCGGGCTGGTGAAAAACCCCCTCAGCGCCTGCGAAGTCACCTTGCAACCAATCCGACGCTTCGGCTTCGACGCTTCTATCGTGTTCTCCGACATTCTCGTCGTCCCCGAGGCCATGGGCATGGAGCTCAGCTTCGGCGTCGGCGAAGGACCAAAGCTGGCCCCCCCCATCCGCGACGCTGCCGGCGTGGCCCGCCTTTCGATTCCCGATCCAGACAAGTTTTCCTACGTCTACGAGACCATTCGACGGATTGTGGATGGATTGCCCGCCGCCGCCCGACAGGCCGCCATCGACGGCGTCGACGACGTGCCCTTGATTGGGTTTTGCGGCGCTCCTTTCACGGTAGCCAGCTATATGGTGGAAGGTGAGGGTTCGAAAAACTACGTCGAGGTCAAGCGCCTCATGCACAAAGACCCCGAGACCTTCATGGCCCTGCTCGACAAGCTGGTCGAGACGACGACGGGCTACCTGGTAGCCCAGGTGAAGGCGGGCGCCCGCGTGTTGCAGATCTTCGACACCTGGGCCGGCGAGCTGGCCCCCGACGACCTCGCCATCGTCGCCGTCGGCCCCGTCTCCCGTCTCATCACCAAGGTCAGGGCCCTGCTCCCCGCGGACTCCGCCGTGCCCATCATCTACTTCGCCCGCGGCTGCGCGGACGCCCTCGACATCGTCAAAGGCGCCGGCGCCGATGCCTATGGCCTCGATTGGCGGGCCCGCATCGCCCGCAGTTGGGCGGTGTTGGGGGATGAGGTCGCCGTGCAGGGCAACCTCGACCCCGCCTGTCTCTTTGGGCCCGCCGAGGTGGTCGCTCGCAAGACGCGCTCCATTCTCGACGACGTCGGCCACCGGCCGGGCTTCGTCTTCAACCTCGGCCATGGGATCTTGCCGGAGACGCCGGTGGACAACGTGAAGGCCATGCTCGACGTCGTCCGGCTCGCTAGGGTCTGACGCTGCGCCCGATCGAGGCCGAGGCCCGCCCGGCCGGTGGCACAGAACTTCTTGGATGACGCCATGCCTTTGACCGAACCTTCCGCTCCCGATCTTGCTGACGCCCTGGCTCCGCCGGGATCGTCCGCCGACGACGACGTCGCCTTGGTGGCCCAGCTGCAAGACCGGGCCAAAGCGCTGCGCCTGGAGATCAAAAAGCGCATCGTGGGGCAGGACGCCGTCGTCGAGCTGCTCTTGCTGGCCCTCTTTGCGCGCGGGCATGGCTTGTTCGTCGGTGTGCCCGGCCTGGCCAAGACCCTGCTGATCTCGACCCTCGCCGAAGGCCTGGGCTTGAGCTTCAATCGCATCCAGTTCACGCCCGACCTCATGCCCTCCGACATTACGGGCACCGACGTGCTCGAGGAGGACAAAGCCACCGGCGCCCGCACCTTTCGCTTCCTGAAGGGGCCCGTCTTCGCCAACGTCTTGCTCGCCGACGAAATCAACCGCACCCCACCCAAGACCCAGGCAGCGTTGCTGCAGGCCATGCAGGAGCAAAAGGTCACCGCCGGCGGCAACACCTTCCCGTTGCAGCAGCCCTTCCTCGTGTTCGCCACCCAGAATCCCATCGAGCAAGAAGGCACTTATCCCCTGCCCGAGGCCCAACTCGATCGCTTCATGTTCTTGATCGAGGTCGGCTACCCCGACGAGCACGACGAGCGGGAGATCGTGCGCCAAACCACCGGGGCGACGTCGGCGAAGCTGCAACCCGTGCTCTCCATCGACGAAGTGTTGCGCTTTCAAGAGCTGGTGCGACGCGTGCCCGTGCCGGACTCCGTCGTCGCCTACGCCGTCAAGCTCGCCCGAGCGACGCGACCCGACGCCGACAATCCCATCGTCGCCGCCAAGAAACTCTCGTGGGGGGCCGGGCCGCGCGCCTCCCAATCGCTGGTGCTCGCCGCCAAAGCCCGCGCAGTCTTGGACGGACGCTTCGCCGCCTCCATCGCCGACGTCGCAGCCACCGCCTCCGCCGTGCTCGCCCACCGCGTGGTCGTCAGCTTCCAAGCCCAGGCCCAGGGCGTGCGCGCCAAAGACGTCATCAGCGACATCCTGAAGGCCCTGCCGGCAGAGCCCGCATGAGCCCGGGCGTCGACGACGACGACAGCGCGGAGCCTGTGGCCAACCACCACGACCCGATGCCCACCGGTGCCCACGCGCTGCTCTCGCCGGCGACCTTGCATGCAATCAATCCTCTCGAGCTGCGGGCCCGCATGGTGGCCGACGCCCTCTTCGCCGGCGGCCATCGCTCGCGGCGCTTCGGCTCATCAGCGGAATTTGCCGAGCACAAGCCCTACGCCCCCGGCGACGATCTCCGACGGCTCGATTGGAAGGTGATGGCCCGGCAAAACCGCAGCTACATCCGCCGCACCGAAGACGAGACCCGCACCGATGTCATCGTCGTCGTCGATACCTCCATGTCCATGGCCTATGCCGGCGGCGCTCGCGGCGGCCTCAGCACCAGCAAGCTGGAGGTCGCGCGCACCCTCGCCGCCGCCATCGCCTACGTGTGCCAACACCGCGCCGATGCCGCCGGGTTGAGCCTCTTTGCGGGAGAGGAGCGGGCTCACCTGCCCCCGCGCGGCAAGAGCGATGCCTTGACCCAGGTCTGCACCGCGCTGCTCAACACCGCCGCCGATGGCAAGACTGCGCTCGAGCCCGCGCTGCAGCGGGTGTGCGAACGGCTGAAACGCAAGGCCGTCGTCGTCGTCATCAGCGACTTCATCGACTGCGGCGGCGCGGCCCTGGCGGCTCTCGGTGTGCTGCGCAAACGGGGCGGCGACGCCATCGTGTTGCAGGTCCTGCACGAAGACGAGGTCGATTTCCCCTTCGACGGCGTGGTGAAGTTCGAGGATCTCGAAGGCCAACGCGAAGTGCAGGTCGATGCTCCACTGGTTCGCGACGCGTACCTCGAAGAGCTGCGGCGCTTCCTCGACGAGGTCGAAGGCGCCTGCGGCCACAACGATGCCCGTTACGCGCTCTGTCGCACCGATCGCTCGCCGGTGCAGGCCCTTGCCAGTGCCTTGACGGGCTTGGGCGGCGAGAGCGCTCTGTCGGCGGGACCCTGAATGGGCGCCCTGTCGGGACTCACGCTGCTCAGCGCGGGCCTGCTCGGCGGGCTCCTGGTCGTCGTCGTCCCCACGCTCATCCACCTGCTGTCCCGACGGCGGGCGCGGCGGGTGCGCTTTGCACCGATGGAGCTCTTGCTCCGCAGCCAAAAGCGCACGGCCCGCAGCATTCGCCTGCGTCAGCTGCTGCTGCTGCTGCTGCGCACCTCGCTCTTCCTTGTCGTCGCTGCGGCCCTCCTACGTCCCCTTTGGCTCGAGCCGCAGGAACCAGCACCCAGCACCGCTCCCGTCGCCGTCGTCGTCGTGCTCGATGCATCGGCGTCGATGAACGCCGTGCTCGATGGCAAGAGCGCCTTTTCCCGCGCACAGACCAAGGCCCGGGATGCGGTCACGGCCCTCGTCGACGATGTGCGCACGGGTTTGGTGATCTGCGCCGAACGCCCGCGCGAGGTCGTGCTGCCCACCTTCGATCGCCGCGCCGTGCTTGAGGCCCTCGATCACGCCGAGGTGACCTTCGCCTTCGCCGATGTGGGTGCCTGCATCGAGCGCGCCGCGGTCCTCGCGGCCAACGTCGTCGACGAAAAGGGACAGCCCCTGCCCGGCGAGAGGCGCGTGGTCGTCGTCTCCGATCTCGCTGCCCATGCTTTCCCGGGCAGCGTCGGAGGCGCCTCGGCCGAGGGTTTGCGGGTCGACCTGCTCTCGGCCTTTGACGAAGAAGTCCCGCCCAACCACGGCATCGCCAACGTCGACACCGGTTTCTCTTCCCAGGGATTGCAGGTGCGCTTTTCCGCGGCGCGCTTTGGTGGTCCCGACGTCGAAGTCCCTGCCGACCTCTTTCTCGACGGACGCCGGGTGGCGCGGCTGGCCCTGCCTTTTGCCTCGGGGCGAGTGCTCGATCGCGTCTTCACGGCGCCACTGCTCGCCGCCGACCCGCCAACCCCCGACGCACCTGCCCATGGACACGGCCTGGTGGTGAGCCTCGGCGACGACGCCCTCGAGGCCGACAACGCCGTCGAGCTCCCCCTCGAGGAAAACGCCGCCGTGCGCGTGCTCGTCGTCGACGGCGAACCCGACGCGCTGCCCCTCTCTGACGAGGTCTTCTATCTCTCGCAGGCCCTCGCGGCCTCGCGCGTGGGTGAGGGCGGCAAGAGCAGGCTGGCGCTGAGCAGCGCGACACCCGAGCACCTCGACGCCGCCGCCCTCGTCGACGTCGACGTCGTCATCCTGGCCAATGTGGCGCGCCTTCCTGCTGCGGCGGCCGCCGCCCTCGTGTCCCATGTGCAAGGCGGCGCCGGGTTGTTCCTCACCATGGGAGACCAGGTCGACATCGACGCCTGGAACCGCGACCTCGGTTCCCTGCTGCCAGCGGTGTTGCGGGGACCCAAAGGACAGGCCCTTCTCGACGACGTCAATGTCGCGGAAGCGCTGGGCTTGACCCGCTTCCAATACGATCACCCCCTGCTGCGCGCCCTCGCCGACAAAGGCAGCGGCGATGCGATCGCTGGGGGGCACGGCGGCACCCTGGCCGGGTTGAGCCGGGTGCGGACGACGACGACGATGTTGGTGGAGCCGGATTCCCAGGCGCCGCGGCTGGTGCTCGCGCACTTCACCAACGATGCACCCGCGTTGCTCGAACGCGCCGTGGGCAAGCACGGCGAGGGGCGTGTGCTGCTCTTGACGACGTCGATCGATCGCGAATGGACCGACCTGCCCATCCGCCCCGGCTTTCTCCCCCTGGTCGAGCAGATCGTGCTCTACCTGGGTCGCGCCCTCGACGACGGCCGGCCCCGCAGCGTGCGCATCGGTGAGGAGAGGCTGATCCAGCTCGGCGGCGGCGGCCAAGATAAGGGCGGCGAAGGCGACGTCGTCGTCGTCGTCGACCCCTCGGGTCGTGAGCACCGCCTCGACGTCTCACGCGACGGACCAGAAGGTCACGAGCGCGTGGCCCGCTTCACACCGGCCCTCCCCGGACTGCACCGGCCCTTCGTCGTCGTCGACGGCACCCGTCGGCTCTTGTCCCTCGAGCGCTTCACGGCCCTCATCGACCCACGCGAGAGCGATCTGCAGCGCATCGCCGAAGACCACATCGACGACGTCGTTCCCAAGGGCGCAGTGGTCCGCAGGGGCTTCGACGACGAACCCGGCACACCTTTGTGGCCCTGGCTGTTGCTGGCCGCCGTGGTCCTGATCCTCGGCGAGGGTCTGGTGCTGCGGCGCAGCGGCAGCGCGTGAGTACCGCCGGCCCCACCGCCGTCGTCGCCGCCTCCTTGTTGGCGGCCGTCTTTGTGTCGTCGCCGCTGCACCTGCCGCTCAACAATCCCAACGAGGGCGTGCGGGTGTTCGCGGTGCGGGCCCTGGTGGAGCAGCACACCTTCGCCATCGACGACGTCATCGCCGACTGGGGCTTCATCGACGACAAAGCGCACTGTCTGGTGCACCAGCGTTGCTCGTCGAAGGCGCCGCTGTCGAGCCTCATCGGAGCGGCGGCCTATGCCGTGGTGCATCCCTTCAGCGGCAACCTCTCGCGCGAAACGCTGACGCGCTTGTGCCGGCTGAGCGGCGGCGTGCTCCCCGCGGCCATCGCTTTGGCGATCCTGTGGTGGGCGCTGCGCCGACGAGCGCGCCAGGCCAACGTCGACGTCGACGGCAGGCTCTTGCTGGTCGATGTCTGCGTGGTCGCCTTGGTGGTGGGGTCGGGCGTGCTGGCGTCGCTGAATGTGTTTTCGGGTCACGCCTTCGCCGCGGTGGCGCCGGCCGCGGTGCTCGCCCTGGCCCTCCTTCCCGAGGAGCCATCGACGCGCCGGCTCGTCACGGCCGCCGCGCTGCTCTCGTTGGCCACCGCGGCCGAGTACCCAGCCGCCCTTTCCCTGCCGCTCTTGTTGCCGCTGATCTGGCGCGCCCGGCGGCGCGCTCGAGCCGTCGTCGTCGTCGTCGTCGCCGGCTTCTTGGCAGCCCTGCCGGCGCTGGTGGCCCAGGCCGTGATGTTCGGTGCTCCCTGGCGCACCGGCTACTCGTTCCTCGACAACCCCCACTACCAAGCGCTGGTCGACGGCTCGCTGTTCGGCATCGGCCGGCCCGATCCCACGGTGTTGTTCACGGTCTTGTTGAGCCCCGAGCTCGGACTCTTCTTCTTCAGCCCCCTGTTGCTTTGCGGCCTGTTCGGCGTGGCCCTGCTGCCGAAGAACACCCGCGCTGTGGTCGTCGTCGTCATCGGCGCCTTCTTGTTGTTCATCGCCGGCTTTCGCGGCTGGCGCGGGGGCTGGTCGGTGGGACCGCGTTACATCAGCGAGCTCGCCGGCCTGCTGTCGGTGACCGCCGTGTTGGCCCTCGAGCGTCTGTCGAGCAGCAGCGCGCGCCTGCTGGCTCTTGGTGCGGCCGCCGTCGGTGTGCTCCACAGCGGCGTCGCCGGCGCGATCTTTCCCCACCTCCCCGACGTGCTGCGCAACCCCGTCATCGAGCTCGCCTTGCCCTTGGTGGTGCGCGGCCTCTGCCCCGACAGCATGCCCTTGGCCCTGGGCTTGCCACCAGCCATAGCCGTCGTCGTCGTGGTCGTCGTCGTCGCCTTGCCGTTGTTTGCGGTGGCTGCGGTGCACCGCGAGCCGCGCGTGCTCGTCGTGCTCGTGGTGCCCTTGGTCGTTGTCATCGATGGCGCCCTGCCCGCCACAACAGCGGCCGTGGCAGGACGCGAAGTGCGCCGCGTCGTCGACAACTGGCGTCCCGAAGGCGGCATTCCCTATCTGGCCGACGGCGCCGACGATCCGCGCGTGCTCTTCGCCATCGATCGCGGCCGGTTGTTGAAGGGCCGAGGGATCTCCTGCTCCTTTGCCTCGCCCCGGCCCACGCGCCCCGACGTCGGCGGCGCCCTGCTGCGCGACCTACTCGCGACCGTGCCCGGCGGCAGCCTGGTCGTCGTCGACGACGCCCTCGCACCCCACATCGCCCCCGCGGGGGGCAGCGTGCTGGTCGTGTCGATGAGCGACGTCGATCGCCACCTCACGGGCTTGCCCTGCACCGGCGACGTCGTCGTCGTCGCTCCTGCTGGCGCACTGCTGCCGAAGCGCTTGCGCACGCTGGTGAGCGTGGGCGAGCCCATCGACCTCAAGGAAGGCTGGGTCGTGCTGCGACTCGGCAGGTAGTCTGGCTCGTGCACTCCTTCTTCGGCTCGGGGCTGCTCGTCGTCGCCGTCACTGGTGTGGTGGCCGGCGTGCGCGCGCTGCTGCTGGCCTGCGGTGAGTCCCGCGGATCGGTGGCCGCAGCCTCGACGATGGCAGTGGTGGCCGCTCTTCCCCTCAGCTTGCAGGGCCTCACCGGCATCGTCGGCGCCGTCGTGGTTCTCGGCTTCGCTGGCGCGGTGCTGTCACGCACGGTCGCGCCGATCCCAACAACGACGTCGCCGCCGCCTTGGTCGAGGGCCGCGCGCTGGATCGCCTTGGTGCTCTTTGCTCTGCTCGCCGTCGTCGCACTCGGAACCTTCTTGTGGGACGAAGCCTCGACGCACCTGCCCCTGGCCGGAGCAGTGTCCCGCAACCTCGTGCCCCTGGAGCACCCCCTCTTTCCGGGACAGCCGCTGCGCTACCACGCCGGCTTCGACGTCGTCGTTGGCGTCGTCCGCGCTTTCACTCTCTTACCTCTCGACCTCTGCGTCGACATCGTCACCCTGGCCGGCATCGCCCTGGTGCTGTGGAGCATCCACGATCTCGCGGCGGTGCTCGCACCAGGCGCGGGGTCTCTGGCGATGCCGGTGGTGTTGCTCTGTGGTGGGCCGGTCGCTGCTGTCTTGGCCGATGGCTGGGGAATCGCCCTGCCCGCTCAGGGGCTCTTTCCGGCCGCTTGGGTCAACGGCGCAACCTTCCCCCCCCTCGTCGTCACCAATGTGTTTCAGCACCCCCAGGGACTGGCGATGCCCATCGCTGGCGCGGCGCTGTTGGTGGCTTCGGTGCCGACTTTTCGGCGGTTCGCGGCGGCGGCGTTGTTGATCCTCTTGTGCTCGCGCGTGCAGATCGTCTTTGCCGCCGTCACGGGCATCGCGGTCGTCGTGCTCGCCTTGCGCGCGCGCGCGCTGCCGTCGCTGCTGGTCCTCGTCGTCGTCGGGCTGCTCTGCCTGCTCGACAGCCGCTTCACCACCGGTGCGACAGGACAGCTGGTGTGGGGCGGGGCCTTCGCCAACGACGGCGCGGCCGCTCTGGTGCGGCTGCCCTTGATCTTCGGGCTCTCGTTGGGGGCGCCGGTGTTCGGCTGGCGCATGTGGCGACGTCGCTCCGCGCCCCCCGGTCTGCTCCTGGCCCTGTCCCTGGCCGGCACCCTTGGCTTCGTCGTCGGCAACGTGTGCTCCTACGCGCGTTCGTGGGACATCGTGAAGCTCTTTGGCGTCTCGGCCTTCTTCGCCCACTTTCTCTTGGCGGCGTGGCTGGCCCAAACGCGGCGGGCCATCGTCGTCGTCGTCGTCGTCGTCAGCTGCTGGTCGGGGGCGCTGTGGCTTGTGCGCCATGGGATCGGCAACGGTGTGATCGCGCGCGCCTATCGGGAGCATGGACAAGGCGACGACGTCGCCGCCTTTGCCGATGAGCTGGCCCCGTTCCTTCCGGCGGCCTCCCGGGTGTTCTCGCCGGACTTGACCTTGGCGCGCTCCGGCGTCGTCGTCCCAGGCACCGACTGGCGCGCGTCGCGTGACACGGCGGCGTTGCTCCTCGATCGACCGAAAACTGAAGCCCTCACCCGGGCCTGGCGCCGCGCCCTGCGCGACCTCGATGCCGAAGCGCTGCTGGCGCTGCACGCGGACTTCGTCGTCGTCCGCGCGGGCTCTCCTCTCTTGGCACTGTTGGCCGACACCACGCGCTTCACGGCCGTGAGGCCGGCACGAGCCGACGACGACGGAAGGGAGCAGAAGGCCACCTGGCTGCTCTTTGCGGTGAACAAGCCGTGAATCCCCGCGCCGCCGTCGTTGTCGTCTTTCTGACCGCTCTCGCGCTGCGCGTGGCCCTGCTGCACACCGCTCGCTTCGGCGGCGACGAAGCCCTCTTTTTTCGCATCGGCATGGACATCGTCGAAGGCAAGGCTCTCCCCCTCCTCGGCACCCAGATCACCGATGGCGCCGGGCGTCTTCCCGGGCCCGCCTTCCTCTATCTGATGGCCTTGCCGCTCGTCCCGTGGCGTGCACCAGAGGCCCAGTACCTCTTCGTCGAGGTGCTCGGGGCTCTCACCGTCGTCATCCTGTGGCATTCCCTCCGCCGACCCTTCGGCGAACGCCCCGCTTTCGTTGCCGGCATGCTGATCGCCTGCGCCCCCTGGAGCGCGCTTTATGCGGATCGCACCTGGAACCCCAACGTGCTGCCGCTCGTCGTCGCCCTGGCTTTCCTCGGCGCGCTGCGGGTGCGAGAGCAGCCTTCGTCGCGCTGGTTGGTCGCGCTGGTGCCTCTGCTCGCGTTGATGCCGCAATTCCACATGTCGGCACCCGTCGCCTGGGCTGGCATCTTGGTGCTGCTGGGAAAATCGTGGCTCCGATCACCACGTCGACATCTGTTGCTCGGGCTCGGATTGGCGTCGATTTTGTATGTGCCGCTCATCGTCAATGAGTTCCAGACCGGACTTCAAAATACCCGTCATATCCTGGCTGAAACCATCGGAAAACAAGGCGGTGAACATCACGCCTACGGCTTCATCTACGTCCCGGTGTACGCGCTGCGTTTCTTGACGCTCGACGTCACCTATCACGAGCTGGCTGGCTACTGGGGCGGACCCGACGAGCTGCGCTGCTACAACGCCCTCCTCGGCGGCAGCGCTGCGCGCCCGGCGCATCCGCTGCGCCACCTCGCCCTCGCCTGCTCGTTGATCGTGGCGCTCGCCGCCGTGGGGACAGTGTTGCGCAACGCAGTGAAACGGCGCCAGATCGGCCCCTTCGGCGTCGCTTTTCTCGTCGCTCTCGTCGTCAACATGGCTTTGATGGGCTTGGCGGCGAAGCAGGTCTTTGGCCACTACGTCACCAATCTTTTCCCCTTCGTCGTCGTCTCCTGGGCCGCTGTGTGGCAAGAGCTCGAGCAACGCGGACGCCGGGTGCGGGCCCTGGCCCTCGTCGTCGTCATTATCACGGCGCTGGGGGGCATCGAGGCCACGCTCTCGGTCTCGCGCGAAGTGGATGGCAAGATTGGGCTCGAGGTGCACCGGCGGGCGACGGCCGTCATCGTCGACGACGCCCTTGGGGCTGGCCTCCCCCAAACCGAGCCCGTGCGACTGGACTTCCGCGGGATCCGCTCCTCCTTCTTTGACTGGCACATCTTTGCCACCCGGGCCCTTGGCGTTCCTTTGCACTTCAGCCCCAGTGCGCAGCGCCGTCGCTATGCCCTCACGCCGGAAAACGCGCCCCCACCGCGTGACGCAGAGGGTGCCGGCATCGACGTCGGCCACGCCCGCTTGTGGCGCCTGCGATGAGCCTCGCGCGTCCCGCCAACAGCCCAAGGCGCGACCTCGTCGTCGTCGTCGTGCTTGCCACCCTCAGCACCCTGCCGCTGTGGTTGGCGCGCTTCCCCATCGCCCAAGACCTGCCGGCGCACATCGAGACCGCGGCCCAAATCAAAGCTCTCTGGTCCGGCGACGTCGACGCCAACGCCCTCTACCGCCTGCATGCCCAGCCCTGGCCCAATGCGCTGCCGGTGTTGCTCTTGGCTCCGTTGCTCAGCGTCTTCGACGGACTGGTGGCAGCCAAGCTCTTGCTGACGCTGGGTGTGATCGCTTGGCCCCTGAGCCTGGCGCTTCTGGCGCGGCGACTCGGAAGATCGGCATTGTTGGCCCTATTGGTATTGCCCACCAGCTTTGATCTTTCCTTCAGCTATGGATTCCTGCACTTCGTCGTCGGCAAACCGCTGTGGGCCTTGTGTTTGGTGGCCGCCGTCGACGTCGTACGGGCCTCTTCTGTCTCCCGCTTGGCACGTCTCACACTTTTGTTGGGTCTGCTCTTCGCGACCCATTTGATGCTCTTTGCCACCGCACTTGTGCTCTGCGCGCTGGTCATCGTGGTCTGCTCCACCACCTGGCACGCGCGCCTGCCTGCGTTGCTCTCGACAGCCCTCGGTGGGGCACCGGCGTGGTGGTGGTGGGTCCAACAGCCTCCCGCTCACGGGGGGTCGACGGCTTTCTTGCCGCCGCTGCAGAGCCTCGCGCGCCTGTGGACCAACCTCGGCGACCTGCACGAAGGCGCCCTCGACGCCCTGCCCTGGGGGTTGGCTCTGGCTGCATTGGTTGCCGCCGTCGTCACCGGCAAACGCCTGCCCCTCACCCGAGAGACCGTCGTCGTCGTCGTCGTCGCCGTCGCCGTCCTCGCCTTTGCCTGGTTGGGTCCGGTGCGCCTGCCCCAGGTCAGCATCGTCGCCGAGCGTTTCTGGTCCCTCGGTGCTGCGCTGCTCGCGCTGGTGCCCCCCATCGCGCTGTCCAAGCGGGGCCGTGTCGTCGTCGTCGTCGCTGCTCTCTTGGGCCTTGCAGTGCACACGACCGAGCTCACCCGCCGCTGGCGGGCCTTTTCGCGCGAAGAGATGGGCGACTTCGACGCACTGCTCTCGTCCATTCCCGAGCACTCGCGCGTCGCTACTTTTTATGTCTCGCCTCTCTCGCATTGGGGCCGACACAACGCGCTGTGGCATTGGGGCAAATTGGCCGCGCTCCGGGGCAGCTCCACCGACGACAACTTCGCCTGGCGCGACACCTGCGTCGTCGGTCTCGCACCAGGCATGCGGCCACCGCGCGCGCCCCACCTCGTCGACCGGGAGCTGGCCGCTTGGGACTTCCTCTTGGTGAGGGGTGCTTCGCCACCCGTGGACAAAAGCCTCGCTGCGCTGCACCTCGAAGCGGTGACCTCGACAGGGAGCTGGCGCTTGTTCCGCATCATGCCGATCACTGCTTCGACGACGACGACGGTGCAGCCGTGACGCCCGCTGCCACCACCGCCCGGCGCCTGGCTCTCGCTGCCGCGGCTTTCGCGCCGCTGCTCTTGTTCCTGCTCTTGGAGCTGCAGCGGCCCTTTCCCTTCTCCACCACCAACGACAACTGGGGCTACTTCCTGCCTCTGATGACGAAGACGACGTCGGCGTGGCTCGACGGTCATTCCCTGCGCGTGGTGTGGGAGCTCGGCCAGGGCTGGTCTCCGTGGGACAGCGGGCAGGTGGGCTGGCTCTCGCCTTTCCCCGTCGTCGCTGCGCTGATCACGCGCTTGCTCGATGACCCCTTGGCCCTGCTCGAAGTCGACGCCGGCCTGCATCTCTTGTTGCTGGGTCTTGCCGCCGTCATCGCCCCACCCGCGCGTTTTTCGGGCTGGACGCGCGTGGCCCTCGCTTTGGCCCTGGGGCTCGCTCCGGGTCCCATCATCGTCGGCATGAACTGGCACGACTACCTGACGCCAGCGCCGTGGTTTGTGTTGTTGCTCGGGCTCGTGTGGCGCGCCGTCGACGACGATCGCTGCTGGACCGCGCGAGAAAGCGCCGCCGTCGTCGTCGTTTCTCTGTTGTTTTTTTCCGCCGCCCACCCCCAGATGGTGGTGCTCGGCCATGCCTGCTTGACCTTGTTCGCCTTCACCTGCGCGCGCAGCCGCGCCGGCATCGACGTCGTGGTCCGCTTGGCCGTGGCCCAGCTCGCCGTGATGCCGGCGCTCTTTTATTTGATGTGGGCTGCCGCCGATGGCTCGGCGATGTGGCGCTATGCGCGGGCAAACTCTTCACTGCTCGAAGGGGCGCTCGATCCCGTCGACGGCCTGGGCGCGATCACCATGGGCCCGTGGACCGCCGACCACGCCGCCGCATTTTTCAACCCGATGCTCTTGTTGCTCATCGTCGTCGGCATCGCGCTTCGCCAGATCCGCTTCGCCCTTGCCGCCCTCGTGCTGGTGGTGCTGCTGGTGCCGAGCGTGTTTCCCCCCGTCGGTGCGCTCTTCGTCGGCGGCCTGTCGAGCTTCCGCTTTCCGTCGAAGTTCGCCTGTTTCGCAGGCCCTGTCGCTGCCGCCTTGTGGTTCGTACTCGCCGCGCACCGGCACCAGGTTGTCGCCGTCGTCGTCGCTGCTTGCGGCGTCGTGGTCTGTTTGCTGGGCAACGAGGGCGGGACCACCTTCAACGCGGCCCATGGCATCGGCGCGAGGGGCTTGCAGGCTCTGGGCGATCGCTGCCTCGATGAGGCCGGGGTCGGACCGGGCGAGCGCATCGCCTTCATCGGCGATCTCAAGCACTCGCGCACCTTTGCGGACACGCCGTTGGCGCTGATGGCGGTGGCCAACAACGCCCCCGTCGTCATGGGCCGGGGCAGCGCCCACCTCTACGAACCCCTCGAGCCCGACGATCTCGCGCGGGCCCACGCCGGGCTCACAGCCTTTTGGCGGGGCACCACGCTGCCGATCATGCGCGATCCCCGGCGCCTCGAGCTGGTGCGTCGCTCGGGAGCCGGCTGGCTCTTGGCCGTGCACCAAGAGGAGCTCTTGACCTTGCCGTCGACGAAGGTGTGCGATGTGTGGTTCGCGCGCATGCCGGGGGCCAAGACCTTTCCCGGCGACGACGTCGTCAGCGACAGCGCTGGTGTGTTGACGGCGCCACCCCGCGCGTCTGCGCCGGTGACCGATACGGCGCGCCCCTTGCCCTGGCAGCAGCTCGACGACGGATCGTGGCGAGCCCAGCCCCCGTTGCCGCGCAGCGATTGGTGGACAGCGACCCTCTGCGGCCTGGTGCTCAGCGCGGTGCTTTTGCGCCACTTGCCGCAGCTACCGCGGGCGCGCGCCTGAGGGCCCGACGTCGACGTCTTCCGTGCGTCCGACGGGAACGCTAGGCGGTGGTGTGGATCTCAGCGAACGCACTGCCAGCACCACGCGCCATCCCTGGGAGCTGGCGCGCGCGGGCTTCCTGCTCGATGTGCTCGACGACGCCGGCGTGCTGCGGCAAGCGCGCGCCATCCTCGACGTCGGCTCCGGCGACGCCTGGTTTGCCACCCAACTGCTGAGCCGCTGTGCCGCTGAGGTCACCTGCTGGGACCTGCACTTCGACGACGACGATCTGCTCCGTTTGCGCACCCGGGCGCGCTTGACGCCCGTGCGCACAGCCCCCCCCGGGCCCTTCGACGTCGCCCTCATGCTCGACGTCATCGAGCACGTCGACGACGATGACGCCTTCGTCGACGACGTCTTGTCTCGGGTTCAGCCCGGCGCCCGCGTGCTGGTCTCAGTCCCCGCTTGGCCGCGGCTTTTTTCCTCGCACGATCGCAGCTTGCAGCATCGACGTCGCTACACCCCCGCCGGGTGCCGCGCGGTGCTGCGCCGGGCCGGCCTGCGCATCGATCGCAGTGGCGGCTTCTTTCACACGCTGCTGCTGCCGCGGGCCCTCGCCGTCGTCGTCGAAGGTCTGCGCGCGCCGGCTGCGGGAGCTGGCATCGGTTCCTGGCGTCATGGACCGCTGCTGACCCAAGGCATCGCCGCAGCTTTTGGCCTGGAGCAGCGCCTCAGCAGGGCTGCCGCAGACGCCGGCGTCGACGTGCCCGGCTTGAGCTTCTTTGCCTTGTGCACCAGGGAGCCCCGATGAGGCGGGTCGTCGTCGTCCCTTGCTTCAACGAAGCGCGGCGGCTCGATGCCGATGCGCTCTCGTCCATCGTCGACGACGACACGGGCCTGCTGCTCGTCGACGACGGGTCGCGCGACGACACGCTGGCGACCCTGCACGCGCTGGCCGCTCGCGATCCCCGGCACATTGAGGTGCTCGCGCTCGGGACCAACGGTGGCAAGGGTGAGGCCGTGCGCGCGGGCCTCTTGCATGCCGAACGCGCCGGCGCCGCCGTCGTCGCCTACCTCGACGCCGACCTCTCGACGCCCGTGGGTGAGATGCGCCGCATTTTGGCCCTGCTCGACGAGCGTGCCGGCGCCGACGTCGCGATGGGATCGCGCGTGGCCCTCTTGGGTCGAGACATTCAACGATCCCCCGCACGCCACTACCTGGGGCGGGTGTTCGCGACGGTAGCGTCGACGGGGTTGGGGCTGCGCGTCTACGACACCCAATGCGGCGCCAAAGCCTTTCGCGTCGGCGTCGCATTGCGCCGGGCCTTGTCTACGCCCTTCACCTCGCGTTGGGCCTTCGACGTCGAGCTCTTGGCGCGCCTGCTCGATCACGTGCCGCCGAGCGCTTTCGTCGAGGTGCCGCTGCACGCCTGGACCGACGTCGCCGGCAGCAAGCTGCAGCCCCTGGCCATGGTGCGCGCCGGCGTCGACGTCGTCATGATCAGCTGGCGACATCGGAAGTCATAGGCCACCGGGCGGGTGACATCGGAGCACAGCTCGCAGCTCATCTCGCGTACACCCCTCGCTCTCGGGCATCCTCCGCCCATGCGCATTTTGCTCGTTCCCATCGGCAGCCGCGGAGACGTTCAGCCCCAGCTCGCCCTGGGCCAGGGATTGAAAAAGCGCGGCCACGACGTCGTTGTCTGCACCTTCGAGAACTATGCCCCTTGGGTCGAGAGCTGCGGCCTGCGCTTCGCCCGCGGGGGCCGCGATGCCCAGCTCGCGGTGAAAGAGAACGGCGAGAAGATCTTCGGCTTCGTCGGCTTCGTGAAAACCGTGCGCTCCATGGCCCAAGAGCACATCGACGGCGTCGACGCCGCCTGCGTCGCGCACCAGCCGGAGCTCATCATCGGCACCTCCTTGGCGACGACTCTGCCCAATTTTGCCGAGCACCACGGCGCGGCGCTGATGTGGTCGGTCTATTTTCCGGGCGCCTGGCCCACCAAGCACTACCCGAGCCCTTTGTTCGGACTGCGGTCGCACCGACGCTGGTTGAACGGCCTGAGTTGGTGGATCACCACCCAGGTCATGGGGACCTTGGCCAAGGGCGACATCAAGCCCCTGCGAACGAAGTTCAAGCTCGGCCCCGCGCCGGCTGGCTTGATGTCCTACATGTTGGCCAACGCCCAGGTGCTGCACGCCGTCGATCCGGCGGTGGTGCCCTCGCCCGACGACTGGCCGGTGCGGGGCATCGACACCGGCTTCTGGTTTCTCGACGACCCCACGCCGCTGGCGCCGGAGCTCGAGGCTTTCTTGAACGCGGGGCCTCCACCGGTCTACATCGGCTTTGGCAGCATGCCCGCCGACGACGCCGCCCAACGGACGGGGATCATCGTCGACGCCATTGCCAGGAGCGGGGTGCGCGCCGTGCTGAGCGCGGGCTGGGCCAACTTCGGCAACGACGTCGCCCTGCCGCCGTCGATCAAGCTCGTCGGCGCCACCAACCACGGCCTGCTCTTCCCGCGCGTGGCCGCCGTTGCCCACCACTGCGGCGCGGGCACGACCGCCGCGACCCTGCGTGCCGGCGTCCCCCACATCCCGGTTCCGCACGGCTTCGACCAGCCTCCCTGGGCCGAGCTGCTGCTGCAGCTTGGGGTGAGCGCGCCGATCCTCTCGAAGAGATTCACCGCCGACCAACTCGCCGCCGCGCTGCGCACTGCCACCACCGACGCCGCCCTGCGCGGTCGTGCCCAAGCCTTGGGGGAGCGGGTGCGCCAGACCGACGGCGTGGGCAAGGCCATCGAGGCCATTGAGGCCTATTGCGCCCAAAGACCGCGATCCCAGGCCCTGCCGCAGGCCGCCTGAAGCGGCGCCGCTCAGCCGCTGAAGACAGCTTGCTTGCTGACCATCAGATAGAGCACCAGGCCCAAAGGAACGCCGACGAGCGTGCCCCACAGCGACCACAGGGCCAGGGGCACTTTCATCGTCGCCAGATCGGCGCCCTGCTCACACAAGCGCACCAGCTTTTCCTGCGCGGGCAGCACCAAGGCCATGGAAAACACCGACATGACGACGAGGGTGACCATGGACTCCACCAGCCAAGGCTGAGAGCGCACGCCGCCAAAGACCGTCGCCAGAAACACGCCGTTCCACACCGTGAGTTGGATGCCCGGCACCGTGAGGAAGATGTCGGCCTTGGCCAGAGCCCTGGCGGCGAAAGCGAGGTGCCCTTTGTCGCGGCTCAAGAAGGCAAAGATGAACCACACCGGGCCCACCACGAGATTGCCGCCGAAGACGACGACGCCGAGGATGTGCGCGAGCTTGTGCATCTCGTAGGGCATCACCAAAGTCGACGGCGTGCCGTTCCAGGCCAGCGCGATGGCCGCGAGGGAGACGAGGCCGGAAGCGATGGAGACCTTGGCGGAAGTCGACATGGGCGTGCTCTCCGGGCCCCAAGCTAGAGCAGTTTCCGATTGCACTGATGGTGCAATCGGAAACTGCTCTTGTATTGCTCGGGGGCTGCGCCCCCGCCCTACGCCGGCAAGCCGGACGCAGGGTCCCACCCCATCCTTGCTCCCTCCGGTCGCGAGCGCTTTCTGGCAATCAGATCAAAAGGAAAGCGCTCTAGGCCAACTCGACCGGGCACTCCCAGTGACGCACGCGGAGCACACGTTGCGTCAAGGTCCACGAGCTGCGACGCCGCCGCATGCGCGCTTTCTATGACGTCGTCGTCGTCGGGGCCGGGAGCGCGGGGGCTGCCAGCGCCCGCGCCCTTGCCCGCGGCGGATGGTCGGTGCTGCTGATCGACAAGCGGGCCGCGGGAGAGGCGGGGGCGCGCTGGGTCAACGCCGTGCCCCGCTGGATGTTCGAGCGCGCCGATGTGGCGCCCCCCTCGGGGGACGAGGAGCGCTCCCACGGCGGGCGCTATGTGCTGTGCGAGCCCAGCGGAGCACACCGCGTCGTCGTTTCCCGTTGCCCCACCACCTTCTTCGACATGCGATCGCTGGTGGCTCGGTTGCAAAGCGACGCCGTCGCTGCTGGGGCCGAGCTCGAAGGAGGCTGCGTCGTCGATGCCGTCGTCTTTTCACCGGGGCGCCAAACGCTGCGGCTGCGAGGACGCGAGGGCCTGGTCACAGTCGATTGCCGGCTCGTCGTCGACGCCTCGGGCTTTGGCGGCGCGGTGCGCTCCCGGGTGCCGGTGTTGGCAGCAGCCTGCGATCCCATCGCCGACAAAGACCTGTGTCTGGCGGCCCAAGAGGTGCGCAGCATCGCCGACGTCGACGGCGCGCGGTCCTTTCTGCGGCGCGAGGGACTGCAATCGGGCGAGCAGTTGGCCTACGTCGGCGTCGCTGGCGGCTACTCGACCCGCTTGATGCAGGTGGATCTCGAGCGCGGCGAAGTGGACATCCTCGGCGGCGCCATCAAGGGCGTGGGATCGGGGCTGCAGCTGGTGAAAGACGTCGTCGACGCCCATCCCTGGATCGGCGCGCGCCTCTTTGGCGGCAGCAGCGTGATCCCCTTGCGCAGGCCTTACGACCTGCTCGGCGTCGCTGGCGTCGCGCTGGTCGGCGACGCAGCCTCGATGGTCTTTCCAGCCCACGGCAGCGGGGTCGGCGCCGGCCTCGTCGCGGCGCGCATGCTGGCCGACGTCGTGGCCGAGGTCGGCGATCCCGGCTCTGCCGACGTAGCCCGCCGCTACGGCCGCGTCTTTCACAGAGAGATCGGGGCCCTCTTCGTCGCCTACGACGCCTTCCGCCGCGCCTCGCAGCTCTTGCAGGCCGACGACATCACGGAGCTCGTGCGCGCCGGCTTCATGAACGAAGCATCGACCCACGACGCCCTCGCGCAGCGGATGCCCCGCTTCTCAGCAGCCAGCTCCAAGGCCTTGGCCCAGGCTGCTCTGCGCGCGCCAGGCCTCGCCAAAACCATGGGCCCGACGGTGGCCCGCATGCTGGCCTCGTGGGCGGTATCGCGTGCGCATCCGGCGACGCGCCGCCGCGGTGCCCTGGTGGGCCGCGGGTTGGATCATCTGATCGGCGCCCGCTGACCAGCGCCCGGTGCGCGCAAAAAAAACGGGCCGCCAAGGAACCTCCTCGACGGCCCGCATTCAGCAGCGAAGAACTATTTCTTCGGCTTGGCGGGACCAGAGCCGGCAGCCTTCGAGGCCTTCATCGGATTCTTCGACAGAATCTGAGCCTCAGAACGCAGAGCCCGACCCTTCTTCGCCGTGTGCTCTGAGGGCAGGATCTCGATCAAACCGCCATTGGCACCGGGGACGGCGCCGCGGACGTAGATCAGACCTTTCTCCTCGTCGAGCTTCACCACGGCGCAGTTGAGGACGGTGACGACCTCGTTGCCCATGCGACCCGACATGCGCTTGCCCTTGTGCACCTTGCCGGGCGTGGCGCGGCAGCCGATCGATCCGCCGTGGCGGAAGTACTCGTGGGTACCGTGGGTGGCGCGAAAGCCCTTCATGTGGTGGCGCTTCATGACGCCGGCGGTGCCGCGTCCCTTGGACGTGCCGCTGATGTCGATGGCGGTGGCGCCCTTGATGACGTCGAAGCCGATGGCGTCGCCGCTGTTGAGCTTGCCGAGCTGGGCGTCGTCGAGGCGGAACTCGCGCACGAAGCGCTGCACGGGAACGTTGTGCTTCACGAAGTGACCGGTGCGCGGCTTGTTGACCAGCTTCTCGCGGATGGTCCCGCTGCCCACTTGGACGGCGTTGTAGCCATCGGTGGCCACGGTCTTTTTCTGAACGATGGTGTTCTTCTCGACGAGGAGAACGGTGACCGGCACGCGGACGCCGTCTTCGGTGAAGATCTGGGTCATGCCGATTTTTTTGGCCAAGAGGCCGAGCTTGTTCGCGGTCATCACAACTCCAAGGGTCATTCGCGCGCCTCGCTCAGAGCGGGGTGGTTCGCCAGAGGACCCGATGTTTCGAAACGGGGAGCGCGGACCCTAGCCGAAGACGGCGCCGGATCAAGCCCGCACTGCGGCGCCCAAATGTCCGTGAAGGGGCCTTTCGCCGCAGCGTTTTCTTGCCGATCAGGGCCCATGCGCTTTGCCCTCGCAGCCGTCGCCGTCGTCGTCGTTGCCTGTGCTCCGCAGCAGGAGCCCGCAGACCCCTCCGACGATCCCGCGGATTGGGACGTCGACAGCGCCGTTGATTGGGTGCCCGTGCTCTCGGCCCCACGCTTCGTCGTGCCCGGCGATGCCCTGCCCCGCGACCAGCGACCGCTGCTGTCGAACAACAACGTCGCCATCACCTTTCACGAGGGCAGCTTGTTTTTAGCCTGGCGCTCGGCCGAGACCCATTTCGCTTCGGCAAACGCCGAGATGCACGTGATTCGCTCCGACGACGGCGGCGTCACCTGGGCTTCGGAGGCCCTGTTCACCCTCGGCTCTGATGTGCGCGAGCCCCAGCTCTTCACGCTCGGGGGCGAGCTGTGGCTGACCTTTTTTCAAGGCGGCACCAACAAGTTCGCCTTCGAGCCGCGCTCCTTGTGGCGGGCCCACCGGCAGGGCGATGGACGCTGGTCCGACGTCGAAGCGTGGGGGCGCGAGCACGAAGTGCCTTGGGACCTGAAGATCCGCGGCGGGCGCGCGTTGCTCACGAGCTACAGCGGCGGCCACTACGACTTCACCGAGCAGAGCAGCGGCCTCGCCGTGCATCTGCAAACTTCCGACGACGGCCTGAGCTGGAACGACGTCGACGACGCCATCCCCGATCTCTATGTCGGCGGCGCCTCCGAAGCGGGCTTCGAGATCGACGACGACGGCAGCCTGTGGGCCCTCTTGCGCAACGAAGACGGCGACGGCTCGGGCTTTGGCTCGCTGCTTTGTCACAGCGCGGGGACCAGTCTGTCGTCGTGGGACTGCCCCACGACGTCGGATCCCGAGCGCTACGACTCGCCCAAGATGCTGCGGCACGGCGATGACCTCTTCGTGGTGGCCCGGCGCGACATCGGTGGACCCTTCGATCGGGGCGAAGCCGAGCGCGACCTCGCCGACCGACGCCTCGATTACAACGCCGACTATTGGAACCGGCCCAAGCGCACCTCCCTCTACCACGTCGACAAGGAGAGCCAGAGCCTGCAGCACGTCCTCGATTTGCCCTCGGCCGGCGACACCGCGTTTCCCTCGATCCGCCGCACCGGCGCGCACTCGTTTCTGATCGCCAACTACACCTCGCCCGTCGACGATCCCGAGCGCACCTGGGTGCAGGGTCAAGACGCCGTCGACGGCACCAGCATCTATTTGATCGACCTCACCTTCCAAGAACCCTGAAGCCAAGCGCAATCACCCGTTGAGCACAGGCGTCGTCGGTGGCAGTGGCTGTCATCAGCTGTCATCAGCACTTCTCGGGGGCCCAACATGGCGATCACGTGGATCGACGACGGCAAGATCAACTTCCGCGACCAGCGGGTGTTCGTGCGGGTGGACTTCAACGTCCCCCTCGAAGACGACGGCAGCGGCGGTCAAAAGGTCGCCGACGACGAGCGGGTGCGTGCGGCGTTGCCGACCTTGAACCTCCTGCTGGGCAAGGGCGCGAAGCTGATCCTGGCCTCGCATCTGGGACGCCCCAAAGGACGAGACGCCTCGCAGTCGCTGATGCCGGTGGCCCTGTGCCTGCAAGCCCATCTGAACACCGACGTCATCTTCGCGGACGACTGCGTGGGCGACGGCGTCAAGAAACAGGCCAACGATCTCAAAGCCGGTCAGGTGCTGCTGCTCGAAAACCTCCGTTACCACTCCGGCGAAGAAAAGAACGACGACGGCTTCGCCCGACAGCTGGCGGCCCTCGCCGACGTCTACGTCAACGACGCCTTCGGCGCCGCCCACCGCGCCCACGCGTCCACCGCAGGCATGGCGGCCTTCGTCGACAAAAAGGCGGGCGGCCTCTTGCTCAAGAAAGAAGCCGAGACCCTCTACGGTTTGTTGAAGCAGCCCAAGAGGCCCTTCGTCGCCATCCTCGGCGGCGCCAAGGTCTCCGACAAGATCGGCGTGCTCACGAAGCTGCTGGGCAAGGTCGACAAGATCCTGATCGGCGGAGCGATGGCCTACACCTTCCTCGCGGCCAAAGGCGTGCCCGTCGGCAAATCCAAGACCGAGAGCGAAAAGCTCACCATCGCGAAGTCCGTGATCGAGAGCGCTGCCGCGCGCAACGTGCAGTTGCTGCTGCCCGTCGACCACATCGCAGCCACCGAATTCAAAGAGACGGCGACGCCGGCGACGACGTCGACGCTGGGTCCCGAGCAGATGGGTCTCGACATTGGTCCCCAGACCCGGGCGCTTTTCGCCGAAGCCCTCAAAGGTGCAGGCACCGTGCTCTGGAACGGGCCCATGGGCGTCTTTGAGTGGGACGCCTTCGGCCAAGGGACGCTCGCGGTGGCGACAGCAGTGGCTCACTGCGGCGGGTTCACCGTCGTCGGCGGCGGCGACAGCGTCTCAGCCCTCAACCAGTCCGGCCTCGCGTCGAAGATCTCCCACGTGTCGACCGGCGGCGGCGCGAGTCTCGAGCTGCTCGAAGGCCAGAAGCTCCCTGGCCTCTTGGCCCTCGGCTACGAGTTCTGACCTGATGCCGGCAGGAACGACAGATGGGCGGACTGACACCAGACGAGAGGGAGCGCATCCGCGACGAAGAACGCATCCGGGCCGAAGTCCGGACGGAGGTGGCCGAGAACCATGCGCGGCGGCTGCGACGGCGGGTGCTGGGGCGCACGCTGGCGATCTGCTTGTCATCGTCGTCATCGTCGCCCTCTACCGGGTGTATGCCCCGCCACCACACGATGCCGCCACGCAGACCCAAGAGTAGGCCTCAGGCCGGCCCTACTCAGCTTCGCGGTGCATCTCGTAGCTGGTGGCGTACACCAGCGTCCCCATCTGCTGGCGGTAGCGCTGAACAAGGTCGCTTCGTCGTCGTTCGGTTGCATCCTTCATCGCCAGCTGCAGCTGCACATAGGCGCGCTCGGCGTTGATGAAGAAGGTGAGGGCGTCGAGGGCCACGCGCACCGAGGAGTTGGTCACCGACGGCGTCTTGCGCTCGAAGGTGAACTGGTTGTCGTGGGAGTTCTTCATCATCAAGGTGGCCACCGCGAGGGCATCGCTGCGGCGTCCCTTGGCCCCGTCGAAGCCCGAGCCCAGCTTGAAGTCGGAGACGACGACGGTCTTGAGCGAGGGGTACTCGGCGGCGTAGGCCTTCATGACGCCGTCGAACACCGCATCGATGAGGCCGACGCCGACGCCGCTGAGCTCTTGCACGTCTCCCTCGGGGGAGCGCTTGAGGTGCATCTTGACGGTGACGCCGTCGTTTTCGACGAGCTCGAGTCGGTCGATGGAAAAGGAGCGGTAGCTGTCGCGCAAGATCTCGCGAGAGAGCTGGCTGACCCTTTTGGCATCGCCGTCGAGCTCCATCTCGCTGATCGGTTCATCGCTCATGGCTTGTCGTAACGGCTTTGCCTGCTGCTCGGCAACTGTGCCCGGACCCCGTAGGAGCTGAGCCGCACGCGTTTGGGGCGTCTCGACGACGACGACGGCCAAGCTTGAGCCTTTTTCGATCAGGCAATAGGGTCCGCGCGTCTTACCCCTGCACACGACAACCGACACCTCGACACCACCAGGAGCCCTTATGGCCACGAAGAAGATCGCGATGATCGGCGCCGGACAAATCGGCGGAACTCTGGCGCTGCTCGCGGCCCAGAAGAACCTCGGCGACGTCGTCCTCTTCGACGTCTTCGGCGGCGTCGCCAAGGGCAAGGCCCTCGACCTCAACCAGCTGGGCTCCCTGCAGGGCTCCGACGCCGAGCTCAGCGGCACCGACTCCTACGCCGGCATCGCGGGCGCCGACGTCTGCATCGTCACCGCGGGCTTTCCGCGCAAAGACGGCATGAGCCGCGACGACCTGCTCAACAAGAACCTCGAGGTCATCAATCAGGTCGCCGACGGCATCAAGCAGCACGCGCCCAACGCCTTCACCATCGTCATCACCAATCCACTCGACGTCATGGTCATGGCCCTGTGGAAGCGCTCGGGCCTGCCCGAAAACAAGATCGCGGGCATGGCTGGCGTGCTCGACAGCGCCCGTTTCCGCACCTTCCTGGCGTGGGAGATGGGCGTGAGCCGCGAAGATGTCACCGCCTTCGTCTTGGGGGGCCACGGCGACGACATGGTGCCCCTGCCCCGCTTTTCGACGGTGGCCGGCATTCCGCTGCCCGAGCTGGTCACCATGGGCATGCTCTCGCAGGAGAAGCTCGACGCCATCATCACGCGCACCCGCAAGGGCGGCGGCGAGATCGTGGCCCTGCTCGGCAACGGTTCGGCGTTTTATGCGCCGGCGTTGTCGGCCATCGAGATGGCGGAGTCCTACTTGCTCGACAAGAAGCGCGTGCTGCCCTGTGCGGTCAAGCTCAACGGCCAGTACGGCGTCAAAGACCTCTTCATCGGGGTCCCCGTCGTCATCGGCGCCGGCGGCGTGGAGAAGATCATCGAGGTCAAGCTCAACGACGGCGAAAAAGCGCAGTTCGCCAAGTCCATCGAGAGCGTCACCAAGACCTGCGCCGAGGCCAAGCTCCTCTGACACACAGCGTTGAGGGTGTGACGGCGGCGGCGTCGCCTGCACGTCGTCTG
>JAHFED010000059.1:0-25299 GCA_023248635.1 Myxococcales bacterium
GCCCCGCGTCCGGCTCCGCCGGCGCGGGGGGAGGTCTGCACCAGACCTCCCAGAAGGGCATCCCCGACGGAGATGAACGAGACCGGTCCGCGGTCGAAGTTCAACGAGATCGGGGATCAGCGGGAACGCACGAAGGCTGCGAAGTCGGCGGCCCCGTAGGCGGCGAAGGCGGCGTCGACGTCGGCGGCGCTTCCTGCTCCGAGACGTCGGAGCTGCCACACACCCAGAGCTGTCTCGAAGGGCAGTCCCAACCGTCGGGCTTCGGCGACAGCGGCACGGATGCGGGAGACGCCGTCGTCGTGGCGCCCGCGCAGGTGCAAGTGCACGCCGTCGTAGACGGCAAAGAAGGGCATGAACAAGGGCACGACTTTGACGAAGCCCTCGGCGACGGCCCGGGTGCGGCTGGCGAGCTTTGCTCGGGCCGGATCCTGCGGGGCACGGCCCAGGCTCTGCACGGCGGCAGCGAAGACCCCCGTCAGAGCAAAATGCGTCCAGTAGGCCAGCGACTCACCAGCACCCGTGATGAGCAGAGTCTCCTGGCTGGCAGCAGCGGCGTCGTCGTCGTCGCCGTCGAGGGCGGCGGCGAAAGCTCTCATGCCTCCTTCCATCAATATTTCGGTGCGCGGCGTGTGCGACCCGAGCGTGGGGCGCAGCACTTTGAGAGCCCGGCGGACCTTGGCGATGCTGCCGAGCCGCAAGTCTGCCTCGATCAGGGCCAGCCGTGCCCACAGCGTCGTCTGCGGATCGTCGCGCGCAACGGCCGACTCACAGACGTCGCGCCAGGCGCCGGCGCCGCGCTCGACGTGGCCCCGGTAGAACGACGCCAGGCCGCCGATGGCGGTGCACTCCTCGAAGCCACGGCGGGCGTCGCCGGCTGCAGCGACGTCGACGCCTTCCCTCAGCATGGCATCGAGCTGACCCCACTGGGCGTGGTGCATGGCGCGCACGGCGGCGCGGGAGCAGGCGTAGGCGATGGCAGCGGGATCGTTCAGCGCTCGGGCCATCTCGACCGCCCGCGTGCACCATGTGCAGGCCAGGTCGTTCAGCCCAACGAGATCGATGGTGTAGCCGATCATGGCGTAACCGCGCGCGGCCTCGGCACAAGGCGGCAGCGCACGGGCCAAGCGCAAACCCCGCAGTCCGCAGTAGATGCCGCGCGGAAAATCCTGCTGGTAGAAAAAGCAGTCCAGCAGATCGAGCCAAGCGCGGGCGCGCATCGCCAGCGCCGGGTCCCGGGGCTTCGACGACGACGACGGGGACAGAGCTGCGTAGGCCAAGCCCTGCAGACCGAGGGCGGCCGTGCTCACTTTGCCCGTCGGAACGGCATCGCCGAGCAGCGCGAGCACGCGCTCGTGGTGGTGTTGGGTGCGAATGAGGTCGCCAAGCCCGTAGGCCGCAGCCCCCAGGCAGCTCTCGAGGGATGCGCGCTCAAGGGGCGGGCGGGTGGTGCGCCCCTCGTCGAGCAACTCCAGGGCCCGCTTGCCCAGCGCCAGCGCTTGTTCGGCGGCGTGTTGGGCCAGGGCATTGCGGGCCGCCCGCGCGCAGGCGTCGTAGGCCCGGCTGGCATCGCCCGCTTCGAGCCAATGGAAAGCCAAGGCGAAAACGTCGACGGCGCCGCCGGCTTCGAGGGCTGTGGCTGTGGCCCGGTGCACGGCGTCGTGAAGGGACGACGACGCGTGCGCCGCCAGGGCCGTCCGATGTTCTCCACTGGCAAAGCGCAACAGCCCGGGTTCGGCTTCGTCGACGACCTGGGCAGAGATCAGCTCGTCAAGAGCCTGAAAGAAGGCGTCGCGCGGCATCTGGACGATGCCCTCGAGCAAGGCCAGATCGACGACGCCGGTGCCCGCCGCCACGAGCGCCGCGGCGATGGCGACCTTGCCAGCGTCGGTGGACAGTCCTGCGACCCGCCGCAAGATGAGCTCGCTCGCCGATGGGATCGCGGTGCTGTGCGAGAGGCGGGCGACCCGTCGGGTCTCATCGCCCACGTCGACGTCGTCGACGACGAGCAGCCCCTGCGCCACCAGATCGCGCACGACCTCTGCGGCGAGAAAGGGGCTGTCGCGCGCGGCGGCCACCACGTGATCGACCAGGGCACCATCAGCATCGACGACGCCGACGACGTCGGCAACCAGACCGCCGATGGCCGTGCGATCGAGGGGATCGAGGGAAAGGTGCACGACGCTCGGTCGCGCCAGCCAACGCGCCAACCGCCGCGGGACGTTGCCGGCGCGACAGGCCACCACCACGCTGGCGGGCAGGCCGCTGCCGATCTCCTCTTCGAGGTCTTCGAGCACCGCCAACGAGGTCTCATCGATGGTGTCGGCGTCGTCGACGAGGATGGCGAGGGGCTGGTCTTTGGCCAAGGCCCGCACCAGGGTCAGCAGCGCTCGCCGCACCCGACGCTGTCCGACGTCCACGGTGCTGGGCGCCGCCGAGGGCTCCTGGGGCACCTCGGCGAGGGCAGGTTCAAAAGGGGCCAGCGTCCGTCTGGCTTCGAGAAGCTCAGGGGCCTCCTGCCAGGCGCGCTGCATTTCCGAGCACAGACGCAGCAGCCCGCGCAGGGCCTGCAGCGGGGCCGCCGTCGTCGCGGAGTGGGTGCGGCCGGCCCCCAGGGCCACCTGCACGTCGCTGCGCCCTCGGGAGATCTCCACGAGCAGGCGCGTCTTTCCAGCGCCGGCTTCTCCTTGGAGGGCCACCACGCAGGGGCGCGCCAGGGCCTCGTTCAGCGCTGCCCGCGCTTGGGCGCGACCCGCGAAGGCCGGACGCCAGAGCCGGCGCGGCGCCGCTGCCGTCGTCGTCGTCGTCGTCGTCGTCCCACCGCCCAAGATGTTGCCCAGCACCGCCGGCACGCGCTCGAAGGCGGCGACCCGGGCGCGGGCGGTTTTGCTGAGCAGTTGGGCCACCAGCTCATCGAGCTCGCGGCCGATGCCGCGCACCAAGCTCGAGACACGGGCCGGCTGTACCAGCGCGTGGCGCATCATCACGCTGTGGCGTTGGCCGGTGAAGGGTGGCCGTCCGGCGATGAGCTCGTGCAGGATGCAGCCGAAGGCGTACATGTCGCTGCGCGCGTCGACGAGCTCGAGGTTGATCTGCTCCGGCGACATGTACTGCACGGTGCCGCCGTCAAGCTCGTGGCTCTCGAGCCTCTCGTGTACCCCCAGCCGCTGGGCGATGCCGAAGTCGATCAGCACCGGCGCCAGGCCCTCGCGCAGGATCACGTTGTCCGGCTTGAGGTCGCGGTGCACCACGCCGTGGCTGTGCACGAACTCGAGCACGGCATGCAGCCGCAGCGCCACCGGCATCAAGGTCTCGAGGTCCCCGGCGCCAGCGATGATGCGCTCGGCGCTGGCGACTGCTTCGGCTTCGACGGTGTGTGAGGCGGCAGCCGGAGCAATGCCGCCGTCGACGGTGGTGACGTCGACGTCGGTGGACAGCGCGCCGAAGCGTCCCTTTAGATGATCGTTCAAGGTGCGGCCGGTGACGAGCTCCATCGCGTACCAGGCGGTGCCCTGCTCGACGCCTGAGCCCAGCACCTGCACCACGCCTGGGTGTCGCAAGACCGCAAGGGCGTGCACCTCTCGTTGCAGGGCAGCGACGAAGCGCGGTGACGACGTCGACGCCGTCTTCAAGGCCACCCGCGCGCCGCTGCTTTGGTGCACCGCGGTGTAGACGGACCCCATGCCGCCGCTGCTGAGGAAGCTCGCGACGACGTAGGGACCAAAGCGAAGGGGGGCGGCATCGTGGCCGGCGCTCATCGTCATGCTGCACCACAGCACACGCAGTCGTCGGCGATCAACTCTCGAGCTGCGTCGACGCCAACATCCCGCAGGCCGCCTGCTTCTGCTTGCCCCCCGAGTAGCGCCGCACCACGGGTTGCCCCAGCGCCTGCAGGGCATCGAGCAAAGCACCCAGCTCCGACGACGACGGCGGGGCGAAGCCGCCCTCGGCCACTGGTCGGGCGTCGTTGACATCGATCAAGTTGATGCGCAGGGGCACATCGGGCAGCAGCGCCTGCAGGGCCAGAACCTCGTCGTCGCCGGTGTTGACGCCGCTCATCAAGCAGAAGGCGACGGTGACGCGGTCTTTGCTACTCTGGTGCAGCGCGCGGATGGCGCCGGCGATGTCTGTGAGCGACCAGGTCTTGGCGATGGGCACCAAGGTCTTCCGCTTGGCTTCGATGGCGGAGTGCAAGGAAACCACGATCCGGAATTTGTGCCCCTCGAGTGCAAAGCGGTGCATCTGCGGCACCAGGCCCACGGTGGAAATCGAGATGTTGCCCGCTTCGATGCGTCCCCCGGTGGGATCAGACAGGACCCGCGCGGCAGCGATGACGTCGTCGTAGTTGTGCAGGGGCTCGCCCTGACCCATGAACACCGCGCCGGTGATGCGCTCGCCACTCTGCAGGCTGTCGCGCACGGCCACGAGCTGGGCGACGATCTCCCAGGCGTGCAAATGGCGTGTGAGCCCAAGGCGTCCGGTCGCGCAAAACACGCAGCCCATGGCACAGCCGACCTGCGACGACAGACACACCGTGAAGCACCCCTTCTTGAGCAGGGGAATCTTCACGCACTCCACGAAGGCGCCGTCGTCGAGGCGCAGCAGCAATTTTTCGAAGCCGTCGACGTCGTCTTTGACCCGCTCTTGCACCGGTAGGCGATCGCGGCGCAGGAGCTGGTCGAGGGCGGTGCGCACCGCGGTTCGCACGGGCTTTTTCATGGTGCGCAGCTCGTCGTTGCCCTCGGAGATGACGCGCCCCAACACCCGACGGGCCTCGGCCTCGCTGCAGTCGACACCCAGGGCCTGCAGCACAGACACCAGCTGGGGCGCACGCAACCCGAAGAGGTGGGGTCGCGTGTCAGCGGGCGGCAGGCTGTCGTCGACGATGGGCAAGCTCACCCGCCCACGCTCCCGGTTCGATCCTCAAGGGGCAACCCCTGTCGGGCTTCGATCGCAATGGCTACAGGGCGCGCATGAGCACCAGTGAAGTCGCCAATCCGGCCGCGCCGTTGACGCCGATGCCGTCGCCGCCGGTGACCAAGCCTGGGATCCGGCAACTGCTGGCCCTCGCCGGTCCGGTCATCATCTCGCGCTCGTCGCAGGTGGTCATCGGCTTCACCGACGCGGTGATGGTGGGCCAGCTGGGGCAGTCCGCATTGGCGGCGACGACGACGGGGGCCACGAACACCTTCAACATCCTCGTGCTGCCCATGGGCGTCTGCTTCGTGGTGCAGAGCTTCGCCTCCCAGTTGACCGGCAAGGGCGACGCCAAAGGAGCGCGGCGCTTCGGCTGGTACGGCCTCGGCGTCGCGGTGCTGGCGCAGCTTGCGTGCTTGGCCTCGTTGCCTTTTCTCAAAGATGCGGTCGACCTGCTCAACTACACCAGCGAGGTCAAAACGCTGATGGTCGGCTACCTCGGCTATCGCCTCTTTTCGGGCGGTGCGGCCATCGGACTCGAAGCCCTCGGCGCCTACTACGGCGGCCTCGGCAACACTCGCCTGCCGATGATGACGCAGATCCTGGCCATGGTCTTGAACGTGGCCCTGTGCTGGGTGCTCATCTTTGGACACCTCGGCAGCCCCGCTCTCGGCGTCATGGGATCCGCCATCGCGGCCAGCGTGGCGACGACGACGGCCTTTCTGGTCTTGTTCGGCTGCTTCGTCGCCGGCATCGGCTGCACGGCGTCGACGACATCGGGCTTCACTTGGGAAGAGATGGGGCGCGTGCTGCGCTTTGGTGTGCCCTCGGGCTTCAATTGGTTCATCGAGTTTGCGGCCTTCAGCTTCTTCATCAACGTGGTGTTGTCGGGCCTGGGGACGTCGTCGGTGGCGGGCTTGATGAGCGTCATTCAGCTGAACTCGGTCGCCTTCATGCCGGCCTTCGCCCTGGCCTCAGCGGGGTCGATCTTCGTCGGACAGGCCATCGGCGCCAACGCCAAAGACGACGTCCCGGGCACGGTGTGGTTGACGCTGAAGACCGCGGGCTTGTGGATGGGCATCGTCGCCGCCGTCTACGTCACCTTCCCACGCTTTTTCCTGGGCGCGTTCGTCGGCGCCGGCGACCTCGACACCGAGGCCTTCCTCACCATCGGCGCGCGCATGCTGATGATCTCCTGCGCGTGGCAACTCTTCGACGCCGTCGCCATGGTCATCGGTGAAGCCCTGCGCGCCGCTGGCGACACGCTCTTCTGCTTCCTGACCCGCAGCGCCATCGCCTGGTTGGTGTTCGTGCCGGGCGCGTGGGTCTCGGTGCGCGTCTACGGCGGCGGCGATGTCAGTGCGATGGCGTGGTTGTGCGCCTACTTGGCCCTGCTCGCGGTGGCGCTGGCCCTGCGCTTCCGCTCAGGGCGCTGGCGGCACATCGAGATGACCGGCGACGCCATCCATTGACTCGTCAGCGGTGGCGCACGAAGGACGCCAGCTCGCTGTCGCTGGCCGCGTGGCCGCAGCTGTTCAACACGTCGAGCCAATGGTCGGCGTCGGTGGCGGCGACGAAGAGGTGCTCGGAGGCTTCCCGCGACAGGCCGCACGCGCTCGCCCGGTTGGCGAAGAGCCCGAAGCTCAGGCGCTCGGCGACAAAGCCCAAACCCACCGTGCCGGCGGCGACGGCGGCGGCGTAGGCCCCAAAGGCCAAGCGGGATTCGACGGTGACGCCCACGGCGATGACCGACGCCAAGGCGACGAAGATGCACCCCAATAAGAGCCAACCATGGCTGCGATCCAGAGCCAGACGCAGGCGCACCAAACCGGCCAAGACCCCGTCGTCGACGTCGACGACCTCCAGCTCGCGGCTCAAAAACACCGCGGACTGCAAAGAGAGCGCCGCCACCGGCAACACGGGAGAGCGAGACATGTACGTATGGTACCGACCGGCCCCCGCCTCCGCCGTCGACGACGACCCGAGACATGGCTAGCCTGGGGCACATGAGCGGCAAGAAAAGCGAAACCCAGACCGGGCCGACGCCGACCACGACCCAGAGCGGGGCCGGGCAATTTGGACACAACCCCCTGCAGGGCCGTGCCCACATCATCAACCGCGGGGAGCTGCAAGACGAAGCCGGCGCCGGGCCTGGCAGTCTCGATCCCAAGAGCTTGGCGCCCCCCAAGGTGCCCGAAGCGCGGCGCTGGTTGGCCAAGAGGGGCATCGAGCTCGAGACCCCCGCGGGTTGGAAGTACCTCGGCATCGGCAACGAGGGCCGCACCCTCACCTTCGTCGCAGACACTGACGGCGCCGCTCACGCCATCGAGCTGCACATCTGGTCCATGCCCGACGACCTCACCGCAGCTCAATTTCTGGCGACCCAAGAAGAGCAGCTCGAAGAGGCCACCGAGCTCAAGCGCGTGCTCTCGTGGCGGCGACACACGCTGGGACAGGTGAAGGGCCTCCTCGTCGTCGGTTGGGGTCCAGAGACTGGCGAAGCGTTGGCCCAGACCTCCGACGAAGATCTTTACCTCGCCACCGATGGCACCGGTCGGCGGGCCTTGTCGTGGCGTGGCGTCGTCGAGCGCCCTGGGGCTGAGGGCAAGCCCGAGCGCGCGATGATCATCCTGGCGCTGTCGTCGCCCATCGAGCGCTTTCCCGACGCCAAGCCCGTCTACGACGCCATGGTCGAGCGCTGCAGCGTCTTTGAGTAAGGCTACTTGAGCTCGCGCAGGTACTGCATGCGCTCGAGCTGGAGCTCGTCGTCGGTGAAGCCTTTGTCGGTGTCGCGCGGCATCAAGTAGAGCGAGTCTTTGACGACGCTGCCGAAGCTGATGGCGGGGATGGCCTGCAGCATTGCCGCGAAGGTGCGCTTGGTCCACAGGTTGTCGCCGGCGGCGTCGAAGGCGCGCTTCAACACCAGGTCGGTCTGGGCGTGACGCTTGGCCTGCATCATCAACGTGACGGTGAACCAAGGACCTTCGGCGTCGCCCTTGGGTTGGCGGCTGCGGTCGGTGAGGGGCAAGAGCCAGTCATTCCACATGGCGTCGTCGCCGTCGTCGTCCATGTACTCCCAACAGCCGCGGCGGGCGTCGTTGATGGCGGCCAGCATGAGGTCGGCTACCTGGCGGTGGTTGGCCCACTTCGCCGACGGCAAGACGGTGTCGGGGGTGCGCTTGAGCACGCGTTGGGCCTCGCGGTGCAGGGCGAAGCTGTCCTTGAGTGAGAAGCACAGCTCGACGGAGAAGAAGGATCGCGGCACGCCAGACATCAGCCGCCCCCGTAGTAGGTCGACGACGTCGGCATGCGGTTCCAGGATCCGTTTCGGTACAGCGCAGCACCCAGCAAGGCCCCAGTGGCCATGTGAACGACGACGGGAACTTCGCCAAATCCGCTCGGCCGCGCATGGGTCGGCTGAGAGACGGCCACGCCCGTCGAAAAGGCCGAGGCCCGCGGCGCCGGACGCCAAGCCGTCGTCGTCGTCGTTGCCGTTGTCGTGCCCGAGGCACTCGCGGCCGCGCCGTAGTCGCGCTCGAAGGTGGCGCAGGCTGTGGCGTTGTCGAGGCTGGCGTAGGCGCCGAAGTCGAGGGCGCGCACGCTGATGCCTCGGGCCGCAAAGGCCACCAGGTCGTCGACGACGTCGTCCTTCTCGATGGGCACGGCACCCGGTGGGGTGAGGTAGTAGACGCGGCTCACCCCGGCGGCCTTGAGCATCTCCACGGTCGGCAGGCGCGCCAGCGAGCGGTTGTCGAACTCCGTGGCTTCGTCGGTGTAGGGAGCCAGGCGGTTGCGATCGAGCACGAAGGCCGGTGGGGCTTCGGTGGGGCGGGCGGCCTTGTGACGCGCGAGCTCGGGTGCGCTGGCGAGAGCCGCTGCCAGGGTGAGGTGGGCGGGGACGACGCCGCGGGGGTGCGGCCAGTTGTCGAACAAGAACACAGGGTCAAAGAGCGTGCTCAAGGCCTGGGCAAAGACGACGGAGTCCGGACCCGCGAGGTCGACGACGAGGGCGACGCCAGCGGCCTGCGACGCCAGGCAGTTCGCCAGTCGCACGGCCTGGGTGTTGAGGCTGATCGCGGTGGTCGGAAACATCGGGTGAATGACGTCGCGCAGACGAGGGACCCCGGTGGACACGGCGTCTTCGGTGAGCGTCGGCGACGTCGGCGTGGCCGCCAGGGCTTGAAAGAGCGTGGGCACATAGGCCGGGCGCCAGCGCGGGTTCTTGGGCGCCAGGGTCTCGACCAGGGCATCCATCTCGGCGCTCAGCGGGGGACCGGGGATGGCGATGCTCGGCACCTGATCGGCAGCACCAAAGGTCCAACCAAATTCGCGCTGGGCCTTGAGAGCATCGCGGCGCTCCCGGCGGTGGACGTCGTCGTCGTCAGCAGCGGCGGCGATCACGATGCCGCACACCGGGGGGACGATCATCAATCCGCCCACGGCGGCGGCGACGGCGATCAGGGTGCGCCTCTGGTCGCCCGTCTTGGAGAGCTTCAGCGCTTCGTTCCACCACGCTTTGCCGATGACGGTGGGCAGGTCGGACTCGGCGAGCAAAGTAAAATTCTGGCTCACGCAGTCCCTCAGGCAAACGAAGAAGCGAGGCGGGCGCGAAAAGCATCGGTGAAGACGCCGTCGACGCGCAACGAATAGCGGAAGAAAGGTGCTGCTTCTACGCCGTGGTGATCGAAGTCGTTGAACCAGACGGCGGCAGCGCCTTGCACGATGTGCTTTTGCTGGTGGCCTTCGTCCCACACGAAGAGGCGTTTGTTCTGCACCGGGTAAAGGGTGATGAACTCGTCGGGGCGATCCTGGTCTTGGGGGTCGCCGTCTCGGTGCACGGTGCCCCAGTCGTTGGCCTCGAGACCCATCAAGTTGCAGCGACCGATGGCCGTGAAGGGCAGCTGCTCGACGAAGGCGGTGGTGAGGGGAAAGAACTGGCGCGCGTTGCGGGTGAAGCGCTTGCCCGCGGGGTTGGCCTTGTCGATCCACCGTCGGTTGGGGATGAGCTCGATGTAGGCCTTCCAGGGAAAGTAGACGCCGTGGCGCACCTTGAGCCAGAGCATCTGACGACGAGAAAGCGGCGCCTGGCGCTCTTCGCCGATGTCGGCGCGCCCGCCGGGTTTCGCCGTGAGGTGCGCGAACTCGGTGGGGTCGTCGGCGAGAGCCGTGAAGCGCGCCCACTGTTCGTCGTTCAAAGCCGCCAAAACTTCGCCGTAGTCGACGACGGCGCTGCCGCGCTGGGAGGGCGGCATGATGCCCATCGAGCGGTGGCTGCCGCCGGTGTAGTCGACGGGGAGCTGGGCGAAGGCGGTGCAGATCTCCTCGTGCAAGGGAGCCAGCACGTCGCCGCTCTCGAGGTCGAGCAAAGTGTCGAGGCGGAGAAAGGGACGCCCGTAGAGCCCGCTGAGGTTGGTGCCGGGCACACCGCGCAAGATGCCGTCGTCTTCGTCGTCGTTGTCGTCGACCACGCGCCGACCTTACAGTAGCTTCGCGCCATGGACCGCTCCTTTCTCGAAGCCGCCGGCCTCTCCCTCGTCGTCGTCGTCGTCTTCACTGTCTTGCTCCGGGCGGCGCAGCAGCTGTGGCACCAGGGGCGGGCGAGCCCCGCTGCCGACGACGAAGCCGCGGGGTCGGCGCGCCGCCTCTACTTTGCCGGTCAGCTGGTGGGGCTGGTGTGGCTGACGACGTCGATCGTGCACGGAATCATCAGCGACGAAGAGACCTGGGGCCACGACATCCTGTGGTCCTTCGCGTTTTCGGCCGTCGGCTTTGCTCTTTATGTGCTGGCGGGTCAGCTCGGCGTGCGCGTGCTCTTGGGGCGTCACCTCGCCGACGAGATCGACAGCGGCAACACCGCCGCCGCCCTCGCAGGTGCCGCCCACCATGTCGCGGTGGGCATCCTCGCGGGAGCGGCCTGCACGGGCACCGATCTCTTTGGGCTCTCGTTGTCCTCGTTCTTTTTCGTCGTCGCTGTGCTGTTGCAGCAGTGCGTGGCTGCCCTCTTTCGCGCGCTCACCACCTACGACGACGCCGAGCAGATTGCGGGCGAGAACATGGCCGCCGCGCTGTCCTGGGGCGGCACCAGCATCGCCGCCGCCATCGTCATGGCCCGCGCCGTCGAAGGCGAAGCCGAAACCCTGCAAGAGGCCGCGCTGGGCTTTGGGCAGGTCGCGGTGCTCGCGCTCTTGTTGTTGCCTGTGCGTCAAATCCTCGTCGGTGGTCTGCTCTTTGGGCGCTGGCCGGTGTGGCGGGGCGGGGCTCTCGACGAAGCCGTGGGTTTGAAGCACGACACCGCCACCGCGGCCCTCGACGCCGCCGTGGCCATCGGCACCGCCCTCGCCCTCGCTCGCCTGGCCTGAGCGTGAGCGACTTCGACGCCTACGCCGCGCGCATCGTTGCCTCCGGTTTCATCACCGATCCTTGGCTCGATGGGGCCCCCCGCTTCGACAGCCGTCCGACCATCTTGAGCGCAGAGCAACACCGCGCGTTGTGCGTCGCTGGCGAAGATCTCTGCTTCGTGCTCGACGAGGCCCTGCGCTTGGTTCTCGACGACGACGATCAGCGGGCCGCCTTCTTGGGCCTGACCCCCACCCAAGAGGTCATGCTGCACGCCAGCGCACCCCTGTGGCACGGGCTGGCGCGCGCCGACGTCTTCGTCACCGACGATGGCAGCCTGCAGGTCACCGAGCTGAACAGCGACACGCCCACCGGCGAGCCCGAGGCCATCGTGCTCGGTGCGCTGGGCAAAGAAGACCACCCCGACTTCGACGACGCCTGCGCCAGGCTGGCCCCCGCGCTGGCTGCCTTGTGGCGGGCACTGCACGGGTCCCTCGTCGACGCCAGCGCAGCCCGCACCCAGACGGCCGCCATCGTCTATCCCACCGAGCTCACCGAAGATCTCTCACTGGTGCGCCTCTACCGCCAGCTGCTGGAGGAGCTGGGCTTCAAGGTGATCTTGGGCAGTCCCTTCAACCTCACGGCCGACGACGACGGCGGCCTCAGTCTCTTTGGCGAGCGCGTGACGCTGTTGGTGCGGCACTACAAGAGCGATTGGTGGGGCGAGCGGGAGAGCGTGTGGCTCGACGACGTCATCCGCGATCGCGAAGCCCTGCAGGGGCCCCTGGGTGCTGTGCTGGAGGCGCTCGCTCGGCGCAAGGTCGCCGTGGCCAATCCTTTTGGCGCCATCGCTGTGCAGAACAAGAGACTGCTGGCCTTCTGTTGGGAGCGCATCCATCGCTTCTCGACGAGATCCCAGCAGGCCATCGAACGCATCATTCCCTACAGCGCGCGCCTCGAGGCCGTGCACGAGGCCCAGATGCGCGCCGACAAAGACAACTGGGTGATCAAATCCGACTATGGCGCCGAGGGCGATGAGGTGATCATCGGCCGCCTCACCGACGCCGCCACATGGGAGCAGACGCTGAAGCTTGCCCGCCCGGGGCGCTTCATCGCCCAACGCTACTTCCAGGCCAAAGCCGTCGACGGCATCGTCGAAAACCACGGCGTCTTCGTCGTCGCCGGCGAGGCCTGCGGGATCTACACGCGTCGCGACCACGGCCACACCGACCCGAGCGCTCTCAGTGTGCCGACCTTGATCAAGCGCTGAAGCGATCGAGCGGGCGGTCGTGGGGAGCGCGGGGCGGAGTGCCCCTCGTCCACCTGCTTTTTGCCCGTGGGCGAACCGTCGACGTCGTGGGCAGGGCCTTTGCAGTCTTCGCTGGGGCGCCGCCAATCCGGCGGGGCGCATGCGAAGGGGTCAAGCTTCATGAAGCGAATATTCTTCGTCGCCGCGTTCATCTTCGTCGGGGCTGCAGCCTGCACGGGCGAGATCGGACCCAGAGGAAGGACCGGAGCAGCCGGGCCCACCGGGGCAGAGGGCCCGGCGGGGCCAGCGGGGGATGTGGGGCCGCCGGGGACCAATGGCCTCGACGGCCGCGACCTCTTCATCTCTGACCACGCACTGCTGGGACTCGACCTCTCCAAGAATGTCGGCGCGCCCATCGACCTCACCGGCCTGAGCAGCGCGGTGATCGAGAGCGTCGGCCGGGGGTCCTACCTGGTGAACGCCGTGTCAGATTGCAAGGGCTGCCACAGCAACCCTGTCACGGGCGCTTTTCTCGCCGGCGACAACGATTTCCCGATCGGACCCGTGCCCGACGGAGCTGGCGGCACCGTCGACGGTCACGTCTTCACGCGCAACCTGACACCGGACGCGACCACCGGTCTCAAGGCCACCAAGGAACAGTTCATCGAGATTCTGCGCACCGGTCGCGACCTCAAGGACGCCTCAGGGCAGACTTCGCTTTTGGTCATGCCCTGGCCACAGCTGCGCTGGTTGTCGACGCAGGACATCGGCGACATCTGGGAGTACCTGCAACACATCCCGCCCGTGACCCAAGTGGTGCGGGCCGACGTCAAGCCGAAGATCCCGCCCAGCGCTTTTCCCCAGACCTTCGTCGACGAAAACGGCGCGCCCATTGCCGTGCCGGTCTATGCCGACGGCGCCGTCGACCGCCCCCTTCCCAGTGCCTTCGACCAAACCTTGACCCCACCCCGACCCAGCGCAGCCGAGGCGGAGAAATACGACGACGACGACGTCTTGCGTGGTCTGACCATCGCCCCTCTCGACGACGCGACCTTCAGAAACCAGCTCTCGGCTGCGGATCAGGCGCTCTACGGCCGCGGCTCCTACATCGTGAACGCGCCAGGCTTGTGCAACGAGTGCCACGGCGTGCGGGGCGGTCGTGATGCAACGACGCTGAAGATCAACACGGACCTCTACTTGGCAGGCGGTCAGGCCTTCGGTGTCCCTGCGGCTCTTGCTCCCATCATCGGTCAACGCCGCACGATGAGTGCTGACCTGCTCGGCGAAAACGCCGGCTTCGACGCACCGTTTTCGGTCTTCGTCGACACCCTGGTGTCTGGCACCAGCGTCGACGATGAGGAGCCCCACGCTTTGGGTTTCCCCATGCCTTGGGACACCTTCCGCAACATGACCCTCGACGACAAGCTGGCCGTCTACGTCTATCTCTCGACCTTGCAGAACGCCGGCCTCATCACCGGCGACGTCGAGCACCAACCCCCCGCCCGCTACTGCGATGACGGCGTCATAGCGACCGGCTTCTGCACCGCCGACGAAAGCTGTGTCTTCGACGACATCGCCGAAAACACCGGTGTCGGAACCTGCGCCCTGGGTCCGTGCCTCGTCGCCGCCGATTGTGGGGCGTGCCAAGCGTGCGCCGACGTCGGCGCTGGGCTGGCCTGTCAGGTCGAGGACCCCACCTCGAGCTGCGTGCTGACCTCGTTCTGACGAGCACCACCGCCCTCCGACGTCAGGCCTCGATGGCCTGGCGTCGGAGGGATGGTGAGGGTCAGCGGCGAGGCGCGCCGAGGAAGGGCTTCGCACTCGCGCGACCCTGACGTGCGGCGCTATGGTCGCGGGGACGTCGACGAGGGGGAGCATGGCCATCGCAGCCTGGGTGTTGTTTGCTTTGTCGAGCCTCACGACCGGCGCCATCGCAAAGATGTTGATCGTCGACATCGCTTGGTCCGACTACCGCAGCAGCACCGCGTCCAGCTGGATGGAGCTGGGGATCTGCTCTGTGCTGGGGCTGGCGTTTGTCGGCGTCCCCGCGGCGCTGCAGCTGTGGCTGATCCGCGCTGGGCACCCGGGGTGGGCGATGGTCATGGCGGTCGGCGCCATCTTGCTCAGCCTGGGAGCATTGCTCGTGCTGGCGCCGGCCTTCACACCTTGAGCGTTCGTCAGCGACGTCGGCGTTGTAGGTCCCGCAAGAAGGACGGGCGGTACACGCCGTCGACGCGCAACGAGTAGCGGAAGAAGGGATCGGCATGGACCCCGTGGTAGTCCATGTCGTTGAACCAATAGATGCGGGCGTCGACGTCGACTTCTGCTTCGTGGTCGGGATCGCTCAGATAGAAACGCTTGGTGCCGCGCGGGTCGACGCTGATCGATTGGGCGATGCTGAGATCGCGGCCGGGCTCGCTGTCGCGGTGGGCCGGCGCGTGGTCGTTGGGCAGCAGGCCGAAGATCACCACGCGGCCAATCTGAGAGAAGGGCAACTCGCGTATCCATTGAATCGTCGTCGAAAACAGTGATTTGGCTTCTTCTGAAAAGTCCTTACCTGCGCGAGAGTGCTTGTCTTCCCACTTGTCATTCTCGAGGAGATGAACGCACACCTTCCAGGGAAAGTAGACGGAATGCCTATAGGTGAGCCAGCGGATCTGTCGTTGATTCAAAGGATGATCGGTCTCGTCGCCGAAGCGGGTCTCTTGCCACCGGGTCGGGTCGAAGGAGCCCGTGTCGTCGGCCAGGGAAACGAGTTCCTGCCACTGCGCGAAGGTGAAGCCCTCGATCACTTGGCCGTAGTCGACGTAGCCGTCGTCGTTGACCCAGGGCGCGGTGACGCCCATGTGCTTGAGTGAGCCACCGGTCTGGCCGGCCTCGACCTCGACGAGGCCGCGGGTGAGCTCCGCATCGAGGGCGGGCAGGGCGGCGGCGTCGACGACGTCTTTTAGATCGATGTAGGGCTGGCCCCAGATGCCCACCAGCTTGCTCTTCCGATCCATTGGTGCTCCGGGTCGCTTCGTGGTGCGCGGAAGCGTGAGTCACATCGACGTGACCCTGCGCCAGGGATCCGCCGTCGGGCACTGAAGCACTGGTCGTCGTCGTTGCAAACGGGCATCCAGGCCCAGAGATGAGTGTCGACGATCAACTCCACGGGCTGAACGAAAGCCAGCGCACGGCGGTCTTTCACCGCGACGGACCCCTGCTCGTTTTGGCTGGGGCTGGTTCGGGCAAGACCCGCGTGGTCACCCTGCGCATCGCGCGCCTGCTGCTGTCTGGCGAGAGCCCCAAGAGCATCCTCGCCGTCACTTTCACCAACAAGGCCAGCAAGGAGATGAAGGCCCGGCTCGTCGAGCTCTGTGGCAACAGCGCCCGCGGCGTCTTCGTCTCCACCTTCCACGCCCTATGCGCGCGGCTGCTGCGCCGAGATGCTCACCGCATCGGTCTCTCGCCGAATTTCGCCATCCTCGACGAGAGCGACCAGCGCGCCCAGCTGCTGCACACCGCCCGCGCGCTGGATCTGAAGCTCAGCGAAAAAGAACCGCGCCTCGTGCTCTCTCGCATCGGCCTGTGGAAGAACAACGGCCTGCGCACCGATCTCGATCCCCTCCCCCACGCCGGCCGCGTCGACGACGTCGCCCTGCTCGCCGCGCGCTTGTGGACCCCCTACGCCTCCCACTTGCGGGCGCTGTCAGCCGTCGACTTCGACGATCTCCTCTTGTACGCGCGCGAGCTGCTCGAGCAGGTGCCCGACGTCAAGAAGCGCTACCAGTCTCTTTTCAAGTTCCTGCACATCGACGAATATCAGGACACCAATCCGCTGCAGCTCGACATCGTGCGCCTCTTGTGCGGGCCCCACCGCAACTTGGCCGTGGTCGGCGATGACGATCAAGCAATCTACGGCTTTCGCGGCGCCGACGTCGACAACATCTTGGCCTTCGATCGCAATTTCGCGCCCTGCGCCGTCGTGAAGCTCGAGGAGAACTACCGCAGCTCGGGTCACATCTTGGCCGCCGCCAACGCGGTGATCAGCAAGAACACCACGCGCAAAGACAAAACGCTCTACACCCGCGCAGGCAGCGGAAAGCCGATCGACACCATCGCCGCTGTCGACGGCGACGCCGAAGCGGATACAGTCGCTGCCCGCGTGTGGGACCTGTGGGAAAGACAAAAGGTCGCCGCCGAAGACATTGCTATCTTGTATCGATCCGGACCGCAGTCTCGCCTCTTCGAGGAGGCCCTGCGCCTGCGCGGCGTTCCCTATCGCGTCGTCGGAGGCATGGAGTTCTTTCAGCGCAAAGAGGTCAAGGACACGCTGGCGTGCCTCGCTTGCATCTGCCGCCCCGACGAGGAGATGGCCTTTCGCCGGGTGGTGAACCTGCCCGCGCGCGGGCTCGGCGAAAAGGCCGTGGCCACCTTCGTCGCCTGGGCCCGCGCGGAGCAGAAGACGCTGGTCGCGGCCGCCGCCGGCGCCGAGCGCACCGGCCTCAAGGCAGCCCAAGAACAGACCTTGCGCGCGTTCGCACGGCCCCTGCTCGCTGCCCGCCTGCCCATCCAACGGGGCGCCTTCGACGACGACGCCGACGTTGCTGGCTTGGCCCGCTCCGCTGTGCTCGCGGCCGGATTGCAGGAGGTCATCGACGAAGAGAGGGAGCTCGAAAAGAAAGAACGGCTCAAAGACACCATCGACGAAGTGATCAACGCCTTCGCCGGCTACGTCGACAAGCTGCGCTCGGCCCGCGAGGCCCCGGATCTCGAGGAGTCGGGTGTGCTGCTGGGCGAAGTGGGGCCCGAGGGCGTGTTGGCGGCCTTTCTCGACAAGCTCGCCCTCGACGAGGACAAAGACAAAGACAACCAGGACGACGACAAAAAGCAGCAGGGCAAGGTGCAGCTGATGAGCTTGCACGCCAGCAAGGGGCTCGAGTTTCCGCACGTGTTCTTGGTCGGCCTCGAGGAGGGGCTCTTGCCCCACCGCCGGGTGCTCGAAGAAGGAGGCCTGCGCGGCGTCGAAGAAGAGCGGCGCCTCGCCTACGTCGGCATCACACGCGCACGCCGGGTCCTCACCCTCTCCTTCGCCCAGCACCGCAAGAAGCGACACGAGATGGTGAGCCGCAAGAAAAGCCGCTTCCTCGAGGACATCCCCGCGACCTGCTTGGAGGCGGCGACGACGGCGGCGCCTGCTGCGGATTCGGCGGCTGCATTTTTCGCGGTGATGAGGGGCAAGCTGGGCGACTCCTGATCCCTTCCGCGGCGGCGACGGAATAAGGATGGGAGTCCGGTGGGTTGACCCACATCGTGACGGACGCTAGGCAGCCCGGTCCAGGTCACGTTTCTCGTTGGAGTCAGCCATGCAGCGCACGATCCCGTTCCCCTGTTCCGGCGCCTTGAAGGCCATGCTCGTGTCGGCCAGCGCCTTGGCGCTCGTGGCTTCTCTCTCGGCGTGCCCGAAGAAGGCTGACGACGCCACCAAGTCCGACCCCGCCGCCGCCTCGTCGGGAACCGGACCCGTCGCTCGCATCAACGGCGACGAGATCGAGCGCGGCGACTTCGACAAACAGATGGAACGCACCCGCGCCCGCTTTCAACGCGCGGGTCGCCAGATCGCTCCTGCTCTCGAGACGCGCCTGAAAGAGAACCTCATCCGCAAGCTCGTCGAAGAGCAGTTGATCTCGCAGAAGGCCAAAGCCGAAGGCGTCAGCGTCAGCGACGAAGAATTGGGCGCCAAGGTCACCGAGCACAAGACCCGCTTCGGCAGCGACAAGGCCTTCCAGAGCTTCCTCGAGCGCACCGGCCAGACCGAGGCCGATGTGAAAGCCGACCTGCAGAAGAACCTGCTGCGCGACAAGCTCTTCGTGAAGCTCCTGGCCAACTCCGAGCCCACCGAAGTCGACGCCAAGAAGTACTACGACGACAACCTCGACAAGTATAAGCAGAAAGAACAGATCAAGGCCTCTCACATTCTCTTCAAGGTCGACAAGACCACCACCGAGAAGCAGAAGAAAGAGATCCTGGCCGAGGCCAAGAAAGTGATGGCCGACACGAAGAAGGCCGGCGCCAACTTCGAAGAGATCGCCAAGAAATACTCCGACGGTCCCACCAAGGATCGCGGCGGCGACCTTGGCACCTTCTCCCGCGGCCGCATGGTCAAGCCCTTCGAGGACGTCGCCTTCGCCGCGAAGGCTGGCGACATCGTCGGGCCCGTCGAGACCCAGTTTGGTTTTCATGTGATCAAAGTGTACGAGAAGACCCCGGAGTCCCAGCGCTCATTTGATGATGTGAAAGAGTCGATTCTCGTGTCGATGAAGGCGCGTCAGAAGTCCAAGGCGACGCGTGAGCTGCTCGACACCCTTCGCACCGGTGCCAAGATCGAGGTGCTGGAGCCCGGTGTGAGCCTCGACCCCAAGAAGGCCCCCATCGCCCTCGACGGCAAGGCCCTGCCCAGCCTCAAGCCGGCGGCCGCTTCGACGGGCGGGGAAAAAGCCGAGGGCGACGACGACACCAAGGACGACGCCAACCCCTGACGCCGCTCGAGCAGGAAGTGCTTCCCGGAGCCGGGCCGCCCATCCTTCGATCGGCGGCCCGTTTCGTTTGGGCCTTGATCCCGAGCAAGATCCCGAGTGCTCTCGCGGGCAGGGCTGTGCCGCAGGTGCCGCAGGTGAACCGATGCGCTTCTCCCTCGTGCTCCTGCTGGCTTCCTGTGCTGCCGCCCAGCCTGCCGACGACGTCGACGACGCCCTTGCCCACCGCGACGCCGACGTCAGCGATGCCCTTCCTTTGTTGGCCGAGCTCGTGCGGGCCTGGTCTGCTGGGGGTGCTGCCGATGTGCGCCGGGTGGTGGCCGAGCGCTTGCGCCAGGGTGGCGTCGACGTCGTCGAAGGCGAGGGCAGCGTCGTCGCCGGCCGTGGTCCCCTGCTGCTGCTCGTGCGCCTGGCCGACGTGCCCGCGTGCCGGGATCCCCAAGGGGGCGTCGTCGTCGGCGATCCGCCCCGCCTGATCGGCTGCGGGGCGCAGGATCTCTTCGGCGCGGCGGCTTTCACCCTCGCGCTGGTGCCACCAGCGGCCCCCGGGAGGCACCCAAAGGTCACGCTGGCGGTGGTCGACGACGACGCTGCGCTGGCGCGGGTGCTCCAAGGGCGCTCCTGGCGCGACGGATGGACGCCCGGTGGCGTGCTGCTCACCGGCGCCGATCGCGATGTGTTCGACGTCGTCGCCGTCGACGTGGGCCGCCTGACACTGGCGCTGACGGGCGCAGATCCCGATCGGGTGCTGGTGGCGGCGGCGCGGGCGGTGTCCCTGCCGGTGCGACCGCGCTTGCCTGTCGTCGTCGCCGACCGGCTCCGCGTGCTCGACGCAGGCCCCTTTGTCGAGCGCGCTGCCGACCTGGCCCGGGACCCGAAGCGGCGCGCGCTCGTCGTCGACCGTTGCTCCCTGGCCTCCTTCGCGCCCGATCGGGCGCTGGTGCGCTGCAGCGCGCTGCCGGGTCGCCCCTTGAAGGACGTCGTCGCCGACATCGTTGGGGCCATCGATGATCCGGGCGTGCGGGTGCAGCTCGTGAGCGAGCAGGAGCCGTCGTCGACGTCGCTGCGGGCTCCCCTGGGACGCTTGCTGGCGCAGCGCGCGCGCTCAGGCTCACCGCGGGTGGTGGTCGCCCCCGCCCTCGACACCGCGCTGCTGCCCTCGGCCTGTCACCAGCTCCGCGTCGCCGGCGTTTCCTGCCTGGGGGCCTTGCCCTTGCGCTTGCATCCCGCCTTGCGCGAGCGACGCGGACATGACGATGAAGTGATCGCCGCAGACGCCGTCGTCGCCGCGGCGGCCTTCGTCGTCGACGTCGTCGCCGCTTTGGAAGCAGAGGTGCAGCCGTGACCGAGCCTGTGCGTCCCGATCCCCTGCGCCTGCCCGGGTGCGACCTACGCGCTCTCGACGATCCCGCGCAACGCTTTGCGTTGTGGTGGGCGGACGCCGTCGATGACCAAAGCCTTGAGGAGCCCGCTGCCCTGGTGCTCGCCACCGTCGACGCCGCCGGCCGCCCCTCCGCGCGCGTGGTGCTGCTGCGCGCCTTCGACGCCCGCGGTTTCGTCTTTTATACGAACCTCGAGAGCCGCAAGGGGCGGGAGCTGCAGGCCCGACCCGCCTGCGCCTTGTGCCTGTACCACCCCCCACTGCACCGACAGATCCGCATCGAAGGCGACGCCGTCGTCGTCGATGACGCCGAGGCCGACGCCTACTTCGCCGGGCGGCCCCGGGACTCGCAGATGTCGGCCTGGGCCAGCGATCAGAGTCGCCCTCTGGGCAGCGAGCAGGTGCTGGGCGATCGCATCGCCGTCGTTGCCGACCGCTACGGCGACGGCCCCATCCCGCGCCCCCCTTTTTGGTCAGGGTTTCGGGTGGTGCCCGCAGCGATGGAATTCTGGCAGGAGGGCCCCTTCCGTCGTCATCGGCGTGATTCCTACCTCCGGGTTGGGGATCGATGGCAACGCTCCCTGCTCTTTCCCTGAGCCCGTCGACGCCGACGTGCGGGGGCGTTAGGTTGCTTCGATGCCTCGACTCCCGGATCTCTTCGAAATCGCCATCGCCGCCGGCGCCGTCATCACGGTCAGCGGAGCGATTTTCACGATTCTCTACCGCGTCACCCGCGGGAACCCAGAGACGGCTCGACTGGAGAAGTTGAAGGACGAGCTGGTCGCCGAGAACAAACAGCAGGGCTGATCCCCGATCTCGCTGAGCTTCGACCGCGGAGCGGTCTCGTTCATCGCCGTCGGGGATGCTCTTCTGGGAGGTCTGGTGCAGACCTCCCCCCCCACCAACTCTGCGTTCCGCGGGCGCGCTTCACGCGCATCATCCCGCGTCCTTCCCAGCTCGGAACGCGGTCGAACATCAAGCGGACTCGGGATGACAGCAGTGGCGCTCGATGCCTCGCTTGAAGTTCTCAGGGTTCAAGACGCTGGCGCGTCTTGAACGGTGGCCGCCGTGAGCAGCCGCCGCCTCGCCTCGTTGCTAGGTCTCATTGACCAAGACGCGCGCTCCATGGGCCGTGGGTGTGTATTTGGTGGACCTGGCGGTGTCTCGATGATGAGTAATATGTTCTCTTGCACGCAACGTTTGTTGTATTGTTGACGCCGACCCGCCGCGCCATGAGTGGTGGGTAAGAGCAAGAGGAGGTGGGCCGTGAGCCTGTCGCCGAACGTGCTCCTGGTCGAGGATGATCAGGATGTTTGCGACGCCGTTTCCGAGGCGCTCGAAGACGCCGGCTTTCACGTCAACGCAGCTGCCAATGGCGCCGTCGCCCTCAGCGCGCTGCAGTCGTCGGCCGAGCTGCCCTGCCTGGTGCTGCTCGACCTCATGATGCCCGTCATGGACGGTGAGCACTTTCTCGAGCAGGCGAGGCGGGACCCACGTTTGTCGATGCTGCCGGTGGTGCTCATGACGGCCGACGGCCACGCGACGGCGAAGGCGACCTCCCTGGGCGTCCTGGCCGGGTTGAAGAAGCCGGTCACTTTGGAGGACCTCCTCTCGGCGGTATCGAAACACTGCGTCTTTGCGCGTGGGTCCAAGCCGTGATCAATGCATGCTACGAGGACGCCCCAATCGCGCATCTGGAGGTTGATGATCTCGGCATCATTGTTCATGTGAATAACGCTTGCCTTGAGTTATTTCAGTCACAGGAAAAGATGGTCGGCAGGTCGGTGGTGGGTCTGTTTTCCGAAGGCGAAAACGGGCAGGCGCAGGTCCGGCGCATCTTGGAGCAGCGCGGCGGAGAGGCGGTGGAGGTGGCCTTTCGGCGCCGGGACGGTGTTGAACGCCGGGCACAGGTGAAGGCCTGGCGGCTGCGCGTTGGTGATCGGCTGCAGATCGTGGTCTTCGACGTCACCAAACATCACCAGCAGCGGGAGGTGCAAGTCACCGAAGCCCGCGAGGCCATCCGGGCGCGGGATGAGTTCCTGTCGGTGGCCTCTCACGAGCTCCGCACGCCCTTGGCCGCCCTGGTGCTCCAGCTGGCGACCCTGCAGAAGCTCTTTCGCAGCGACGAGGCGTCGGAGAGCAACACCAGAGTCCTGGGCAAGATCGACAAGGCGGTGAAATCGACGCGCCGCTTGACGACGCTGGTCGATGGCCTCCTCGATGTTTCGCGCATCGCCACCGGTCGCTTGGCTCTACAGACCGAGGTGTGCGACCTAGCGCTCGTCGCCGAGGACATCGTGGGGCGCACGGCCGACGCCGCCAGGCGCGCGGGTTGCGAGCTGGAGGTGCACGTCGACGGGCCACTGCCAGGCGTGTGGGATCGGCTGCGCCTCGAACAGATCTTGGAGAATCTGCTGTCGAATGCCATCAAATATGGCGCAGGAAAGCCGGTTGAATTGTGCATTAGAAAGACGCCGGCAATGGCGACCATCACGGTGCGAGACCACGGGATGGGCATTCCCGCCGCCGACCTCGAGCGCATCTTTGGACAGTTCGAACGCGCCGTGCCCACCCGCAACTACGGCGGCCTGGGCCTCGGTCTCTACATCACGCGCCAAATCGTCGAGGCCCATGGCGGGACCATCCACGCGCAGAGCGAACCGGGGGCCGGGGCCCTTTTCGTCGTCGAGCTTCCTCGCCGGCTGGAATTCACCGACAGCGCTTCGCGTGTCGGTGAATTCACCGACAACGCTTCGCGTGTCGGTGAATTGTCTCCAGGTTCATCGCCTGGCGGCGATGAATTGTCTCCAGGTTCATCGCCTGGCGGCGATGAATGCACCGACAGCGCTTCGCGTGTCGCTGAACTGTCTCCAGGTTCATCGCCTGGCCGCGCTGAATTGCCCGCCCGGCCTGTGGCGCCGGGAGGCCCATTGGCGGAGGGGAACCCCTTGCGCACCACGGGGGGGCCTCCCTCCCAGGATCGAGAGCTGCAATGACGACGACAGCCTGTCCGGTCTTGCTGGTCGAAGACGACGACGACCTGCGGGAGGTGATGGCCGATGTGCTCGTCGAGCTCGGCTACCAAGTCGTGCAGGCGACCAACGGGGAAGAGGCGCTGCACCAGCTGCGCACTGGAGACTGTTTGCCCTGCCTCATCTTGCTCGACCTGCGCATGCCCGTGATGGACGGCTGGCAGTTCCGCGAGGAGCAGCAAAAGGACCCCGCGCTTGCCAACATCCCCGTCGTCGCCCTCTCCGGACACGCCGAGCTGAGGGCCTTCGACGCCGTCGCCCACTTGATCAAGCCGGTGCAATTCAACCCGCTGGCCAGCGCCGTCGAGCGCTTCTGTGCGCGTCCGCCCTGACCCAAAAAGAAACCTCGCGTCACCGCGAGGTTCTGAAGTCGACTTCACTGTTGGTTGGCTCGACTGGTATCGAACCAGCGACCCCTACCGTGTCAAGGTAGTGCTCTACCACTGAGCTACGAGCCATCCGACGCGCACTGCCTATGCCTGCCTCCCACCGTCGTCAACGGCCAAGGGGCGCGACCTGCACGAGGCCACAGCGCCCGCTCACCAACCAATCCTCGTCGCGGGCGCGCGCCTGTGCGATGCGCGCGGGGTCGCCGCCGACCAGGACCTCGGCTTTGAGGGTGCGCAGCGCGATGAGGGGAGCCGGGAAGGTGACGACGTCGGCGAAGGCGTCGCTGCTGGGTGGGATGTCGCCGACCAGGCGCCGGTAGTTGCAGTCTCCCTTGGCGATGACGACGTCGCAGCCGCCCAGGCGGCGGGCCAGCGGTGCTGGGATCTCGGTGGTGGCGAGAAACCCGGGCCCGGTGAAGAAGGCGTCGTCGACGATCTCCAGCTCGGGGGGACACTCGAGGTCGAGGAGCGCTGCGGTGCGCACGACGTCGGCAACGGTGGCATCGGAGACGAAGAAGGGCACGTCTTTGCAAAAGAGGATCACGCGCTTTCGACGTCGCAGCAGCAGGCGCGTCAGGGAGAGATCGCAGGCCAGCTCGACGCCGGCGTTGTCGAGGAGGATCCCCACGACCTGCGCTGTGGCGAGCAAGGCCAGGGCGGCTGGTCGCTCGTCGGCGACGAGGTCAGCGGCGTCGCTGCCGGTGTGCATCATCGCCGAGGGCAACGAGAGGTCCGCGCGGTTGCCCCACAAGCTGCGCCAGAGCCCAGCGGCGACGACGTCGACGGCGGGGTGGTCCTCGGCCAGCGCGGGCAGGGCGCGCTCCTCGCGCATCTTGGTGGGCAAGAAGGGGTCGGCGTGGGTCTGTGCGAAGCACACGGCGGCCCGGATGCGGGCGTAGAGGAAGCTCTCGGCGAGATACCAGGGCAAAGAGGTCCACGCCTGGCCGACGAAGGGCAACACCGCCGACCAGCGGGGGGCTTCGACGACGTCGTCGGCGAGGGGCTGCACGGTGCCGCCCGCGATCTCGTCGCGCAACGCGCCCAAGGGCAGGTCAAACTCGGGCACGTCTTGGCGCAGGCCATCGAGGATGGTGGGCCAGCGGCTGGTGCAGGTGCGCCAGGCAAAGCTGCCGACGTCGGAGCAGGTCCAGGCCCTGCTCATCATCATGGGGCCGCCGGGAGGCGAGCGCTCACTTCGGCGGAGCGGGCCACCAGGCGGGTGCGCAGTCCAGCGAGAGCGTCGGCGTCGGCATCAGCCCCCAGGGCCGCTTCGACGTCGTCGATGAGGCCAGCGAGATCGAGCAGGGGATCGGTGGCGGCGTCGTTCACGGCGCGCACCCGCTGCTCTAAGGGCAACCGACACTCGGCCTCGACGTCGGCGAGGCAGGCATCGACCAGCACGCTCCCCGGCGGCAAGAGGTCGCCGTCGTCTTTGAGGATGCCGTTGAGCCCAGCGGGAAAGAGGCGGGCCTGGCCGTCG
>JAHFED010000059.1:25309-37196 GCA_023248635.1 Myxococcales bacterium
GATGCTGTCCCCGGGCCCGCGCGTAGCCGCTGCCGTTGCTCAGCCAGGCGTCGACGGCCAGGAAATCCAAGGTGTCGCCCACGCGCAGCACGTCGTCGGCGCCCGCGCGAAAGCCCGGGGCCGTGCGGAGGGGCAGCAAGACGTCGACGACGGCGCTGAGGTCGTCGCGCTGGTCGCTGCCGACAGAGACGTCGTAGGCCAGGACGTCGTCGGCGACGAGGTCGAGGGGGCCGTTGCCGCTTTCGTAGAGGTGCTTGGTCGAGGGCAAGACCCGTCGCAAGGCCCGGCCTTCGACCGCCTCGACGACGAGGGCAGCGGGGCGGGTGACGCCAGCGACGTCGACGGCGGCCAGCCCGACGCGCGCGGTGGGAATACCAAAGGCGCGAAACAGGGCGCCCCCGATAACGGCGCGGGCCAGGCTGGGGTCTGCGCCAGACAGATCCAGCTGCAGCTCCTCGAGCCCACGGAAGCGAGCCGTCTCGGCGAAAGACACGGAAAAGACGTCGACGCCGATCTCGCGCACGGTGCAGCCGACAGGGGCGTCAGCGTCGAAGGCGAAGGAGCAGGGCACAGCCCGCGAGGGATCGGCCAGCAGCAGCGCCTGGTCGGCCCCGTCGACGACGACGACGACGTTGGCCCGTCGGGCGGGATCGAACACCCCCGCGCCCAGCTCGAGGGGGCGGGTATTGCTGGCGCCGAAGGTGGGCTCAGTGGGCTCGAAGGCGCCGACGCCGTCGTCGACGCGTCCCCAGCTGAAGGCCTCGGGAAGCAGCGCGGGGGTGCTGGTGCTGTCGACAACGTTGCCAGCGGCATCGAGCAACAACACGGGTCCATTGTCGCAGTCGATGCTGAATTCGAAGCCCGAGATGACACCCTGTCGCTCCTCGATGACGAGGTAGGCAGCGGGAGCGACGATGCTGCCGGCGGGCAAGACGAAGCGCCCCGCAGGGTCTGAGGGATCGATGGCCAAGACGAAGCCGCCGACGTCGACGCTGGCTGCGCCGGTGTTTTTCAGCTCCACCCGTTCGGCGCCGCGGCAATCGATCTCGTTGAGACGCACCGCGCCCACGACCCGGGGCTGGTTGGGCTGTGCGCGCGTGGGGAAGGCTTCGGCGAAGTCCGACCCGAGGTCGATGGGCTCGGGGAGGCGGGCCCAAGAGGCGCCTTCGACGACGACAGCGAGGGTTGTGGCGTCCTGCACCCGATCGCCTTCGAGCAGCGCGACGCTCTCGTCGCAGGCGATGCCAAAGGTGGTGACGTCGAAAACCACGCGGGCGCCCGGTGCGAGCAGGCCCTGAAGGGCTTCCCGTCGGTTGGGCTCGCCGACGTCGTCGGTGAGGAACCAGCCGGCGAGATCTTGGGGCGTGCTCGCGCGGCTCTTGATCTCGACCCAGTCGCCGCCCTGGCAGGACACCTCGGAGAGGATGGGACCGTCGACGTCGCCTTCGCCTTCGCCTTCCCCCTCCCCGCCGCTCTCGCCTTCGCCCTCCCCCTCCCCCTCACCAGCCGGTCGCCCGGGGCAGGCCGCGACCACAACGACGACGACAGCGGACGCGAAGCTGAACGAGCGCATGCCGAAACCATACTGCAAGGCGCTGCCCTGTCCCGCGGGCGTGTGGCCCGCGTACGTCGTCGACGTCAGGGCGGTGGCGTGATCGCATCCGATGGCGCCAACACCTGACCCGGGGTGTAGGCCGCCGTGTTGGGGACATTCAGGAAGAGGACGGACGACGCGCTGGTGTCGCTGAACGCCCAGACCTTGCCACTCTGCCCGGCTGGCACGGGAATCAGTTGAAGGTTGTCGCCCAGGCGCTGGGCCACGACTTCGCTGGCAGCACCGGTCGGGCCGTTGGGGAAAGAAAAATAATGGGCCGTCGTTGCATAGGTAAACACTGCAATTGTTGTCACGTTTGGCGGCACCCAGAAATACTGTTTTAGCGCCCGGCTGGCGGTCGAAGAGTGGAGATTGTCAACCTGGGCAAAAGCGATCTGCTTGGGGATCACCATCTTCGCCGAGCCGCCCGCGCCCAGCACCACCAGCCGCAACCGGTAGGCGCCGCGCACGAGCTGGTGCCCGGCCGCCTGCTCCATGGCCCCGAGGTTGATGTTCGTGCTGACACCGGCGCCCGTGACTGGATCGCAGTAGGGCAGCTGGACGGGGGGCAGCGCGGATCCGTCGGGTCGGGTGATCAGCACGCGGATGGGGGGTTTTCCGACGGCAGCGGCGGCATCGTTGCGGGCGATCTGGGTGAACACCGAAAAGGTCGCGGCTTGGGTGGGTGAATCAACAAAGAGCGCGAAGGTCTCCGTGCTGTCGTAAACAATTAGGTCTTTACCGGGAATGATGCCTGTTTCACGCGTCGTGGCGACGGGCAATAACGGCCCAGTAAAGGTGTGGTAGGTAAACGATGATCCCGCGGGGTATGACGTCGAGCCTTGGGTGAGAAGTGCGTCAACTTCTGCGTCGGTGTACGCCGACCTTGTTGGGCTGTAATCATAGGTTGGAAACGGCGCCTGGTTGTAGCCGGAGCCCTGGTAGATCGTCGAGCGGGCTGTGCCGGCGTAGAGCCACTTTCCTTGTATTGTATTTGGTGCGAGATCGCAGCGCAGAATTGCGCAGTTTTCACCCGTGGGGCACTGGCCGCCGCCCTGGGTGCAGGGCAGCCCGGATGCGACAGCGCCGGCGGGGTGGGGGTTCGGCAACGCACAGGACCAGGGGCAGGCGCTGGGAACAGGCCGGCCGTAGGACGCGCGCCGCGGGTGAAAGAGCAGCTCGGCGATGCGGTCGGTGTGCACCAACATCGAGGGGTAGGTGCGCCACAGGTGCTCCATCAAGCGATCGCCAGCGACGTCGACGGCGGCCTGGCTGGTGGCGGCGATGCTCTCAAGCTCGTACAGGCGCCGCAGGTATTCAGCGTACAAAATAAGGTCGCGCAGCCGCGCCTGGTAGCGCTCGCCGCCCGGCGCCGCCAACAAGGTCTGGGCCTCACGCAGGTCGGCAAACATGGCGGCGATCTCACCGAAATGCAGGTGGAACGCGGGGTTGCGGGGTTGCAAGTCCCAGCGACGAAACATGCGGGCGACGGGCACCTTGGCGGGGCCGACGGCGTGGCTGTAGAAATCATCGAGCACGGCGTCGACGCTGATGTCGGGGTCCCAGGCCATCCGGGTGAAAAGGTAGATCTGGCGACCGATGACGGGTCCCGCGATGGTGGACTCCATGGCAAAGACATCCATCCCGCTGTCGAGCATCTGACGCTTCAGCTCCGCGGCTTGCTCGGTGAACGAGGTCGGCAGGTCGAGCAGGGTCGGTTGCGGAAATGCCCAATAGTCGCGGATGCCCAACGACATGCCCGGCGTTTGTTGGGCCTTCGCCACCCAGGCTCCGTTGAGCTCGGAGGACTCGAGGCCGGATTCGCGGATGTAGTCTTGGGCGATGAGCACGGTCAGGTTTGGCTGCAGGGGAATCTCCGGCACCCGCGCGTGGCCGCCATAGGCCAACATGCAAACGCCGCCGCCCTCGCGCCCCACGACCCGGGCCACGCTGTTGGCCCAGTGGTACACGCGATCGCTGGCGGTGGGCATGCGCTTGCACGTGGTGCCATCCCAAGAACAGCTGCCGACGCAGGTGGTGGCGTTGGTGAAGCCCGCGCACGCCCCCGCCGAGGTGATGCCGTAATACGGTAGAAGGAAACGATCCTTCGGACCCGCGTCGCCTTCGCTGCCGCCGTCGGCCGGCTCGCCGCTCACCGAACGGTAGTTGCGAATGAGATCGCGCTTGGCGAGGTAGGCCAGCCGGCTGAATTCTGCGTAACGCCCCACGATGCCATCCGTGGGACCAATTGGACTAAAATCGCTGTTCTCGCAGAAGTTCTGCCCATCGCGAGAAAAGGAGGTAAATGCACCCGGGCTGCCGCAGGGAATTGAGCCATGGTGGGTGATGTTCAACTGGATGGTGTTCGGCGTCGTCCCCAGCGTCCGGACTCCGTTGTCGACGGCGCGCGTTAAGGGGTCAGCGAGAATTTCCGGCAAATTTGCGCGAATGAAGGCATCGGTGTTGTGGCCGCATTCATGAACGACTTCGCCGGGGATTCGCAGGCGTTCAATCCAGTCGAACCAGCGGTTTTCGCGGGCGTAGACGTCGAAGCGCGGGTGGGTCCCGAAGCCGGCCTGCGGAAAGATGAAGCCCGAGCGCACCGCTGGTGCCCGGATAACGTTAAGGTCGAGCCGCAGATCGGTTCTTGGGTCGGGGACGTCGGTCCAATTGGGCGACGGCCAAAGATAGCGCACGCCCTCCCGTTCGAGAAAATCATACAATGCGTGCTGAACCCCGCGGATGCGTTGCCCTACAAGCCAAACCGCCGTCGGCGAAGCAAAAATGAGATAGGTATCGGGTGATCCTGCTTGAATGGCAGCGGCCTGGCTCCGCACTTCAACGGGCGCCGTTTGGAACAGGGGCGCATCGACCGTCGTAATGTAGATGCCGGTTTGTTGGCCGCGGCAATCCAGGCTTTGTTGCCCGGGCTCGACCAGAGAAAAAGTGTTGGGTCTCGTCATCTGGTTGAGGACGGCAACGAAGTCATCGGTGGCAACGGTGCGCAGCGAGAGCTGCACAGGCAGGCCCGTGGGCTGGGTGCGGTGTCGGCGCAGGCTCAGCTCATCGATGCCCAGCACCACCTGACCGCCGTAGATCCGTCCGTCGCAGCGGTCGCACCCGTCGCCGCGGCGGTCGCCGTCGCTGTCGACCTGGGTGGCGTTGCTTGTACAGCGGCAGTTGTCGGTGGTGTCGGCTACGCCGTCGCCGTCGCCGTCGTTGGTGACCGAGCCGGCGCAGCGAAAGCCCACCTGGTTGCTGTCGCGACCGACCGCACCACCGTTGCGAAAGCCGATGGTTCGCGCGCTTCCTTGCCAGGATCCTCCGCGGCGAAAGGACTCCGTCGTCGGCGCCACCCATTCCATGACGTTGCCCACCATGTCGTTGACGCCAAAGGGGCTGACGCCCAAGGCCTTGGATCCGACGGGCATGGTGATGCCAGCCGTGCAACCCGCGATGACGGCGCGGTCGCAACTGGGAGCAGCAGATCCCCAGGGGTAGACGTTGCCGTTGCCGACGCCGCGGGCGGCTTTTTCCCACTCCTCGTTCGTCGGCAAACGCCGTTGCTTTGAGGTGCAAAAGGCCGCCGCCTGCGCCGCCGACACGCAGTTGATGGGATGGTTGTCGCGGCCCGTCACACCGGCGTTGCAACCAGGATTCGTCGCACCCGCCGACGCCGCTGTGCACGCGCCGCTGGTCACGCACTGCCGGTATTGTGCGACGGTCACCTCGTTTCGATCGATGGCGAAGGCGGGCAGGGTCACCTGGCTTTGGGCGGGGGCGCAGCGCTCGTTGGGAACGCAGCCGGCCGTAAACACACCCGCCGGAACCACCACTTGATCCGCGGGCGCGGTGGCGTTTTGCGAAGGACAGGTCTCCTCTGCGAGCGCCACCGGGGGCGGAACCTCAAAGACGGTGAGGGCCGCGTTGGCTTCGCCGGCAGAGACGACGTCGACGGTGCCGGGAGCGCCTTCGCAGCCGCTGGCGTCGTCGGGGCCGACGATGCCGAAGCTCACCAGCGCGCCCACGGCGGCCACCAACACGAAAATCAGACCCGCCGAGCGCCGTCGCTTCATGAGTGCTCCTGATCGAACGCGCCAGCCTACGACGGGTGGGGCCAGCGCACGCAGTTTCGGGCGCCTGCCTGGGCAGCACGACCTCTTCCTTTCGCCGCGGGTCCCCTTTCACAGAGCTGCCGTCCCGCCCGCCGAGCCCGACCGAAAACTTGGGCACCGATCTCTGGCACGCCAGGATCACCTCATGCTGCTCTCCCTCTTGCTTTGCTCTTCCGCTCTGCTGGCCGACGAGGGTCGGGCCGTCGACGTCGCCGTTGTCGCCGGCAGCCAGGAGCCCGCCGTCGTCGATGCCGTGCGCGCCGCCCTGGTCGTCGCCGCCCGGGAACGTCGTTTGGGGGTCATCGACCTGCAGGCGCAGGGGCTGACGCGAGCGTGGCAGGCCTGCAGCGATGTGCCCTGTCGCCGCCTGCTGGCCGCCCGCCGCGGCGCCGAGTGGCAGGTGATCGTCGACGACGGCTCCGACGTCGCCCTCGTCTTGATCGAGGGTGAGGTGCCCCTGGCCGCCGTGTCGTTGCAGGGGCCGCGCTTTGCGCAGCTGGGGCGCGTGCCCGGCGCCGTCGACGAGCTGCTCGAACAGGTGCGACCCCGCAGTCACGTGCAGCGGCAGGGCTGGCTGCAACGGGCGCGCGACCACCGGCGCGACCAAGACCTGCGCGGAGCCGCCGACGCCTTCGCCCAGGCCTTCGCCCTCGTTGTCGACGACCGCGCCGTCGAGACCGCCCTCTCGTGGACCCGCACCCTCGATGAGCTGGGCGACGACGCAGGCTGCGACGCGGCCTTCAACAACGCCGGCGCGGTGCTGCTCGCTGCCGATGCGCCCTTGACCCCGCAGGCCCGCGCGCGTTTCGTGGTGGCCTTTCAAGAGCACCTGTGGCGCCGCGCGCACCTGCTCTCGGACATCGCCGACGCCGACCGCGGGCCCGATCACGGATCCCTGGCCAGCGCCGCCTTCGACGCCTGGCAGGAGCTGGCGACGTCGACCTGGCCGAATCCCGACGTCAGCCGGCGGGCCGCCGACATGGCCGGGCGCTACTCCATCGACGCCACCTTGCACGCTCTCGCAGAGGCGCCGTCGACGCCCTAATCCCCGATCTCGCTGAACTTCGACCGCGGAGCGGTCTCGTTCAGCTCCGTCGGGGATGCTCTTCTGGGAGGTCTGATGCAGACCTCCCCCCACGCCGGCGGAGCCGGACGCGGGGCCCCCCACCAACTCCGCGTTCCGCGGGCGCGCTTCACGCGCATCATCCCGCGTCCTTCCCAGCTCGGAACGCGGTCGGGTGCGGAAAAACACCGTTTTTCGCACCCTGCTGTACTTCCGGAGGGTCTGTCCCAGACCCTCCCTCGTCGAGGCGAAGCCTCGACGAGCCTCCCTCCCAAGGACGCGTCTGCCTCAAAACTGCGTTTTTCAGCAGCCTGCTAACCCACGCGCTCCTGTTGCTGGGATTCCTCGAACTGTCCCCTCACCTGTTCGACGAGCGAGAAGGGCATGCAAGCAATGTCGGCGTCGTCACCCGACGCGCTTTCGTTGCCCCCATCAGCGCGGCAGGGCCTTGAGCTCGGCCACCGGGATGCGGGCGGGGCGAAACGTGTTGACCACGTCGTCGGCGGCGTAGCCGATGGCCACCCCGCACAAGAGCTTCCAGTCGTCGTCGACGTCGTTCTTCTCGGCGCTGCCCTCGCTTGTGCGCCGGAAATGGCGGTCCACGACGTCGGGGAAGCTGGCGAGCACCGCTTGGGCACAGGTGCTCACGTCGCGGGCGGTCGCGGACAAGAGCAAGGCCATCAAGAAGCAGCCGGCGTCGAGGACGGCGTAGTGCTCGAGGGCTTTGTGGGCGTAGAGAAAGAGGGCCGCGGGGGCGTCGAAGATGGCGAAGTTCTTCTCGAATTGGCGGGCGCGCGCCTCTTTGTCCTCGCGAGCGATGCCGAGCTTTTCGTAAAGACCAAAGCCCGTTGCCCGACGACGTGCCTGCAAGAGGGGCGGGTACTCGAAGAGCTGCGGATAGTCCGGCGACGGCGCCCGTGAGGCCGCAGCCGCCATCAGGTCGTGACGCAGCGAGTCACAGACGGCACCATTGGCGACGGCTACACGCCAGGGCTGGGTGTTGGACCACGAGGGGGCCTCCCTGGCGTCGTCGAGGATGGCGTCGATGACGGCGTCGTCGATGGGACGGGGGCTGAATTGGCGGGTGCTGTGCCGGCGTCGAAGGGCGCTCTGCGTATCCATGATGCCGGCCTTGCAACTTTGGCGGGGAAACGCCAACCGTCCGCGCATGACGAGCGCAACGCCTGTGCGAATCATCGATGGCAAGGCGGCAGCCGTTCGGGTGCGCGCCGAGGTGAAGGCCGCCGTCGCGCTGCACACCGCTGCGGGTCGGCGCGCGCCGGGCCTCGCCACCGTGCTCGTCGGCGACGACCCCGCCAGCCACGTCTACGTCAAGAACAAGCGCAAGCAGGCCGCCGAGTGTGGTCTGATCTCGGCCCACCACGAGCTGCCCTCGACGACGACCACCGCCGAGCTGCTGGCTGTGGTCTCAAAGCTCAACGACGACGGCGCCGTCGACGGCATCCTGGTGCAGCTGCCTCTGCCCAAGCACATCGATGAGCACGCGGTGCTCGTGGCCCTCGATCCCCAAAAAGACGTCGATGGCTTTCACCCCGACAACGTCGCTCGCTTGACCATGGGCCTGGCCGGCGGCTTCGTGCCCTGCACACCCTTGGGGTGTCTGCGCCTGCTCGACGACGAGAAGGAGCTGCAACTGCGGGGCGCCCGCGCCGTCGTCGTCGGTCGCAGCAACATCGTGGGCAAACCGATGGCGAGCCTGCTGCTGGGCCGCGATTGCACCGTGACCATCGCCCACTCCAAGACCAAAGACCTCGCGGGGGTGTGCCGGCAGGCCGACGTCCTCGTCGCCGCCATCGGCCGGGCCCAGATGATCGGCGCGGGTTTCATCAAGCCCGGCGCCATCGTCATCGACGTCGGCATCAACCGCCTTCCCGAGATCGATGGCCGGCCCGGCAAGCTCGTGGGCGACGTCGACTGGGCGGCGATCGAGGGCGTGGCCGCAGCGGCGACCCCGGTGCCGGGTGGTGTCGGACCCATGACCATTGCCATGCTCTTACAGAATACGCTGACTTCTTATGTGCGGCGGTTGGGTATTGAGCACTGAGCGAGAGAGCGGGATGTGATGACACTGAAACGCACGCCTCTGTACGACTGCCACGTTGCTGCCGGCGCAAAGATGGTGGATTTTGGCGGCTTCGAGATGCCGCTCAAATACACCAGTGAGACCACCGAGCACATGGCCGTGCGCACCGGCGTCGGCGTCTTCGACGTCAGCCACATGGGCGAGGTCTTCATCGAGGGGCAAGGGGCGCAGGCGGCCTTGCAGCGCTTGGTCACCAACGACGTCGCCCGCATCAAGGATGGCCAGGCGATGTACGCCGGCCTGCTGAACGAAAAAGCCGGCTTCGTCGACGACGTCATCGTCTACCGCTTCTCTGCCGAGCGCTTTTTGGTGTGCGTGAACGCGGGCAACCAAGACAAAGACTTCATCTGGATGCGCGCCGTGGTGGCCGCCAGTGCCCTGCGTTGCACGGTGCGCAACGAGGGGCCCCAGTGGTCCCAGCTGGCCGTGCAAGGACCCCGCGCCGTCGACGTCGTCGCTGGCCTTTGTGGAGACTCGGTTCGGGCCATCGAGGGCTACCACTTCGTGCAGGGCGCCTTTGGCGCGGCCCGGGGGATCGTGGCGCGCACGGGCTACACCGGCGAAGACGGCTTTGAGCTCTATGTGAAAAACGCCGACGCCCCAGCGTTGTGGGACGCCGTCGTCGCCGCCGGAGCCGTGCCCTGTGGCCTCGCCTGCCGCGACACCCTGCGTCTCGAGGCCGGCATGTGCCTCTACGGCAACGACATCGACGACGACACCACGCCCCTCGAGGCCAACTTGAGTTGGATCGTGAAGCTCGAGGGACGACCCCCCTTCATTGGCATGGAGGCGCTGCAGGCCCAGAAGGCCCAGGGACCCCAGCGCTTGCTGCGGGGTCTGGTGATGGTCGAAAGGGGCATCGCCCGCCACGGCTACGACGTCGTCGACGAAGCCGGCAAGAAGATCGGTGTCGTCACCTCGGGTACCCAGGCCCCCTTCGTCAACAAGGCCATCGCCTTTGCCTATCTCGACAGGGCCCACAGCGACGTCTCGAGCAGCGTCTTCGTCTTGATTCGCGACAAGCCTGTGAAGGCTGCGGTGCAGAAGCTTCCATTTTACAAGAGATCGGCATAGATCGCGACATCGTCGTCGAACAAGGTAAAGACATGAGTAAGATTCCTGCTGATTTGAAGTACACTGAAGAACACGAGTGGGTGCGCATCGAAGACGGCGTCGTCGTCGTCGGCATCACCGATCACGCGCAGTCGGCCCTGGGCGACGTCGTCTTTCTCGAGCTGCCGCCGGTGGGCCGCAAGCTGCTGAAGGGCAAGGCCTTCGGCGTCGTCGAAAGCGTCAAGGCGGTGTCTGACCTCTACGCGCCGGTCGACGGCGACGTCAGCGAGGTCAACAACCTCATCGTCGACGCTCCCGAGGGGTTGAACAAAGACCCCTATGGTGCGGCCTGGTTGCTGAAGCTCAAGCCCGCCAACGCCAAAGACGTCGACGCCCTGCTCGACGCCGCCGGCTACACCGCCTTGCTGGCCAAGATCGCCAAGTAGCTCGTCACGGGCAGCCCAAGGAGCAGAGACATGTCGGACTTTCCTGCGCGTCACCTCGGTCCCCGTCCGAGCGATCTCAAGGCCATGCTCGACGTCGTCGGCGCGTCTTCGCTCGACGCGCTCATCGATGAAACGGTGCCCGCCGGCATTCGCCTGCAGCGCCCCCTCGATCTGCCCGCGCCCTCGTCCGAGGCCGAACTGCTCGATGAGCTCCGGGCCATCGCTGCCCAGAACAAACCGACCCGCGTGATGATCGGTCAGGGCTACTCCGACGTGGTCGTCCCCGGCGTCATCCAGCGCAACGTGCTCGAAAATCCCGGCTGGTACACGGCCTACACGCCCTACCAGGCCGAGATTTCCCAAGGACGCCTCGAGGCCTTGCTCAACTACCAAACGATGGTCTGCGACCTCACCGGCATGGAGATCGCGAACGCCTCTCTCCTCGACGAGGGCACCGCGGTGGCCGAAGCCCTGGCCATGGCCCTGCGGCTGCGCGGAGAAGCCGGCCCCAAACGCTTCTTCGTCGCCGCCGACTGTCACCCCCAGACCATCGCGGTGGTGCAGCAGCGCGCGCGCCCGCTCAACATCGAGGTGGTGGTCGCCGACGTCGACACCTTCACGGGCTTCAGAGACGTCGCGGGCGCCCTGGTGCAAAACCCGGCCACCGATGGACGCCTGCGCGATCTGGGGCCCTTCATCGCCGCGGTGCACGCAGGCAAGGGCTTCGCCGTCGTCGCTGCCGACCTGCTCTCGCTCTGCCTCTTTCAGCCCCCGGGAGAATTGGGGGCCGACGTCGTCGTCGGATCGTCGCAGCGCTTCGGTGTGCCCCTGGGCTACGGCGGTCCCCACGCGGCCTTCCTGTCGACGAAGCAGGCCCACGCGCGCGCCATGCCCGGTCGCTTGATCGGCGTCAGCGAAGACGCCCAAGGCCGACGCGCCCTGCGCATGGCGCTGCAGACGCGCGAGCAGCACATCCGGCGGGAGAAGGCGACGTCGAACGTCTGCACTGCGCAGGTGCTCTTGGCGGTGATGGCCTCGATGTACGCGGTGTGGCACGGCCCCGACGGGCTCAAGGCCATCGCGACCCGGGTGCAAGGGTTGACGTCGTCGTTGGCGACCCGATTGGCTGCGGCTGGCTTTTCGATCCGCCACGATCGCTTCTTCGACAGCATCGCGGTGACGACGACCAAGGGCCAGGACGTGCGCGGCGGCGTCGCCGAACACATCGAGCGCATCTGGGTGCTGGCCCGCGCCCGGGACATCACCCTGCGCAACCTCGACCCCACCACCCTCGGCATCGCCCTCGATGAGACCACCACGGCCAAAGACGTCGACGACCTCGTGGCTCTCTTCACCGCGGCCCACGGCGGCGCAGCACCCAAGCCCTTCGTCGTCGGCCAGGCGCCGGCGCGTACGACGTCTTTTCTCAACCATCCGGTCTTCAATACGCACCGGAGCGAGACCGAGATGCTCCGGTACATTCGCTCTCTCGAGCAGAAAGACTACAGCCTG
>JAHFED010000060.1 GCA_023248635.1 Myxococcales bacterium
GGCGGCGAGCGCGCCACTCCCGTGCGCACTGGCGGCGGGGAACGCGCCACCCCCGTGCGCACCGGCGGCGGCGAGCGCGCTGCTCCCGGGCGCACCGGCGGCGGCGAGCGCACCTGAAGAGGCCCGACGACGACGTCACCACCACCGTCGAGAATGCCCGGCGCGCGCCGTACTACCGGCGCGTCTTTGGGTCAGCGTGGCGTGGCGTTCACAGCACGGCCGACCTCGCGCGCCTCCCTCTCCTCGACAAAGCCACCGCCATCGCTCACCAAGAGGAGCTGCTGACCGGCCCCCGCGGGCTGGCCCTGGGCGTCTCTTCTTCGGGGACCACCCGCACCAACGCCATCGACCCACCCCTCGAGGTCGTCGTCGGCGAAAACGAGCTGGCGGCCCCAGACCAAGGTGCCGCAGCCGAAGGCGTCGTCGTCGTCGTCGTCGCCGTCACCCACGGTCTGCCAGGACCGCCGGGCCGCAGCGAGGTGCTCGTGCCCTGGATGCACGACAAAAACGCCCTCCTGCTGCTCGACCAGGCCCTTCGACGACGTCACCTTGGCCGGTTGCCGGACACGCTGCGCATCTCGACCGGCGCGCTCAAAGCCTTCGTCACCTGGCAGATCGAGCACGGCATCGACCCGGCTCGCTACGGGGTCCGCTTCGTCGGCACCAACAGCTTCCGCCTGTCACCCCACTGGAAAGAGCTGATTCAGAGCCATTTCAATTGCGATATCTACGACAACTACAGTCTCTCCGAATTCGCCACGCCGGCGACGGAGTGCAAGGCCTGCCGCGGGCTGCATTGGGGCGATCCCCCGCTGTTCTGGGAGGTCATCAATCTCGACGACGAGAAAGCGCTCGCCCAGCAAGCGGGGAGCACCGGCGAGCTCGTGCTCACCAACCGCGCTCCCTTTGTCACGCTGATGCCGCTGATTCGTTATCGAACGGGTGATGTCGTTTCGCTGGGAAAAATATGCGCAGCCACGGGCAAGCGCGCCTTCACCTTTCTCGGTCGCCGCCGCCGCGGCCTCGTCGTCGACGGCACCTTCGTCTTGCCGCCGACCTTGCTGCAGGACGTGCTCGAGGCCTTTACCGAGACCGAGCGGGGCCTGCATCCCCTGGTCACGCTCGGCGTGCTGAACAGCCGCGAGCTGGGGCTGCCCCGCTTCGTCGTCGACGATGACGGCAGCGTGCTGCGGCTGCGCTTCGAGACCCGCTTTCACCCCGGGATCTACCGACACAACGCTGCTGGACTGGTCGAGCAGGTTCGCACGGCGGTCTTGCGCGGGGATCGCGCCCTGCGGGGACTGCTGCGCCGTCGCCGTCGCCGTTTCGCCGTCGAAGCCGTGGCGCCAGGTGTGCTCGCGCCGCCACCGGACAAATACGATCCATGAGCTGGCGGCATCAGGCACCGCTCCGCGGTCGACGTTCAGCGAGATCGGGGGCGACGCGCATTGGCTCCAACCATCGGGGAGATGGCCCGAGCAACGTACGTCGATCACATGAGACACTCGCTTTGCATGGCCCGGCGTCCCAGCTTGCGTCGCTGGGCACGAAGTTCGTTGCCAGGCCGGCCGCATCTTGGATCTCGCTCCCCAACCCGCCTGGCGGGGCAGCGTCAATCGTGCCCGCTCGACTACGGCGTCACGCTGACGATCGCGCCCTGCACAAAGTCGGGCACGAGCAGCGTGCCGTCGCTCTCGAAGGCGGCCCCCACGACGAAGGATCCCGGGGGCACCCGGTCGCCGTTTTGGGTGTTGAAATCCGCCATGGCGCTCCCAAAGGGCACGAGCTTGGCTGCCACGGGGTCAAGCTCCAGCACGTCGGCGGAGCCGTGGCGCACGGTGAAGACGCGCCCATCGCTGGAGGCCGCCAGGGCCCCGCTGCCATAGGCGGCGCTGGAGAGCAGACGCGCAGCAGCGCCGCCTACGTCGGTGGTCACGAAGTCGAGATTGGACCCGAAGGTCATGGTGAGATCGATGGCGGCGGCGATCAAGCGGTTGCCCGAGCGCACCAGGAAAAGCGAATGCGCCGCGAACCCAGTGCCGAAATTGGGCGTGTGCGTTCCATTGCTGGCGAGCCGGCCCATGGTCGCTGGCGGAGGCAAAGCGGGCGGAGCCGGATCGGGGCCCAAGGGGACGTCGAGATAATAAAGGTTCCCCGCATCATCGCGCGCCAGCCCCGTGGGGCATTGAATGGGGGTCGTGCCCCCGACGCCGACGTCGTCGAGCAGATCGATCGTCGCCCCGGTGTCGGCGTTGAGGGTGAAGATGCGGCGCTCGGCGCAGGAGCTCACCGTGAGCACGGCCGATCCAGCCACCGTTTGCCCAATCAGACCCCGCGGTTGCGCCACCGTGGCCAAGACCCGGGAGGTGCCGTCATCGTTGATGGCGACCACGGCGCCGTCGGGCTCATCGCTGACGACGACGCCGGGGCCGCCCCCGTTGGTTTGGAAGAGGAAGGGACCGTTGGTGGCCAAAAAGAGGGTGCTGCCGAGGCGCACGCCACCAAACGACGGCAACACGCCGGCAGCAACGATGGTCGATTGGGTCGCGCCCGCTCCGAGGCGACGAACCATGCTGCTGCTCGACTGCGCCAGGAAGAGCGAGGTCCCATGATCGATCAAGGTGCCGTCACCGGCGAAATGGCTGTCGGTGGTCAGGGCGTCGGCCAGGTATTGGTAGCCGGTGGGGTTGGCAAAGGGATTCAGCCCGCTGCAGCTGGCGACGGGGGTGGAGCGCAGGATGCCGTCGGCGCTCGACACGACGATGGTGGGAACGCCGACGACGTCGACGACGGCGATGCCCCGCGTCTGAGTCACGCCTGGCGCCGCAGAGCAAAAGAAGCTCGCCGTGGGGGACAGGCCGGCCGGATCGGTGATCTTGAAGACGGCGCTGGCGTCGTCGGTGACGTAGAGGTCGGTGCCGTCGGTGGTCATGCCAAACGAGTTGCAGAGCGTCGGATTGCTGCTGATCTTGGGTCCGGGGGGCGTTGGTCCACCCGCGCCACCTGGCGACGGCGAATCGAGGTTGCCGGCGGCATCGAGGCGGAAGATGCCGCAGGCCTGGCGATCGAGAACGTAGATGGAGCCATCGTTGGTCCGCGTGATCGCCGAGCGGGGCGGGAAACGCACGGGCCCCGCGCCGCCGCCGGGGGGTGGGCCCAAGAAGGGCGAGCGCGCGAGCAGCTCGGTGATGGCGCCGGTGGCGGGTTTGAACCGGCGCACCGAGCCCAGCGACGTCACAAAGAGGACGTCGGTGCCGTCGGTCGCCAGCGCAATGGGTCCATCGAGCACGACACCCCGGTTGCTGGTGTTGACGCTGGCGGCGGCCAGCACGCGGCGCACGGAGCCATCGGCGTCACGACGGAACAAGCCCGCGTTGGCGCCACGGGTCACGGCGCCGGTGAGAGGGGAGAAGCTGCCTCCAGGAGCTCCTCCCCCAGGCGCGGCGGCAGCGGGATCGGCGGCGGCGCCGGCGGCGATGAAGAGGGATGAGCCGACGGCGACGACGCCGCTGGGGGCTGAGGGCAAGGCGACGTCCAGGAGGTTGGGGGTCCCCTGGGGCACAGCGAGAAAGACCAGCGGGTTGGAGGGCTGATTGGCCACCTCGACGCTGACCGTCACCCGGGTGTCGCTCACAACGACCACGCCGACCCGCACGGTGAGTTGGGTCGGGGTCGCGGCGAGCACCGTCGCTGGCGCCCCGCCAAAGAGCACCAGGTTGTCGAGCAGCGTCGTGGAGAAGCCGGTGCCCGAGATGCGCACGTGGCTGTTCGCCGAGCCGACGGTGGGCGCCAAAGCGCTGAGGTGCGGGGGATCTTGCAAGACTGCGTCGCTGCCGTCTTGGCCATCCGCACCGTCTTGGCCATCGACGCCATCGACGCCATCGACGCCATCGACGCCATCGACGCCATCCTCCCCGTCAACGCCGTTCAGGCCGTTGGTCCCGTTGGTTCCATTGAGGCCGTTGGTGCCGTTGGTGCCGTTGAGACCGTTGGTGCCGTCTGCGCCGTCTGCTCCGTCTGCGCCGTCTGCTCCGTCTGCGCCGTCTGCGCCGTCTGCTCCATCTGCTCCGTCCTGCCCGTTGGTTCCGTCGGTGCCGTCGGTTCCGTCGGTGCCGTCTTCCCCATTGGTGCCGTCGGTCCCGTCGGTCCCGTCGGTGCCATCCTCCCCATTGGTGCCGTCGGTGCCGTCCTCACCGTTGGTGCCATCGGTGCCATCGGTGCCGTCGGTCCCATCGGTGCCGTCCACGCCGTCGATGCCGTCGATGCCGGGGAAACCAGCTCCCGTCGCTTCACCGGAATTGTTGACGCCGTTGACGCCGTCGATCCCATCGATGCCGTTGGCGCCGTCGACGCCGTCGACCCCATCGCGCCCGTTGACGCCGTCGATGCCGTCGCGGCCATCGGCACCCTTGATGGTGGTGACGCCTTCGGGGAGGCCGCACGACGCCAGCATCGCAAAAGCGGCGGTGAACAGCAGGTGCCGAATTGGTGTGTTCATGGTCGTGGGCTCCGGCGCCGATCAGGTTGGGCGCTCTGAAGCTAGCGCCGCGTCCCTGGGTCGATCGCTTGGAGAGATCCACCGTCCCAATGTCGCTCGCTCGAGATGTAGGTGAAGGGTGGCTCATTCAAGACACGGGCGCGTCTTCAGCACGGCCCGCTTTGCATCCGCTGGAGCGCCAACTCTGAGAGCGCGAGCCCGTCAGCTGACGAAGACGACGTCGCCGACGGCCTTCTCTTCTTCTTTGGCTTGCTCGCGTTGCTTCTGCAGCTCTTCGACTTCGGCTTCGAGATCGCGAAAGCGGTAGAGGCCGCGACCCTCGGCCAGGGCTTCGACGTCGACGTCGCCTCCCAGAGCGACGACGGCCCGGGTGAGCTCTTTTTCGTCGGCGGGCTTGCCGGTGGCTTCTTGCCAGACTGCTTGCAGGGAGGCTTCACTGACGCCGGGGTCGGTGCCTGTGCGCGCGGCCTGCTGCATGGTGTTGAACACCGTCTTCAGCACCGCACGCTCGGCGTTTTGCTGCGCGGCGGCGGCCTCTTTGCTCGAGGACCGCCACTTTCGCAGCGCGGGCAGAGCGAAGAGCACGAGAGAAAACACCAGCGGGATGACCCCAAAGACCAAGGGAACGCCTTCGACGGGGAGCACCGGTGGATTCGCCACCTTCAGGCGGATCATCTCGAACATGTGCCAGAGCCGGTCGATGGTCAGGTTGAGCTGCAGCGCCACCAGAGCCGCGACCAGGTTGAAGGCGTTGACGGCGGCGATGAGGAAATTGGTGCCGCCGCTGTTGCCGGTGACAGCGGGGGCTTGCACGCGCTCGTTCCACACTGGTGGCGGAGCACGATCTTCGTGGTGGCCGGCGGTCTTTCTCAAGGCCTCGAAGCGATAGGTGATGGCGCCGGCATCAGAGACGTCTACGTCGCCTTCGTAGTCGAGCAGCAGGCGCGACATGAGTGGATCGGCTTCTTCGCGCGGCAGTCCGGTGACCTTCATGACGTCGAGCAAGCCGATGCGGCCGGCGTTGGCGCGGATCTGGGCGATGAGCTTGCGCTCGAGCTCTTGGGGATCGGCCTTTGGCGGCTCGGGTCCGAACACGAAGCGGTTGACGCGCTCGTAGAACGGGACGCTTTTGTCGGAGACGTAGACGTCCTCTTCGATGACCACGCGCTCACCAAAGCGCATGACGGTGCGCCGTCGACGTTGCACCTGGTCCCCGAGTCCGCGCCTTTGGTCGCGCTGCTGGCGGCTGCGCGCGTAGGAGCCCTGCCCCATGGCCACGGGGGAGAAGGGGTGGAAGGTCCAAAACAAGGCCTCGGCGATGACGCGAAAGGCGACCACGAGGACGCCGCCGCCGCCGCGGTCGTCGCTGCGTCCCGAGAACATCATCGCCAGGGCGATGGCGACGAAGGCCAGGGCATAGCCGATGAGCACCACGCTGACCCAAGCCCGCACCAGGAACTTGCCGACGCCGCGGATCGTCGACGTCACCTTGTCGATGGCCCTCTTGAACCAAGGCTTTTGGCTGAGGGGCAGCGAGAGCCCGTGGGGGAAACGGAAGAGGAGCTCCCCCTGATCGGTCGCCGACAGGGTGCCCCGGTAGCGCGTGGACAACACGTGCAACCCGCGCTCGGCGTCGCGCAGCGCCAGACCGGCCTTCGCCGCAGCGTCGGCGATGGTCAGCTCTGCCTTCTTGGGCAGGCCACGCAGGGCGCCTTCGAGAGCGGCGGCTGCGGCGGCGGGTTCCATGATCTCGGCCATCGCCTATTCATAACCAAGCAGGCCGTTGCGTCGAGGGCGGTGGCGATTACCTCCCCTGCATGCGCACCGCCGACCACGCCATCGACCCCCTCTTTCTGCGCCGCTGGTCGCCCCGGGCCATGTCGGGCGCCCCCCTGCCCACAGAGGAGCTCCACCGCCTCTTCGAAGCCGCGCGCTGGGCGCCATCGTCGGGCAACTCCCAGCCCTGGCGCTTCGTCGTTTCGCGCCGCGACCAAGAGAGCTTCGCGTCTTTCTTTGGCCTCCTCGACACCGGCAACCAGGCCTGGTGCCACCAGGCCGCCGCCCTCGTCGTCGTCTGCGCCGCCTCTGTCCGCGCGGCCAAAGATGGCAGCCTCAAACCCCTGGGCACCCACGCCTTTGACACCGGTGCGGCTTGGATGTCGCTGGCCCTGCAGGCAAGCCAGATGGGCCTGGTCGCCCACGGCATGGCGGGCTTCGACAAGGTCCGGGCTGCGGAGGTGGTGCGCGTCCCCGACGGCGTCGTCGTCATTTGCATGGTGGCCATCGGCTTGCCCGGCGATCCGGCGGCGCTGCCCAACGACAAGCTCGCCATCGAGCACCCCAACCAACGCGACCCCATCGAGCAGCACGTGTTCGACGGCCGGTTCTGAGCTCCATCGCACCAGGCGTGATCATCGCCAGCCGTCAACGGGCGCTCATCCATCCCGTCGTCGACAAACGGCGCCGGGCCACCAGTCGCACCTCGTGCAGCATCCGCCGGCTCTGAAAGAGCACCAGCCGATCCAAGAGGGGTTCGACGTCGGTGGGTCCGCCTTCGTGGTGCACGCGCAGGGCGCCGCCGTCGTCGACACTCCAGGGCTCGTTCAGATAGTGGCTGAAGCTGATCACCCGGCGGGCGTCGTCGGCGAAGACGTCGACGTGGGCGTCGTAGCGGGAGCCGGGCTCGTAACAGGCCGCGTGGCACTCGAGCTCGGCCAGCGACAGGAAACAGAAGCTGTTCAGGCGCTCGCGCAGCTCCTCGAGCCGCACCAAAAAGAGCAACATCTCAGGCCCAGGCCGCACACCCCGGCGGCCGTCGACGCCGTCGACGTCGGCGTCGGCAGCGAACCAGCAGACCTGATCGCTGCGCACCCCAGCGGAGCGGTGGCGCTTGGGACCGTGGCCCACGCGGGACTCGGCAAAGCACCCCCGCTCCAGCAGGAGCAGGAGCTCGGCGCGCAGAGCCAAGGCGCGCTCTCGACCCAACCAACCATCGATGAGCACAAAGCCCCGAGCACCGAGCAGGTCGGCGTCGGCGCCGTCGAAGCCGGCTGGTGCAAGGCTCTGGGGCATGCCCGGGTGGTGCACCGCTCAGCGAAACAACGCCAGCGCCCCCATCGATGCTGGTGCTGGGTCTGGCGTCGCTGCGTCCCGCGGCTGCAGCGCACGCCAGATGCCGAGGGTGGTGCGGGCGTCGTCGAGGGCGCGGTGGCTGCGACCGCTCTCGATGCCCATGAGCGCGGCGACGTCGACGAGGCGGTGGCGGGGCAGCTCGGGCCGACGCTTGCGAGCCAGCTCCAGGGCGCACCACCAGGGCACCAAGGGAAAGGCCCGGCCGCTGCGCTCGAAGGCGGCGACGACGAAGGATCGATCGAAGGTGGCATTCCAACAGACGACGGCGTCGACGCGGGACAGGGCGCGGGCCACCAGCTCGACGACCTGGCCTTCGGCGGGGGCCACGAGCAGTGAGCGCTCGTCGATGCCCGTCAGCCCCCGCACGGCGACGGGCAACGGACGGGGGCAGGCGATCAGGCTCGAGAAGCAGCCGACGTCGACGTCGTCGCCGCCCACCACGGCTTCGACAGCACCCACCTCGATCCAGCGATCGCTGCGGGGGTCGAGCCCGGTCGTCTCTGTGTCGAGGGCGAGCAAGCGCACCTCTCTCCACCGAAAGGAGGGCGGATCTTGTGCGGCCCTGGCTCCAAGTAAGCGGATCTACGCCGCAATCGGTGGACGCCGTCGGCGGCTACTGCACCTGCCACTCCTTGGGCAGGGCGATGGTGAAGGCGAGGTCGCGCGTCTCGGTGGCGTTGCGTTTGATCGGCACCTTCCAGGCGAGGTGTCCGCGCACCTTGTCGAGGGTGTAGCCGGGGGCGGTCTTGTCGCTCTCGACGGTGACGACGACGTCGGCGGTCTTGGTGACCGGGATCTGCTCGCGGACCTCAACGCTGAGGTCGCCTTCGCTGCGGTTGTGCAAGATGGTGCGCCAGGCTTGGCCAATGGTCTTGTCGCCGGAGAAGAAAGGGCCGTCGCGCTGCTCCTTCACGAGGTCCTTGCGCTCGAGGGCCACCTCTTCGTCGATGCCGAGGGAGACCTCGAGGGGTTCGCCGGGTGCGCGGTAGGCGAAGGCCTCGTTGCCGACGAAGGTGGGTCCGCGAAAGACGTGCACCGTGCCCGCCATCAGCGGAAAAGACGCTGGGTTCGCGAAGGCCGCGACCTGAAACACATAGGGCGACAGCGAAGGCACCGCCACCAACGACGACGTCGCCTTGGTGTTGAGGTCGTCGACGGGGAACCAATAGGGCCGACCGTCGGCGCGCACCGTCACCTTCTTGGGCAGCTTGAGCACGAAGGCCTTGCCGCCGTCCTCGAGGGACGCGCCCCGCACGTCGCCGCCGGTGTCTTTGCCGGCTTTGAGATCGTCGGCGCGGTGCTCTTGGGCCTGCACGAGGGTCTTGGTCTTTTCGTCGGGATGGCCGCTCACATAGATGGGATTGGGCAGCGGGGCCTCGCCGCCCAGCGCGGGCTTGGCCGTCGACAACCACAGCTCGGCATCGTTCCAGTCCTCGCCGCTGGCTTGGGTGACGACGCCGGCGACGGTGAGGACCGCGTTGCCTTCGCCGGTCTTTGCCTTGGGAGGCGTGAAGCGAAGGTCGTACTCGGGCTTCCAGGTCGCGCCGGGCACGACGTAGCTGAGGCGCACCCGCGGCGACGACGACGAAGCGCAACGGACAGCGACGGTGGCGCTGAGGCTCGCCGGGGCCTGGGCGGGGGCGAGGCGGCTCAAGCGGGCGTCGAGGCGCTCGTGCTTGCGCGAAAGGGTGCGGACTTCGGCGTCGCGGGTCACTTGCCTGCTGAGCGCCTCGTTCCTTTCGCTCTGCAGATAGCCCAGCATCTCGCTCCAGCGAGAAGCGTCGGGCTTGGGTTGGCGCATCTCTTCGACGGCGAGGCTGCGAAAATAGTCAGCGTAGCTCTGCACCGAGGCCAGCCGTTCGTCATCGTCGACGGCCGCCCGGGCGAGCACGGCCAGCTGTTCATCGAGCGCCAGCAGCTCCGATCGCAGCGAGCGCACGCGCTCATCGAGGGACTCGACCAGAGCCCGACGCGTGGTGGACACACCCACAGCGGTGGCGTCGCCGTCGACGTCGCCCCGCAGGGTTCGGGGATCGATGGCCTCGGGCAGGGCCCCAAAGACGGCGGCGGCGGCGCCCCCTTCGCAGTGCGCGGTGAGCACCCGCGTGACTTCGGCGCGATCGGCGAAGACCACGACCCGCTCGATGACGACGGGGGCGGGCTCGGGCGCACTGGGCGCGGGTTGGGCCAATGCGCGCTGCGCGCCGCCGACGCTGAGCAAGAGGACCACGCTGGGCAACACGAGTCCCCTCTGGTTCGCTCGGAGCCATCTCCCCCTCTTCCGCAGGGGCGGTCGAAGTGAGTCGTTGGCCCCCGCGCGGCGACCAGAACGATCGGGGATCGTCACTGTCAAAGCCGCGCCCGCGGAAGAGGGGTCGGGGGAGATGGCTGGTCTCGAGGGCGGGGCAACCTCACGACGAGTTGAGCTCATTGCAGCCTCCAGCCCTTGGGCCGCGTGATTCGATAGCTGAAGCTCACGGTCTTGGTCGCGCCGGCAGGGACGTCGACGTGCCAGTAGAGCAGGCCGTCGGCGTCGGCGTTTTCTTCGGAGTGGGGCACGGCGCTGATGATCTCGACCTTGATCTTCTCGGCGTTGGTCTTTGGCAGTTGGTCGACGACGCGGATGGTGACCGGCCGCTTTTTGTAGTTGCCGACCTCGATCTTCACCGCGTACTCGGTGACGTCCTCAGCGCCGAAGAGAAAGCCCTGGGTCTTCGTCGCCGGAATCACCGTGCGCGTCAGTCGGATGTCCTCGTCAGCCCCCAAGGGCAGCTCGAGGGCGCCGCCGGGACCCGTGGTCGCCAACTGGGCGTCGCCAGAGAAGGTGCGCTTGACGAAGACGTTGGCGGGTCCCGCCAGGATGGGCAGGCGACTGCCGTTTTTCACCGTGGCCTTGAGGTAGGCCGTCGTCGCCAGCGAAGGCGTCGCTTCGTAGAAGGTGGTCACGTCGTAGGAGCGTGCGGCCAGGGGGACCCGCAGCTGCTCGGCCTGCGAGGGCACAGTGACGGGGAGCGGGGCCTCGTAGACGTAGTCGAAGCCGCCGGCGGAAACCGCGGGCAAGGTCTCGTCGTCGAACACCCGGGGGCGCCAGGCATCCCCGCGGTAGAGCGCCAGGCCCCGCGACGTCGTCGGCGCCCGGTCGCGCATCACGTCGTCGAGGAAAGCACCGGGGCTGAAGCCGGCCGACGGCGCAGCGGACTCGGCCCGGGGGGCGTCGTAGTCCCGCTCCTCGTCGGCGCTGGTCGGCTCGCTCACGATCAGGGGCGATGGAGGTGGGGAGGGGGAGGGGCGTGACGCGCGGGCAGCGCCCGTGGGCGCCGCTCCTTTGCGCTTCTCGAGGAGTTCACCATCCGGGACGCTGAGGTCGCCTTCGACGGTGTCGTCGCCGAAGTTGACCGTTGTCCTGCGGCCCCCTCCCGCGCCGCGTCCAGCACCGGCGCCACTGCCGTAGGTCGCGCCGGTCTCTTCGGGCTCGACCGCCGGCGCGCGGGCGAAGGCGAGCAGCTGTTGGGAGCGCGCTTGCAGCAGCGCCCGATCGGCCTCGCGCTCGAGCTCGGCGATGCGGGGGCGGGCGGCGGGGGGCGAGAAGGGACGCGAGGTGCGCGGCGTCGCGCGGGCCGTGGGGCGGGGGACGTACTCGCGATCGTCGCCGAGGGTCCAGGTCTGCAACGAGGGTAGATCGATGCCGAGCCCGGGGATCGCCGTCGACAACGACAGCTTCGCGTTGCTCCAATCTTCGCCCGAGGCTTGGGACACGAGGCCGGCGGCCTTGAGCTCCACCTTGCCGGCGTCGGGGTCGAAGAAGAGATCGTAGGCCGGCTTCCAATAGGCTCCGGGCACGGCGTATTCGACGCTGAGCAGCCCCGGCCCCCGGGTGCCCTCGCCGTCGACGATGACGAGCACCTCGAGCTTGCGCTCGCTGAAGCCGCCGAGATCGCGGTGCTGCACCTCGAGCTGGGCTGCCTGGTAGGCGATGTTGAGCTCGTGCAGCTCCCGCTCGAGCGCTCGCTCTGTGCTGCGCGCCTCGGATCGTCGTTGGGACAAGCGATCTTGCAGCGCATGCCAGCTCTCGGGCGCCAACGACAACGGCGGCTTGCCGATCCTGTCCTTCTCCGGGATGGGTGGAGCCGCGCTGAGCCCGGCCAGCAACGCCAATTCGCCGCGGGCGCTGCCGAGCTTGCCGTTGGCCAGGGTGATCTTGTCGCCCTGTTGCTCGAGGGCCACCAACCAGGCGTCGACCTGATCGATGGACCAGCGCTCCCGCTCCACGGGGCTCGTCTCGACCCGCACCACGCGCGCCCCGTTGGCGCTCACGCGAATGCTGTCGAGCATCACACCACCCGGTAGGTCGGGCACCCGCAGCACCTGCAAGCCGCCCGTCCACGTCAGCGACGACGTTCGGGTGACCCGGGCGCGATCGGAGAAGACCATGACCCTTTCGATGGGCAGGTCGACGCCCGTCGCTTTTTCGCCGAGATCAGGGCCCGAGGAGGCCCCGCTCGCCCCCACCACCGCCGCCACCAAGATGCTCCACATGAGTGCTCCGTCGACGTCGTCCTGCTGCTCTGCGGGCCGACCCTAGGTCTGGGTGGGCCGCAGCTGCAAACAGAGGGAACGACGCAACGACGTCTGCGGTCTGGGGTCGACGACGCGAATGTGCTCGATGACGTCGGCGACGATCCGACCCCCAGCGCCGCCACTGCCCACCCCGGCGATCTGACAGCCCGAGGGACGGCCGCTGTCGTCGTCGTTTGTCCGCTCCCGTTTCTGATCGGGCTTGAGCCGCTGTCGTCGCTTCAGGAGGGCGGTTCCTCCCCAGAGGCGACGCGGAGCTCCCATCGCTAGGCCATGGTGAGGTGACGCCATGGACATGATGAAAGCAGTGCAATTCCACGAGTACGGCGGTCCTGAGGTCCTGCGTTTCGAAGATGCGCCGCGGCCGTCGCCGGCCAACGACGAGATCCTCGTGCGGGTGCATGCTGCGGGCGTGAACCCCGTCGACGGCGGCATCCGGGCGGGCCGGGTGCGCTCGCTTTCCCAACGCCTGCCTCAGGTGGCTGGGCTCGACTTCGCGGGAACTGTGGAACAGGTGGGCAAGAAGGTGCGCGGCTTCAGGGTCGGTGACGCCGTCTACGGTCGTCCCCAATTCGGTCACGGTGGCGCCTATGCCCAGTACGTCGTCGTCAAGCCCACCGACGTCGCCAAAAAGCCCAGGTCGCTGGACTTCGCCCACGCCGCCGCCCTCCCCACGGCGGCCCTTGCGGCCTGGCAGGCCCTCTTCGAGTCCGATGGCACACCGACCATGAGGCTCAGCAGGGGCCAGACCGTGCTCATCCACGGGGCCTCCGGCGGCGTCGGCACCTTCGCTGTGCAATTGGCCAAGTGGATCGGCGCCACGGTCATCGGCACCGGGCGCACCGAGAACCTGCAGTTCCTGAAAGAGCTCGGCGTCGACGTCGTGGTCGACTACACCCAGCAGCGCTTCGAGGACTTCGCACACCAGGTCGACGGCGTGCTCGACGTCGTCGGGGGCGAGACCCAGGCGCGATCTTGGGATGTGCTGAAGAAGGGGGGCGTGCTGGTGTCGACGGTGGGGATTCAATCCGAAGAGCCGGCAAAGGCCCGAGGGGTGCGCGCCATCGCCATCATGGCCGGCCAAGATCCGCGGGTCCTCGCCGAGATCGCCAAGCTCGTCGACAAAGGCGTGATCAAAGTGCCCTTGTCCGAGGAGCTACCGCTTGAGCGCGCCCGCGAGGCCCAAGAGCACATCCAGTCCGGCCATACGCGCGGCAAGATCGTGCTCGACGTCCACTGACCCCACACCCCACAGACGACGACGAGACCGATGCCGTCGGACATCAAGGGGCTGGTCGACGTCGACGGGGAGTGGCACAGGGGAGCGGTGAGAGGTCCGGTCACTCTTCCAGGCAAGACCATTGGCATCCTTGGTGGAGGCCAGCTCGGGCGCATGTTCGCCATCGCGGCCCGGCGCATGGGCTACCGCGTGCATGCCCTCGACCCCGCCCCCGACTGCCCCACCGGACAGGTCGCCGACGTCGAATGGTCGGCCGCCTACGACGACATCGGCACCGCGGTGAAGTTCGCCGCCGCCGTCGACGTCGTCACCTTCGAGTTCGAGAACATCCCCTACGAGACCTTGCAGGCTGTCGCCGAGATCGTGCCGGTTTTTCCCGCCCCTTTGGTGCTCGACACCACGCGGCACCGCCTGCGCGAAAAGACCTTTCTCTCGACCCATGGTTATCCAGTCGCCCCGTTTCGACCCGTGGCCTCCGTCGACGAGCTGCGTGCCGCCGTCGCCGTGCTCGGGCTGCCGTGCATTTTGAAGACCGCGACCTTTGGCTACGACGGCAAAGGGCAGACGCGCATCAATTCCCTCGACGACGTCGACGACGCCTGGCACCGCTTGGGCCAGCCGCTGGGTGTGCTCGAGGGCTTCGTCGCGTTCTCGTGCGAGCTCTCGGTCATCGTGGCGCGGGGTCGCAACGGCGCCATCAGCACCTTCGACGTCGCCGAAAACGTGCACGAGCACCACATCCTCGACCTCACCGTGGTGCCGGCGCGCGTGCCCGAAGCCACGAAAAAGAACGCCATCGATGTGGCCAAGAGCGTGGCCAAGGGTCTCGATCTGATCGGCGTGTTGGCGGTGGAGCTCTTCCTCGTCGACGACGGCACCCCCGCGGGCAAGCTTGTCGTGAACGAGCTGGCGCCGCGGCCGCACAACTCGGGGCACTTCTCCATCGACGCCTGCGCCACCAGCCAGTTCGAGCAGCAGCTGCGGGCCGTGTGCGGGCTGCCCCTCGGCGACGTCACCCTCTTTCGGCCCGTGGCCATGGCCAACCTCCTCGGCGAGCACTGGCACAGCGCGGATGTTGGAGGCGAACCCCGCTTCGACCAGGCGCTGGCCATCTCCGGCGTAAAGCTGCACCTCTACGGCAAAACCGAGCCCCGCCCGGGTCGCAAGATGGGCCACCTCACGGCCACCGCTGACGATGTCGAAACGGCCCGTGCCCTGGTGTTGCAGGCCCGCGATGCCCTCACCCCGACGGATCGTCGCCGTCGCGATTGACCGCCGACGTTGGCTCTTGTTTGCTGCGGCATGATCTCGTCCTCGCCGGGTGTCGCCCCTGCTCCGCGTGGACCCCCCAGGACACTCGGCTGCGGAAAAAACATGAAGCGCGCACAGGTCTCCGTCGTCGTCTTCGCCGTGTTGATTGGTGCCGGAGCCCTGCGCGCCGAACCCCTCACCAAGGTGTTCATCAATGGGCGGCCGACGCCGGTGTCCTTCAACGACGGCGACTCCTTCCGCCCTCACGCGGGTCCCTACAAAGGATCGCAGTCACGCTTGGCGGGATACAATACACTGGAGTCTTTCGGTCCGGTGCATTCCTGGGGCACATGGACGGAGAAGGAGATGTGGGTCAACGCGAAGCTGGCGACGAAGCATGCCCAGCACGGCGTGTGGCACTGTGAAACCGACGGCAAGAAAGACGGCTACGGGCGCTTGCTGATGAATTGCAAAGATTTGGCGAAAAGCCTGATTGAAAATGGCTACGCGATGGCCATGACCATCGACGAAAAGGCCGCCGACAGCGAGCTGGTCGAGGCCCAGTCCGCGGCCATCGGTGCCCAGCGCGGCATGTGGGCCCACGGGGTGCCGAGCTACGTGTTGACCTCGCTGCACGCGACCTCTGAAGGCGGCGGCAAAGACGGCAAGACCTACAACCGCTTGGTCTCGACCATCGACGGTCACTCCGAAAAATGGAGCCACAACGAGGACTACGCCGAGTGCCGCAAGGTCTGTCGCGAGCGCAAGCAGCTGGCGGCCGCCGCCCTGCCGATCGTGAGCGCGCGCTTGAAGGCCATCGAAGGCGCCGACGCCCTGCGTGACATCGACATCACGCGCCTCACCGACGAGTACCTGAGCTTTGGCGGGGCCACCTCGGCGGGCGCCCTGAGGCCGCAGCTCGACGCCGTCTTCAAAGCCCTCGACGCCGAAAAAGCGCTGACGACGACGACGACGCCGGACTCCTGCCAGATCTACGTGGATTTTCGGCGGCGCTTCGGCGGCGACCGCGCCATGTGCCTGCGCTGATCGAAGCGTCGCGCTCAACTCGGCATCGTGCTGTGAGCTGAGCTCAAAGGCCTTCGCAGCCCTTGGTCACGCAGCCGAACTGGCCCGGGCTGTCGGGGTTCTCGAAGCAGATGGCGCCTTCGCCGCAGTCCTCGTCGACGTCGCAGAGGCGGCTGCAGATGTGTACGTCGGTGTTGTCGGAGAAGTCGACGGTGCACACCCCGGCTTCGCCAGCGAGCAGGTCGAAGACGTCGCACTCGCCGCCGCCCTTGGTGCAGGGTTGGCCGACGCCGGCGGAGTTGCCGCACTGTCCTTCGAGGCAGGGGTTGCTCGGCGGCGGCAAGAAATCGGGGCACTCCGCATCGGGGATGGGATTGTCGGGTGGCGGCGGCGGGATGCAGGCCCCGGCGGCGACGAGAGCAAGGGCGAAGATGAGCTGGTTCATGCGCTGGGCGGGAGAATGTTGCTGTTGCCGCGGCCGAACCAGGAAAGAAAGCGCTTCTCGTGATCGCTGAGCATGCGGCGCTCGATGAGGCGGCGGTCGAGGGGCGAGAAGGTGAGCGGCTTCACGCGCAAGAAGCGGCGGGGCACGCCCGAGGGCGGGGTCACGGGGTCGTCGACGACGGTGCAGAGGTTCTCGATGCGCACGCCGCCCCAATCGGGCAGGTACACGCCGGGCTCGATGGAGAACACCTGGCCCGGCTCGACCGAGATGCGCGAGCCGATGCGGATCGAGGGCGGGGCCTCGTGCACGTTGACGCCGACGCCGTGGCCAGTGCCGTGGCCGTAATCGAGGCCGTGACGCCACAGCGCCTGCCGAACGATGGCGTCGAGCTGCTCGCCCGTGACCCCCACGGGGACCCGCGCGCTCATGCCGGCGATGGCGGCCTGTAATACAATCGTATACAGTCGTTTCTGCTCTTTGGTGGCCTTCGTCGTCGAAGGACCGGCCAGAAAGGTGCGGGTCAAATCCGTCGCGTAGCCGCCTTCGTAGTAGGCGCCCGTGTCGAGAAGAAAGAGCTCACCCTTTTTCACGCGTCGGCTCTGGTCCGGCGTTGAATAGTGAATGATGGCTCCGTTTTTTCCGACGGCAGAGATGACCTTGAAAGACAGACCAAAGGCGCCGGATTCTTGAAACAACCGAGCGGTGGTGTCGGCGACGTCGGCTTCGCTGACCGGACGGTTCTTCGCGAGCTGGCGGGCGAGCCAGCGCTGCACCTGGTCGACGACGCCGTCGGCTTTGGCGAAGGCCGCCGCCATGTGCTTGAGCTCGGCCGCGGTCTTTCTGGTGCGCAGCACCGCGTAGGGGCTCGAGACCTCGACGAGCACGCAGCCCCGCGCCGTCAACGCCGCGCACAGGGCATGGGGGGTGCTGAAGGGATCGACGCCGACGCGTGCGCCTGGTGTGAGGCCGTCGAACAAGGCCGTGGGTCCGACGAAGACGACGCCGTCCTCCACCGGCCGGTGCTCGGGAGGACGCCGCAGCGTCGAGGTGTCGGCGGCGACGACGACGCGCTCGCGCATCACCAGCCCTTGGGCCCTGAAGGTGGCCTGGTAGGCGAAGTGATCGCCGCGCAGGTTGGTGAGCCAGGCGAGCTCGTCCAGGGCGGTGATCAGCAGACCTTCGAGCTGGTGCTCCTCGAGCAAGGGAGCACCCAGCGCGATGCGCTCAGCCACGCTGCGGCCCGAGAGCTTGGGATCGATGGCCCAGAAAGCCAACAAGGGCGCCAACGACGACGACGGCGACGCTGGCGGCCCCCGCTCCTCGTCGATGGGCGAGATGGGCAGGGGCACCGCGGTGAAGCCGGCCTTGAGCGCACGGGCCTCGATCGTGCGCCACAGGGAGAGCGAGACCCGATCGCTTTCGATGCCAACCTTCTTCCCGGGGGCGATTGCCGCCAGGAGATCGAGCCAGGCGCCTTCGATGGATTGGCCCGTCGTCGTCGTCGTCACCTGGGCTTCGGGCACTTCCCGGCTGGCCTGCAAGGTGTAACGGCCGTCGACGATCAGGTGCAGCGCATCAGCGGTGACAAGGGCGTCACCCATGGATCCCGAGAAACCCGTGAGCCAGAGGCGGGTGGATTCGTCGTCGGGGACGTACTCGTTCAAGAAGCGATCGGTGGAGCGCACCAGCAGCACATCGACACCGCGCTGCTGCATGCGGGCCCGGACCTGAGAGAGACGCGAGGACGAAGCGACGGCGGCAACCATGGCTTGTTGTACAGCAGGCCGGAGGCGACTGCAGTCAGACGTTGACGTCGACGGCGCGCGCTCCTAACGAGCGCTTCGCCAGCAGGAGTGTTCATGCAGATCGGGAAAAAGGCCGCCGTGGCCATCGACTACAAGCTCACCATCGAAGGCGGCATCGTCGTCGACGCGTCGGAGAAGGGGCAGCCCCTGTGGTACCTGCACGGCGCCAGCAACATCATCCCCGGCCTCGAGAAAGCCCTCGACGGCTTGAAGGCCGGTGACAAGAAGACCGTCGTCGTCGGCCCGGCCGAGGGCTACGGCACCCGCGAAGAGGCCCGCGTGCACACGGTGCCCAAAACTAAGTTTCCGCCGGGCAACTACAGCGTCGGCGACCACGTCACAGCGACTGCTCCCGACGGCAACGAGATGGACGCCCGCATCTCGGCCATGGACGGCAAGAGTTACACCCTCGACTTCAACCATGAGCTGGCGGGCAAGACCCTGACCTTCGACATCGCCGTCGTCGAAGTCCGCGCCGCCACCAAAGACGAGATGACCCACGGACACGTGCACGGTCCCGGCGGCCATCACCACTGATCCCAAGTCCAGTTGAAGTTCGCTCAGGCGCGGGGAGCGCGCGCGAAGCGGAGTTGGGTGGGCCCCACCGTCCGGCTTCGCCGGCGTGGGGAGGGTCTGCATCAGACCCTCCAGGAAGAACATCTCCGACCTCGGTGAACGAAGTTCAGCGAGATCGGGGATGAGCCTCCGTCCCCTCCCGTCCTCCGGGTGAGGAAGACGTGCTCATGTTCTCGCCTCAGGCGCAGGCGCCGTCTCCGACGCCGTCTGCGCCGCCGCCACCGCGTGCTTCGTCACGGTTCCGGCGGCATCACCTGAACGGGGGTATCGACGCTCGGCGTTGTACGTGCCGACAGAGCTGCTCCACCGACGCCGATTGCGAGGGCGAGGAGGTTTGCGCCGGGAACTTGCCCGGCAGCAGCTGCCTGACCGTCGCCCGTACGTCGTTCACCAGACCGTGCGCTCCCGGGCTGGCGTGCGCTGTCGACGCCGACCTCGGTGTCGGCGTGTGCGGCTGACATCGTCGATGCCAAGCGCCGCGAGTCCGTGTGAAGGGCGACGGCTGTCGTACTGCTCGCCAGGTCCCGTGCGGTATCCAACGCCGGTCAAGCAGAGACATGCTCTTCCGCCGGAGAACGAAGGCGAGGCGGAGAGGGGCGCGTTCTTCACCCTCGATGCCGAGCCGCACTGGACCGTGGCCGCGCCTCGCGTCGTCGGGCCCCCGGCGCAGTGTGTCTTCAGCCCGGTCGTGACATTACGAGAAGGATCGACCGCTCGGCCCAGCCAGGAAACGTCGTCGGCAACCCCCCGGACTTGCCATGGACGAAGCGCGAGGTCGCTCGGCAAGCAATCGATCGAGGCGTCGTCGTTCGCACCGCGCAAAGCCGGGGCATGACGAACGAACGCTCGTGCGCGAGCAGCTTGCGCACCGGCTGCGCAGAACGATTCGAGGCAGAGGACGCAACTCCGGTCGGGGTCTCTGTCATGGCATCGGTCATGCTTAGGCAAGGCGACGTCCCATGATTTGCGCTTCGGAGCCGATGTCATGAAGAACCTGGCCCTCACCCCCCTGCTTCTGCTCTCTCTCTCTTGTGGCTACGCCGTCACCGCCAACGGCGATCGAGACGACGAAGGCGAGGGAGAAGGCGAAGGAGAAGGCGGGGGAGAAGGCGACAGCGACAGCGACGGCGACGGCGACGGCAGCGACCTCGCTCCCAACGATCCTTGCCTGCCAGAGCCCAACGCCATTGCCTGTGGGGGCGGCGATTTCGACGACGACGGCGTCAACAACGGCGCCGACTCCGAGCCCGCGGACAGCTGCGTCCCCGATGACGCCTCGCTGGCTTGTTTGGGAGAGGGGGAAGGCGAGGGCGAAGGTGAGGGTGAAGGTGAAGGCGAAGGCGAAGGTGAAGGTGAAGGTGAAGGTGAGGGTGAGGGCGAAGGTGAGGGCGAAGGTGAGGGTGAGGGCGAAGGTGAGGTTGACGACGGCTGCGGCGACGGTGTGCTTGACCCAGGACTCGAAGAGCAGTGCGACGGCGACGATGTCGGGGGCCAAGACTGCGCGTCCTTCGGCTTCGACACGGGGGTGCTGGCCTGCGACGCCGCCTGTGATTTCGATTTCACGGGGTGCAACACCGCGCCGGAGGCAACGCCACAGTCTGTGAGCACCAATGAGGACACCCCCAAGGCCATCACGCTCGCGGGCAGCGACGCCGACGATGACCCGCTCTCCTTCGCCATCGTGCAAGCACCTGCCAGAGGCACGCTGAGCGGGACGCCGCCCAACCTCAGCTACACACCCGACGACAACGTCAACGGCGACGACAGCTTCTCCTTCACCGTGAACGACGGCGCGCTCACCTCGGCCGCCGCGGAGGTCTCGCTCACCATCGTGTCGGTGGACGACGCTCCGGTGGCCGACCCCCAATCGATCAGCGTGGACGAAAACGGCCAGCAAGAGGTCGTGCTCAGCGGCAGCGACGTCGACGGCGACGCCATCACGGCCTTCACCATCCTCACGCCACCGGCCTTGGGCGTGCTCTCCGGCAATGCACCCAACTTGATCTACACGCCCGATCCCAACGTCAGTGGCAGCGACAGCTTCGCCTTTGGCATCCGCGCGGGGAGTCGGGACTCGGCCGAGGCCACGATCTCCATCGACATCGTCCCCTTCTCCGCCGCCTTCGGCGCCGGCGTCGAATTCGCGACGGGCCCGTCTCCGATCTCTCCGGGCGTGGGCGACCTCAACGGCGATGGCAGGCCCGACCTGGTGATCGCGAACCAAGAGTTTTCCGACAACGGCAACAGCCTCTCGATCCTCTTCAACACGAGCGCTCCTGGCGCCGCTACACCGAACTTCGCGCCAAGGTTCGACCTCGCGCTCGGCCGGTCGCCCAACTTCGTTGCGATCGGCGACCTCAACGGCGACGGTAAGGTCGACCTCGCCGTTGCGATCGATGCGACCGTCGCCATCCTGCTCAACACGACCCCGAGGGGAGCCGCGTCACCAAGCTTCGAGACGAGGGCGAACTTCGGAGTCTTCAGGGTTGTGAACTCGATCGCCGTCGGTGACCTCAACGGCGACGGCAAGCCCGACCTCGCCACGGCGCAGGTCGCCGGAGGAGGTGCGGAGTTCGTCTCGGTCCTCTTCAACACCACTCCCCCAGGGGCCGCGACACCGACCTACGAGGGGGCTCAGATCGCATTGATGGCGGGCAACGGGAGCACCTCCGTCGTCGCCATCGGCGACCTCAATGGCGACGGGAAGGGCGATCTCGCCGTCGCGAACCTCCAGTTGAACATCCTCTCGGTCCTCTTCAACAGGACAGATGTGCCCGTGACCGGCGTTGGTGGAGGAAGCTTCACCACCATTGACTTCGCGCCAAGCGTCGACTTTCCTGCGGGCATCGCCCCCGACTCCCTGGCCATCGACGACTTCAATGGCGACGGCCGGCCCGACCTCGCCTGCGCGACGGCGGACTCGATCGCGGTCCTCTTCAACACCACCCCGACGGGGGCGGTGGCACCCACCTTCGCGGCGAAGGTCGAGTTTCCCGTCGATGGGAATCCCCGCTCCGTGACCAGCGCCGATCTCAATGGCGACGGCAAGCAGGACCTCGCCTTCGCGAACACCCTCTCGAACACCGGCTCGGTCTTGTTAAACACGACCGAGCCGGGGGCGACGGCGCCCACCTTCGCGACGCGCTTCGACTTCGTCACCGATGCCTTTCCCCACTCCGTCGCCACCGGGGACTTCAACACCGACGGCAAAGCCGACCTCGCCGTCGCAAACCAGGTGTCGGACAACGTCACGGTCGTCCTCAACACCACCGCACGCAACGTCGCGCCCCGCTTTGAACCCAAGGTCGATCTCGCGACGGCCAACGGTCCCGCAGCCGTCGCCAGCGCTGACCTCAACGGCGACGGGCGGCCTGACTTTGCGGTGGCCAACTTCGACGCCAACAGCGTCTCCGTCCGCTTTGACACCACCGTGCCGGGTGCGGTGCGGGCGACCTTCGGGAACCGGGCAGACATCGGCGTCGGTGCGGCGCCGGACGCCGTGGCCATCAGCGATCTCAACGCCGACGGCCGACCCGACCTGGCAGTCACCAACCAGGCCTCCGACACCGTCTCGGTCCTCTTCAACCGCACCGTGCCGGGGAACGCGGCGGCGAGCTTCGCGCGGGTCGACTTCGCCACCGGGGCAACGCCTCAATCCGTGGCCCTGGGCGACCTCAACGGCGATGGCTTCCCCGACGTCGCCGTCGCCAACGGCGGATCGGACAGCGTCTCGATCCTCTTCAACACCACCGCGCCCGGTGGCACGACGGCGGACTTCGCGGACCGGATCGACTTCCGCACCGCCGAGAACCCCGCAGCCGTCGTCGTCGTTGACCTCAACGGCGACGGCAAGCCCGACGTCGCCGTCGCGGGCAAGGCGGCTGTCTCTGTGCTCTTCAACACCACGCCGACCGGGGTGCTGGCGCCGACCTTCGCCGATCGGGTCGACTTCGCGGCGGGCCTCGATCCCGTCTCCCTCGCCACCGGCGACCTCAACGGCGACGGCCGCTCCGATCTCGCCGTCGCCAACGCCGCCTCGGACTCGGTCTCGATCTTGCTGAACGCGAGCGCGCCCGGGGCCCTCGCACCCGCCTTTGCGAGCGCTTTCGACTTCACGGTGCTTCAGCCTTCCTCCGTCGCCATCGCCGACCTCGACGAGGACGGACGGCCCGACCTCGTCGTCACCCAGCTCGCGGCAAACAACGTCACGGTCCTCCTCAACGTCAGCGTCGCGGGGCAGCAGCTGGCCAACTTCTTGGGCGGGGACGACTTCACCACCGGTGCCGGTCCGGCGTCCGTGGTGGTCAGCGACTTCACCGGTGATGGGCGGCTTGACCTCGCCGTAGCCAACGCGGCGAACAGCGTCTCGGTGCTCGTGGCCGAGTAGGTCGGTCCGACAGGCACCCTCTTGTTCCGTGTAGGGCCTGGGGCCCAGGGAATTGTTGCGGGCCCCGCTGTTTCGCGGGAATAAATCCGAGGAGTGGGACCAGTGCCGATGGTTTGCGCCGTTGGCACGGCTCAAGGTGCCAATGGTTTGAGCCGTTGGCACGGCTCAAAGTGCCGATGGTTTGAGCCGTTGGCACGGCTCAAAGTGCTTCCTGCTTTGAGCCGTTGACACGGCTCAAAGTGCCGAAGCGTTGACGGCGGGGGTCGAGACGAGCGAACACGCGCCACCTCGCACACACGGAGATCTCGATGTCTGACGCCAAGACCCTCTGGGAACGCACCAAAGCCCAATACTTCGCCGACGCCGACCTCGGCTTCGCCATCGACGTCAGCCGCATGGACCTCGACGACGCCTTCTTTGCCAAAAACAGCGACGGCGTCACCAAGGCGCTCAAAGCCATGGCCGAGCTCGAGAAGGGCAGCATCGCCAACCCCGATGAGAAGCGCATGGCCGGCCACTACTGGTTGCGCGCGCCGCAGCTGGCACCGCACCTCGCCGATCGCCGCGCCATCGAAGACACGCTGCAGAAGATGCTGCGCTTCGCCGCCGACGCCCACACCGGCAAGCTGCGCGGCGAATACGGCGAGCTCTTCGCCAACGTGCTGATCGTCGGCATCGGCGGCAGCGCCCTGGGTCCCCAATTTGTCGCCGACGCTCTGGGTGCGCCCACGGATCGCATCAAGCCCTTCTTCTTCGACAACACCGATCCAGACGGCATGGATCGCGTGCTGGATTCCATCGAGAATCATGGCGGTCTCTCGCGCACGCTGACCATCGTGATCTCCAAGTCCGGTGGCACCAAAGAGACCCGCAACGGCATGCTCGAAGCCCAGGCCGCCTACCGCGCCGCCGGCCTCGATCCCGCCCGCCACATGGTCGCTGTGACCCAAGAGGGCAGCGAGCTCGACAAGGTCGCCGTCAAAGAGGGCTTCATCACCCGCTTCCCCATGTGGGACTGGGTTGGCGGCCGCACCTCGGAGCTCTCCGCCGTCGGCCTGCTCGCCGCAGCACTTCAGGGCATCGACATCGTGGGCATGCTCAACGGTGCTGCCGCGATGGACGTGCTGACCCGGGCCACCGACACCAAGAAGAACCCCGCGCTGCTACTGGCGCTGTCGTGGTTGAAGGCCACCAATGGCAAGGGCGAAAAAGACATGGTCGTCTTGCCCTACAAAGATCGCCTGACCTTGCTGTCCAAGTATCTGCAGCAACTGGTGATGGAGTCCCTGGGCAAAGAGAAGGATCTCGACGGCAAGACCGTTCACCAGGGCATCGCGGTCTATGGCAACAAGGGCTCCACCGACCAGCATGCTTATGTGCAGCAGCTGCGCGATGGCGTGCCGAACTTCTTTATCACCTTTTTGCAAGTCCTGCGCGAGCGCAAGGCGACGGCGATGGAGGTCGAACCCGGCGTCACCTCTGGCGACTTCCTCTTTGGCTTCCTGCTCGGCACGCGCCGCGCTCTGTACGAGGGTGGTCGTCCGTCGATCACCGTCAGCATCGACGACGTCACGCCTCGGGCTGTGGGCGCCCTCATCGCTCTCTTCGAGCGCGCGGTGGGCTTTTACGCGTCCTTCGTGAACATCAACGCCTACCACCAGCCCGGCGTCGAAGCCGGCAAGAAGGCGGCGCAGACGGTGATCACGCTGCAGTCGAAGGTCGTGAAGGGCCTTGCCGAAGCCAAGGGCGCGCAGACCGCCGACGAGCTCGCCAAGTCCATCGGCGAAGACGACGCCGAAACGGTGTGGCGCATCTGCGAGCACCTCGCAGCCAACGGTCGCGCGCGCAAAGAAGGCGGCACGGGCCCCTTCACCGTGAAGTACCTGGGCTGAGCCCAACTGCAGGCAGCCAGAAAGGCCGGCGTCGTCGACGTCGGCTTTTTTTTTCTGCCTCAGTGCGCTTCGTGCTCGCGGCCGTGCATCAGCGCCATGCGGATTTTGAAATGGCCGTCGTCGTCGCGGCGCAAGGTGTAGGTCGAGCTTTCGGCGCCGATTTCCTCACCGCGCTCGTCGATCCAGGGCCAGCGCACCTCGACCAGGGCCAGGCGATCGCCCATGAAGTGCAAGTGGATGATGTCGACGTTGGTGCCGACGACGCCGCGCTTGTTGTACTCGGCCTTGCCCTTGCCCATGAACGCCGCGATCTCGTCGAGGTCGTGGGTCATGAATTCGACGTTGTCGCCGATGATGAAGGTCGGCACGTCGAAGAGCTCGGCGGCAGCATCGCCGTCGCCCTTGGTGATGGCGGTGGCGAACTGCTCGAGCAGATCGACCACCTCTTGGGTGGCCAGCCCGAGCGGGATCGCATCTGGCTCCGCTTGCGGTTCCTCGTGATCGTACTCGTGGGGTTCGTTGTCTGAAGCTTCGAGCTCGGGCATCACAGCCTCCTGCGGCATCGATAAGTGCCGATGGTTTGAGCCGTTGGCACGGCTCAAACGCTGCGCCAGCACCACCACCAAGACCCAAGCAGAGCCCGTGCCGCAGCCAACGCCACGTGCCCTCGCCACCCGCGCATCGACGTCGACAAAGGTGGTGGGGGCAGCCTTGCGCGCTGGGGCAAGGGCGAGCGATCCGGGGTCGCAGACGCCGACGTCGACGTCGTTATCTCTGCTTCATGGCCCTGCCTTTGGGACCACCGCTCAAGCCCATGCTGGCCAAGCTCTCGACGAGCTTGCCGCAGGGTGAGGGTTGGCTCTACGAGCCCAAGTGGGACGGCTTCCGGGCGTAGGTGTTCCGCGACGGCGACGACGAAGTGTTCCTGCAGAGCCGCGAGCTCAAACCCCTGGGACGCTATTTTCCCGAGCTGGTGGTGGGCTTGGGGCAGCGGCTGAGCCGGCCGTGCGTGCTCGATGGCGAGATCGTGATCGAGCGCGAGGGTGTGCTCGACTTCGACGCCCTGTCCCAACGCATCCACCCCGCGGCTTCGCGCATCGAGCTGCTGGCACAGCAGACGCCCGCGGGCTTTGTGGCTTGGGATCTGTTGGCCCTCGACGACGACGACCACCGCGCCAATGCCGCTACGACCAGCTCGAGGTCGCCGCTCCCTTCGAGTTGGCGTCGATCCTCGCCCCGCCGCAGCCCCGGCCTCCGCAGCGCGCCCGGGCGCGCTCCCCTCAGGCGCACAGGTCGCGCAACACTTCGCCGTAGCGCTCGCTGCGACGCAAACCCAGCTGGGGCACGGTGGCGAGGTCGCCGGCGCCATGGATCTTGAGGTGATCCAGGGAGCGCGCCGGCAACACCAGCTGCAGGGGCACGACGCGCTCTTCGATTTTGGAACGGCGCTCGGCCTCGGTGCGGCGCCAGGCCTTGAGCCGCTGCTCTCGGGCCAGGATCGCCGTCGTCGTCGAGGGGGGCGCGGGGCGCACCGGGGCTTCATCGTGCTCGGCCGCAGCGATGGCGGCGAGCAAGGAGGCCCCGTGGTGCGCAGCGACGAAGCTCTTCAAGCGCGCTTTCTTGAGCTCGACCAGAGACCTCGGTCGGTGGCGGGCGATCAAGAGCAGCACTTCGTTGTTCACCATGCGACCCGGCGGCAGGTTCTCCATCGACGCTGCCTCATCGCGCCACGCGCACAGACGCGCCAACACCCGCAGGCCCGCAGGATCAAGAGCGTCCACCTCGCGCATCCGCCACAGGGCCTCGGGATCAAAGCCCCCGCTCCACGCGGAGGCAGCAACGACGCGGTGGGCTTGGCTCACTTCGTCTTCAATGTCTGTGGCGACGACGGCGGCGCGCAAGGTCTCGGCGATCTTCGGCAGGTAGACGACGTCGTCGACGGCGTAGGCCAGGGCCGCGGGATCGAGAGGACGCGTGGCCCAGTCATAGGTCGCCCAAGCCTTGCCCAAGACGACGCCGCACAAGGCTTCGACGATGCTGCCGTACCCCGTCTTCGGCCAGCCCAGCAGGGAGGCAGCCTGTTGGGTGTCCCACACGCCGCCCAGGGCGATGTCGAAGTCGCGACGGAGGCAGGCGACGTCGTATTCGCCGCCGTGCAGGTAGAGGGGCCGATCGCTGCGTTCGAGCCCGGGCCGCAGCGGTGCCAACACCGTCGAGGGCGTTTGACCCGCGACGACCCCGAGAGCGAGGGGATCGACGACGAAGAAGGATCCGCCGGCGTTGATTTGCAGCAGGCACACCTGCTCGCGGTAGACGAACATCGAGTTCGACTCGCTGTCGAGGGCCACCCAGGGCGCGGCCCCCAGCGCGTCGGCGACGAGCGACAGCTGATCGGGGTGGTCGATGCGACGATGCTCGATGGGCATGGGGTGTGACTCTCCGCAGGCGACGACGGCGGGCCCAGAGCAACCAACGCTGAGCTCTCGTCGTCGTCAGGAACGCTCGACGGGGAGGTTGGCTTCGCGCCAGGCGCGGATGCCGCCGTCCATCGAGATGACCTTGGTGTAGCCCATCTTTTTCAGGTTCACCGCGGCCAGGGCCGAGCGGTAGCCGCCGCCGCAATAGAGAACGATCTCGGCGTCGTGGTGGGGGATCTTGGCCTCGATGTCGCGCTCGATGACGCCTTTGCTGATGTGCACCGCGCCCTGGGCGTGGTCGGCAGCAAATTCGCTCTCCTCCCGCACATCGACGAAGTGGAATTTCTCCCCGCGCTCGCGGCGCGCCTTGACGTCGGCGACAGTGCACTCTTGGACCTCGCGCTTGGCTTGTTCGGCGATCTTCAAAAAAGCGGGGCTGTGGGCCTGGGCCATGGCGAACCTCTTCGATGGTGTTTCGACGCGCCAGCGTCTTGAAGTTTGGATGTTCAAGACGCTGGCGCGTCTTGAAGTTTGGCTGTTCAAGACGCTGGCGCGTCTTGAAGTTTGGCTGTTCAAGACGCTGGCGCGTCTTGAAGTTTGATTCTTCAAGACGCTGGCGCGTCTTGAAGTTTGGATGTTCAAGACGCTGGCGCGTCTTGAAGTTTGGATGTTCAAGACGCTGGCGCGTCTTGAAGAATCCTCTGCCTTCAGGCCGGGCGGCCAACTGGCACTGAATGGGGCTATAGCAGCAGTCATGCGAGGGACCGCTCACGAAGAAATCCAAGGCGTCGTCGTCGTCGTCGTCGTCGTCGTCGTTGCGGCTTTCATCGCTGTGCTTGGGTTGGGGTGTCCAGCGCCCCCCGTTGCGACCCCTGAGCCCTGCCCGCCCGGGCAGCAGGGTGAACCGTGTGCCTTTCCCTGGGAAGCCGACTGCGTCGACGCCGCCGTCGACACCGGTTGTGTGGAGGGATCCCCCCTCCGCTGCGACGTCGACGACAGCGAAACCCTGCCGGCCTACGACTGCGACACCTGCGGTTGCGGTGCCGCCGACGCCTGCGTGGTCACCTCTTTGGGAGGGCTGTGCTTGAGCGCGGATGTGCGCGAAGGCGAGCGCAGCGCCTTGGTCGTCGACGACGGACTCGAAGACGCCGACTACGTGGCCTTGCTCGAGCGTCTGCACGGCACTGACGCCCGGACCCTCGATCAGATCCTCGCGCGGCTGCAGGAGCGGAGGGCCGCCGATCCCCGCCGCAGCATCGTTATTTTGGGAAGCGACGAAGTGGAGCTTTCGCGCATCGTTCCCGTCTTCTTCGCTGGGAGTTTCGGCACCGTCGTCGCATCCAACAGTTGCGAAAACATCGGAATATCGCTGTTGCCCGAGCGCAGCCAAGTCGTGGTGAGTGCTGCCGATCGAGCGACCGAGGCCACCTGCCTGCACCCCGGGGTGTTTGCGGACTGCAGCTTCCCCGCCGCTGCAGGCTGCGCCCTCTTGCAGGGGCTCTTGCCCGAGACCCTGGTGATCCTGGGCGCAAAGGCCATCGCCGACGTCGACAACGCTTTGTTGCGCCACGCGGCGCGTGCCGGCCGTGACGAGTGGTTGGCCCGCTTCGACGCCGAGCTGGGGCTTTTCAGCACGGTGTTTCTGGGCAGCTTCGAGCCCCGCTTCGCCCACCCCGATCTCCCAGGCTCCCTCCGCTTCATCATTGGCGAAAACGAGGAGGGTGGCGGCGGCGAGGTCGTCTTCGGCCTCTTCGAAAACGATCCCAATCCGGTGCAGCTGCGCACCTTTCGGCTCATGTGGGTCAACGCCACGGTGCAGCAGTTCCTCATCGAGCACGACATCACTCCCAGCGACTGCGCCTTCGCGCCGGACCCCGCCAGCGACGGCGTCGACGTCGACTGCAACAAGAACGGTGCTTCGGTCAGCGGCCGCGTGCTGCTCGAGACCAACGATCTCTCGGGCCTTGCCCTGCTGGCGCCATGACCGACGAGCCCGCCGTCAACGCCGCCCTGCACGAGCCCCAAGAAGGCTGGCGCGCCGTCGACGACGTCGGCATCCACCGCATCACCAGCAGCTCCTTTGTCTCGGGCGACCCGCGCAGCGATCGCATTCGGGTCGCCTATTTCCACCGGCCCGCCGACCTCGCCGTCGTCGGGCGGGCTTGGTTTGGTCCAGGCGCCGAAGGTCCGCCGCGTCACGCCCACGGTGGCTCGATGGCCGCCCTGCTCGACGAGGTCATGGGCTTTTCGTGTTGGATGAAGGGCCACCGCGTCTTGGCCAAGAAGATCGAGATCTCCTTTTTGCGCTCGCTGCCCCTGCACAGCGTGGTGACCTTCGAGGGCAGCGTCGTCGTCGTCGACGGCCGGAACATCTCGGCCCGGGGGGCGCTGGTCCTGCCTTCGGGCGTCCTCTGCGCCGAAGGCACGGGCCTGTTCGTCGAAATTCCCGCCGCGCGTTTGGCCCGCATGATCAGCGGCGAATGATGCGGCGCGCAGGCAGGGGATTCAGCGCAGCAGGCCGGCTTCGACGGGGCAGTGGGCCCGCAGCAAGGGCAGCACCAAGAGCAGCGGAAAGCCCAGCACCGCTTGCAAGTTGCCGTCGACGCGCTCGATGAGCTGGGCCCCGCGGTGCTCGCTCTCGTAGCCGCCGCAGCACCCCTGGCCTTCTCCCGTCGCTGCATAGAGCCGGGCGACCTCGGCACCGAAGGGGCAGAAGGTGACAGCGACGACGTCGACGACGGAGGCGACGACGACGTCGCCTTTCACCAGAGCCACGGCGGGGTAAAAGCGGTGGGTGCGGCCGCTCATGCTCATCAAGAGCTCGACGTGATGGGGGGGATCGCGGGGCTTCACCAAAGGCGCGCCGTCGTCGTTGTGGCCCACCTGATCGCCGCCGAGCACGAAGCGTCCGGGCCAACGTCGCGCCACGTGCAGGGCTTTTTGGCGGGCCAGGGTCAGCGCTTGCGCAGCCGGATCACCGATGTCTTTGACCAGGGCGTCTTCGTCGAGGTCGGCGGCATCGGCTTCGAAGGCGACGCCGGCGTCCCTCAAGAGCTTCACGCGCACCGCCGAGCGCGAGGCCAGGATGATCACGACTGCGTCTTCTCCTCGGGATCGAGGTCTGCCTGCATGCGGGCCAGGGCCACCGCCAGCTCACCACCGAGGTGGGCGTTGTTTTCGGCGAGAGCGACGTTGGCCTCGACGCTGCGACCCTCGGTGTGCTCATCCAAACGACGCAGGAGAAAGGGTGTCAGGCCCTTGCCCCGCACGCCCTTGGCTGCCGCTTCGCGCAAGGCGACCTCGATGGCCTCGTCGACGACGGCCTTGTCGAGGGCGTGCTCCGCGGGGATGGGATTGGCGATCAGCACGCCGACGTTGGGGTGAATGCGCCAGTGGGCGCGCAGCACCCGAGCGAGGGTGGGGACGTCGTCGACGGACAGGGCCAGGGGCAAGCCCGATTCGCGCGTGTAGAAAGCCGGAAACCCGGTCTGCGTCGTGCGAAAGCCAATGACAGGGACGCCCAGGGTTTCGAGACGCTCGAGGGTGGCGCCGAGATCGAGGATGGCCTTGGCGCCGGCGGAGACGACGGCGACGGGGTAGCGGGCCAGAGCCGTCAGATCTTGGCTTTCATCGAAGGTCTCTTTGGCCCCGCGGTGCACGCCCCCGATGCCACCGGTGGCGAACACGCGCACTTTCGCGCCCGCCGCCAAGGCCATGGTCGCAGACACCGTCGTCGCTCCGGTCATGCCCAGGGCCATGGCGGGCCCGAGGTCCGAGGCGTTGAGCTTCAAGACTCCCGCTGCGTCGCCCCGAGAGATGCGATCGAGCTCTTCATCAGAAAGGCCGACTTTGAGATCGCCGTCGATGACGGCGAAGGTCTTGGCCTCGGCGCCGGTGGCGGCGATGGTGCGAGCGAGCTTCCAACCCAGCTCGACGTTCTTTGGGTAGGGCAAGCCGAATGCGTAAATGGTGGACTCGAGCGCCACCGAGGGGCGCCGTTCCTTGAGACGGGTGACGACGGGCATGGCCGAGCTGTGGCGGGATCTCGCGCGTCCCGCAACCGAGTGCCGACGTCCGTCGAAGCGCCGATGGCCAGGCGCTTGTCCGGGGAGCTGCGGGCCTCTAGACGACGACGTCAGCCCCGACGCCAGGAGTTCGCCATGACCCCGACCCGAGTCGTCCCCCTCCTTTTCCTGACCCTAGCGCTGGGCCTCGCGGGCTCTGCGGCCGCCGGCGACGTCGCCTTCAAAGACCCCAAGGGCGACGACTTCGGTCCCGGCACCTACAAATATCCGACCAAGGTTGACTATAAGAAAGGCTCCTTCGATCTGACGGACCTTGAGATCAAAGAAAAGGGCAGTGATCTCGAGATCACCATCGGAGTGAATGCGGCGATCGAGGATCCGTGGGACAGCGCCAAATGGCCGACGCCGGGCAATGGATTTTCCTTGCAGATGTTTCAGATCTATCTCGACGTCGACGGCAAGCCCGGGTCAGGAGAGACGAGCTCGCTGCCTGGTATGAATGCGACCTTCGCCGACGATTCTCGCTGGGAGAAGGTCATCATCGTCTCGCCACAGGCCAACAAAGAGATTGTCTCGCGCATCGATCAAAAAGCCAAAGCTCTCAAGGAAAAGATCGTGTTGCCGACCAAGGTCTCGGCCAAGGGCAAGAAGGTCACGGCGCTGGTGCGCAAGGCCGACCTCGGCGGCGCCGATCCCAAGAAGCTGGGCGTGCAGATCCTCGTCTCGAGCAACGAGGGCTTCGACAGCCAGCCCCAAAACGGCATCCTGGCGCGCACCGTCAACGAGTTCGAAGGAGAGCATCGCTTCGGCGGCGGCGACGACGGCGACAGCGATCCCCATTTCCTCGACGTGCTGGCCGGCCAGGCCAAAGGTGGCGACGACGAAATTGCGGCCCAAAAAGAGCAGCTCAAATACGACGCCACGAAGAAGCAGCGGGCCGTGCTGAAGATGGTCCACGGGAGCTGAGCGAGGTCGTCATGTCGTTGCCAACCTTCTCGTGGGCGGGTCGCCAGGGACCCGCAAGCCTCGTGGTCCGCGACGACCACGTCCTCGTCTCCGACGACGCCGGCGCGGACCGCGTTCGCTCCCACGCCGAGGCCTTTGCGCAGGGTCCCTTCGGCGCGCCTTTCGCCGTTCGAGCAGCCGTGCGCCGCGCGCTCGTCGCTGGTCCGATCCCCGTGGGCCTCCCGCCGCTGCTCGAGCGCCAATGGCGTTTCGCGCAGGCCTTCGTTGGCATCGGCGCGGCGCGTGTCGTCACCATCGACGCCAACCACCGCCTGCTCCTCGACGACGACGGCCTGGTGGAAGAGTCCTGGAGCCAGCGCGTGGGAGAAGGTTGGGACGAGGTGGCCATCCTTGGTCCCAGCTCGACCTTGCTCCCCCTTCAGCTCTTGGCCGAGCTCCGCCAGCGTCTGATCGAGCAGCGCCCCAGCTCCATCGCCGTCGACGACATCTTCCCCCTCTTCGATCGCGATGCGGTGGCCACGGCCTCCTTCGACGAAGCCACGGGTCCCGGCGCCGGCGTCTTCTGCCGCGTACACCGGGACAAGCTCGAATTCGGCGGCTACGAGGGCCGCGACGGGGGCAGCTACTTCCGCTCCTTCGAGCGCTGTTGGCAGGACCCGGAGTCCATCGTGCGCTTCAACCCCGACATGCGCGTCTTCGTCGACCGCGTCCGCGCCGCGTTGGGCCCGGCCGTCCGCCGCTGAGGTTCACCAGCGGAGGCCGTGCCCTCGGTAGAAACCATCAGAAAGGATCATCAATCCCGCAGGCGACACCCCTTTCGCGAATCAGTTACAACCGTTGGCCCCGTTGACAACTTGGTTGTCCTGGTTGATGGTCCAGCTGTCGCTGCTCAACTCACCACTGAATTGGGCCGCTGGTGTCGCAGTTGCGATAAATTCATTGCTGGTGGTACCAGTTAAAGTATAGACGTAGCGGATCTTGTTGCCTTTGGGCTGAAAGCCGATGACGGTGGTGTTGGTGCCATAGGTGTCGGCCTCGGCGCGGTAGCTCTCTTCCGAGACGTAAATGGCCTTCAGGTTGCCCTTGGCCTCGGACTGCTTCGAACGGCATTGGAATTTCACGAAATTCGGGATGGCGATGGCCGCGAGGATGCCGATAATCGCGACGACGATCATGAGCTCGATCAGGGTAAAGGCTCTTTTTGCTGCGTACATGTAACCTCCGGATGATTTGGATCATTCTGGATGTTACGCAAGCACCGTCCAAGCCAGTGCCGTGATCGCGGTGGGGCGCGACTTGAGTGACGAAAAACGGCAGAATGATTGCCGATCGACAACATTCGTCAGCGTGGTGATGTCGGTGCTGAGGTTCTGATCCCCGACGGCGATGAACTTCGACCGCGGAGCGGTCTCGTTCATCGCCGTCGGGGATGCTCTTCTGGGAGGTCTGGTGCAGACCTCCCCCCGCGCCGGCCGAGCCGGACGCGGGGCCCCCCACCAACTCCGCGTTCCGCGGGCGCGCTTCACGCGCATCTTTCCCATCTCGGAACGCGGTCGAACATCAAGCCGACGCGGGATGATTCGCCACCTTCACCTGCACCTTCACCGTCGCCCAATGCCGCCTTCTCCCGACATCGCCTTCTCGCTCACCTTCACCTTCACCCACTGGGCCCTGGGACGCCGGGCAGTGGCGCGCCTCGGTCGAGGGCAAGCGGCGTTTTTCGTCGGACGACGAGAGGAAGGCCGGGCGCGTTGACGCCCCTTTCCGACGCCCCTACCTGAGCGCGTGCTCTCTATCGTGCTCGCCTTTGTCGTCGTCGCCCAGAGCGATCCCTCTCCAGCTTCGCCGCCCCCCCCTGAGGATCCCGCGGGTGAAGAGCCCGCCGCGGCCGCCGCCGTCGAAGCACCCGCCCTCGCGCCGGCCACCCTCGATCCCGCGATGCAGGCCGCCATCGAAGAGCTGGTGAACAAGAAGCTCGAAGAGAGACTGCAGGAGCGCAAGGCCGCCGGCTTCTTCGACGACGCCCCCCTGCCGGTCTCTCTGAGCTGGCGCGGCGATTTCTTCACCAAGCTCCTGATCCGCAACAACCAGTCCGGCGGCTGCGTCAGCTACGGCAACCCAGCGCCCGAAGGCGACAACTTCTCTGGCGACAACGGCATCTGCAGCGAGCTCGGGCTCACCGTCACGGGCCGGGTCAGCGACCGCGTCGAGGTCGGCGCACGCATCCAGACCCGCTTTGGCGCGCAGTGGGCCGACTGGTTCGAAAACGGCGACGAGCGCGATCTGGCCGACGGCTCCGGCGAATCCCTGGGGCAGAACCACGCGGCCTATCTGCAGCTGCGCGGGCTTTACTTGAGAATCGCTCCGCCAATCCCTACCGTCACATCCATACACTTTGGTGCTAGTGATCTATCGATGTTCAATGCCTGGACGATCGGCAAGTCGCGCTACACTGAGAGGGACAACGGCCGCGGCATCTTCGTCGACGGCGGCTTCGGTGATCCCCTCACCTACACGTTGGCCCGCGTCGCACTGCCCAAGCTCTTCGCCGGTCCAGGATACACCACAGGAATCGCCGATCCGATCATCGAGAATCCCTTTTGGCAGCGCGATGCGGCCTGGGCCTACAAGCTCAAGAGCTCGTGGGATTGGTTCAGCGTCGAGCAGGTCACCAGCTACGTCGTCGACGAGGAAGCCGACCTCGACGATCCCGATGCCATCGGCTCCACCAACGCCATCGACGCCCGAGACGGCGCCGTCGTCACCAACGCCCGCTACCAAAACGCCAACGCCACCCTCGAGGTGCGCTCCAACTTCGTCGACTGGCTCGGCCTCAAGGCCCTGGGCGCCTACTCCTACTCAAAGACCGACGACCGCCTGGTGTTCAACTCCGTCAGCGGCGCCCAGGGCTTCACGCCCGTCCCCATGGGGGAGCACCAGGGCTACGCCGCCGTCGCCCGCCTCGAGCTTTTCGATCCCGCCGACATCGACGTCGATGTGGCCCTGGAATATTTCAACATCGGCCGCGACTGGGTGAGCGTCTTTGGCGCCCGGCGCGAGCAAGACCTGCTGCTGACCGACGGCTTCGTCGACGGGCAGGTGGCCACCTTGAACGTCGCCAACGAATTCCAGGATTTCACCGAGCCCTTCTACGAGCCCATCATCGGCTGGCACGGCGGCACGGCCCTGGTCACCTGGTCGCCGGGCGCCCTGGAGCTCAGCGGTGAAGGCACGCTGATCGAATACAATACCGATACGGGTGAAGATTCGTTGGACACCGCAAAGGTATATCCTGATTTCCTCTATACCGATGGCATGACCGACACGGAGCTGTTCACCTTTGCGAACACCAACGATCGCGGCCGCGATCCGCGCAGCGTCTACCACGAGTTCCAGAACCGGCGCACCGTCATCGGCGTCGCCAACGGCGCCTACACCCTCGATGTCTGGCGCAGCATCACCTTCCGGCTCAAGCACAAGACCATCTACGACACCGATCTGCGCAACCCCAGAATCACCGACGACGACGACTACGCCGGACTGCTGCTCTTCAACAAATTCTCGGTGGAAGCCCCGGTCACCGATGAGCTCTCCGCGGCGGTGGGCGGGCAGGTCGACACCTGGTTCGAGCAGCACCGCTCGGGCGAGGTCATCGCCGGCGTCGCCGACTTCCCCGACTACAACACGGTGCGCACCAAGGTCTTCAGCGACTTGCGCTACACGTTCGGCGGCGTCTCACTATGGTACCACATTGAATATCTGTGGAAGGACTTGGATGCCACGGACAATCGGCTCGATCAACGGAATCAAAACATCATTCGTTCCATCGCCATGGTGTCCGCCAGTTTTTAGTTCTGATGGTTCAAGACACGGGCGCGCCTTGAAGGATGCTCGGCGCGGTCATCCCGCGTCCGCTTGATGTTCGACCAGGTTCTGAGATGGGAAAGACGCGGGATGATGCGCGTGGAGCGCGCCCGCGGAACGCGGAGTTGGTGGGGGGCCCCGCGTCCGGCTCCGCCGGCGCGGGGGGAGGTCTGCACCAGACCTCCCAGAAGAGCATCCCC
>JAHFED010000061.1 GCA_023248635.1 Myxococcales bacterium
ACGTCGCGAAGGCCCGACCAGGGCGCTGCGTCGCCGTCGACCACCGCCACGAGACCGAGGTGCGATCTGCAGATCGCAGCCCCCAGATCGCACCGACATCGGCGCCAAGGGGATCCGGCTCAGGCCGCGCGTGACAGGGGCACAGTGGCCGTGAGGCGTCCCGCGTCGACGGCGGCGGCCTCGAGGTCGGCGCCGCGGCCACAGCGTTTCAACACCCGAACGTGGGATCCGAGGGCCTCCAGGAAGGTCGCGGACTCGAGGTAGGGCAGCCCGTGGGCCTGGGCCACCTCGCGTACGATCGGCGAAATGTCTGGATAGTGAACGTGGCATATCTTCGCGAACAAATGGTGTTCGATCTGATGGTTCAAGCCGCCGCAGAAGAAGCGGGCGAACCAAGAGCGTGGGGCGAAATTCGCCGTGGTCTGCAGCTGATGGGCGGCCCAGGAATGGTGGATGCGTGCGTTGGCGTCGGCGCGGGGGAAGGCGGTTTGTTCGACCACGTGGGCCAGCTGGAACACCACCGCCAGCGTCAGCCCCAAGGCGGCCTGGACAGCGACGTAGCCGAGCACGACCTGCCACCAGGCGTAGCCTGACACGGCGATGGGGAGACCGATGAACAAGGACACGTGGAAGACCTTCCAAGCGATCATCTCGACGACCCTCGAGACCGGCGCGCGCTGGCCCGAGCGGGGATCGGCGGAGGCGATCTGCTGGAAGTCCTTCTTGTACAGCCATACCAGCGACGAGAAGCAATAGAGGACGAAGGCGTATATGTGTTGGAATTTATAAATGAATCCCGGATTTTTTCGTGGGTAAAAAAGCATGTACGGACCGGGCTCGAGGTCGTGGTCGACGCCGGGAACGTTGGTGTAGGTGTGGTGCACGAAGTTGTGCGCCGTCGACCAGGTGAAAGAGCTGGCGCCGACGAAGTCGAAGGAGCGCGAGAGCAGGGCGTTGACCCAAGGGCGGTCGGAGTAGGCGCCGTGGATGGCGTCGTGGCCGATGTTGAAGCCGATGCCGGCGCAAAACACCCCGAGCAGCAGGCAGACCGGCAGAGCCAGCAGCGGGGTCAGCGCTCCGGTCGTCAGCAGGGCCAGGAGCAAACAGGTGCCGCCGAAGAAGAAGATCGATTTGGCCACCATGCGGGCGTCGGCGGTCTTGCTGCGTCCGCGGGCGGCGAACCAGGCGTCGGTTCTCTCTTTGAGCTCGTGCTGCAGCTTCATGTTGGAGGTGTCGAAGCGAACCTTTGGGCTTTGCATGCGGCCAGCATCGGCACCTGAGGTCACAGCTCAGCCACAGATCAGGCAGCGACGACGTCGTCATCGACGTGTCATCGGGTCGATCGTTGCTTCGGTTCGCTTCTGAGCGACGCAGAAGGGGCCGTCAGGGAGGAGCGACCTGCGCGACCGGTACCGGGTCGAAGTTGACGATGCCCGCGCACGCCGTCTCGCAGGGGGCCACGCGATCGACTTGATCGAGGCAGGCGCCGGGCACCGTGATCCCCCCGCCGCTGTTCAACACGTCGCGACAAGTGCGGGCGCTGCCGGCGCACAAGCAGGGGATCTCGCCTTCGTCGACGTCGTCGTTGTCGTCTTTGTCCTGGTCTCCCGAGCCGAGCACCGCGCCTTCACCAGCCGTGACGCCGCCATCGACGAGGACGCCCTCGCTGCAGCTGGCCTCGGGATGTCCGGTGCCGCGGGCGGCCAGGCAGGAGCAGCACTGGGTCACCAGCTCGGGTCGGTAGCCGTCGAAGAGCCCGATCTGGGCCAAGGAAGGACGAAGATCGCAGCCTGCCAGCACGAGGACGACGACGACGGCTGCTGCTCTTGCTCCCTTCATGCTTTGCTTGTCTCACGCAGGTGCGTCTCGAGCCAGAGGTCGGCGCTGGCTTTGTCGCCAAAGGTGCCATCGAGCTGGGCTTCGAAGGCGGCCTTGAGGATGGCGCCGAATTCTCGACCGGGTGTGAGCCCGCGGGCCAGGAGGTCGCGACCCTGCAACAGGGCCTGGGGGGCGGCGTCTTTGACCGACAAGGAGCGGGCGCGCTCGAGCAGCCAAGAGCTCGCCACGTCGTCGCGGGCGAGGGCTTCGGGGGTGGTGCGGCCGAAGTGATCGGCGCTCGCGACCAGGGTCAGCCTGTCGATGGGAACCCGCAGGGCCAAGCGGCGAACGGCGCCGTCTTGCACAGTCTGGCGGTCGCGCCAAAACTGAAAAGGCTTGAGGTGATCGCGCACCAGGGCGACGACGGCGTCGACGACGTCGTGGGCCACACCCAGGCGATCGAGAAAGGAGCGCGTGGGGGCTTCGCCTTGGGCTTCGTGGTCGCGGCTGCGGATGCGCCCGCCTTCGCGTTCCGTGGTGGCTGGCTTGCCGAGGTCGTGACAGAGGGCTGCGAGCACGACGACGAAGGCTTCGTCGACGTCGACGGCCCTGGCCCGGCTCAGGCGCGCGGCTTCGTCGGTGACCAGGAGGGTGTGGGTCCAGACGTCGCCTTCGGGGTGCCATTCCTGCTCTTGCTCGCAGCCCACCAGCGCCTGCAGCTCGGGGAAGAGCTCCTCGACGACGCCAGCTTGGCGCAAGAAGCACAGACCCACCGAGGGCCAGATGCCTTTGACCAGCAGTTTCTTCACCTCCTCGCCCACGCGTTCTTTGGGCAAGGTGCGCAGCTCGGCGCGCAGCGAGCGACAGCGCTGCAAGGTGGCCTCGTCGACGTCGAGGCCGAAGCGGGCGGCGAATTGGGCGGCGCGCAGCACCCGCAGGGGGTCTTCGTCGAAGGCGTCGGAGACGTGGCGCAGCAGTCCGCGCTCGAGGTCTTTGATGCCGCCCCAGGGATCGAGCAGGGCGCCGGTGCGCAGATCGATGCCGATGGCGTTGAGGGTGAAGTCGCGGCGGGCGGCGGCTTTGGCGAAGGGCAGGTGGGGATCGCTTTGCACGACGAAGCCCTTGTGGCCGCGTCCGGCTTTGGACTCGGTGCGAGGCAGGCTGACGTCGACGACTTCGCGTTCGCTGCCGGCGCTGACCTCGACCTTCAACACGCCGAAGGAGCGTCCGACGGCGTGCACGGCGCAGCCCGCGGCCTCGAGCGCGCGTTCGAGGTCGGCCAAAGTCAAGCCCGAGACTTCGACGTCGACGTCTTTGGCGGCCAAGCCGAGCAGGTGGTCGCGCACCGCGCCGCCCACGGCCACGGGTCGTCCGCCGGCGGCCACGATGACGTCGACGAGGCGGGCCAGGGGAGCGCTGTGCACGAAGGCTGTGTCGCGGCCGGGTAGGGCCACGCTGAGGGGACGCTCCGCGGCGACGAGATCGGACGGCTCAGACAGCTTCATGACAGTGGGCATCCATCTTGCGAGGATCGGGAATCCTTGGCCGACGGCACACGTCGTCCACACCCAGCTTTTCCTTCTGCGCCGGATAGCCCTTCGGAGCCGCCATGACGACCAGTGCTTCTGTTGTGCGGGCCAGCGGCCTCAAGGATGTCGAGAGCGTCAAGCTCTCGCGCTTGGCGCGCCTGGTGGCCCTTGACGATCGCCTGCTGCGGCGCCTCGTTCGGACCCGTCGCGCGCGTGCCACCTTTGCGTTGCGGGTGCTGTGCCGGCTCTACGACCCCGACATGGTGGTGCTCGCCGTCGCCATCGCCTTGTTTGCGCCAGCCCTCGTCGCCATCGCTGACCAGGCGGCCTTGGCGCTCATCGTCACCTCGGTGTTGGTCATCATCGTCAAGCGCGCGGTGAAGAGGAAAAGGCCTTCGCTCGACATCCAGGCCAGCGTTCCACCCGATCGCTTTTCCTTTCCCTCGGGGCACACCGCGGCCGCCTTCTCCGTCGCCATCGCCATGTTTTCGGTGGTTCCCTACGCCGTGCCGGGCTTGTTGGTGCTGGCCTGCGTCGTCGCCTACGGCCGCATGTATCTCGGCGTGCACTACCCCCTCGATGTGTTCTGCGGCGCTGCCATTGGGCTCGTCACTGGTTCGGTGCTGGCCGTCCTTTGATTCGTCTGCTCAATGGAAGCACGCGCTTCGCGCGAAAAAGGCCTGCGGCCGGGCCATGGGGGTTACCTGGTGGTGGCGAAGCGCTCCAGGGCAAACCCTGTTCTAGACCGAGGGACTTGAGCGTGTGCTGAAGGTGTGAGGCGGCCTCAGCGGGCTGGGGCGTCGACGTCGACGGTGTGGCCGCGGCTGGCCACGAAGGTCACCACCAGGCGTTGCATTGAGGCTGTGACCGCAGCGTCGGCGGCGGGGGACAGCAGGGAGCCGTGGTCGCCGACGTCGAAGCGCACCCGCACCCGTTGGGGCAGGTCACTGCTGCGGTCGCTGGTCGCCAGGGGCAACGCGAGGGCCTCGAGAAAGGGCAAGCCGCCCGCCAGCGGGGCCAGGGGCTGGCGTTCGGCGACGACGGCGTCGTTTGCGACATCGATGATCAGCAGCGGCCTGCGCTGGGCTTGCAGGAGCGAGAAGGTGGCCCAGGGATCGGCGCCGTCGAGCACGCTCTGACCCAGGCCCAAAAAGGCGTCGAGGTCGACGTCGGCGATGCCGGCTTGGCGCAGTCCGGCCAAGAGGCGGGGTCCAAAGGTGGGCGAGCCCTGAAACAGGCGCAGCAACTGGGCGCCAGGGTTGGCCAACACACAGCTGGAAAACACGGGTGCGGCGTCGTCGTCGAGGGCGCAGACGCTGGCGCCGATAATGGCTCCCACGGAGTGGCCGACGAAGGCCCGGGATGCCGGATCGATGTCGGAGACGCCGTCGCCGTCGACGTCGAGGGAGGCCGCTGCCAGGCCCAGCGTGCGGATGTCGGCCAGGGCTTGGCGCAGGTTGTCGCGGGTGGTGAGCAGCGAGGCCAGGTTCAAGAAATGGGAGCCCGAGGCATCGACGACATCGTCTGGTCCTGCCTCTCCGCTGCTGTTGTCGACGAGGTCGAGGTTGCGGGTGCGCTCTTGGGGTCGCTGCTCCTCGAAGAAGGGGCTCGCGTAGGCCGCGGCGGCGGCGTCGATGGCGGGGTTGAGGGCGGCGAAGACGTGGGTGGGGTCACCGGTCAGGCCGTGCAGGGGCAGATCGATGGCGACGGCGACGAGGCCGGCGGCCGCGCAGGCATCAGCGAGGGCGATGACGTCGGTGCGATCGCGCGTGATGCCGTGCTGAAAGACCACCAAGCCGTAGCCGGCGGCGGGCTTTTGCGTCTTCGGCACCGTGATCAGCACGGGCACTACCTCTTCGCCCTGCAGCACGGGCAAGCGGCCGGCGCCGACGTCGTCGCCGTCTTCGTTTTCGAAGCGCCCGCTCAAGGGCTCGTCGAGGGGGAGCAGGCGCGGCACACGCAAGGCACCGACGTGGAGGTTGGCCGCCCCGGCGAGCCCGAGGGCCTCAGTGCCGAGGATGGGCACCGGGAGCACCCGCAGCTGTGCCGTGTCGCCGCCGGCCTGCGCGTGCACGTCGTCGACGATGTCGTTCAGGGCCTGCAGCACCGGCAGCGCAGACTGGGTGGTGAAGGGCAAGCACATGACCAGGTCATCGTCGACGAGTCCCCGCACCCGCGCGGGCGTGCAGGCCAACGACGTCAAGGCCCGCAGGGGCTCGAGAGCCGCGGCGTCGACGTCGTCGATGAGTTGGGATCGGCGCGCGCGGCCTTCGCTGTCGATGAGCGGATTGCTGCTGCGCGCGAGCTTGAAGACCGGGGCGGCGTCGACGGGGCGGCCTTCGCTGTCGAGCAGGCCGTTGGTGACGACGACGACCATGGTGGTGGCCGCGGGGAAGGGCCGCAGGGCCACCACGAGCAATTCAGTGGCGCTGGGGTCCACGAAGGCGGCGACGTCGGCCGCGGTGCGCTCGGGTCCGGCGAAGCCCTCGAACACGCGCACGCTGGCACCGACGACGACGGAGCTGGGATCGAGGGATCGGGAGAAGGGGATGCGCACCGCTTCGGTGATCGAAAAGCCATCGAGAGCGTTGAGGGCCCGGCGGGGATCGGAGTCGAGTGCGTCGTCGTCGACGGGGACGTCGAGGGTGCCATCGCTCGACGACAAGAGCAGGGCATCGTGGGGGAAGGGCAACACGCCGGCGGCGGGATCAAAGAGGGCAACGGTGGGCGCGCGCTGTTCTGCGGGGTCGAGGAAGGGATCGACGCAGCCCCCGAGCCAGAGCCCGCCGAGCACACCCATCGTGACGCATCGCTTCATGCTTTTCCGCAGTCGGGCTCCCTGGGACCACACGGAGTGGGGGCGGCGCCCGGCGAGAACAAAGTTCATGATCTTCCGCAGTCGGGCTCCCTGGGACCACACGGAGTAGGGGCGGCGCCCGGCGAGGACAAAGTTCATCCAGCAGCCTACCTCGACGTCGACAAAGGCTCGAGGTTCGGCTTCAAGGACGTGCACCAGCATCCGCGGGCTCGAAGTCGCCATCGCTGTTCGCGTGATCACGTCGACAACGGGAAGTAGCGCGTGCTTTGGTAGCGCTCGACGCTGCGCACCCGTCGATCGAGCTTGACGTGCGTCATGGGACGTTCGAGGTCGCGCGAGGCCGCGCCCAACAGCACCGCGAGGCGCGTCATCCCGACGCCGGGCTCAGCAGCGACGGCAGCACAAAGACGATCAGCGAGAGCGGTGATCTCACCCTCAGGTCGACGCGCGCCTCGCCCAGCAGCTTCTCGAAGTCGTGCAGCGTGTTGTGGTCCGGCTCCAGTCCGTGTCCGTCAGCCCGCACAGGTAGCGCGCCGGCGAATAGTGCCGGATCAGGTCTTCGGCCTCGCGCAACGTCATGTCCCGGGTTGCCCTCAACAACATCGCGCCCACGAGCGCGCGCAGCTGAGGCGGCGTTGCTCTTGAGCTTCGAGGCTCGTCATGGGAGCCCCGCCCCATCACACCGACTTGGTCCCCAAAGTCACGACCGGCGCAAGGTGAGCACGGCCTGGGTGCCGGGGCCGTCGACGGCGTCGCCGACGGCCAGGGATCCGCCGAGCTCACGGGCCAGCTGTTGGCTGGTGTACAGGCCGAGGCCGGTGCCTTCGGTCTTCGTCGTCACAAAGGGCTCGAAGAGGCGCTCCCGCACCGGCGCCGGCAGCCCCGGCCCCCGATCTTGCACCCGGACCTGGGTGTACTCGTCGACGGCGCTGGCGTCGACGACGACCCGGGGTCCTTTGCCGTCGTCGCGCAGGTGTTGGGTGGCCGCCAGCGCGTTTTGGATGAGGTTCATCAAGATCTGCAGCACGCGGTCGGCATCCACCAAGCCATGGGGCAAGAGACTGGCTTCGTCGACGAAGACGGCATCGCGTTCGGCACCCACCAGGCGCACCGATTTCTTAGCGACGTCGACGAGGGGCAAGCGCGAACCCCGGGCCCGGGCGCCGTCGTTGGCGGTGGAGAGCAGCGACTGGGTCAAGGAGCGACAGCGGCGCGTCTCTTCGATGAGCAGGGACAGCGATTCGTCGACGTCGGCACGGACGGCGTCGCGCAGCTCGACGTCCGCCAGCGCGGCTTGCAGATCTTTGGCGAGGGTCTGCATCGTCGTCAAGGGCGTGTTGAGCTCGTGGGCGACGCCCTGCATCGCGCGACCCAGGGTGGCCAGGCGCTCGAGCATGATGTGCCGCTGCTCGACCAAGAGTCCTTCGGTGCGATCGACGGTCAAGAAGGCGCGCGAGACCTGCGGGTGCTTGGGCCGCAGCGCGATCAGCTCGACCAGCCGCTCGACGCCGCCGTGGATCACCGTGAAGCGCTCGGTGACCCGACCATCGTTGACGTCGACGTCGTCGGCCAAGCGCGCTTCGGCCCGGTCCTTCGCTGCTTGCAAGGCGAAACCATGGGCTGCCTGCGAGGCAAAGCCGGGGGCGGCGTGAGCCGTCTGCGCGCTTTGCAGGGCCTGCGTCTCGGTGGGGTCGGCGTCGTTTTGCACCACGGTTCGCCCCTCGGCATCTTTGACGTCGACGCCGACCTTCAAGGCCGCCAGCACATCGAGCAAGAGATCGAGGGCGTGTTGCACCTCTTCGCGGCCGAGTTGGGCACGCTCGCGCTCGTTCCTCTGGCGCTCGGCGACCTCGAGAGCGAGATAGCCCAGGCCGACCACCAGCAGACCCAGCGCCAGGGCCCACAACAAGGGCGGAGCGTTGACCAGGGGCGGCACGGGCAAGGCATCGCGCAGCTCGAGGAGCCACAGCAAGGCCAAGCCCAGCAGGCTCGCTCCCGACGAAAAGAGCACGCCGCGCCGACCATTCAGCAGGGCCCCCAGCACGACGTGAAAAGAGAAAGCGAGGCTGAGCGGATTGCGCACACCGCCAGCCCAGGCCAGCAACCAACACAGCAAACCCAGGTCGACGGTGGCGTGAAGCAAGAGCTCATTGCGTCCCACCGAGAGGTCGCGGCGGGTGCGCCACAGAAGCACGCCGTTGACGACGACCATGACCACCAGCCCCGACACCACTTCGGGGGTCGAGACGAAGGTCCACGACAAAGCCACCGACACCAAGACGCCGACCATGGCCCCGGTCAAGGCCCACCAACGCAGACCGGCGAGCCAGCGCAGACCCAGGCGGCGTTGCTCTTCGGCGTTGATGGGCAGGCGGTCGTCGGACATCCAGTGGGCGCTGTACCCTCGGGCGTGGCTCCCTCCAAGCACCGCACACTCCAAGTCGCGCCAGCGGCTGGACCGTCAACACCCCACGTCGTCGAGGCCCAGCTGCACGGCTGCGACGTCATCGTGCCCCGGGCCACCGGCACCGATGTGTTCGAGGTCTTTGCGGCCTTTCACCAGGGTCGGGCGGTGGAGCTCACCCGCCTCTACCCCGGCTTTTTCGACGTCGTCGATGTGCGGGACCACGTGCGCACGAGCATGCAGCGCTTCGTTCACGCGCCGCGGTGCCCGTCTCTGGCCGCGGTCGAGGGCGTCGCCGACGACGTGTGGATCGTTTCGGGCTGGCCGAGCTGCGGGGTCGGCGTCGGCGCTTTGGTGCACGCCATGAAGCAGCACGAGATCCCGCTCGATCTCTGCCTGGTCGCTGACGTCGTCGTCCCCATCTGCGCGGCCTTGGCAGCGGTGGGGGGCCAAGATCGCCTGCACGCCCGCGCCGTGGTCGTCGACGTCGAGGGCGCAGTGCGCTTGTGGTGCGCCGAGCAGATCGCCCGCCCGAGTCGGCAGGCCGAGAGCACACATCTGGCGTCGTCGCTGGCCGATTTCATGATGTTGTTGATCGGCGGGCGGGGCGGCAGCAGCGTCATCGACGTCGCCCCTGAGCTCGCGCCCTTGCTGGCCCCCATCGTCGAGGCCTGTCGAGCAGACGATTCCCCGACGCTGGCGGAGATCGCGGGGGCCTTGCTCGAACGCGTCGACGACATCGAGCAGGGTGCAGCCCGCATGGCAGAGCTGGTCGCTGCCCTCTTTCCGGCTAAGTTCGTGCGATGAGCGTTGCACCGCAGATCGAACGCGCCGTCGTGGTCGGCGCCGGCACCATGGGCCACGGCATCGCCCAGGTTTTGGCCCAGGCCGGCATCGCCACCACCCTATGCGACGTCGACGCTTCCGTGCTCGAGCGCGGGCTGAGCCGGGTGCGCGAGAACCTCGACAAAGGGGTCGAGAAAAAGAAGCTCAGCGCCGCCGACCGGGACGCGACCCTGCAGCATTTGAGCGCGTCGACGTCGAAGGCGGCGCTGTCGACGGCGGACCTGCTCATCGAGGCCATCCCCGAGCGGCTCGATTGGAAGCGCGCGCTCTTTGCCGAAGCCGACGCGACCCTGCCCCGCGGTGCTTTGCTCGCCAGCAACACCTCGTCGCTGTCGATCGCCGCCATCGCTGAGGCCACCCAGCGCCCCGGCGATGTCGTCGGCCTGCATTTTTTCAACCCCGTGCACATCATGAAGCTGCTCGAGGTGGTGAAGGGCCCGCTGACGTCGTCGTCGACGCTGACCCGGTCCCTCGAGCTCGCCCAGCGGCTGCAAAAGTCCGCCATCGTCGTCAACGACGCCCCGGGGTTTGCCACCTCGCGCCTGGGCATCTGCTTGGGCAACGAAGCCATGCGCATGGTCGAGCAGGGCGTGGCGAGTGTTGCCGACATCGACCAGGCCATGAAGCTCGGCTACGGCCATCCGATGGGACCACTGGCCCTGAGCGACCTCGTGGGCCTCGACGTGCGCTTGCACATCGGCGAAGGCTTGTTCGCGGTTTTGGCGACCCAGGGCTTTGCGCCTCCGGCGATCTTGCGACGGCTGGTGGAGCTCGGGCACACCGGGAAAAAGGCCGGCGCCGGCTTCTACGTCTGGGAGCGCGGCGAGCTCGTCCGCGAAAACCCAGCCGTGCGCGCGGGGCCCGCTGCGTGAGCGCCCTGAGCCCCTTGCAAACCGAAAGTGTCGTCCCGCTGACGCTGCGGCGGTGGCTGCTGTGGAAAATGCTCGGGCTGGAGCCCCCCGCGACGTCGACAGAGATCCTGCTCGCCCAATTTCCCCGCTGGTGGAGCGTCTGGGCCAGAGCGACCCCGATGAGCACCTTCATCAACGGCATGATCGCGACCTTCATGCTCCTGCACCACCCCGGAGCGCTGGGGCGAGCGGTCGCCGTCGCCATCCTTGGTACCCACGTCTTGTTGACCGTCGGCTACTTGCCTGCATCCTGGTGGCTGGGGCGACCCATCGAGCGTGTGCGAGCGGCGCTGCGCGCGGGCGTCGACGGCGAACAGCTCCCCCGCGACGACGTGCTCTTTGCCCTGCTCCTGTCCCGCCGTTTGTTCTGGACCGTGTGGGTGCTGCACCTGGCCTTCGGTGTCAGCTTCGCGCTCGTCGCCTATTTCGTCCCTGTGCTGCGCCCTGGCGCCATCGACGTCGTGCCCGGCTCCCTGGCGCTGGGGCTTGTGAACGCAGCAACCCAAAGCTCGGTGATCCAAACGATGGTGCGCCGTCGCGTCGCCCCCCTGCTGCTGCCCCGCGGCCGCCTCGATCACCTCGTCGACGCCCACGGGGCCCTGCCGCGCACCTATGTCTGGCAGCTCTTGTGGCTGCTCGCGGGCAGCATGGGCATCGCTTGGCCGGTGTTGTTGTGTTCGATGTTTCACCTGCCGGGCGAACCAGGAGTCGCGAAGCTGGTCGTCGTCGGCGTCCTCTTCGTCACGCTCACCACCATCTTGGTCGCGGGCATGATGGCCGGCATCGCGGGCAGCTCGGGGCACCTGGCCAGCCGCATGGATGAGGTCACCGCTGGCGATCTCTCGGCACAGGCGCGGGTTTATGGCCTCGACACCTTCGGGGTCCTGTCGTCGGACTTCAACCGCATGGTGGAGGGGCTGCGGCAGCGCGAAGAGCTCAAGGAGAACTTTGGGCGCTACGTGACCCAGCAAGTCCTCGACGAGATCCTGGCCGGGCGCGTGGCACTGGGCGGCGAGCTGAAGACCGCGACTGTGCTCTTTTCGGACATCCGCGGCTTCACGCGAATGAGCGAGCAGCTCTCACCCCAAGAGGTGGTGGCCTTCTTGAACGAGTACCTCGAGGCCATGGTCGACTGCGTGATCGAGCACGGCGGCGTCCTCGATAAATTCATCGGCGACGCCGTCATGGCGGTGTTTGGCGCCCCGGTCTCTCAAGGCGGCGTGGCCGACGACGCCAAAGCCGCGGTGGCTTGTGCCCTGGCGATGCAGGAGCGCTTGGTCGACATCAACGAGCGCCGGGCCGAGCGCGGGCAGGCCGAGATCAAGATCGGGATCGGCGTGCACACGGGTCCACTGGTCGCCGGCAACATCGGGTCGCCAAAGCGCATGCAGTACACCGTCATCGGCGACACCGTGAACGTGGGCTCGCGCTTGGAGTCTTTGACCAAAGAGCACCAACGCACCGTGTTGGTGTCGCAGGCGACGGCGGAGCTGGTGCGCGATCGGGTGGCCCTGGTGGAGGTCGGCGAGGTGCCCGTGCGCGGTCGGGCCGAGCTCCTGGTGATCTATGGCCTGCAGATCGACGGCCCCGCAGCCGCAGTGGCAGCGTCGTCGACATCAGCGGGATCCGTTGGTCGCTTCGGGTCGCTTCTGGGTGACGCCGAAGGGGGCAGTCTCGTCGTCCCTTGACGGGGGGAGCGTGCCGGGTATGGTCGCCGCGCCCCGCAGCCAGCGGTGCGTGCGCCCCGCAGTCAGCGGTGCCGGAGGTTCCCGTGGCAGTTCCCTATGGCCGCAAATCACGCGCGAAGTCGCGCATGCAACGCGCCGCCAACATGAAGTACGCCCCCAAGGCCTTCGTCGTCTGCGGTCACTGCCAGGCTCCGAAGATGTCGCACTACGCCTGTGGACAATGCGGCGCCTACGCCGGCCGCCAGGCCCGTCCGGTCGCCGAGTAGCGACGGCGAGGCTCGGTTTCCGCAACCGCGCCTCACGGGTCCGTCAACGCAATGGTTCCTTTCGCCGAGCCCCCCCGGACCGTCCAGTCGATTGCGTTGGATGCGATGGGCGGCGACCTCGGCGTGAGCCCGTTGATCGAAGGAGCGATTCAAGCCGTGCTGCACGACGGCGCCGCTGTCGTCGTGGTCGGCGGCCCTGCTGCCCGCCAATGCCTCGATGACCACAGCTCGGAGCAAGGCCACCTGCTCGTGCGGCAGGCCCGCGCAGCAGGACGACTGCAATTCGTCGACGCCGCCGACGTCGTCACCATGGAGGACAGGCCCGCCGCTGCCGTGCGGCGCAAGAAGCACTCGAGCATGCGCGTGGCCTGCGACCTCGTCGAAGCGGGCCAGGCCGCCGCCGTCGTCTCCGTCGGCAACTCGGGGGCCATGATGGCCAACGCCAGCTTCGTCTTTGGGCGGCTGCCCCGCGTGGTGCGTCCGGCCATCGGCACCGTGCTGCCGAGCTTTGCCCCGCACAAGCGCACGCTGCTCGTCGACGCCGGCGCCAACAGCTCTTGTGAACCCTTGCACCTGGCCCAGTTCGGCGTCCTCGGCAGCGTCTACCTCGAGCAGGCCTTCGGCCAGTCCCGCCCCGCCGTCGCCGTCCTCAGCAACGGCGAAGAGGAGCACAAGGGCACGCCGCTGACCCGCGCAGCCTTGGCCCTGCTCAAGCGCACCGATCTGCACGTGGTCGGCTTCTGCGAAGGGCGAGACCTGAACGAAGGTCGCGTCCACGTCGTCGTCACCGATGGTTTTACCGGCAACGTTGTCCTCAAGGCCGCCGAAGGCGTGTTCTCGTTCATGGGGCGGGTGATCAAAGAGACCTTCGAGCAGGGCTCTGTCGTCGACAAGCTGGGCGGGCTCCTCAGCAAGCCCGGCTGGGCGCGCATCAAGGCGGAGCTCGATCCGCGCGAATTCGGGGCGGCTCCCTTGCTCGGCCTGCGACGGCCTGCCTTCATCGCCCACGGCAGGAGCGACGCCCACGCGGTGCGCTGTGCCCTTCGCGCGGCCCGGCGTTTCGTCGACCACGACGTCAGCGCCCACATGGCGGTGGCCATCGAGCGCAACGCCGCGGTGTGGACGAGCTGAGCGCATTGGGCCGACGATGACCCGATGAACCGCAACGCCGTTCCCGTCTTCTTCTCAGCTCAGATGGTCGCTGAAAACGCGTCGTCGTTTTCACCGAGTGCTGGCAAACCCGCGGTGGTGGCGGCCTCTTGGCGCCGCTTGCCCGTGTTGCTGCAGTGGCACGAGCCGATGCCGGCGACGCGAGGCCAGATCGCCTTGGCCCACGATCCCACCTTCGTCGACGACGTGCTGGCTTGTCGACGCCCCAACGGTTTTGGCAACGCGTCGGCGGCGGTGGCGTCGTCGTTGCCTTTTACCACCGGGGCCCTGCTCTCAGCGGCGCGACACGTGCTGACGTCGAGGACGGCATTTGCGGCCGCGCCCTGCTCGGGTTTTCACCACGCCGGCCACAAGAGCGCCGGCGGCTTTTGCACCTTCAACGGACTGATGGTCACAGCGGCGGCACTGCGCGCCGAGGGCCTGGCCGCACGGGTGGGCATCCTCGATTGCGACATGCACTACGGCGACGGCACCGACGACATCATCGAAGCGCTGCACGCCTCGTCGTGGATCGAGCACTTCACGGCCGGCGCGAGCTACCACCTTCCTCCGGATGCCCCGGGCTTCTTCGAGGCTCTGCCCGGCGTGCTGCGCAGCATGAGCGGCTGCGACGTCGTGCTCTACCAGGCCGGCGCCGATCCCCACGTCGACGACCCGCTGGGCGGTTGGCTCACCACCGACGAGTTGTTGCGGCGGGATCGGCTGGTGTTTGCGGGGCTCCGAGCGCTGGGGATTCCGACGGTGTGGAACCTCGCGGGCGGCTACCAGCGGGAGCCCGACGGCAGCATCCCCAAGCTCTTGGCCATCCACGACAACACCATGCTGGCCTGTGCCGAGGTCATGGGCTGACGCCGTCACAGGGCGCCCAAGACCAAAATCAGCCGCCGACGTCGGCCATGGAGAAGGGTTGGCGCACCACCTGGACCAAGGGGTGATGGCTGCGTTTGTCGTCGAGAGCGGCATCGAGCAAGGTCAAAAGCGCGGCGTCGGAGGCGCCGGCGCGCAGGGCCGCTCCCAAGGGCAAGCCGCCAGGCTGGTACAAGCAGCCGCGCACCCGTCCGTCGGCGGAGAGGCGCAGCCGATCGCAATCGCTGCAGAAGGGCTCGGTGTCGCTGGCGATGACGCCGAAGACGACGCCGTCGTGGGTCTGATACAGGGCTGCGGGATCGCTGGGGTGGCGTCGGGGCAGAGGGCGCGCCCCGCGGGTGGCGGCGACGACGTCGACGATCTCGCGCCCACTGATGAACACTTCTTTGACGTAGCCCCGCGCCGATCCCGTGTTCATGAGCTCGATGAAGCGCACTTCGACGTCGCGGGCCTGGCTCTGGTCGATGAAGGCGGCCAATTCGTCGTCGTTGCGGCCCTTTTGCACCACCATGTTCAGCTTGACCGGCAACCCCAGGGCGTGGGCGACGTCGACGGTGTCCCAGACGGCGTCGACGCAGGCGCCGGCACCCATCAGGCCCTCGACCCGATCGGCGCGCAGCGTGTCGAGATGAACGGTCAGGGTGCCGAGGCCGGCGTTTTTGAGCGCGGGCAGCAGCGGCGCCGCCCGCAGCGCGTTGGTCGTGAGCGCCAGCCGCGCACCGCGGTGGATCGCCGGCCGGGACCAGGCAGCGACGACGTCGACGAGGTCCTTGCGCAGGGTGGGCTCGCCGCCGGTGAAGCGCACTTTTTCAATACCGCGCGCAAAGAACAGCTCGGCCAAGCGCCCGTGCTCGTCGGGACGCAACCAGCGAGCAGCCTCCGTCGGCGATGTGACGGCCCCTGGACGGCAATAGCGACAATCGAGCTGGCACTGCTCGAGCACGCTGACCCGCAGGGTGTAGCGGAGCCGGCGCGCCGCGCCGCTGGGGCCCGCCTGTGTGTTGGCTTCCTCGTCGACGATCGGGAGCCCCATGGCTAGGTTCCTAGCCCATGGCGCAAGACAAGCCCACTCCCCCCAGCGACAAGCTGCAGGCCGTCGTCGACGCCCGCCTGCGCTTGATGCAGCGCTTTCACGACAAGATGGCGCGCTCCCCCGGCGTCGCCGACGACGCACCCCAGGGCATGGGCGGCCCCAACCGCCACGGCATGCCGCTGGTCCCGGTGGGGCAGACGCAGACGACGAAGTGGCCGGTGCTGGATCTGGGCATTCGTCCCGAGGTCACCGCCGCGAATTTCCTCCTCGTCGTCGACGGCGCGGTGCAGCGTCCCTTGCGCTTGGATTGGGCGGCCCTCCTGGCCTTGCCCCAGATCGAAGACACCTCGGATTTCCACTGTGTGACGACGTGGTCTCGCTTGGATCTGCGCTGGGAGGGCGTGAGGTTGTCGACGCTGCTCGCCCTGGCCATGCCCGACGACGACGCCACCCACCTGCTGGCCCACGGCAGCGACAGCTACACCACCAACCTGCCCCTCGAAGAAGCCCTCAAAGACGACGTGCTGCTGGCCCACACCGTCGACGGCGAACCCCTGCCGGCCGAGCACGGCGGTCCGCTGCGCATGATCACGCCCCAGCTCTACGCCTGGAAGGGCAGCAAGTGGCTGTGTCGGCTGGAGCTGCTGGTCGGCGACCGCGCCGGCTTTTGGGAGGAGCGGGGCTATTCGATGTCGGCCCACCCCTGGAAAAACGACCGCTACCGCTGATCCCCGATCTCGCTGAACTTCGACCGCGGAGCGGTCTCGTTCATCTCCTTCGGGGATGCTCCTCTGGGAGGTCTGGTGCAGACCTCCCCCCGGCCGGCGGAGCCGGACGCGGGGCCCCACCAACTCCGCGTTCCGCGGGCGCGCTTCACGCGCATCATCCCGCGTCTTTCCGGTCGAACATCAAGCGGACGCGGGATGAGGCCGGCGTCGGCGCCGTCCCTGACGACAACGGCTATGCTGCCGGGCATGCGCAGCCCTCTCGCGTCGTTGGCCCTCCTCGTCGTCGCTCTGGCAGGAGCCGGTGCGGCCCACGCCGACGAAATCCTGCAGAGCCTCACCGGACGCCAGCCCAAACCGCTGATCGACCCCGCGGGCTTCTTCGCCGTCGTCTTGCCACCTGGCTTCGATTGCCAGGCCAAGGCCCGCAAGGTGCGCTGCAGCAGCAACCGCGGCATCCAGGCGGCCTTGAGCATCGACGTCGTCGACGTCCCCCTGTCGGCCACCGTCGAGCTCGTGCTGCTGAACCAGATCGACGCTTTTCAGCAAAAGCCCCACTACAAGCTGCTCAGCAAACAGCCGCTGGAGGTCGACGGCGCCCGGGCCCTGATGGCCACCTTCACGTACGACCACTTCGGAAACGTGGAATACGCCGTCGGCGCCCAAGCTTTGTATGTCGTGAAAACCACCAAGGCCTATGTGATTCATTATGAAGGACGGGCCGACCAGTTCGCCGCCCACAAGGCCGATCTCGATCTGATGTACGCCTCGTTCAAGACCGCGCGGCTCGACGGTGGCGGCAACCCCCTCGTCGAAGATCTCAAGCCGCGCGTGACCAAGGGTGCGCCGGCTTTCGACCGCATCGGCGTCGGCGGCTTTTAAGGAACAACCATGTTGGCAATCGTATTGATGGCTGCGCTGCAAGCGGCAACTGGGCCGTCGTCGTCGGAGCTGCTCAAGCTGGGCGAGGCCCTGGTGCAGCGGGGCGACGGCAAGAAGGCGCAGACCCAGCTCGAGAAGGCCTTGGCCGACGAGGCCTTGGTGCCCGCCGATCGCGCCCGCGGCGAGCAAGCATTGGGTCTGGCGCTGCTGCAGCAGAAGAAGATCCCCGACGCCCTGCCCCACCTCGAGAAGGCGACGAGCTTGGCGCCGACCTCGGAGAAGGGCTGGCTCTACCTGGGGCTGGCGCGGGACCAGCAGGGCGACGCCGCGGGCTCCCTCGAGGCCTACCGCAAGGGGGTGGCGGCGGCACCGAAGTCCATCGCTCTGCAGCACGAGCTCGGGATGGCGCTGCTGTCGCTGGGGAAAAACGACGACGCGGCCGAGGTGCTGACCAAGGCCGCCGGCCGCGCCGAACAAGATGGGGAGCTGATCGCCGACGCCGCCTACGCTCTGACCCTGGTGGGCCGCTTCCCCGAAGCCCGTGAGCATGCCGCCCGCGCCGTCGAGATGTCCCCCGACAGTCCCGACGCCCTCTTTGTCTTGGGAACCGCCGAAGCCGGCCTCGGCAACCTGAAGCAGGCAAAGAAAACCTGGCTCGAAGCCCTCGAGAGCGACGAGACCCATGTGCCGTCGCTCTTTCAGCTCGGGTTGTTGCTACAGCAAGAGCACGACGACGCCGGCGCCGTCGTCCGCTTCAACCGGGTGCTGCAGGTGGAGTCGGGGCACCTGCGGGCCAAGGCGGCCTTGGGATCCTCGCTCGCGCGCCTCGGCAGCGACGACAAAAGGGCCGAGAGCCTGCTGTTGGCGACCTTGCAGGTGGATCCCAAGTACGCGACGGGACACGCGCTGCTTGCCGAGGTCTATGCCCGCCAGGGCAAGCTGAAAGAGGCGCAGAAGTCCCTGCAGGCCGCCCTCAAGATCAAAAGCGACGAGCCCGAGTGGACCAAGCGCCTCAAGGCGGTCGACGCTGAGCTGCAGAAAAAGAAGTAGGACGCTGCTGCGCGATCTCATCCAAGTCCAGTTGAAGTTCGCTCAGGCGCGGGGAGCGCGCGCGAAGCGAAGTTGGGTGGGGCCCCACCGTCCGGCTTCGCCGGCGTGGGGAGGGTCTGCATCAGACCCTCCAGGAAGAACATCTCCGACCTCGGTGAACGAAGTTCAGCGAGATCGGGGATCAGGCGCCTATCTGAGGGCTGCCGACGACGACGACGACGACGCGGGTTCTTCGGTGAGCAGCTCGAGCTGTCCCGGTGCCGTTGTTCCGCTGGTCGCGATCAGCACGAGTCCGATGCCGAGGGCTGCGACCCCGGCGCCGATGAGCTCGGCCCCGGTCCCGTGGGTGACGATGCCGCGGGGGTTGGGCAGATGGGGCAGCAAGATGAAGTAGCCGCCGATGCCGGCGCTGGCGAAGGCACCTCCGATGAGGACGCTGCCGCCGACGATAGGCCCCCAAGACGGCGACGCGGCCCGCAAGGAGCGCTGGGCTTCGTGGACGCGGTCGCGCCGATCGGCGCTGGTGGGCGCTGGCACCTCGAAGGCATCCAAGCGCTGCTCTTCGTCTGAGGTGAGCACGAGCTGGCTGACCATGACGGCCGCGGGGATCACAGCTGCGCCGCCGGCGACGTAACCCGCGAGCTTGGTGTCTTCGGCGTCGATCTTGGAGAGTTGGATGTCGACGTTGCCAACGGCGACGTAGGCGATGCTGGCGGCGATCAGGGCCGCCGAGAGAGCGCCGGCGCCCACCGCCGTCGCTGCCCGCTCGAGCCGTCCCTGTCCGGCATAGGCCTCGAGCACCGCGTGGGTGTGCCGGTAGGCAAGCTCCTCGCCCAGCGCAACCACGTCGGGGCAGGGCGCCCGGGGGGAGGCATTGGTCACAAGCGCTTCGCCGTCGCCGGCTCCGTCGACGACCAGAGGCGCGGCAGCGGGATCTTGGGCCACGAGCAGGGCGACGACGAAGACGATCATGGGCGACGCTAACAGCTCGCGGGCGCTGTATGGTGCGCGCGTGCACAGCAGCGTCGTCGTCATCCTGCCCGCTTTGGAGCTCGACACCGAGCGGGTCGTCGACGCATGAAGAAGCTCGGGGCGTTCCTCGTCCTCGTCGCCGTCGTCATCGGCGTGGCGACCCTGGTGCGCGGTGGCAGCGAGGCCTCGGTCGAGGTGCACATCCAAAAGGCTGAGCAGCGCGGGGTGACCAGCCGGGTGTTGGCCCAGGGCAAGGTGAAGGCGAAGACGCAGGTCGACGTCTCCTCCGAGGTCGCCGGCCGCGTCGCCGCCGTCAACGTCGAGATCGGCGACAGGGTGAAGACGGGCGATGTGCTCTTTGCCCTCGATGGCGAGCAGTTGCGCAGCGCGGTGGAACAGATCGGGGCGTCGTTGACGGCGGCGGAGGCCGTGTTGGCCCGCGCCGATGTCGGCGTTCGCGAGGCTGAGCGCGCTTTGGTGCGCGACACCCGCTTGGCCGGGCAAAACGTGCTCCCCGACGACACCCTCAAGCTCGACGAGAGCCGCGTGGCCAGCGCCCAGGCCGAAAAGAGCCAAGCCCAGGCCAACATCGAGCGCACCCGCGTGGATCTCAACCGCAGCAAAGACGCCCTGCGCCGCGCCAAGGTGCAGGCCCCTCAATCCGGCACCGTGGTGGCCGTCGGCGTCGAGGTCGGTCGTGTGGTCAGCTCGAGCACGGGCTTGTCGGCCTCGCCCGACGCCGCTCTGGGACTGGGCATTGGCGGAGCCTCCGCACCCGTGGTCATCGCCGATCTCAGCGAGCTGCTGGTGCGCCTCGACGTTGACGAGCTCGACGTGTCGCGGGTGCACGCCGGACAAAAGGCCATCGTGAAAGCCCAGGGCATCAAGGACGCCGAATTCGACGGCGTCGTCGAACGGGTGGGCCTCATGGGTCGCGATGTAATGGGCGCGGTGCTCTTCGTCGTCGACGTCAAGATCAGCGGCACCCGCCTTCCGCGCGAGAACACCGCCAAAGTGCCGACTGCTTCCGGCGCGGGCGCGCCTGAAGTGCTGACTGCTTCCGGCGCGGGCGCGCCTGAAGTGCTGACTGCTTCCGGCGCGGGCGCGCCTGAAGCCAAGAGCGCGCCGACCGGCCCGCCAGCGCTCGAAGGAGCAGCGCCGCTGTTGCCCGCACCGCAAGAGCTCTTGCGGCCCGGCATGAGCGCGACCGCCGAGATCGAAGTCGAGCACTTGGACGACACCGTGACCGTGCCCTTGTCGGCGGTGCTCGAGCAGAAGAAGGAAGAAGACGGCAGCATCACCCCCGATCGCGTCTTCGTCGTCGACGGCGGCCCGTCTTCCAGCCACGCCGGCGGCTTGGGCACCGACACGTTGGTGGCCAAGCAGACGCCGGTGAAGCTTGGACCTTCCGAAGGCGATGCCATCGCGGTCTTGCAGGGGTTGGCCGCCGGGGATCGGGTGGTGCTGGGTCCCTTTCGAGCACTGAAGGCGCTGAAGGACGGCGACAAGATCACCGAGCTGGTCGCTGCGAAAGACGACAAAGAAAAAGCGAAATGAGCACCGCCCTCGTCGCTGGTGCTGGCGAAGCGCGCGTCGACGGCGTTGCCGAGAGTGTGGTCGAGCCCGCGCTCATCGAGATCAGCGCGTTGACCAAGACCTATCAGATGGGGGGCGAGGTGGTGCGCGCCCTCGACGACGTCGGCCTGACCATCCGCTCGGGGGAGCTGGTGGCCATCATCGGCCAATCGGGTTCGGGCAAATCGACCTTGATGAACTTGCTCGGCTGTTTGGATTCGCCGACGTCGGGCAGCTACCGCTTGGCCGGCATTCCCGTGCAAGAGCTCGACGACGACGACCTCGCCGAAGTCCGCGGCCGTTTGATCGGCTTCGTCTTTCAGAGTTTTCACCTGCTGCCCCGGCAGAGCGCTCTGGAGAACGTGACCCTGCCCCTCATCTATCGCCGGGGACCCGTGGCTGCGGGCGGGGCGGTGAAAAAGCCCGAACGCTTGCGCCGCGCCGCCGAGGCCTTGCGCACCGTCGGGCTGGGCGATCGCATGCACCACAAGCCCACCGAGCTCTCGGGGGGACAGCGCCAGCGCGTCGCCATCGCCCGCGCCTTGGTGCACGAACCGAGCATGATCCTCGCCGACGAACCCACCGGCAACCTGGACTCGCGGACCTCGCAGGAGATCCTCGCCCTCCTGGTGGATCTGAACCGCCAACACGGGCGCACGGTGCTGATCGTGACCCACGAGCCCGATGTCGCCCGCGTCTGCCACCGGGTCATCCAGCTCAAGGACGGCAGGGTGATTCACGACGGTCCCCCCGGTCGTTCCGGGGGCGCTTCTCCCTGACACGGCATCCACCGCCCCAGGCCGGGCGGCCAAGTCCGAAGCGGCGTAGGCTGAGCGGCAATGGACGACCCGTCCCGACGTCGACTGCCCCGGCTGCCGCTGCCCGCGAAATTGCTGATCTCTTATCTCGTCGTCGTCGCCGCCGGCGCTGTCCCCACCTTCCTTTATGTGCGCAGCGAGCTGCAGACCGATCTGCTCACGCTGACCGAGGACCACCTGCGCGAGGGCGCCCGGCGTGCTGGTGCCGGCTTGCTGCCCTACGACGACGACACCCTGATCACGCGCACCCGCACCATCTCCAGCGTGCTCCGCCAGCGACTCACCTTGATTTCGCCCACCGGCGAAGTCCTCTTCGACAGCGAGTCGACGACGACGGCGAACCACTTGACCCGACCCGAGGTGCGCCAAGCCATGGCCGCCCGGCCCCTTGTCGACGTCGCCGTGGCCCGCCGCTTCTCGGAGTCCACCGGCAAAGACACCCTTTACGCTGCAACCCTGCTCGTGAAGGATGGCCCTGTGCTGCGGTTGGCCGAGAGCGTCTCCGACGTCGTCGAAGCCGCCGGTGCGCTGCGGCGCTTCGCCAGAAACGTGCAGGCCATCGCGGTCTCGGTGGCGTTCTTGCTGTCGTTGCTCTCGGCCGTGCTCTTCCTGCGGCCGCTGCAGCGCCTCACAGCAACCGCCCAAGCGATGGCGGGCGGTGACCTCGCGGCGCGGGCCAGCATCCACACCGACGACGAGGTCGGCGACGCCGCGCGCGCCCTCGATCAGATGGCCGCCGATCTCCGCCGCCGTTTGGCCAACGCCGGCTCGGGCGATGCGCTCTTGGCCCAGCTGGTCGACGCGCTGCCCGTGCCCTGTGTCGTCGTCGAACCGGGCCCAGATCAGAAGAACGAGCTGCTGGCCATCAACGGCCCCGCCCGGCGCGCCTTCCGCGTCGAAGGCGTGAGCGCGCGCCGCAAAGTGCAGGAGCTGACCCAAAGCGGACGCTTTCGTCGAGCTCTCGAAGAGGCCGAGGCCGACGGCGACCCCGAGCCGTGTGTGCTGCAAGTCGACGACGGCGTTCGCTTCGAGGCCTTGGTGCATGTGCTCAAGCGCCCCGGAGCAGCACCCTTGACCGTGATCCTCGGGCACGAGCTGCAAGAGGTGACAACGACGACGCTGCCGCCGGTGACCTTGATCGAGCCCCGGGCCTTCGACCTCGTCTTGGCCGATGCCCGCAGCCGCGTGCATGCCCCCGGCATGATGATCGAGGTCGACGACAGCCCGGGCGTGCTGGTTGCCGACGTCGACGGTCGCCTGGCCCGGGCCCTGGCCCTCACCTTCGAGGCCTGCGCCAAGAGCCTGGCGGGCAAGAGCGACATCTTGGCCGTGGTCGTTCATGTGGAGCCCACGCGTGTGAGGCTGACCCTCGATGCCGAGCCCGATCGGGCCCTCGTCGACGTCGTGCGGCCACTGATCTCGCCCCTGGGCGGTGACCTCGTCATCGATGACAAGGGGGCCCGGCTGTGGTTGCCGCGCGCGTGAGGGATCGGTGAGGAGGAAGCTCGACGTCGCGGCCCGCGATCGTCGCACCCTCGAGGTGCGTCAGCTTTTTGCCCTCCCCCACAAGAAGAACGAAGAGACCAGCTACGAGACGCGCATCTGGCTCTATTTTCCGCGCGGCTTCGGCATCTCTCCCCAAAGTTGGAGCGTCGAGGCCTTCTACCAAGACGCCCACACCTACATGCGGCTGCACGCGCCCTCTCTGCGCCTCAAAGACTTCGCCGACCTCGAGCACCCCACCAATCCCGCCGCCATCTTGCGTCGCCAACTGCCCATGCTCGTCGAAGACGCCGCCCCCACCGCCCAGGCTCTCGACACCCTGGCAAAGACCCTGGGTGCTGAGCTCGTCGATGCCGTCACCACCACCACCCGCGCCTTGATCGCGCGCATCCACGACGTCGACGTCGCCGACGACAAGGGTGCCCTGGTCCGCGGCGTTGATGCCTGCTGCACCGATGTGTTGCGCGCCCTGGGCGCCGTGCGCCGGGTGAGGGCCAAGGCCCGGGCCTATCGAACCGTGGCGCCTTCGCTCTTGCCCGCGCTCGCCTTCGCCGAAGAATTCGCCTCCGCCGTCGTCGATGAACGCTTGGCCGAATTGGCTCACGTCGTCGATGCCGCTCCCGCCCTGCGCGATGGATCGGGCGCCGCCGTCAAGATGAGACTCAACGTCGCCCGCGCCGCCGAAGCCGTGCACCGTCGACGTCGGGAGCAGGGCTTTCCCATCCCTTCGGGGTCGCTGGGCGCCAATCTCGAGCACGACGCTCGCAGCAGCGGGCGGAGCAACGAGTACTTCACCTACCGACTCGGGGTGCTCAAAAAGGAGATGCAGCGCGCGCTCTATGTCGACACGCGCGCCAACAAGAGCGATCCCTTCTGGCGCAACAGCGCCGCTGCCGTCGCCGCTGGTCTGGCTGCCACCTGGGCCCTGCTCGCGCAGGTGCAGCTCTTCTCTGGTGGTTTGTCGTCGTCGCAATCGGTGCTGCTCTTTGCGGCGGCCGTGTTTGCGTACATCTTGAAGGACCGCATGAAGGAGTGGACGCGCGCGGTACTGACTCGCAAGTTGCTCAAGTGGGACCACAACGAACGCATCGTCGGCGACGCCCTCTCTTGTGCGGGCCTCGGCAAAATCGGCGGACGGGCGGCCGAGATCGCGCGTTGGGTGAAGGACACCGAGGTGCCCAAGCCCATTGCCGGCCTGCGCCAGAGCGTGCGCACCGTGCGCGGCGTCGCCGACCTCGAGCACATTCTCTTGGTGCACCGTCGCGTCACCTTCGAGGCCGATCAGACCCCGGTGCCCGAAGGCTTCGGCGTGCAAGAGCTCTTTCGCTTGTCCCTCGACGAAATCCTCAAGAGGCTTGACGACCCCGTCGACGACGTCGCCTACTATGAGCCTGAGACGGGCAGCTTCGCGCGCGCCGAGATGCCGCGCGTCTATCACTTGAATCTCATCGCCGAGGCCACCGAGGAAAAAAGCGGCGACCAGGTGACGGCCCGTTTCCGCGTCGTCGTCAACCAGCAAGGGATCGTGCACATCGATCGCGTCCTCGAGCGCGCGACCAACCGAGAAGCCCAGCCGCCCCTGGTGGAGCAAGCAGCGGAGTAGCGCCTTGCGGACGACGTCGTCGACGGACACACTGCCCCCATGTCCGATCAGACTTTTCAGGGCACCGCTGGCTACCTTGCTTCGGCCGATCTGCGCGACGCCGTCAACGTCGCCGTCGCCCTCGAGAAACCGCTCTTGCTCAAGGGTGAGCCCGGCACCGGCAAGACCCGCCTCGCCGAAGCCGTCGCCGAATCCCTCCGGCTCTCGTTGCTCTCGTGGAACATCAAGTCGACGTCGAAGGCCCGCGATGGCCTCTACGTCTACGACACCATCGCCCGCCTCAACGATGCCCGCTTCGGCGACGGCGACATCAGAGACATTCGACGCTACATCAAATACGGACCACTGGGCAGGTCATTACTGTCAGACGAGCGCGTGGTGCTGCTGATCGACGAGGTCGACAAGGCCGATCTCGAGTTTCCCAACGACCTGCTGCACGAGCTCGATCGCATGTCCTTCTCCGTCGACGAAACCGGCGAGAGCCACACGGCCAAGAAGCGCCCAGTGGTCATCATCACCTCCAACAACGAAAAAGAGCTCCCCGACGCCTTCCTGCGGCGTTGTGTTTTTCATTACATTACATTTCCCGACGAATCCCAGATGCGCCAGATTGTAGCGGTTCACCACCCCCAGCTCGAAGAGAAGCTGTTATCGACAGCGTTGACGCGATTTTATTGGCTTCGCAAGCAACCCGATCTGCGCAAACGTCCCAGCACCTCCGAGCTCATCGATTGGATCGCCGCGCTGAAGCACACCGGCGTTGCCGTCGAGAAAATCGCCGGTGAGATCCCCTTCATAGGCCTGCTCCTCAAGAAGGAGTCCGACGTGCAACAGCTCATCAATATGCGCGACAACACCACTCGCGGATTAAAGATGTAGTGTTGATGATTGTGACTTCGACGACGAAGGATCTATGTTTCTGTCTTTCTTTCACCAGCTGCGTGCTCACGGCATCAAGGTGTCGACGACGGAGTGGCTAACGCTCGTGGCGGCACTGGTGCGCGGGTTCGATCGCGCGAGCTTGCAGACCTTCTACAATTTGTCCCGCGCGCTGCTGGTGAAGCGCGAGGGCCAATACGACGCCTTCGACCGCGCCTTCGCTATGGCCTTCGGGAGCGTCGAGAGCACCATCGAGATCTCAGACGAGCTGCTCTCGTGGTTGAGCGAGCCCATCCCCCTGCGCGAGCTCAGCGAAGAGGAAAAAGCGCTGATGACGGCGATGGACCTCGAGACCTTGCGAGAGGAGCTCCAAAAGCGCCTGCAGGAACAGAAGGAGCGCCACGACGGCGGCAACCGCTTCATCGGCACCGGCGGCACCTCACCCTTTGGTCAGGGCGGCCAGAATCCCCAGGGCGTGCGCATCGGCACCGCTGGGGGTGGTGGACGAACAGCCGTCGGCGTCGCCTCCGAACGGCGTTTCCAGAATCTGCGCAGCGATCGCGTGCTCGACACCCGTCAGATCGGCGTCGCCCTGCGCAAGCTGCGCAAGCTGGCCCGAGACACCGGCCCCGAGGAGCTCGACCTCGACGCCAGCATCGACCGCTCGGGCAAGACCGCCGACATCGAGTTGGTCTTTGCGCCGCCGAAAAAAAACCGCGTGAAGCTGCTGCTGCTCATGGACGTCGGCGGCTCGATGGATCCCTTCGCCCAACTCTCCGAGCAGCTTTTTTCGGCGGCCCACCATTCCTCGCATTTCAGTGCGTTCAAAAGCTATTATTTTCACAACTGTGTTTACGAAAAACTCTACACCAACATCGAGCGCTACGAAGGCATCCCCACCCGCGACGTCCTCGCTGCCATCGATCGCAGCTGGAGCGTCGTCTTCGTCGGCGATGCCTGGATGTCGCCCTATGAATTGACCCAGGACGGCAGCTATTTTTCCTATTCCCAGCCCCGCACGGCCGGCCTCGATTGGCTCAAGCGCTTCGCCGAAAAGACCAAGGCCCAGGCCTGGATGAACCCCGAGCACCAGCTCATTTGGAACGCGCCGACGGTGAAGGCGATTCGCCACGTCTTTCCCATGTTCGAGCTCACCCTCGATGGCCTCGACAAAGCCGTCGACCACCTGCGCGGCGCCCGGCCCGTCAGCCCCGGGTGACGTCGAGCCTGATCCGCAGTGATGCGGGCGTGTGTGCGGCGAATGTCGTCGAGCGTTGGCTGCGCTAGGACCGAGGCTCGCCCGGAGTCTCCATGTTGCCGTCTCGACTCGACAGCCTGCGGTTCAAGTTCGAGCGCAACCTCGCCCAACGTTTGTTGAAAGATCCGCGGGTGCAGGCGGCGTCCAACCCGGGCGCGAGCAAGCTCAACTTCACCTCGCGGGCGCGCAGCCTTCTAGGCAACGCGGTGAAAATTACGCCGGGGCTCATCCCCGACCTCTACCAGCTGTACCAGCAGTGTTTGCACATGGTCGGCGGCGGCCTCGAAGGCGATCTCTTCATCCAACAACAGAGCGACTACAACGCGTCGGTCTGCGCCATCGGCCAGCGCTTCGACATCGTCATCTCCTCGGCCATCATCAAGGACTTTTCTCGCACCGAGGTCGCCTTCGTGATCGGCCACGAGCTCGGGCACGTCATGTTCGAGCACATGCAGATCCCGGTGCGGGCCATCCTCGCGGCCGAGACTGGGGTGAGCTACCTCCTCGCCCAAGATCTCTTTCAATGGTCACGGGCTTCGGAGATCTCAGCGGATCGCGTGGGCCTGCTGTGCAGCGGCGACCTTTCGTCGGCGGCGTCGGGTTTCTTCAAGCTCTCGAGCGGACTCTCGGTGGATCGCATCGACGCCGTCATCCAGTCCTTTCAGCAGCAATTCGACGCCATCCAGCGTTTGGCGACGTCGACCTACGATCCCCGGGCTTGGATCGGCACCCACCCCCTGGTGCCCATTCGCTTCAAGGGACTCGAGCTCATCGCCCTCGACATCTTGGCCCTGCGTCACCGCCAAGGAGCCGGGGCCAAGGGCTTCGAAGCCGTCGACGATCTCATCGCTGAAGTGCTGCAAAGCACCGAGCCAGTGTCGGTGACGACGTTGTTGAAGAACCGCGACGAGCTGGCGCGCTTCGTCCTCGTCCTCGTCTACGTCGCCGTCGCCGACAAGGCGCTGGTGCACGAAGAAGAAGAATTCGTGCTCTCGGTGTTGGCGGAATCCGAAATGGAAATCGGTGTGAGTCAGCTCTTGCACGCCGCCAAGACCGACCCCGCCGAGATCCGCCGCACCGCGGTGGCCGAGCTGCGCACCGGGCCCCGCTTGCCCACCGAGACGGCCACCAAGGTGTTGCAGCTCGCCCACGCCCTCGCCTTCATCGACGGACCCCTGGCGCCCGAAGAAGTCAGAGCCCTGTCCGACGTCGGCGCCGCCCTCGGTTGCGAAGCCGCCGCCGTCGCCAAGATCCTCGCGAGCCGCTGACTGATCCCGCGTCCGCTTGATGTTCGACCGCGTTCTGAATTGGAAAGACGCGGGATGATGCGCGTGAAGCGCGCCCGCGGAACGCGGAGTTGGTGGGGGGCCCCGCGTCCGGCTCCGCCGGCGCGGGGGGAGGTCTGCACCAGACCTCCCAGAAGAGCATCCCCGAGGGAGATGAACGAGACCGCTCCGCGGTCGAAGTTCAGCGAGATCGGGGATGAGCTGACGCGCGAGCGTCTTGAACCAGCAGAACTTCAAGACGCTGGCGCGGCTTGAACCTAGTCCCTGGATTCAGTTGAGTTTGCACTCAACTGAACCCAGGGATTGTGTTTCAAAGGGGGCTGCGCCCCCTCCCGTCGTCGAGCAAGTCGCCGACGGGGCCCTCCCCATCCGTGGTCGCTCCGCTCCCGAAGATGCAGATTCAACTGATCTCTGGGATTAGTCGCGCAGACCGCGGTTCACGGCCGCGCGATCCAACGCGAGACCTTTTTGGCCCATGTCGCGCAGCAGACGGAAAATGGGCTCGCGCCAGTCGACGGCGGTCTCTTCGGGCTCGCGGTCTTCGAAGCGATATTTGTCGCCGCCGCGGAACATGAAGTCGTTGATGATCACCTTCACCTGCTGGGTGTCGGCGATGTCCTGGCCTTGGGCGTCGACCAAACGGGTCACCACGCGCGTGCTCGCGTGCTCGTCGTGGAAGTGGAAGGTCAGCCCGCCGACGACGGACTCGGGGTTGCCGAGCACTTGCTTGAGCTCCGCGCCGGTCATGTCTACGACCAGCAGATAGTTATTGAATGGAAGGGCCGAGACGACGTCGCGCAAGCGCAGGGGACCCTGCTCGATGTCCTGGCGCAAGCCGCCGGCGTTGGTGAGTGCCACCTGGGCATAGGGCAGCGCTTCGAGCCAAGCGTCGACGACGAGCTGACCCAAGGATCCATCGCGGCCGCGGCCGAGCTTCTGCTTGTTGTCGACGAGGACTTCGCCACCGATCCGGGCCGCGCTCTCTTCGGCCTGGTCCACGATTTCCTTCAGCCGGGCATCAAAGACCAAGGGAGCAGCGTCGATGGGTCGCTCCACCTGCACGATTTTTTGCTGGTGCGAGACGAGAGCGCCGGCGTCGAAGCTGAGGTCGAGGCGACAGAAGCTCCGCAAATAAGGACCGGCGTTGCAAATGATGACGTCGTCGTCGGCGTCGGCGTTGTCGTTGTCGGCGATGACGATGCCGCTGCGGTGCTCGTGTCCGGCGGCCAGCGCGCGCACGTGGTGAGCCCGCAGGATCGGCACCAGCGGCTCGAGGGCGGAAATGGCATCGTGGGCGATGACGACGACGACGTCGGGCTTGTTGGCCTCGAGCTCCGGCAGCCAGCGCTTCAGCGCCTTGGCGTAGGGCAGAAACTGCAAGCCCGCCATGTGCCGCACATCCGCAGTCACGGGTGATTCGACGCAGCCAAGGCCGAGCACCCCGACCCTGATGCTGCCGCCGCCGTCGACGGGGACCTCGACGATGGTGAAGGGCTTGGCCCACGCCGGCAGCTTGCCTGTGTTGGTCTCGATCACGTTGCTCGCCAAGAAGGGAAAGCCCGCGCCCCGCTGTCGCTCCGCCAACACCCGCGTGCCGAAGTCGAACTCGTGGTTGCCGACAGCGGCGGCGGAGTAGCCCAGGTGTTTCATGGTGGCGGCCATCGGAGCGCCCTCGAGCACCGTGCTCTCGTAGGGACCGGTCCACATGTCCCCCGCCGACAGCAGCACCCATCCCGCGGCGCCCTGGTGGTAGCCCTCAGCGTGCAGCGTTGCTGCAAGGGAGTGAACTCCCCCGCGCATCTGTCCAGCGGCCTTGTCCTTCCAGGGCAACACCCAGCCGTGCTCGTCCGCCGTGAACACGATGTGCAGATCGACGCGCCGACCCGAATCCGTCGTCGTCGCAGCCGCGCCTTTGGCCGGGACTGGGGCAGGCGTGCTGCAGCCAGCCAGAAAGACCACAGCCAAGACCAGGAGAGCGGCGCGCATGGGGCTGGTTTCTACGACGTTCGTTCAACGACGGCGCGAAAGATGGGTACTCCGTCGCTGCGGCAGCGTTTCTCGCGGTGCGACGACGCCTGCAGCGGCTTCTTGCGGGCGAGGCGAAAGGGACCAGCGGGGTTTTTGAGGGTGGCGCCCTCGATCTGGGCTTCGAGCCGGACCAGATACTCCTCGAGCAGGGATGCGACGTCGGTCTGGATCAAGATCGTGCCCCCCACGCGCAGTCGCGACGCCAGCAGCCGAGCGAAAGTATCGCTCAAGATTCGACGTTTTTGATGCTTACTCTTCCACCACGGATCTGGAAAATTCAAAACAATCAAGCTCAACGACGACGGCGCAAAAAGAGCGCCAAACAAGAGCCAGGCATTGCCGTGCAGTGCGCGGACATTTGGATACAGTCCCTGCTGCTGTTTCTTCCACACCGCGCGGGGCCACCGGCCCTTCCATTCGATGCCGACGATGTCGTGATCGCTGACTTCGGCGGCCCGCTCGAGCAGAAAATGCGGACGACCAAAGCCAAGCTCGCACTCCAGCGGTGCCGTTCGACCAAACACCGTCGCCCACGATGGCGGCGCGGGCCAGATCGTGGGCAAGACCCGCGGAAAGCCACGCAGATCCCCTGCGTCGCCGACGTCGCGGTCGTCTTCTTCTTCGTCGATCGGGTCGCTCGCCCGATCGGCATCGATGGCGGTCTGCGCAGAATCGAAGGCGGGATCGGCGGCGGGCACAATGCTCTTCTAGAGCCTTTTCGACCTCTTGCGCAGCCGCCGCTGTCGACGTCACCGCGAGGCTGTTGCGCGCTGCGCCAAGCGAGAGATAGGGCTGCGGGGTCGGGGAGGTGCTGCCATGTCGAAGATCGCGACGCGCTCGGTGTGCCAGGGCTGTGGCCACGTCGAGCGCAAGTCCCTGGGCAAGTGCCCCCAGTGCGGTGGGACCTCGCTGGTCGAGCAGCGGGCGGCGATCATCAACAACGGGCTGCGCTTGGCCCAGCCGTCGCCGTCGCCGTCGCGCGCGGTGCGGATTACCGACGTCGATCTCAGCGAGCTTCCTCGTCGGCAGCTGGGGGTGCAGCACCGCGAGGCCCTCCGTCGCCTGGGCGAGCTCGATCGCGTGCTGGGCGGCGGGCTGGTGCCGGGTTCCCTGGTGCTGGTCACGGGCGAGCCCGGCGTCGGCAAAAGCACCCTGCTGCTGGAGGTGGCCCGGCGTTTGTCGTCGTCGGGTGCCCGCACCCTCTACGTCTCCGCCGAAGAGTCGACCCCGCAAATGCGCTTGCGTGCCGAGCGCCTCAACGCCTTGCACGACGACCTCTATCTGCAGGCCGAGTCCGACATCGGGGCCATCGTCGAAGAGATTGATCGCGTGCAGCCGGCGGCCCTGATCATCGACTCGGTGCAGTCGGTGTGCGTCTCGGAGCTGGGCGGCGCGCCGGGAACGCCGAGCCAGGTGCGCGAGGTGACCACACGTTGCATGCACCTGGCGAAGCAGCGTGGCATCACCACCTTTCTCGTCGGACACGCCACCAAAGACGGCGGACTGGCGGGGCCCAAGACCCTCGAGCACATGGTCGACTGCGTCTTGTCCTTCGAAGCCAGCCGCCATGGCCCGCACCGCGTGCTGCGGGCGACGAAGAACCGCTTTGGCAACACCAGCGAGCTGGCGGTGTTCGAGATGCAGGCCGCCGGCCTCGTCCCCGTCGACAATCCCTCGGCCTTGTTCGTTGCCGAACGTCCCCGCGGGCGCCCTGGCAGCGCCGTGTGCGCGACGATGGAGGGGACGCGGGCCCTCCTCGTCGAAGTCCAAGCGCTGGCCGTGCAGACGTCTTTTGGCACACCGCGTCGGAGCAGCAGCGGCATCGATCACAACCGCGTCGCCCTGCTTTCAGCGGTGCTCGAGGGTCGCTCTGGCCTCTCGTTGTTGGGCATGGATCTCTTCGTCAACGTCGCCGCCGGCGCCTCCCTCGACGAACCCGCGGCCGATCTCTCGGTGGCGCTGGCGATGGCGTCGTCGTTGCGCGGCCAGGCCATCGACCCCGACCTGGTCTGCTTCGGCGAGATCGGGCTGGCCGGTGAGATCCGCGCGGTCTCCAGGGTCGACTCCCGCCTGGAAGAGGCAGCCCGCCTCGGCTTCAGCCGCGCCCTGGTGCCCAGCACAGGAACGACGACGTCGACGGCCCGCGGCCTGACCCTGATGCGCGTCAAATCCGTCGACGAAGCCATCGCCCTGGGCATCGGTTGAGCGACGGATCTCTATCCGCAACAAGTCTCGGCCAGGCGCCGAAAGACCACCGTCTCACGCGCGCCAGAATTGGCTCCGGTCGAATAGAATGCCGGTCCGGGAGCCAGCCACGATCCACAGAGCGCGCACGATCCCTCGCTCCCCTCCGCAACGGCATCACTGAAAGCAGGAGACTCGCCCATGGTCAGCTCAGTCAAGGACGCCGCCCCAAACTCTTCCGCCCGTCCTGCCGCAGGCGCCGAGGGCATCGGCCAGGGGTCGTCGAAGCACGCCGACGTGAACGACATCCAAGCGCGCCTGATCGCCCACGGCCAGACCGTCTCCAAAGGCGGCAACGTCGACGGCGACTTCGGCCCTCTGACCAAAAAGGCGGTCATCGCCTTCCAAACCGCCAACGGCATCAAAGAGCCCGGCCTTGCGCCTGGCGTTGTGGGACCAGAAACCCGCAAAGCGCTGAACGCCCCGCCGAAGTCGAAGGCTGAAGCGCCGGTCGTCGACCAATTCGCCGCGGGCCGAACGCCCGGGGCATCGAACACGGCGCCGGGCACCGCGCTGACCCGTGCCGCCCCCGCGGCTCCCCAGGCTCCCGCCGGCGCCGCCGCCGCCGTCAATGCCCTCTACAACACCACCCCCAAAGAGGCCGTCGCCGCCGGTGAAAGAGCGGTGGGCGAGCTCGCCGACGGCGTGGGCCACGCCGCCAACGCGCTGTACAACACCACCCCCAAGGAGGCCGTCGAAGCCGTCGGCGAGAAGCTGCACAGCGCCGGCGAGGCCGTCGAGCGCACCTACGACCACACCGTCCAGGCGGCGGGCGAGAAGCTCCACAGCGCGGGCCAAGCGATCGAGCGCACCTATGACGAGACCACCGCCTACGCCGGCCAGAAGCTGAACGCGGCTGGCGAGGCGATGGAGCGCGGCTACGACTTCGCCGGCGAGCAGCTGCAGGCGGGCGCCGACTACGCCGGTGAGAAGCTGCACAGCGCCGGCGACGCCATCGAGCGCACCTACGACGCCGCTGGCCAGCAGCTCAACCACGCTGGCGAGGCCATCGCTGACGGAGCCCGCCGCGTCTACAACACCAGCCCCAAAGACGTCGTCGACGGCGCCCGGGCTGTTGGCAGCGCCGCGGTGAATCGCGCTTCGGCTTGGGGCAGCGAGGTCAAGAAGGACGTCGTCCACGCCGGCGACGTCAACGGCGACGGCCAGCTCAGCCTCGCCGACGGGGGCCAAGCCATCGCCAACGCGGGCCACTACGTCGGCGACGGTTTGTCGCGGGCTGGTGGGGCAGTGGCTGATGGCGTCTCCGGAGCGGCCAGCTACGTCTACAACAGCTCCATTCACACCGTGACGAGCGACATCGGCGACGCCGCCAGCGGGGCCGTGGACAAGGTGGGCCGCTGGGGCCGCGCGGTTGCTGACTGGTTCTGAGCTCCCATGCAGTGCTGATGTTCGCGTCTTGAGGGGTCCCAAGTCTTCGGCTTGGGACCCTCTCACCGGAGGAAAGAATGGCCCTGACCGGATTCGACATGCTCAAGAAGCTCGCCGAGGACAAGAAAGCCGATGGGAGTCCGCGGTTTTCAGATGCTGAACTCAAGGAGACAGTTCCATTTCTCCTGATGTGTATTGCAACGCATTCGACCGACATTTCAAGCCTGCCCAATAATGTCCAGCAGGGTCTGAAAAAAATCAACAAGAAATACGCACTGCCGCCGACGCCGACACAGGCGCAGTACCGCCAATGCTTCGAGGAGAACGCCAGTGGCATGCTGCCGCCGGCCAAGATCCTGAAGGAGTTCTACGCGAGCTTTCCCAAGCTGAAAAAGGTGCTTGAATCGGCGAAGTCGCCGAAGAAACCGGCGAAAGCATCGAAGCCTGCAGCTCCTTCGGCTGTCGTCAAAGGCGCCGATCTCATTCGCCAACGATCCGGCAAGATTTCGATCCGCTGAGGCTGCCCAGCACAGAGCGACCCGCGCCGCCGTCGTCACGGTTGGCCGGGTCGCTTCTGTTTGGGCCGTGCCAACGGCGCAAAGCAGGAAGCACTTTGGGCCGTGCCAACGGCTCAAAGCAGGAAGCACTTTGGGCCGTGCCAACGGCGCAAAGCAGGAAGCACTTTGGGCCGTGCCAACGGCGCAAAGCAGGAAGCACTTTGGGCCGTGCCACACCCCAACAGGCCCGCAGGAGTCCAGCATGGCCAAGGTCGAGACGCGCTTCGTCTGCCAAACGTGCGGACACGTTGAGCGCAAATGGATGGGCAAGTGTCCGCAATGCGCGGCGTGGTCGTCCCTCGTCGAGGAGCGCGCCGCCGTCGTCAACAAGAGCGGCAAGAGCGCCCAACAAACCCGACCGGCGGCGGTCGCTGTGCGCATCACCGACGTCGATCTCAAGGATGTGCCGCGCCGTCAGCTCGGCCTCGGTGAGCTCGATCGCGTGTTGGGAGGGGGGCTGGTGCCGGGTTCTCTCGTGCTCGTGGGCGGCGAACCCGGCGTCGGCAAGAGCACGCTGCTGCTCGAGGTGGCCCGCAAGCTGTCGTCGTCGGGGATGCGCACGCTCTATGTGTCGGCCGAAGAGTCGACGCAGCAGACGCGCTTGCGGGCCGAGCGCCTGAGCGCGTTGCACCCCGAGCTTTTTCTCCTGGCCGAGACCGACCTCAGCGCCGTCGTCAGCGAGATCGAGCGCGTGCAGCCGGCGGCGCTGATCATCGATTCGGTGCAGACCGTCTATGCACCCGAGCTCGGTGGCGCCCCCGGCACCGTCTCCCAGGTGCGCGAGGTGACCACGCGCTGCATGGAGCTCGCGAAGCAACGCGGCATCACGACTTTCTTGGTGGGTCACGTCACCAAAGACGGCGGGCTCGCGGGTCCAAAAACGCTCGAGCACATGGTCGACTGCGTGCTCTCCTTCGAGGCCAGCCGCGGCGGTCCCCACCGCATCTTGCGGGCCACCAAGAACCGCTTCGGCAGCACCAACGAGCTCGCGGTGTTCGAGATGAGGGGTGCTGGTCTGGTCCCCGTCGACAACCCATCGGCGTTGTTCCTGGCCGAGCGTCCCCGCGGCCAACCCGGCAGCGTCGTCTGCGCCACCCTTGAAGGCACCCGGGCTCTCTTGGTCGAGGTGCAGGCCCTCTGTGTGCAGACCGCCTTCGGCAATCCACGGCGCACCACCACGGGCATCGATCAAAACCGGGTCGCGCTGCTCTCGGCGGTGCTCGAACGCCGCGCGGGCTTGTCGCTGCTCGGCATGGACCTCTTCGTCAACGTCGCCGGCGGCGCCTCCCTCGATGAGCCCGCCGCCGATCTGGCCGTGGCCCTGGCGCTGGCTTCATCGCTGCGGGGAAAGGCCATCGATCCCGATCTCGTGTGCTTTGGCGAGATCGGCCTGGCGGGCGAAATACGCGGCGTGCCGCGGGTCGAGTCGCGCCTCGAAGAAGCCAGCCGCCTGGGCTTCCAGCGGGCGTTGGTGCCCGCAGCAGGGACGACGACGACGACGCTGCGAGGGATGTCCCTGGTGCGCGTCAAATCATTGGATGAAGCGCTCCAGCTCGGCTTCGCCGGATAATCCCCGATCTCGCTGAACTTCGACCGCGGAGCGGTCTCGTTCATCGCCGTCGGGGATGCTCTTCTGGGAGGTCTGGTGCAGACCTCCCCGCGCCGGCGGAGCCGGACGCGGGGCCCCGTGCGCCCGGCATGGGTGCTGACTTGGAGGTGAAAGTCCTCTCGTGAGTTGGTCACAGCGAACGAAGCAGACCGCAGAGCGTCGAGCCC